>NZ_MPOI01000035.1:0-5341 GCF_001896145.1 Archangium sp. Cb G35
GCGGGGTGGACCCCAAGCGCTACCTGCGAGAGGCCGCGCTGGCGGCCCTGCGCGGGGAAGCGATTCCCCTGCCCAACCAGCTCGCGCAGTCCGCTGCGGGCTGACTCGCCACGGCACTCATTCCCACCTGTCTTGAGCTGACCGGGCGCCGCGCTGGCTGTCGCACCGCGGTGAGCGCTCCCTCATGCCCCGCGCTCGTCGTCAAGCTCCTCGACCACGGGGCTCGGCGAGCATTTACGTGGATACCAAGAAGAAGGAGTTGGTCGGCGACTTCAAGAACGCGGGCCAGGAGTGGCAGCCGCAGGGGACACCAGAAAAGGTACAGGTGCACGACTTCCCGGACGACGCCGTTGGCAAGGCGATTCCGTATGGTGTGTACGACATGGCGCGAAACGAAGCGTGGGTGAGCGTTGGCAAAGACCACGACACACCCGCCTTTGCGGTAGCGTCGATTCGTCAATGGTGGAGGACGATGGGACAGCACTCATATCCGCATGCCACCGAGTTGCTCATCACCGCCGATGCGGGCGGCAGCAACGGCTACCGGACCCGTGCATGGAAGGTCGAACTGCAGCAGTTCGCGGATGAGACGGGCCTGCGGGTTTGTGTCTGCCACTTGCCGCCAGGGACCAGCAAGTGGAACAAGATAGAGCATCGCCTTTTCTGCCATATCACCCCAAACTGGCGAGGTCGCCCCCTTGCAAGCTACGCTACCATTGTAAATCTCATCGGCAGCACGCACACAGCCATGGGACTTCGTGTGAGGGCAGGGCTCGACCACAAGGGCTATCCAACAGGAGAAAAGATCTCCAACGCAGACCTCAAGCGGCTGGCACTGAAGAAGTCCAAGTTTCATGGCAAGTGGAATTACGAACTCAGTCCACGCGGAAAGTTGAGCAAGTAATTTACGCCAGCCGCCTTAAGGAGCGCACAGGACGAGTTCCAAGTGCGCGTGCATGTTGGTCCTCTTGGGAGCCAGCGTCGAGGACACGAGTTGGGGTGTCGCGCTCTATCAGCTTCTTCTTGTGCCCGCCTCGCATCGCCCCACGTATCGGGGGACGGTTTCGTCCGATCGCGATGCGTCATTTGGTTAGAATCGTCCAGTCCTCGCTGTCGCCCCGGGTGCCGTGCTCCTCTGAGACGGACGTCTGGCCTGCATTGGCATATCGCCTGCACGCCACACCTGCTGCCCTCTCCTGGAGTGGTCACCAGATTGCCCAGGACGGCACTTGTGAGAAGAGGTCCGAGACAGCAGGTCCGTCATCCGTTGGAAAAAAGCGTTCATGCGCACTTGGAAACAGGCTCGTTCCCCGTGAAGGCGATGAGGAGTTTTTCGTGAAGAATGGCATGCACCGCCAGCTTTGGAGGCCCGCTGTGATGGCAACGCTCGTATTGGCATGTGGCTCGGAGTTTTCTGACGAAGAGCATGACCTGGGTGTAACCAAGCAACTGCTGTCGATGTTCGATTATTCAGCCAGCAGTACGAGCACTGCAACCAACACCAATTCCGCCACTTGGCCGCTTGAGCTGGGTTTTAACGAAACCGTGATGATTGGTACCTGTGGTCTAAGTGATGCCATTTCGGACGCCACGGGAAACAATGTCATCCGTCTCAAGAATGCTTCGGGAACGGAGGTCACTTCCTGGGGGGTGTATTCACCGGGAAGTGGTTGCAGTTCGTTCTCGCGAATCTCCTACACCGCGCCGGCCGCCGGGACATACACCATCTGGGCCGGATGCGCTTCTTCGCAGTCCTGCAGCGGGACTGTGAGTATGTCCAAACGCAAGGGCCAGATCACCTACAGCGCGATCAACACGAACAACGCCGCTCAAAACACATACAACAAGCAATACTTCTTCAATGGGGGAGAGGTCATTCGCGTCAGTACATGCTCCAACAGCTCCTATGGCGCATCCGTGGCTAGCGGCGACACCGTTCTGCGGCTGTACAAGCAGACAAGCACGACCCCTGGTTACTCCGAGGTAGCCATCAACAATGATGCCGCTGGTTGTGGGACCGCGTCGGAGTTGAGTTACACAGTTCCGATGGCGGGCTACTACCAAGTCCGAGCAGGGTGCGCAGGTAACTCAAGCTGCAATGCGACCTTCACCGTGTACGTTGAGTGACATCCCGATACCCGTAGACATCGACCATGGAAAAAACAATCAGCAGAGGTCTGAACGGAGTGGTGCTGGGGCTCGTGGGTTGGATGATGGCGTGCGTCCCTGAAGGGGGTTCAGAAGGCCGTGTGCAGAGCAGCGCACCATCCCAACCCTCTCAGGTGGAAAGCCGGTTGGACAGCTATTTTCTCGCGACGGACAGCAGTGCCTACTCCGGAGGAGCCACCATTAATGTTGCCTGGGCCGCACCGGCTGCCCACTCCGTGGATGACGGGGTGGGTCTCTTCAAAGTAGGTGATCCCGACACTGCGTACTTGTCCAGGAATTATGTCCCCGCAGGCTCCTCGGGCCTGCTGACGTTTTCCGCGCCGAGCCTGGGGGGTAACTATGAGCTTCGGTACTTGCCTAGTGGAGCTACCACTAGCGTCAGTGCCAGCAATCCGTTCACGGTGAGCGCGACCGCAGGCACCATCTTCCTCTTCAGTAATTACGAGGGGGGAACCTACACCCTGGTGGTGGATCAGTACCTGCCGAATATTCAGATTGGGATTGCGACGTTCAAGGCTTCCAATGTGACGTTGACAGGGCCTTATGCTAGAAATGTTAGCGTTGTCCGCATGACGGGCTATTACAGTTCTCAATCAACGGTACTGGGGGTGCCTTCCAGCAAGGTTCAGATCGTGCCACCCGAGCCTGCCGCGTATAAGCAGGCATACACGGACAACAACAATCTTGCCTACTCGACTGGTGGGCGCGTCTTCACCTCATGGGCGGGCGGTGGCAGCTCCACCACCCAGGTGGAAGAATACTTTATGTCGAAATTCGGGATGGTTCCCATCCTGTACCACATGAGCAGCTACAAACCTTTCAGTGGGAGCATCCCCCTTTCCGTTGCCAGACAGAACATGGTCGTGGTCCGGGACACGCCTCATCTTGACCTAGCCGTGGCCGCAGGCAATCCCACGGGAGTAGCCAACATTACCGTGGATGTGAATGCCACGGTCGGTGCTACTTCCACGCTCAAGCCAGCACTCACGACGGGAGCGCTCGCTGTCGGCTCCACGGTGAAAATCAACAACTACTCCAACATCGTTGGGGCGGGGGGGGCGGGCGGTTCGGGTGGCAACGGAGGAGGTGGAGGGTACTCGGGCAAGCACTCGTGTAGCCGCGATGGACTTTCGGGCGGAACGGCAATCAATCTGACGGCACCAACCACCATTTATAACAAGGGCAATATCTGGGGTGGAGGTGGTGGAGGCGGCGGTGGCTCTGGCTGTAACAGCAACGCAGGTGGTGGTGGGGGGGCCGGTTATGTTGGGGGGGCCGGAGGGGCTGGGGCCAGCCAACTGAGCCATGAAGAGGAACTTGCTTTCTGTGCTCAAGACAATCAGGTTCGTACGGGTACTCCTGGCCGCGCGGGTAGCTCCGTGTTCGGCGAAGGAGGTAAAGATGCGGATCGGGATGGATATGGGTCTTACGAGGTTGTGGGCGGTGATGGTGGAGGGTATGGCCAACCCGGCCAGGCCCCATATGGCTGTGTGTTTGCCTCAGTTGGCGGTGCAGCGGGTCCAGCCATCAAACGCAACGGTCATACAGTGAATGTTCCCGATGGCGCCTACGATACGGGCGGTGGACGTATTCGCGGCCCGGTGGCTCCGTAGGTCTTGTGCCGAATGTGGGCCGTGCAGCTGTTTTCGTTGAATTCGGCACGGCCCTTGTCCACGGGTTTGGATTTCGTTGGGGACGCCCTGGGAAGCTGAGCAATCTCAAGGGCTTGCTGAGCGCGAGAGGGTGGCCTTGTCAGCGAGATTGAGCGAGCGGGTGTTCGAACGTGGCTGTGGCGCCCTT
The DNA here is from genome assembly GCF_001896145.1 of Archangium sp. Cb G35. NCBI lineage: Bacteria > Pseudomonadati > Myxococcota > Myxococcia > Myxococcales > Archangiaceae > Archangium > Archangium sp. Cb G35. Next base: position 3,970 of record NZ_MPOI01000035.1, read on the forward strand.
GCCGGAACCTGCGCTGTCCAGCAAGGAAGCGTCCTTCCATGACCTGCACCGCCAGCGCGCTTGAGTGCAGGCCAAGGCCCCCCTAAGTGACTGGTAACCGTTCACCGCATTGGCCTGGTTGAAGAGCAGACGGTGGCGGCATGACCGCAGAAGTGGTGCTGGACAAAAGGACGTCTGGCGTGGTGTAGCCGGGGCATGGTGCAGGTGGATGCCCGAGACGTGCAGATAGCGCAGCTGGAGAAGAGGCTGGAAGCAGCGCTGGAGCGTATCGCGCAGCTGGAGCGGGAGAACGAGAGGTTGAGGGAGGAGAATCGACGGCTGCGGGAGGAGAATCGGCTGTTGAGAGAGAGGCTGGGACTCAACTCGAGCAACTCCTCGAAACCGCCCTCCTCGGACGCCCCCGGCGCCCCGCGCCAGCCCAAGAAGCGCACGGGCCGGCGTCCTGGTGGACAGCCCGGCCACAAGAAGCACGAGCGAGCGCTGCTGCCGCCCGAGAACGTGCGGCACGTGGTGGAGTTGGTGCCCCGGGAGTGTCGAGGCTGCAAGCGACGGCTGCATGGGCAGGACAGCTCGCCGCGGCGGCACCAGGTGGTGGAGGTGCCGCCCCTGTCGGCCATTGTCACCGAGTACCGCTGCCATGCATTGCAGTGCCCTGACTGCGGGCTGGTGACGCGCGGGGAGCTACCCGCGCATGCGCGCCGAGTCTTCGGTGACAGGCTCGCGGCGCTCGCCTCGTTGCTGGTGGGCAAGTACCGCCTGTCCAAGCGGCTGGTGAAGGACGCCTTGTCCGACATGCTGGGAGTGGAGTTGTCGGTGGGCAGCGTCAGCAACCTGGAGGGTGAGATGTCGCAAGCACTCGCGCCAGCGGCGGCCGAAGCCCTCGACTACGTGCGGGACTCGCGGGTTGCCAGTGCCGACGAGACAGGGTTTGCGCAGGGACGAGAGGGGGGCCGGGCCGCTCGCGCCTGGCTGTGGGTGGTGGCCACGGCGCTGGTGGTGGTGTTCCACATCGCCAGAAACCGCAGCGGCAAGGTGGCCCGCCAGCTGCTCGGCGAGGACTATGCGGGCTTCCTCACCACCGACAGGTGGAGCGCTTACGAGTGGGTGGACACGGGGCTGCGGCAGCTGTGCTGGGCACACCTCACCCGCGACTTCCAGGGCTTCATCGACAGGGGAGGAGAAGGCGGGCGGATAGGCCGCAAGCTCATGCACGAGCGCGATTGTTTCTTCGAGTGGTACCACCGCGTACGCGACGGCACCCTGGCTCGCGAGGAATTCGAAAACCGCATGCGTGGCGTGGAACGCAAGGTCGGCCAATTGCTGCGCGAGGCGGCGCGGCGGGCGGAGAAGAAGACGGCCGGCATGGCCCGGG
>NZ_MPOI01000024.1:0-125946 GCF_001896145.1 Archangium sp. Cb G35
GGCTGGGAGGTGGGAGGGCGGGCCCGGTTCGACTATCTGCGGCTGGCGGTGACGGCGGAGGGAGTGGCGAGGCGGCAGGTATGGACGAACGGAGCGTGGGCGGTGGCGCCGGAGCTGGGGCTGGGGGTGACGGGGAACTCGGGGAGCCGGTACTTCGACGAGCAGAACCTGGAGGGGTGGTTCCTGCAGGTGAACCCAGCGGTGGTGGCGAGCTGGAAGGTGGCGGAGACGGTGACGGCGGTGGGGCTGGTGGAGGTGCCGTACGAGCTGGGGCTGAGCCCGGGGGGGACGTGGCGGGTGAAGCCGATGGCGGGCGGAGGAGCGGAGATCTACCTGGGCGAGGACCTGTCGCTGTCCGCGGTGGGCGAGCTGGGAGTGGAAGTGTTCAAGGAGCTGCGAGGAGTGACGCAGACGAGGCTGGGCTACGGAGTGCGCCTGGGCCTGGGAGTGCGCCTCTTCTGAAGCCCTGACCAAAAGCGGCAATCTCCCCTCTCCCCTCGGGAGAGGAGCCCCCCGTCGTTCAAAGGGGGGGCAAGCCCCCCGGGGTGAGGGTATCGAGCCCAACCCGGTTGGCTCCGTGTATGCCCCCTCTCCCTCTGGGAGAGGGCTGGGGTGAGGGTCTACCGAGGGTGCACAACGGAATTCACAACACCCTCGCGCTCACCACTCCGGAATGGGAGTAACGCGAGGAGTGCCCAGAATCTCCAGCGTGCGCAGGGCCACGCGGATCAACGTCTGTGCACAAGGCTCACAACCCCCAGCACAGCACCGGGGCCAGTGCCCCTCGGGGTTGCGCAAGAGAGGCCGGACACAGGCCTCGTAGTACGAGGGGAAGGACAGCTCCTGGCTGGCGAGGTGGAGCGCGGAATCCATCTGCTCTTCGGTGAAGTCGGCCACGGCCCCAGTTTAAAGCACGCCCGGGCCCCGGGGCTCACCAGGGACCCGTCCAAGGAGGAGCGGACCTTCTCGCACCGTTCGCGGAAGCTCAGCGCCCGGAGACGGAGAGACGGAGGGCCAGGGGACGGCAGCCGTCACCAGACTCGGAGGGCGGAGCCCAAGCCCCGAGCGACTGATAGATCCGCCCCTCGCGCCGCTCCAGGTAGAGGATCATGTTGAGCGGCCAGCCGGAGCCACAGAAGAGGTGCCGGTCCATGGGAGTGGGCTCCTGGCTGACGCGGAGGCCGCGCTCATGGGGAGGACCGATGCGGTGCCAATCCGGGTGCAGGTGGATGGAGCCGAGCACCTCCAGCCCCTCGGCCTCGGCCTCCCGGGTAATCCGCAGAAGCTCCTTGGGCTCGCACCAGAAGCCGCGGCGGCCATTGGAGTAACAGGCGCCGAAGCGCGGGATGATGGTGGACTGGAACTCCTCGAGCACCGCGCCGTCGGACTCACGGATGTTGCGCGCGAAGCAGACGCGCTCCACGGACATGGCGTCCTCGGCGAAGCGCCCGAGCAGGATGGCCCAGCAGCGAGGCGGGAGCTCAGGGGTACACGACTCGTACTCGCGCACCGAGTCGCCGAAGAAATCAGCGAGCACGGACAGGTCCAGCAGCACGGTGTCGGGAGTCACGACTCCGTCTCCGCCGAAGGAGTGCGCAGCCGGCCCGAGGCACGCTCCTCGCGGAGCTGGGCGCTGAGGTGGCGCGCCACACGCTCCTCGAAGGCGGCGGTGGCATCGGGCGTCCACGAATAGAAGCCCTGCCCCGACTTGAGCCCGAACTCCCCCCGCTCGACCTTCTGGGCGATGACCGGGGGCACGGGACGGCCGGAGCCACGCATGATGGCCGCCATCTGATCCAGCCCCACGAGATCCAACCGGTCGAAGACGCCGGTGACACCGAGGCGCCGCCCCATGCCATGGGTGATGGCCCGGTCCACCATTTCCGGAGTGGCCACGCCCTCCTGGACGAGGCGGAGGGCCTCGGCGATCAACGCCTGCTGAAGACGGGGACCGATGGAGCCTGGCACATCGCGTTGGAACACCACGGGGGCCTTGCCCACCTCTTCGAGCAGGAGGCGGGTGGCCTCGACGACCTCCGGGGACGTCTTCTCGCCGGGGATGACATCCACGAGGGGGATGAGGTTCGCGGGCAGGTAGTAGTGCGCGGAGAGGACGCGCTCGGGCCGGGAACAGTCCCTGGCGATCGCGGTCACGCTGAGGGCGGTGGTGTTGGTGGCGAGGATGGTGCCCGGTGACGCAAGCCCATCCAGTTGCTGGAAGACCCGCTGCTTGAGGGCGAGGTCCTCGGGGACGGACTCGATGACGAAGTCCTGGTCCGCGACGGCCTCGGCGAGGACGGTGGTGCGCCGGATGCGCGCGAGTGCGGCGGAGGCCTGGGCCGGGGAGAGAAGCCCTGTCTCCACCATCTGCGCCGCATCGCGCTCCATGCGCACCTGGGCCTGGGCGCTGCTGTCCGAGCGGGTGTTGTAGAGCGTCACCTGTCGGCCCGCGGTAGCGAACTCGAGCGCGATGCCACAACCCATGGCACCACCCCCCACCATACCGATTCTCTTGATTCGCCTGGATTCCATGGACGGGAGAATCCCCTCTCCTGGGGGGGAGAGGCAATGCCCTCACCAGGGCCCAGGTGTGCCTTCGTGCGTCAATGGACGAGGGTGTTCCTCTATGCTCTTCCCTTCGCCGGGTGCCGAAAAAACCCCGGAGCACCGCGTCAAAAACCCTAAATGCCCACCAGAACGCTCGCGCAGAAGCTATTGGCCCTGAGCCTTGGCCTCCTCCTTGTTTCCTGTAGCGCCACCCAGCCCATTGTCACGGTCCAGGGTCCCACGGGCCCTCACGACCTGGCCAGGTACGCGCTCGTCATCCAGGAAATGCCGGATGGACGCATCACTCATGATTGGAAGCCGCTCAGGGACTTCAATCTGACGAAATTCCAATCCGCCTTGAGTGCGATGAACTCGAACCGAGGCATGGTGCGCGTCTCCTCGACGGGGTTGGAGGAGTACTGCGAAGGCCGACGAGTCCAGTGCGAGCAGGACTGCCTTGCGAGCAGCAGACCCATCCAGGTCGGCCAATGGAAGTACGACGATGTCAAAACCCTGCCGTGGCGCATCGCCAGAAGCTGGTGGTGTCCGAGGCATTGCCTGAAACAAGCAGTTCTATGTACCAAGGGAAGAGGCAGTTGGGCCGAAGAATACGCTGCGGAGTTCCATGCAATAGAGCCCGCGCTTGATTGGCTCAAGACCCACCGCGAGGAGATTCTCGCCGGCTCAGTCATCATCATCGCCGGAGTGGCCTTCGTTGCCGTAAGCACCGCTGCGGGAGCAGCTACCCTCATCCTGATGCCGTTCGTGTTGTTCGCGGAGAACTCCTCGGGTTTCCCCTCCACCAGCGTCGCGGAGGTGGCCCCGTGAGCATCCATGATTCCCTCAATGGCGCCGCACACTTCGCCTCATCTCGGTGGCGCGCTGCGGGGCTCCAAGGCAAGAAAGAAGAACAGCAGCTCTGGGTTCAGGCGAAGGCGTACAGGGACTTCATCAGCGCAACAGGCCAGGCCTACTTGTTTGAGGACTACCTCAAGCAGACTGCTCCCCTGCCGCGCCCCCATGTGAGCACCACGCTTGAAGAACGAAAGGATGCGGCGATCTCTCAAAGGGTCATGGAGCTTCTCCTGAAGGCTTTCGACGAGACGCTCGCGCCCGAACAGAAGCAATTGGCGCGCCTCCTCATCCATCAGGTCAATTTCATCGCCGATACTGGACAGCTTGAGGCTTGCGAGGACTACATCAACCACCGCCTCGATCATGCCCCGCTTGCTATTGCCTACTTCAAGACGCGCGACGAAGCAGAGGCATGGCTGAAGGGCCCCGCGGAACCACCGAGCCCAGCGAACATACTCATAGGAGATGAGTATTATCAGGCCGTGTATGCTCGTGAGGACAACACCCGCTTCATCTACCGCGACTACATCATCGAGCCATACATCGGCGAACTTGCCGCAAGAGGAATACCTCCCACCACGCCCTCTTTTGAAACCCGTGCAGAAGCGGAGGCGTGGCTGAAGGATCACCCGGCCTCGCCTTTCGACTTTGTTTCAATCGCCGGGGAATACTACTTCGCTGTGCATCACAAGAGGCTACAGCGACACACGCTCCACCATGTGGCATCCGCCCTGACGAAGTGGGAAGAGATGAAGAAGGCCGCCGAGCAAGAGAAAGCCGAGGATGCAGCAGCGGAGAGCGAAGGCGAGGACGAATAACCGCCCAACGCCCGGGCTCAGCACCTGCTCCCTTCCGGCTTGTGCACTGCGCGCAGATACGCCTACGGTTGCCTCGTATCGCTACCCGGATCGGAGGAACACGCATGGCAGCCGCGCCCGAAGAACTCGCCAGGCCTGTCATCATCGGCCGTTCGAGCTCCCACTTCACGCGCGTCGCACGGATCTTCGCCGCGGAGATGCGCGTCGACTACTCCCTGCGGGTGGTGCGAGATCTCATGTCCCCCACCGCGGAGGATTACGGCGGCAACCCCGCGCTCAAAATCCCGAGCCTACAGACCCCTCAAGGTGTCTGGTTCGGTTCCCTCAATGTCTGTCGTGAGCTCTGGCGGCGCTCGAACCCCAGACCCCGCGTGATCTGGCCCGAGGACCTCGACCAACCGTTGCTTGCCAATGCGCAGGAGCTCGTTCTTCAAGCCATGTCGACAGAAGTGTCGCTGGTCATGGGCAAGGCGGCCGGCACCAGCGATAGCAGTGCCCACCACGTGAAGATGCGACAGTCGCTGGTCAACATGATGTCGTGGCTGGAGGAAAACGTGAGGCCCATCCTCGCCGCGCTCCCGCCAGAGCGGGACCTGAGCTACCTGGAGGTCACGCTCTTCTGCCTCGTGACCCATCTGGAGTTCCGAGGCGTCCTGCCGACGGCCCCCTACTCCGCGCTGAACGAGTTCTGCCAACGGTTCGCCACACGCGCCTCCGCCAGCGAGACCTCCTTCCGCTTCGACACGTGAAGGCAGACAAGAGAGGCCTCACCGCACCGAAACCTCTCTTACCTGCGGAGATACTTCCTCGACCGAGACCTTCACGTCGAGGAAATGGGCGAACGTTTCAATCTGCGTCTGCGCATGCCCATCGAGCGGCAGCGTCCGGAACGAGCCCCCTCGGGCCAGCGCCAGCAGCAGCATAAGCTGGTCCGCCAGGTGTTCCCCCACCGGCACACCCGCCTCCAGGTAGACCCGCGCCTCCTCCGCCACCGCCTCGGCGATGTCCTCCGCTCGCACGCCCCGCTCACCGAACCCGGTGAACACCTCCGTGGCGTGCTCGCTCTCCACCTCCAGCCACACCACGTTCCCCGGCCCCGCCGAGCGCTTCAGCTCCTCCACCCGCCGCTCCTCCGCCAGCCACCCGAGCTTCCTCCCCACCGTCTCCAACTCCCGCTTCGCCACGTCGTACGGCACCTGCGCGATCATCGCCGTCGCCTGCCGACGCACCACGTTCCCCCTCTCCAGCAGGTGCAACGGCTTCAGCGGCGCGGGCTGCACCCACACCTCGAACTTCCCTCCCCCCGCCGGGAAGAATCCGTGCTTCTCCAGCGTGGCCTCCACTCCCGGCCCCATCCGCCGCACCAACGGCAGGTACGCCTTCGTCAGGAAGTCGAACGGCGGCGCCGCCGGGTTGTGCGTCCCTCCCTCGAGCACCAGCGTCGACGGCCCGCTCGCCGTCATCAGCGCCGGCAGCACCGTCTGCAGCACCAGCGTCGCGCTCCCCGCCGTCCCCACCGCGAAGTGGTAGTCCCCTGACTGCAGGGCCTTCGGCCGGAACGTCAGCTCCTTCGAGTGCAACTCCGCCCCCTCCAGCTCCGCCTCCCCCACCGCCGCCGCCGCCTTCACCGCCGTCAGGTGCTGCCTCAGCAGCCCCGGCTTCGAGCGCCCCGCCCGGATATTCACCATCTGGAAGGGCTTCCCCGTCACCAGCGACAGCGCCAGCGACGTGCGCAGCACCTGTCCTCCTCCCTCTCCCTTCGAACCGTCGATGCGAATCATCACAGAACCCCTGATTTCACTGGGCCAACTCATGGCCCTGATACCCTCACCCCGACCCTCTCCCGGGGGGAGAGGGAGAGGACTGGAGGGAGAGACACACGGAGGAGAATAGCGCGGCGGCCACTGCCCGCACGTAGCGATGCCCGCTCCCTCATCCTGGCGACCGAAGTCTCGGAGAGAGCGGGCATCTCAGCGTCTTTATCCCCTCATGTGGCCCTCCTTCGTCGCGAACCCCCTTCGTGCACTCCCCTCAACCCTTCACGCACACCACCTGACGCAGCGTGTGGACCACGTCCACCAGGTCCGCCTGCGCCGTCATCACCGCGTCGATCGGCTTGTACGCACCGGGCGTCTCGTCGATGACCTCCGCGTCCTTGCGGCACTCGATACCCGCCGTCGCCTTCGCGTGGTCCTCCAGCGAGAAGCGCCGCTTCGCCGCCTCACGCGACATCACCCGCCCCGCCCCGTGGCTGCACGAGTGGAAGGCCTCCGCGTTCCCCTTCCCTCGCACGATGTACGACCGCGCCCCCATGCTGCCGGGGATGATCCCCAGGTCCCCCTCACGCGCCCGCACCGCACCCTTCCGCGTCACGAACACGTTCTTCCCGTAGTGGTGCTCACGCGCCACGTAGTTGTGGTGGCAGTTCACCGCCGCCTCGGTGAGCTCGAACTCCGGCAGCTCACCGCTCGCCTTCAGCGTCTCCACCACCGAGCGCAACATCAGCTCGCGGTTCATCGCCGCGTACTCCTGCGCCCAGCTCACCGCGTGCAGGTAGTCCGCGAAGTACTCCGTCCCCTCGGGCAGGTACGCCAGGTCCGCCTCCGGCAGATGGATGAAGAAGCGGCGCATGTCCTCCTTCGCCAGCTCGATGAAGTGGCTCCCGATCCGGTTCCCCACCCCGCGCGAACCGCTGTGCAGCATCAGCCACACCTGGCCGGCCTCATCCAGGCACACCTCGATGAAGTGGTTCCCCGTCCCCAGCGTCCCGAGGTGACCCAGGTCCGGGCCACGGCCCAGGCGCGGGTGCTTCTCCAGGATGGCGTCATAGCCGGGCTTCAGGCGCGCCCACGCCTCACGGTGCATCACGGGCGCGTCCTGCCACGCACCCCGGTCATTACGGCCGCCGTTGTCCGTACGGCCGTGCGGCACCGCCTTCTCGATGGCCGAGCGCACCATCCCCAGCGAGTCCGGGAGCTGCTCCGCGCGCAGCGTCGTGCGCACGGCGATCATCCCGCAGCCGATGTCCACTCCCACCGCCGCCGGAATCACCGCGCCCGCCGTCGCCACCACGCTCCCCACCGTCGCGCCGAACCCGCGGTGCACGTCCGGCATCACGGCGATCCACTTGTGGACGAACGGCAGGGACGCCATCGCGCGCAGCTGCTTCTTCGCCTCGTCCTCGAACGGCACGCCCACCGTCCACGCCTTGATGGGAACCCCACCCGCCTCGTTCGACAGAACCTCGTAGTTGCGCTGCGCCTGCATGACCGTCTCCTTCAGTCCGTTAGCCCGGGCCGTCCCGGGCACGCGAGGAGGTAGAGCAGGGCGCGTGCCAACCCCGCTCCGAGGGAGGCCTCCCCTTCCTCACCCCTTTTTCTATCCATTGGGATAAAGTCCTATCCGTATGGCGAAGACGCGGACGCGCGAGACGGTGGTCCTCGGGATGCTGGGCACGACACTGGACGCGGGGCGGGGGCCCAGGCGGTGGGAGAAGTGGCGCCCCACCGTGGGGCTGTGCCAGCAGGAGGACCTGCTGGTGCACCGCATGGAACTGCTCGCGCTGCCGGGCTATGCCGAGCTCGTCCAGGCGGTGGTGGAGGACATCGCCCAGGTGTCACCGGAGACGCGGGTGCGCACCACCGAGCTGAACATCCGTAACCCGTGGGACCTGGAGGAGACGTACGGCGCGCTGCTCGACTACGCGAAGGCCTACCCCTTCCACCCCGAGCACGAGGACTACCTCGTCCACATCACCACGGGGACGCACATCGTGCAGATCTCCATGTTCCTCCTGGTTGAGAGCCGGCACATTCCCGGGCGGCTGGTGCAGACGTCCCCGCCCCAAGGAGTCCGGGACCAGGGGCGGCCGGGCGTCCATGCCATCATCGACCTGGACCTCTCGAAGTACGACACGCTGGCCAGGCGCTTCGAACAGGAGCAGCGCGAGGGCCTGTCCTTCCTCAAGGCGGGCATCGACACGCTCAACCCGGCGTTCAACCGGCTCATCGAGCGGATTGAACAGGTGGCCACGAGCTCGCGCGCTCCGCTGCTGCTCACCGGTCCCACGGGGGCGGGCAAGTCGCAGCTCGCCAAACGCATCTACCAACTGAAGAAGACGCGGCGGCACGTGGGCGGCCCCTTCGTGGACATCAACTGCGCCACGCTGCGCGGGGATGGAGCCATGTCCGCGCTCTTCGGCCACGTGAAGGGCGCGTTCACCGGGGCGGTGGGAGACCGGCCGGGGCTGCTGCGCCAGGCCAACGGCGGCGTGCTGTTCCTGGATGAGATTGGCGAGCTGGGCGCGGACGAGCAGGCCATGCTGCTGCGGGCGCTCGAGGACAAGCGCTTCCTGCCGGTGGGCTCGGACAAGGAGGCGGAGAGTGATTTCCAGCTGCTCGCCGGCACCAACAGGGATCTCCAGGCCGAGGTGGAGCGCGGGCGCTTCCGGGAGGATCTGCTGGCACGCATCAATCTGTGGACCTTCCGGCTGCCCCCCCTGTGCGAGCGCCCCGAGGACATCCCGCCCAACCTTCTCTACGAGCTGGACCAGGCCTCGCGAGCGCTGGAGACGCGGGTGACGATGAACAAGGAGGCGCAGGAGCACTTCCTGCGCTTCGCCACCTCTCCCGAGGCCCGCTGGAGCGGCAACTTCCGGGATCTCAACGCGGCGGTGCTGCGGATGGCGACGCTCGCGCCCGGGGGCCGCATCACCCGCGAAGGCGTGAACGAGGAGATCGAACGTCTGCGCGCCGCATGGATGAAGAGCGGGCCGAAGCCGCGGGCGGCGCTGGTGGAGCTCGTGGTGGAGGTGCTCGGAGAGGAGCGCGCCGAGGCGCTGGACCGGTTCGACAAGGCGCAGCTCGCGGAGGTGCTCGCCGTGTGCCGGCAGGCGCGCTCGCTGTCCGACGCGGGGCGGGCGCTGTTCGCTCAGTCACGAGCCCAGAAGAAGAGCGTCAACGACGCGGATCGGCTGCGGAAATATCTCACCCGCTTCGGACTGAGCTGGGCCGACGTGGCGGGACGCGGGGCCATCGCGGAGGAGTGAGCAACCCGGCAGGCAGGCGTCTACTGCGCACTCGACGCCGGGGCGAAGTCGTGACAAACGCCCGCGCGTGACGCACGAGACGGCCGTTCACCCTGGGACGACATCGGGACAACCTGCTCTGGGGCTGTTGCAGCTGACGTGGCCCATCTTCTTTGAGTTCCTACTATTCATGATGATGGGCACGGCGGACACGCTGATGCTCAGCGGCGTGTCCGACGATGCCGTGGCCGCGGTCGGTGTCGTCAATCAGTACATTTTCATCTGCATCCTCATCATGGAGGTCATCAGCAACGGGGCCTCCATCGTCGTGGCCCAGTACATCGGCGCCCGGCGAGCCCAGGAGGCAGCCCGGATCTCCGCCCTCGCCATCACGTTGAACCTCCTGCTGGGTATCGTGGTCAGCGGGGGCCTGCTGCTCTTCGGCGACGCCATCCTGACCCACATGAACCTGCAGGGGCCGGTGCTCGCCCATGCGCGGACGTACATGGGCATCGCGGGCGGATTCCTCTTCGTCCAGGCGCTCATCAACGCCTTCTCCAGCCTGATCCGCACCTACGGCTTCACCCGGCAGTCCATGTACGTCGCGCTGGGCATGAACGTGGTCCACGTGCTCGGCAACTACCTGCTCATCTTCGGCCATGCCGGCTTCCCGGAGCTGGGCGTGGCCGGTGCGGCCATCTCCACCGTCATGAGCCGCGCCGTGGCGCTCGTCGTCTTCATCTGGATGCTGTACCGCGTGATGGACGTGCGGATGGTGGCTCGGGATTACGTGACGTTCTCCAGGGACTACATCCGGAAGATCTTCAAGGTGGGCATCCCCTCCGCCGTCGAGCAGGTCACCTACCACCTGTGCCAGACGGTGTTCCTGTACTACGTCACCTGGCTCGGCTCCGCGGCCCTGGCCTCCCGGCAGTACGCCCACGCCATCTCCCAGTACGTCTTCCTGTTCAGCCTCGCCATCGGCATCGGGACGTCCATCATCATCGGGCGGCTGGTGGGGGCCAACCGCCGGGACGAGGCGTACCGTCAGGCCCTGCGCAGCCTGAAGTGGGCCGTGTCCCTCACCGTCCTGGTGGACGTGGCCGCCATCCTGCTGCGCAAGCCCCTGGTCGGGATGTTCACGGACAATGCCGACATCATCCGGCTGACGTCCCAGGTCATCGTCCTGAGCCTCATCCTGGAGACGGGGCGCTCCTTCAACCTCGTCCTGGTCAATGCGCTGCGGGCCGCCGGGGATGCCACCTTCACCGTCTACATGGGCTTCCTGTCCATGGCCTGCCTGAGCCTGTCCCTGGGCTACCTCTTCGTCTTCAAGCTGAACCTGGGACTGGCCGGCGTCTGGCTCGCCGTGGCGGCGGACGAGTGGACGCGCGGCATCGTCTTCTGGTTCCGCTGGAGGAGCCGGGCCTGGGAGAGGCAGTCGCTCGTCGGACCGGCGGTGGAGCAGCCCGCCGCGGTGGCCGCCGCCGGTTAAGGGCCCCTTCCGTTTTGTGGGGGAACTCCGTCCGGCCTGACTAGAATGGGACTCCGATGCGAACGCGCAGGCCCCTGGTCGTCATCGATGCGCTCGCATCGCTGGCCACCTCCTTCAAGGACATCTTCCCCGGCAGCACCACGTCCTCGCTCTCGGCGGACGAGCTCGCCGCGCACGTGGCGGAACTCGGCCCACGCGCCGCGCTCAAGCCCAAGGTGCTCCCGCTCGACGAGCGCCGCCTCGCCGCCCTCCTCTACTTCGATCAGCCCCTGCCCCAGGCGGGGCTCCTCATCGACCTGCGCCGCCCCGTGCGCGTCGGCGACAGCCACTTCGCCCGCTCCTTCTGCCGCGTCTTCAATGACGACCTGACCCACGTCACCTCGGCGCGCTCCCTCGACGAGCACTGGGCCGCGCTCGAGCAGACGCGTCTGCGCCGCGCCGTGGCCCGCTACCTCAACTCCCGGCCCCACAAGATGTCCAACTGGGTCCGCGCCATGGAGGACTCCATGGCCCTCACCTACGAGGGCCGCAACGTCCGCCACTGCCTCATCATCGCGCGCAAGGCCAGCCAGCTCGTCCAGAAGCTCCAGAGCAAGTTCATCCCCCTGCCCGGCGGCCTCTCCATCGAGAACGCCCTCCTGAAGGAGAAGTGGATCCGCACCGTCGTGGACGGCCGCCGCGTCGCGCTGCTCGCCAGCATGCAGTCCGGTTCCATCATCGGCTTCATCTCGCTCGCCGAGGTGGACCGCAACGAAGCCGCCCTGCGCTACGCCCCCCACGAGACGCTCGTCCCCGTCCAGGCCGTGCTCGCCCATGCCGCCCACGACGTCGCGCTGGTGACCTCGCCCCAGAGCGACCTCTTCATCCTCAGTGGCAAGGGCTCCGTCTTCCAGAAGTCCCATGGCCACTGGCGCGTGCTCGACTACGAGGCCCTCCACGAGCGCATCTCCTCCCGCTTCCGCGAGGATGTCGTCATCGGCGTGCTCCGCGCCGCCATCGACCTGGCCTACGAGCGCACCGGTGCCCTCTTCTGTCTGCTCGACTCGAACCAGGAGCTCACCGACCTCGTTCCCGACCACGGCCACCCCCTGGCCGCCAACAGCCACCTGCGCCGCAGCCTCCGCGGGCAGAACATCTCCGTCTGGGCCCAGCGCCAGGTCATCACCGCCGCCGCCGCCACCGATGGCGCCGTCGTGCTCGACCAGGACGGCAGCGTGCTCGACATCGCCTGCATGGTCTCCAGCCCCAAGGAGATCGCCCGGCTCGGAGTGCGCGAGCCCAGCATGCCCGGTGCCCGCGCCCTCGCGGCCTGGCGCGCCAGCTTCCGCGGCGTGGCCATCAACGTCTCCGAGGATGGCCCCATCACCGTCTACGAGCGCGGCGCGGAGATCGGCCGCATCGGCTGAGCCGCTCCGCCCGCTTCCCCAGCCTCCGGGCGGGGGCCGTGTTCCCTCCCTCCGCGCGTCCACCCGGCGGCTCGGTTACGCTCCGCGCCCGCCTCGGGGCCCGCGCGCCCCCACCCGTCTGGAGCCATCGTGAGGTACTTCGTCATGGTCGCCCTGGGGACCATCCTCTGGGGATGCTGGCCTCTCGTCCTGCGGCCCGCGGGACTCTCCGGTCCCCAGAGCGCCCTGCTCGTCATGGCCGTCATGGCCCTGCCCGCCCCCTTCGTCTTCCGCCGCGAGGCCTTCCGAGACCGCCGCGCCACCCTCGCGCTCGGCGTCCTCTCGGTGTGCGACGCCGCCAACGCCGCCCTCTACTTCGCCGCCGTCCAGCGCGGGCCCGTCACCGTCGCCGTCCTCACCCACTACCTCGCCCCCCTCCTCATGGCCCTCGCCGCCCCCTGGGTCCTCCGCGAGCGCCGCTCCCCCCGCGCCCTCATCGGTGCTCCGCTGACGCTCGGGGGGCTCGCCCTCATCCTCGGCACGCCCCAGGGCGGACTGTCCGACCCCTGGACCGCCCTGCTCGGCGCCGGCAGCGCCGTCTTCTTCATGGCCAACGTCCTCGCCTCCAAGGAGGCCGCCCGCTCCTTCTCGCCCCTGGCCATCAACTCCCTCCACTCCCTCCCCTCCGCCCTCCTCCTGTTGCTCTTCTTCGGACGCGGCGCCCTGCCTCCCGCCCTCGATTCCAGCCTCCTCCAGGTGGCCGCCGGCACCGTGCTGTGCGGCATCGCCGCCAACAGTCTGTTCTATGCTGGACTCCGCCACGTCCCCACCGCCACCGTCGGCGCCCTCACCTACCTGGAGCCCCTCACCGCCGCCCTCGTCGGCGTGCTCGTCTTCGGCGAGGCCCTCGGGCCTCTTGGGGTGCTGGGTGGGGTGGTGGTTCTCGTTTCTGGCGCCTGGGTCGCCAGTGAGTCCCGGGCTCCGGCTCAGCCGGTTCCGGCTCCCACGGGTACGGGGTGACCCATGGGGTCCGGGGGCTCGCCTACTTCTTCAGTTGCTTCTCCAGGGCGGCCCGGACTTCCGCGGTGAAGCCCCCCAATAGCTGGCTCCCCGTGTCGATCAGCGGCCGGCGCACATGGTTGGGGTTCGCCGCCAGGTGCTTCACCAGCTCCTCCTCCCCCAGCGCCCCCAGCTCCCCCTTCCTCTTGGGGGCGATCAGCTCCCGGACCCCTCCCATCCTCGCCGCCAGCGCCCGGACCTCGGCCTCGCTCAGCGGCTTCTTCACCAGCTCACGGACTTCCGCCTGCACTTCTTTTTGCGCGAGAAACTCCCGCGCTGACTTACAACCCGTTCAACCGTTCTTGATATAGAGCGTGATGGACATGCCCGCCGTGTAGCAGTCCCCTCGCATTCCCTCAATTACCCGCTTGCGCTCCAGGCCGGGGGAGTGGTCCTCTCTGGTTGGCCCCGTCCGTACCCGCGGGAGCAGTACCCTCATGGAACCCTCCGTCGATAGCCGCGAGTACCGCGTCGTCTTCTTCTGCCCGACCTCGAGCGCCCAGCTCGAGCACATCGAGGCGCCCGTGCGCCGCGTCCTCACGCGCATCTCCGCTCCGCCCGCCGAGCTGGCTCCCCTCGAGGCCGCCGGTACGCTCGGAGAGGCCGGCTGGCGCGTCTACCTGGTGCGTTCCATGACCGAGCGCTCCGCCGCGCACGCCCTGGCCGCCCATGTCACCGAGGCCGCCTCCGCCATCGCCACCGAGCTGGACACCGAGGTGCTCGGTCTCTACGTGGACGTGGGCAGCGACTCGGCCCGCATCTGCCGCTGCCTCCCCGACGAGAGCCCAGAAACTTTCGCCGGCCGCCGCCGCAACGTGCTCGACCGCACCGCCGAGTGGCTCGACGTCAACCCGGCCAGTCTCTCGGCGCTCTTCCAGCTCGGCCTGGACACGGACGAGGAGATGGACGCCGAGGACCGCTTCGTCGAGTCCAAGCTGCGCGAGGCGCGGGAGTTGATGCAGCGTTATCGTCAGGGCAAATGAGGTCCCGTACCCCGGCGGATCTCGCCGGCCGCTGTCCCGGTTGCTACCTGCCCACCGCCCTCTGCCTCTGCGCCGAGGTGCCCCGGTTGGAGACGCGCACCCGCTTCCTCGTCATCCGGCACAACAAGGAAGCCAACAAGTCCACCAACACGGCGCGGCTGGCGGGGCTCGCCCTCACGCAGTGCCGCATCCTCACCTATGGGGCCCCGGGGCAGCCCTTCGACATCTCCGTGCTCACCGAGCCGGGCACCTGGCTGCTCTTCCCGGATGCCCAGCCGCCCCCTCCCGGCACGCCTCCGCCCGAGCGGCTGGTGGTGCTGGATGGCAACTGGACGCAGGCCCGGCGCATGTACCAGCGCCTCCCCGAACTGCGCCGCCTGCCGGGGCTCGCCCTGCCGCCGCCCCCACCGGAGGCCCGGCGCCTGCGCCGCTCGCCCCACCCCTACGGCATGTCCACCGTGGAGGCCATCGCCGGGGCCATTTCCGTCCTCGAGGGCGAGGAGGTGGCCCGTCCCCTCTACGCCCTCCACGAGCTGATGATCGACCGGGTGCTCACCGCCCGGGGCCGGCTCGACGACGACGACGAATGAGCTTCGCCGCGGTGCGCCACGGGCAGCGCGGCCAGTTGACCGAGTGTCCAGTAGGCGTCACGGACACACTCTCAGTGGTAGGGTGGGCCGCGCGATGCAGAAGCTCATCTTCGATTACACGGTGCAGAGCAATCTCCGGGTGCTGGGGCAACCGGTCCCGCCCGAGCTCCTCTCCGGGCTGACGGCGCTGGGAGTCGATCCGAACAAGCCGCTGCTTCCCGCGTACCCGGTGGAGACGTACACCGCGCTCATCGACTTCATCACCGGCCGGCTCTGGCCGGAGCTGCCCCAGGAGGAGGCGGGCTTCGAGCTGGGCCGGGCCTTCATGCGCTCCTACCAGGAGACGCTGATGGGCAAGGCGGTGTTCTCGGTGACGAAGCTGCTCGGGCCGCACCGCACGCTCGATCGCATGAGCCGCAACTTCCGCAGCGCCAACAACTACACCGAGACGCGCCTGCGCAAGCTGGGGCCGGGCACCTACGAGCTGTGGTTCAACTACGCCCTGCGCACCGCCTACTTCCGGGGCCTGCTCTCCGAGGGCCTGGAGCGGGCGGGGGCGAGGGGGCTCTCGGTGACGCTCGCCGCCAGCGGTCCCAACGGCGAGGCCACGTTCCGGATCTCCTGGACGGAGTAGGTCCGGCAACCGCCAGCCAGGAGACCCTCCGGGCGCGGTCTCGCCAAACTTGTCCAACAGTTGGACAAGTTCATGAAGAGCGCGGCCGGAGGGCGGACCGGCTCAGAAGCGGAAGTTGCCGCCGTTGAGCGTGGTGGAGCTGCCGCAAGCCGCCGTGGTGGCCTCGCGGTTGCCGCTGGTGGTGGGCGCGTTGCTCTCCCACGCCACCGCCCCCGTCGAGGCGTTGTACTTGATGAACTTGTACTGGATGGCGGTGGAGGGGCCGAGGTTCACCGTGCCGCTCCAGGTGGCGTTGGCGCCCGTGCCCTGGATGGTCAGCTTGAAGCTGCTGGCCGGAGCCCAGTTGCCCAGCTGCGTCTGGTTGCCCACCACATAGAGGTCCTGCCCGAAGGTGGTGTTCGCGTTGGCGATGCTGAAGGTCACCGGCACCGAGGTGCACGTGCCGCCGCCACCGCCCGTGGAGCCCTTGGTCCACACCGAGTAGCCAGACCCGGAGGCGGCCAGCGTCCAACCCGTGCCCGGGTCCCAGGCCGTGGCGCCGATCTTCATCGCCGTGTTGCCGTTGATGATGGCCGCGTACAGGCCGTTCTCGGCGCGCTGGATGGCCACCGTGGACGTCGAGGTGATGCCCTGCGCCTTGCGCACGTCCATCAGCGCCTTGATGGCGGCCTTGAGGTTCCAGTCGTAGATGTGCGCGTAGTACACCGAGGGGATGCCCGGGTGCGTCAGCACGTAGGCATAGCCCTGCATCACCTTGTCACAGGGCACCGGCCAGTGGTTCTGCCCGTTGCCACAGGACTCGCTCGGGCCGGTGTCGTGGTTGTCCACGAACGTCACCATCTTCTGCGCCCACCAGCCGATGCCACCCGCCGGCTTGCCCGTGGAGTCCTTGAGCCGGCCGTACTCGTTGTAGGTCAGCGCCTGGTTGAGCAGGCCCTTGGTGGTGAAGTCGAACACGCCGCAGGTGCCCTGCGTGCCGTCCACCCAGTTCACCAGCAGCTGCCGGTGCGCATCCACGTTGCCGTAGTTGAGGTCCGTCCAGATCTCCCCCACGCAGAAGTCCGGCTGCATGGCGTCGTGGTAGACCTTGGCGTAGCTGGCGCCGTAGCCCTTGGAATAGTCATAGCGGATGCCGCTGAAGCCCACGCCCTTCAGCCGGGTGTTCAGCCAGTTCTTGATGTCCGCCTGGACGACGGCGTTGGTGTGGTCGATGTCGCGGGCGGCGCCGTAGCTGTCCCCCGTGTCCGCGGCGCCCGTGGAGCAGTTGCACTCGTCACCGGCGGCGACGGCGTAGGTGCCCCAGGCGGGGTTGGTGAAGTCGTACCAGCCGGCCGTTCCCACGCGGTGGTTGATGACCACGTCCGCGACCGACTTCACGCCCGCGTTGGTGAAGGCGGTAATCGCGTTCTTCAGGTCGGTCTCGGTGCCATAGCGCGAGTTGAGGACGTTGAGCTGGCGCGGCAGGTAGCCCTGGGTGGAGCCCGCGTCGGTGGGCGGCGGAAGCCACACATGGGTGAAGCCCATGGCGCCCAGGTCGCTCGCCTTGCCCTGCAGGACGTTGTACCAGTTGGGGCTGGTGGCGTTGGCCGAGTTCCAGTGGAAGCCCTGGACCATGATGGCCGAGCTGGCCTGGGCCTGCTGGGTGGCCGCGGTGGCCTGCCCTGCCGGAGCCAGCCAGGCCAGCGCCAGCGCTGCGCACGACGACAACGTGGAGCGGTTCATCTCGTGTCTCGTCTGTCGGGGGGGTTCGAGGGCGAGCGGTCCCCTTTCACCACTTTCGCCAGACGCCACTTGATTGGCGCACAGAGCGTGAAGTCAAGGCACTCCGGGGATTCCCGGTCCGTTCTCGGGATTCGAGACTACGGCTCGGAGCCCTTCACCGTCGCCAGCCACGCGCGCAGGGCCTGGGGCTCCCAGGGCAGCTCATCCGGCCAGAGCCGCACGGCGCCGTCCTGACCGATGGAGACGAGCGACTGGCCATCCGGGAGGAACTCCACGCCCATCACCACCCCGGTGTGCCCCCGGAGAGCCCGGTGCACGCCGGTCTCCAGATCCCACAGCCGCACGGTTCCGTCGTAGCTCGCCGAGGCCAGCCTCGTGCCGTCCGGTGAGAAGGCGAAGTCCCTGACATCGGCCAGGTGACCACGGAGCACCTTCAGGAACTCGCCCGTCTTCCCGTCCCAGAGCCGCGGGCGGGGATCCAGGGCACTCCTGCTGACCACGAACCGGCCGTCCGGCGAGAAGAGCACTTCCTGGATTCCGGCGCCGCTCGAATCCAGCTTCAGGACCTCACCGTTCTCCAGGTTCTCCGGATTCCAGAAGCGAAGGGTGTGATCGCTCCCGCCCGTGACGAGCCGGCTGCCGTCCGGTGAGAAGGCCACGGTGTGAACCTCGTCGTCATGGCGCCCCAGGATCCGGCCCTCTCCCGAAGCCACGTCCCACAGACGTACCGTCCTGTCCTGACCCACCGAGGCCAGCCGTGCCGCATCCGGCGAGAACAGCAGCCGGAACACCTGTTTGTCGTGGCCGCCGAGCACCCGCTCCTCACCGGAGTCCACGTCCCACAACCGCAGCGCTCCGCCCTTGTCCGCCGAGGCCAGCCACCGGCCATCGCCAGAGAGGGCGAGCGCGGTAATGGCCTGGGCATGGCCCTCGAGGAGGCGAACCACGCGTCCGGTGGAGCCATCCCGCAGTTGGAGCCGGTGGTCGCCACCAGCGGACACGAACCACCGGCCATCCCGGGAGGACACGGGCGGGATGGGGGCAACGCCGCGCTCTTCCAGCAGAACCGCCCCGTTGCTCAGGTCCAACAGACGGAGCGTCCCCTTCTCGTCCACGGTGACCAGCCGCCGGCCATCCGCGGAGCTGCTCAGGACGTGGAGGGGCGCCGAGGCCGTCGCGAGGACGCGATGAAGCTCCGTGTCCACGGGGAACAGGCGCAGGGTTCCATCGGAGCTGCCCGTGGCGAGGTGCCGGCCATCCGGGGAGAACCGGGTGGCGAAGATCACCTCGGGAGCCGCGCGCAGGAGGCGGCTCTCTCCGGTCGAGAGGTTCCACAGGTGCGCGCTGGTCCCGCTGCCATGGGCGACGAGGAACCGGCCATCCGGGGAGAACTCGAGGCACCGGCTCTTTCCCTCGTAGTGGCCCAGCTGCCGGAGCTCCCCGGTGGCCAGGGTGAGCAGCCGCACGTCCCCCTCCACGTTCGTGAACGCCACATGAGTCCCCTCCGGCGAAACGGCCACCGACAGGACCTTGCCGAAGCGCTCTCCCGCGCCCAGCAGCAGGCGCCGGCCGCTCCGCAGCTCGAAGACGCGCAGGGCCCCATCGCGCCCCGACATGGCGGCCACATCACCGCGCGGGGAGAGCGCCATGTGCACCACGGCTCCACCGTCATCCAACGGATGGAAGGTGCCACGCACCAGGTCTCCCAGGACCACGCGATAGGAGGAGAAGGTACGGATGAGCACCTGGCCACCGTCCGGCGAGACCATCAGCTCCTCGACACCTCCGAACCCGGTGCGGAACGTGCGCGGTGTAGCACTGCCGCGCTCCCAGACGAAAAGCTGGTCATCTACCCGGCTGTTGGCGATGAGGTAGCGGCCATCCTTGGTAGCGACGAGCGCCGACACGGGTCCGGCGAGCGTGGCGAAGAGCTGGCCCTCGCCCGTCTCCAGGTTCCAGTGGCGGAGCGTCCCGTCCTTGCTGCTGGAGACGAAGCTCCGCTCATCGGGGAAGCGCGCGAGCCGCCAGACCTCGTCGGTGTGACCGGGGAGCTCCTGGCCGCTGCCCTGCTCCAGGTCCCAGAGGCGAATGGTGAAGTCGTCGCTGCCGCTCACGAGGCGCCGCCCATCCGGCGAGAAGAGGAGCGCGTTGACGAGCTCTTTATGGCCGCGCAGCACGGTGGCGAAACCCTGGGCCCGGGCATCCGCCGCGAGCGTGCGCACCTCCGACCAGCGGGTGAACCCGGGGGAGAGGCTCCGCAGCCAACGGATGGTCTTGATCGGATCCAACTCCACGGCGTTGCCGGCCTGCACCAGCATGAGCTCGTCCGCCCTCGCCAGCGCCTGTTGCCGCGACGCTTCCGCCTGCTGCCGCTGCATTTCCGCCTCGCGGCGCTGCGACACGGCCTTCTCCCGCTCGTCCATGATGCGGCACACGCCCAGCACGCCCAGCACGGCCAGCAGCGCCACCGCCACACCCACCACCGACACCACGGCCCGGTAACGCCGCACGAAGCGGCGCAACAGCTCCATCCGCGAGTACTCGTACGCCCCGACGATCTGCCCCGTCTGGAAGCGCCTCAAATCCTCCACCAGCTCGCGCGCGCAGGCGTAGCGTCCTGCGGGCTCTCTCGCCATGGCCTTGGTCACGATGGCCACCAGGTCCACCGGGATGCACCGCTCGCGCTGGGACAGCGGGGGCGGCGGGCCCTGCACCACCTTCTGCAATATCTGCCCCGAGGAGCCCCCATCGTACGGCTGCACCCCCGCCAGCAGGTGGTAGAGGATGGCGCCCAGCGCGTAGACGTCGGCGCGCTCGTCCACGGGGTGCCCCGCGGCCTGCTCCGGCGGCATGTACGCCGGCGTCCCCATCACCGTGCCCACTCGCGTCATGGCCCCATCCTCGGGGTCCGGCGTGGGAACCAGGGCTCCGGCGGCCTCCGCCTCGTGCTCGCGCGAGAGATCCTTGGCCAGGCCCCAGTCGATGACGACCGTCTCGCCGAAGTCCCCCACCAGCACGTTGGCCGGCTTGAGGTCGCGGTGGATGATGCGCTCGGAATGCGCGTACGCCATGGCGTCGGCCACCGCGAGCACGTGCGGCAGCAGCGCCAGCCGCTCCTCGAGCGTCTTGCGCT
Source organism: Archangium sp. Cb G35 (assembly GCF_001896145.1). Taxonomy (NCBI): domain Bacteria; kingdom Pseudomonadati; phylum Myxococcota; class Myxococcia; order Myxococcales; family Archangiaceae; genus Archangium; species Archangium sp. Cb G35. Next base: position 20,248 of record NZ_MPOI01000024.1, read on the forward strand.
CGGCGAGGACGTCCTTCAGCGAGCGGCCGGACACCAGCTTCATGGCGTAGAAGGGCTCACCGCCCGGCCAGCGTCCCGCCTCGTACACGGGCACGATGGAGGGGTGTTGCAGGCGCGCGGTGACGAGCGCCTCGGCCACGAAGCGGGACTCGGCCTCGCGGGCCGGTGCGAGCATCTCCTTGATGGCCACGGGCCGGCCGAGCCGCAGATCCCTCGCGCGCAGGATGCGGCCGATGCCCCCGTGGGCCATTTCTCCGGCGATGGCGTAATGGGCTGGGTCCACCACTGGCAGCGTCGCGTCCGGAGCCGCCACGGAAGCCCCGGGGGCCAACCCCTTCTCACTCGAGTGCAGGGTGGTGGCGGTGCCGATCTCCGACACATCCGCCGCACCGGGGGCGGAGGAACTGGCGTGCACCAGCGTCGCCTCGCTCCCGGAGATGGATACGTCCGGCCCGTCCGTGGGACCGGCTCCCTCTTGCCGCATGGCCTGGCTCATGGATGCCTCGCATCCCGAGTCTACGCCGTGCGACCCACGGCTCCAGAGCCCAGAAAAGACCGCGGCCCGCTCCCCGATGCCCCCCGGCATCAAGAAGCGGGCCACGTAGAATCCCGCGTGCCCCCCCGGACCTCGCGGGAATCCAGGAGGCGCCTCCCCCCTTTGTACTGAAAGGCGCCTCTTGGGGTATGTCCGGCTCCGCAGTGCAAGCCCCCTCGCTCGACGGAACCGCCCCCCCCGTTTCTGAAAGCACCTTCTCACGGCCCCACTTCCAGCGCTGTGAGTTGGCTCACTCCAATGGTGTGAAGCATTTCACACCCCCCCGGGCCCCACACCCCCGGTGCGGGCAGGCAAGGGCGCCCGGCGGGGCACAACCCCCCGGAATCACACTCCCCTCTTCGGTCGGAGGTGCGAGGTGCGATACCGTTGGGGCCCCGGACGGTCTTTTCCCCCAGGAAGGTACATGCTGCGCACCCTTCTCACGAGTCTCGCGCTGGCCCTCGGCCTCGTCGCATTCACCGCGTCGGCGGCGGAGCCCAAACCCCAAGCCCTGCCCTCCCGGGAAGAGCGGCTGGAGAGCCTGGCCCGTTTGTGGGGTCAGGTGCGCTACCGCCACCCCGCCCTGGCCTACAAGAACATCGACTGGGATGCCTCGCTCGTGGCCGCCATCCCCCGGGTGGAGGCCGCCAAGGACCGTGCCGCCTACGCCGCGGCCGTGCAGGACATGCTGGACGCGCTGAAGGATCCCGCCACGCGCATCCTCCGCCCCGACGAGCAGCAGGAGGGCGCGCAGAAGGCACCCTCCGCCCCGGTGCGTGAGCTGCGCAGCTGGGAGTCCAAGGACGTGCTCGTGTTGGATCTGCGCGCCGTCAAGGACGCGGCCGTCATGGCCACCCTGCGTGGCAAGCCCGAGGAGCTGCGCCCGGACATCTCCAAGGCCAAGGCGGTGATCGTCGATCTGCGCGCCCGCGGCCTGGAGCCCAACACCGTCTGGTCCATGTCCATGGCGCTCGGCAGGCTCCTGCCGTACCTCCTCAGCGAGGAGCTCCAGGTGCCCGGGCAGCGCACGGTGTTCCACTCGGGCTTCCGCCCCCATTCGCTCGGCGGGACGAGCGGCGGCTACACCACCTCGTTCCTCACCACGGCGGGCGAGGAGCTCTCCCCCAAGGGCGATGGCAAGGCGCGCCCCGTCATCTTCCTGCTGGATGACAAGTCGTACCTGGATACCCGCGCCCTCACGATGAAGGCCCAGGGGCTGGCGCAGCTCGTCACCGAGGGCCGGCTGGACGACGGCGCGGTGGTGGAGCAGATGCAGGTGGAGCTGGGCGCGGGGCTGACGGCCTCGGTGCGCCTGAGCGAGCTGGGCATTCCCATGCGCGCGGACGCGGTGCTGCCCAAGCGCGCGCGCTCGGACAAGGACGAGACGCTCCAGAAGGCGCTCGACCTGGCGAAGAAGCCGGCGAAGAAGGGCAAGGCGGCGCGCGAGGCGGAGCTGCCTCCCGCCCGGTGGCAGCCGGACCGCAAGTACGAGGACATGCTCTACCCGAGCCGCGAGTACCGCCTGCTCGCGCTCTTCCGGGCCTGGAACGTCATCCACTTCTTCTACCCGTACAAGCACCTGCTCTCCCGGGACTGGGACGGCGCGCTGACCACGTTCATCCCGAAGTTCGAGAAGGCCAAGGACGCGGCGGAGTACGCGCTCGCGGTGGCGGAGCTGAGCACGCTCGTGCAGGACGGGCACACCAACCTGCGCGGCCACCCCGAGCTGGAGAAGCGGGGCATCGCCGGCATGAACGCCCCCTTCGAGGCGATGGAGATCGACGGCGTGGCGGTGGTGATGAACGTGTGGGACGCCGAGGCCGCGCCGGGGCTCGTGCGGGGCCACGTCATCGACACGATCGACGGCAAGCCGGTGGCGGAGCGGATGAAGGCGCTGGAGCCCTACGTGACGGCCTCGCACCCGGTGCACCTGCGGCACCGCCTGCTGGCCAAGGCACTGGCGGGGCCCGAGGGCTCCCAGGCGACGCTGGGCGTGCATGACGCCAGCGGGCAGACGAAGCAGGTGCGCTTCACCCGGAACATCCAGTCGCTGCAGAAGCCCCAGAAGGGCGAGCCGTACCGGATGCTGGCGGACAACACCGGCTACGTGGACCTGACGCGCCTGCAGAGGTCCGAGGTGGCGGACATGTTCGAGAAGTTCAAGAACACCCGGGCCATCATCTTCGACATGCGCGGCTACCCGAACGGGACGGCCTGGGCCATCGCGCCGTACCTCAACACGCGCAAGGCGCGCCACGCCGCGGTGTTCGAGCGCAACGTCGTCTCGGCGGCCGAGACCAATGGCCGGTACAAGTTCATCCAGGAGCTGCCCAAGGCGGACGTGCCCCTGTACCGCGGCCGGACGGTGATGCTCATCGACGAGCGCGCCATCAGCCAGTCCGAGCACTCCGGCCTGTTCTTCGAGGCGGCCAACGGCACCACGTTCATCGGCAGCCCGAGCGCGGGCGCCAACGGCGACATCACGGACCTGGTGCTGCCCGGCGGCATCGCGATGATCTTCACCGGCCACGACGTGCGGCACGTGGACGGCCGTCAGTTGCAGCGCGTGGGCCTGCGGCCCCAGGTCTACGTGCGGCCGACGCTCGTGGGCATCCAGTCCGGCAGGGACGAGGTGCTGGACAAGGCGCAGGAGTACCTGAGGGGCAACAGCGCCTCGGTGGCCGGCGACTCGTTCCGGTAGGAGGTCCCGGGACTTCCCGCCCGGGGAGGAGCGGGCGCTGGTAGCCTGCCGGCGCACCCTTCCCCTCCCCGGAGAGAGACATGCCGACCCTCATCCCCGCCCCCACGCGCGTCACCGCCGCGGGCAACAAGCCCAAGCTGATCGACGAGTACGTGGGGCGGGTGAACACGAAGCAGGCCGAGCTCAGCGTCGCCCACATGCGCAGCCCCGGCGGGTGGCTGGAGCCCGGTCAGACGCCCGAGTTCCGGGAGATCACCGTCGTCATCAAGGGCGCGCTGCGCGTGGAGCACAAGGGCGGCCACCTGGATGTACGCGCGGGGCAGGCCGTCATCACCGAGCCCGGTGAGTGGGTCCGCTACAGCACCCCCGAGGCCGATGGCGCCGAGTACATCGCCATCTGCCTGCCCGCCTTCTCGCCCGACACCGTCCACCGCGACAGCTGATCCACTTCAGGAGCAACAACTGCTCCTCTTCAGGAAAATGCTCGAGGGGGCCCACAGCTCCCTCTCCCGGGGGGAGAGGGGAAATCGGCCGTCAGTTGACCTTCTTCATCTCGACGACGAAGGAGCGCGGCTCGAGGAAGCCCGTCACCCTCGGGGCGCGCAACATCTCGCCGTTGGATGAGATGAAGGCCACCGTGGGCAGGCCCTCCACCCCGAAACGCTCCATCAGCGCGTCCAGCGCGTCATCGCTGTTCGTCGCGTCCACCTTCACGTTGATGAAGCGCCCCGACTCGCTGATGACCTCGAGCGCCGGATAGGTCTCGCGATCCAGCTCCTTGCAGGCCGCGCACCACTCCGCGAAGAAGTCGATCATCACCGGCCGGCCCTCGCTCTTCGCCCGGGTCAGCACCTGCTCGAGGGACTCGGGCGCGAAGCCCGCGCCCTTGGCCGGCAGCACCGCGTGCCACTCGAACGTGGGCGCCTTGGGCGGCTCCATCATCCCGAGCGACACCCACAGCGCCCCCGCCGACTTCGCATCCATCGCGCCGCCACGCAGCACCAGCGCCACCACCACCAGCGCCACGCCGAATCCCTTGAGCGTGAAGTCCCGCGCACCCTCCTTGAAGGACAGGTGGATGGCGCCCAGCAGCACGCCCAGCACCGCCAGCACCGCGGCGATGAGCGCGCCCGGCGTGTGGCCGAGCTGCTCGGCCACGCCCTTCACCGCCCCACCCACCGTGGGGAAGGCGTCCCGGATGTACGAGATGGCGAGCGCCACCAGCACGATGCCCAGCACGCTCTTCACCCACTCCATCCACACGCCACCGCGAGGCAGGCGCACGGTGAAGACACCGATGAGGAAGAAGGGCACGCCAATGCCGAGCGCGTAGATGAAGAGCAGTGCCGCGCCGAGCCCCGTGCTCTGCGACTTGGCCACGAAGGCCAGCAGGCCCGTCAGCACCGGCCCGGTGCACGGCGCCGCGAGGAAACCGGACACGCTGCCCATGAGGAATGCGCCCGTGACGCCCGAGCCGCCCACCGAGTTGAGCCGCTGCTGCAGCCCGCTCGGCAGCGCCAGCTCGAAGGCGCCGAACATGGACGTGGCCAGCAGCAGGAGGAACACCGCCAGGCCCGTCACCACCACCGGACTGCCCAGCATCGAGCCGAAGGCCTGTCCCGTCTTCGCCGCCAGCACGCCCAGCCCGCTGAACACCACCCCCATGCCGATGATGTAGGAACTGGTCAGCATGAGCGCCTTGCCCCGGCCCTCGGCCTTGCGCGCCCCGAAGACGGACACGGTGATGGGAATGAGCGGGTAGACGCAGGGGGTCATCGCGGTGAGCAGACCGCCGGCGAACACCGCGGCCGCGCCGAGCGCGAAGCTGCCGGCCTCGAGGAAGCGCGCCGCGTCCAACCCCGAGCTCGGGCCCGTGGGGAGGAGCAAGGGCACCACGGCCACGGCCAGCCCGAAGACCGCCGCAATGAGTCCCACCTTCTTCTTCGCGTCCATGTCGCTCCTGTCGCCTCGCGCGGCCCCCTATATACGCGCGAGCGGCCGGTGGTTACACCCGAGGTTGAGTCCAGGTGCGAGCAGGTAACGGAATCCATACCGGCACGCCATCCCTCCTCCGCCTCTTTCCCCAGCAGCCGGGCGGGCCTCCCGAGGGGCCACGGCTCCTACACCGAGGGAGAGGAGGTGGAGGTCGATGACGCCATGCGCCGCAAGGGCAGGAGGAGCCCCACGAAGACCACCGAGAGCACCGTGCCGAGCAGGAACACGTTCGCGTAACTCCACCCCCACTGGGAGTACAGGAGGCCCGCCAGGGGACCACTGGGCCCCTTGCCGATCACCTCCACGCTCGCCAGCAGCGTGTAGTGCGTGGCGCCGATGCGCCGGTCCACCCGCGACATCATGAACGCGAACATGGTGGTGGTGAGCACGCCGCCGAAGAAGTGCTCCGCCACGGTGGCGGCGATGACGCCTGTCTCCGTGGGCCCCTGGACCGCCAGCAACCACTCCCACCCGAGCGGGAACACGCGCAGGCACGAGGCGAGCGCGAGCGCCCCCAGCACCGGCATCCGCGTGGCGAGCACCCCTCCCGCCGCCGAGCCGAGCAACGACGCCACCGTTCCCCACGTCCCCACCCACTGGCCGATCTGCGAGACCTTGAAGCCCGCGTCGACGAGGAAGAGCTTGAAGAGCACATCCACCATCGTCTCGCCCAGCTTGTAGGTGCCGATGAAGAGCAACATCCAGACCGTGCCGGGCAGCACCAACACGGCGCGAATCTTGTCCCGCAGCTCGGCCCAGGACAGCCGCTCGTCCATCGCTCCTTCCCGCCCCTCGCGCCGAGGCTCCCGCGTCTGGAGCACCACCCCGAGCACCAGCAGCGACAGCGCCGCCATCGCCAGGAAGAGACCCCGCCAGTGGATGAGATCGATCATCCAGACGAGCAGCCCGCCCGCGGTGAGCATCCCCAGCTTGTAGCCCATCACCTGCGCCGAGTTGCCTCCTCCCAGCTCGTGGGGCTCCAGCAGATCCACCGCGAAGCCGTCCACCGCGATGTCCTGCGTGGCCGCGAAGAGGTTCATCAGGAAGACGAGGCCGAGCAGCAACGGCAACTGGCCCTCGATGGGCACGAAGGCCGCCGCCACGCAGGTGAGCACCAGGCCCAACTGCATGGGGAGGATCCACGACTTGCGCCGGCCCAGGCGCTCCGAGCCGTAGCGGTCCACCAGCGGCGCCCACAGGGCCTTGAGCATCCACGGAAGCGCCAGCACCTCGAGAACGGTGATGGCCAGCACCGACACCCCATGGGTCCGCAGGTAGACGGGCAGCGCCTTGGACTGAAAGCCGTAGGGCAGGCCCTGCGCGAAGTACAGCGCGCCGAGCAGCCCCACCTTCCGGTAGGAGATCCGCTTCACCCCCTGAACCTAGCGGAGAACCGCCCCGCGCGCCCGCCCTCCCCCTCCGCCCTACCCCTCCTTGCGCAACACCAGCAGCTTCGACATGAACCAGCGCTCCGTCTTCACCACCCGCAGCCCGTGGCGCTCGAAGAGCTCCGGGAGATCCATCCGCGAGTAGTCCTGGAAGTAGGGCTCGTTGAAGTACGTCTCGAAGTGCTCGAACGAGCCCTGTTCCTCACGGTTGGCGTCCCCCTGCTGGATGGCATCCATGAAGACCAGCGTCCCTCCCGGCTCCAGCACCCGCGCCATCTCCGCGGTGACGCGCTCGATGGCCGGTGGCGGCAGCTCGTGGAACAGCCAGATGCAGGTGACCAGGTCGAAGCGCTCCGTCCACTCCGGCAGCATCTGCTCGGCGTTCATCTGCAGGAACGTGGCCTTGCGGCGCAACAGCCGGGCCGCCTCCAGGTAGGACGGGGAGAGATCGATGCCCGTGCAGCGATGCCGCCGGTTCTGCAGCCACGCCTGGCGCATCCACGTCGCCGGGCCACATGCCACGTCGAGGATATCCAGGTGGCTCCCCTCGGGAATCTGGTCGATGACGCCCTGGCGCATGAGCCGGTTGGCGCCCATGAAGAGCAGGCGGATCTGCCACTCGTACGTCAGCGCCGCGCGCAGCGACAGGCCTCCGTTGGCCTGGTTGTGGAAGTCCGTGAGGTAGTAGTCCGGATAGGGGAACGCATCCTCCGGCTCCACCCGCAGCTCCTGCAGCCCGTGGCGCTGCTTGTGCCGCACACGCCCGATGTCCGAGAGGATGGAGCCGAGGAACAACGGCAGCGTGAGGAGATCCTCCCGCTCGGCCCGGGCCAGCGCCTCGCGCTTGTTGGGATCCGCCAGCACCCGCGCGTGCAGCTCCATGGCCCCGTTGAAGCTGTTCTTGAAGAAGGAGAGATCCACCTCGTCGATGGGCAGCGCGGTGGCCCAACCGGACATCAGCCCACTCGCGTGGAGCCCCACCCGTCCGGCCGTACGCAAGCGGGGCAGCACCTCCGCGAGCGGAGCACCGAATTGCCCGATTTGCTCCAACGAGCGAGAAAACGTGGAAATCGCGGTAGTCATGCGCTCCCAGTAGCACTCCGGGCTGACACGTCCAACACAAACGGCACGGTCGCACGGAGTGAGAAGAAGAGAGGAGCACGTGCGGCGGAAGGGGCGCTCATGGGGCCGCTCGCCCCTCCGCCGATTGCCGGGAGGCCTAGGCGGGGCGGCGGCGGAAGAGCACGGCGGCGCTCTCCGTCATCACCACCTCGCCCTGCTGGTTGCGGACCTCCATGCGGGTCCGCACGGTGCCTCTGTCCGCCTTGCTGCGCGAGGGTGAAACCTCGAGCACCTCGATGCGGGCCGAGAGCGTGTCCCCGGGCCGCACCGGGCGCAGCCAGCGCAGCTCGTCCACGCCCGGCGAGCCCATGCTGGCGGAGTCCTCCAGCACCGAGCGCACCAGCAGCCGGTGGCAGATGGCGGCGGTCTGCCAGCCGCTCGCGATGATGCTGCCGTAGATGGAACGGCGGCCCGCCTCCTCGTCCAGGTGGAAGGGCTGGGGATCATACTGCTGGGCGAACGCGAGGATCTCCTCGCGCGTCACCTCGTGAGAACCGAGCTCGTGCACCTGGCCCACCTGGAAGTCCTCGAAGTAGCGCATGCGTGTCTCCGGATGTGTCCGCGCCGGAGCATGCACCAATTGGAGCGAGCCGTGGCTCAGCGCGCGCCGAACGTCTTCACCAGCTTGTTGTAGACGCCCATGATGAGCAGCGGGCCCACCCACATGCCCACGAAGTGACTGGCCCGGGTCTTCCGCGACAGTTCCGCCGCCAGGGAGAAGCCCATCGCGCACAGGCTGGCGAAGAGGAAGAAATCCGAGGGAATCTTCGCCGTCTGCTGCTCCAGCAGCCGGGTGAACGAGCCCTCGGTGTGCTCGGCGCGCATGACCGTCGCCGCCCGGTAGTCCTGAAGTGACCTCTTGTTCGCGGGATTGATGTCCTGCTGCATGCCGCCCTCCTGTCCTCGGTGAGGGGCCCATTCCCAGGCCCCGTGCGCCCATCGTTGCGCCCGGCACCATATTGAGGACGTCCCGTGGAGGAGGCGAGATGGGGGAAGCAGGCATGGAGGCAGGCGGTGACTTGTGCGACGGGCTGCTCGCCGCCGCGGAGGGCCACGGCCCGCTGTTACAACGCGATTACTGGGCCGTCATCGAGCGCTGCGGGTGCTCGCCCTCCGAGCTGATGGAGCTGGTGGCCCGCCGCTTCCCGGAGTTCGCGCCGGAGGAGCTGGTCGTCTTCGAGCCCGAGCACGAACGGGACGGTCCCCTGGAGCCGGGCGACGAGCTGCGGGTGCAAATTCGGGGGGCGGGGACCTTCCGCGTACGCATCATCCACCGGGATCGCCAGAGCCTCACCCTGGCCACCCTGCCCGGGCACCCGGAAGCGGGACGCATCACCTTTGGCGCCTACCGCAACGAGCGGGGCGACGTCATCTTCCACATCCGCAGCCGGGCCCGCTCCGGCTCGCGGGTGAAATACCTGGGGTTCCGCACCGGCGGCGAGGCCATGCAGACCAACACCTGGACCGACTTCGTGAACGCCGTGGCCCTCACCGTGGGCGAGGGAGTCATCGGCTTCCTCCACGCGGAGACCACCCTCATGGAGGAGGCACACGAGAGCGCGGATGACGTCCGGGGCCCCACCTTCCTCGCTCGCGGAGACGAGACATGACGCACGTCGAGTGGCGCTTCCTGCGCGGCTGGTCGGCGGACGAGGTGCTGGTCCGGCTCGAGCGGGCCTCCACCCTCCCCCTCAACTTCGAGGCGGCCGAGGAGGAGATGACGCTCGACAACGGCTGGAACCAGGTGGAGTCCCAGGCCATCATCGCGAGGGATCGTCCGGGCGCGCCCATCGCGGAGGACGCGTTCGACAAGCTGAAGCACGCCCTCGTCTATTACGGCTTCTCCGACCCGCGCGTCGTGTACGGGCACTTCGACGCCGCGTTGCCCATGCAGGACCGGCCGGTGCTGCTCGAGCTCAAGTCCATGGGCCTGAGCTACCTCTGCCCGGTGCGCATCGGCGCCATCCGATCCGAGCAGCAGGACGAGCGGACCGTGTACGGCTTCCGCATCGACACGCTGCTGGGGCACATCGAGGCGGGACGGGAGTGGTTCCTCCTCAGCAAGGACCACGGCAGCGGGGAGTTGCGCTTCCACATCAAGGCCTCCTGGCGCGAGGGCCAGTTCCCCAACTGGTGGAGCCGGCTGGGCTTCACACTGCTGGGGCGGCGCTACCAACGCGCCTGGCACCACATGGCCCACGCCCGGCTGCGGGAGCTGTTGCGCACTGGCCGTCTGGATCGGCACCCCGATGCCGAGGCGTTGGTCCACGCACACCTGAAGGTGGATGAGAAGCCGGTGCAGTTCTACTCGCAGAAGAGCCTCGGCCGCCGGCTTGGCGGCGTCGAGCAGGAGAGTGAGCACATGAGACGGGATGCGTTATTGAACACCGTGGGCTTCGGAGTGCTGGCCGGAATGCGGAGCTTCAGCGCCCCCGCATTTCTCAGTCACCAGTTGGCGCAGGCGCCCGTCGATGCTCCCAAGGGGCGCGTGCATGCGCTCGCGTCCGAGCGGAACTCGCGCGTGTTGACCGTGCTGGCCGCTGGTGAGCTCGTCGCCGACAAGCTGCCGTGGGTTCCCGCGCGCATCTCTCCGCCGTCCCTGGTGGCGAGGGCCCTCTCGGGCGCACTGGCCGGTGCCGCCGTGGCCGCTCCGCACCAGAGGATGACCGTGGGCCGGGCCCTGCTCGGCGCGGCGGCGGCCGTGGCCTCGTCCTTCGCCTTCTACAAACTGCGGCAACTGGCGACGCGGGACTGGGGTGTCCCCAACGTGGTGGCCGGGCTGGTGGAGGACGCAGTGGCCCTCGCGATCGGGAACAGACTGCTCGCTCGTATCGGATGAGCGGAGCCTGGAGCGGAACGACTTCATGTGAAGGAGGCGGTGATGGTGCGGCAGGGATGGAAGAGCCTCGCCCTAGCGGGGTTGCTCGGTGTGCTCGGACTGGGCGTGGGCTGCGAGGAGCGCGGGAACCGCACGGTCCGCGAGGAGGCGCGCAAGGCCGGACAAGCCGTGGACCAGGCGGCCGAGGACGCGCGCAAGAGCGCGGAGGAAGCACGTGAGACGGCCCACGAGGCCGTGGAGGGCTTCAAGGAGGGCATGGGCGGCTCGGGACAGCCGCAGGACACTGACGGCGACGGCCAGCGCCAGGGCGAGGAAGACGAGCGCCGCTGACCCTCGCGCCGTGAGGGGCCCTTCCGTGCTGTCCTCCCCTCCCCGGCCCCCGGAACGCTCCGCATGGACGCTGGGAACACCGGGCCGGGGAGCAGGCGGTTGCCATGGCCACCCCCGTGGGTAGGTGCGCCATGCGCAAATCGCATGAGCCCTGGCGTTTCCGGAGGTGTAGATATGGGGTGCGCCAGCGGCACCTGATGAAGGAAGCACGGACATGACCACGACCAGTACGACACTCGCTCCCCCCGCGAAGCTGCCCGGCCCCAACGAGCCCTGCTGGTGCGGCAGCGGGAGCAAGTACAAGAAGTGTCACCGCGGCGATGACTCGCAGGCCCGCGCGCCCGCCCCCGCCTCCCGGCGTGTGCGGCCCGGTGCGGTGAGCCCTCGCAGGTCCGTGCCCGCTCATATCCCCCGGCCTGATTACGCGGACAAGGGCCGGCCCGGCCCTGGCGCCAAGGGAGACCCCGCCACCCGAGTGGAGCGCATGCGCAGGGCCTGCCGCGCCGCCGCTGAGGTCCTCCAGGTCTGCGGCGCCGCCGTGAAGCCCGGCGTCACCACCGACGCGATCGATGCCCTCTGCCACGAGGAATACATCCGCCGCGGTGGCTACCCCAGCACCCTGAACTACCACGGGTTCCCCAAGTCCCTCTGCACCTCGGTCAACGAGGTCATCCTCCACGGCATCCCCGACAGCCGGCCCCTCGAGGATGGCGACATCGTCAACCTCGACGTCACCATCTACCTCGATGGCATGCATGGGGATTGTTCGGCCACCTTCCCCGTGGGGAACATTGACGCAGCCTCCGAGCAGCTGCTCCGCGTGACTCGCGAGTGCATGATGCTCGGGATTGAAGCGGTCAAGCCGGGGCTGCCCATCAACGTCATCGGCCGCGCCATCGAGGCCCATGCCAAGCGCTACGGCTATGGTGTCGTGCAGTCGTACTGCGGCCACGGCATCGGGGAGATCTTCCACCTCGAGCCGCAGGTGTCACATACCTTCGACTATCACGCGACCGACATCATCGAAGAGGGCATGTTCTTCACCATCGAGCCCATGCTCACCATGGGCTCCATCCGCCACCTGGATTGGGATGATGGATGGACCGTCGTCACCGCCGATGGGAAGCGGTCCGCGCAGTTCGAGCACACCATTTATGTGACTCGGGATGGCGCGGAGATTCTGACCCAGGTGTGACGTCGTGGTGGATTGACGCGGATTCAACCTGGGAGACGGGCACCCTCACCCCGACCCTCTCCCGGGGGGAGAGGGAGTGGTTGCTCGAGTGAGGGTTGCTGGGTGGTTTACTCGGGGGTTCTACACCGCCTGGTCCTTCTTCGCCGCCGCGGGCACTTGCAGCCCCGCCGAGCGCGCCAGGCCCATCACTCCCTCCACCGCCGCCGCGATGTAGCCGAACGGGTTCGCCCCATCCACCGCCGTCACGTGCACCTCCCCCATCTTCTGCTGGAACGCCGCCGCCACCTGCGGCAACTGCTGCGCCAGCACCAGCTGGATCGCCTCCGGCGATAGCGTGTTCTCGATCTCCTTCATCGCCCTCACCTTCGCCAGCTCCGGATCCTGCGTGATCCGCGCCTTGCGCGCATCCATCTCCGCCATCGCCAGCTCCGCCTCGGCAATCGCGCACCGCGCCTCCGCTACCTTCGCCTGCGCCCTCGCCCGCTCCGCCTCCTGCTGCAACACCGCCATCATCGACCCGTGCCGCGCCGTCTGCGCCTGCTGCTCCTGGTGCATCTTCTCCAGTTCCGCCTCCGCCTTCACCGCCGCCATCTGCCGCTCGTGCACCAGCCGCGCCGCCTCCGCCTCCTGCTCCAGCTTCAGCCGCTCCAGCTCCGCCTGCGCCTTCGCCACCGCCACCGTGCGCTCGTTCGTCAGCTTCGCCGTCTGCGCCTGCTGCTCCAGCTTCAGCCGCTCCAGCTCCGCCTGTGACTTCGACGCCGCCAGCGCTCGCTCCTGCGCCAGCTTCGCCTCCGACATCCTCCGCTCCGCCTCCAGCGCCGCCAGCTTCTGCCCCTCCTCCGCCTTCGCTTTCTGCTCCCTCACCTCCAGCTCGGCGTTCAGCTTCGCCAGCGCCGTCTCCCGCTCCAACGTCACCTGCGCCTGCCGCGTGCTCCGCTCCTTCGCGACCCGCGCCTCCTCCACCCTCGACTCGACCGCCAACGCCTCCAGCTTCGCCTGCTCCTCCGCCTCCTGCCTCTTGTGACGGACCTCCTCCTCCGTCGCCAGCCGCGTCAGCGCCGTCTGCCTCTCCGCCTCCGCTTCCTCCCTCTGGATGAAGCGCTCCTTGGCCAGCTCCGCCTCGCGCGCCACCCGCTCCTGCTCCTCGCGGAAGCGCGCCTGCATGTTCGCGAACACCGTCTCCGACAGCACCCGCACGTCCTGGATCTCAATCGTGTCCAGGACCACGCCCCACCCAGAATCCGTCCGGTCCTCCGGCCTCCCCTTCCCCGACACCACCGGAGCGATCTCCTTCATCAGCTCCGTGGCGATGCCCTCCTTGCGCTTGGAGAGGCACTCCTCCACCGACAGGTTCGCCACCAGGCGCCGCACCGCACCCACGAACATCTCCCGCAGCAGCTCCGCCAGCTTCTGCTGCGCCCGCTCCGGGAAGGAGAAGTTCAGCATCCGGAAGGCCACCAGCGGATCGACAATCCGGTACACCGCCAGGCCCGTCACCTGCACGCCGACCTTCTCGTTCGTCACCTGGTCCGCGGTGAACTGCAGCCGCTGCACGCTCGTCGGCACGATGGCCACCGCGTCGCCCGGCAGCTTGAAGCACGAGGCGCCCTGCCCGCTCACCTCCCGCACCCGGCCTCGCCGCATGTGGATGAGGAACTCGCTCGGCCTCGCCGTCACCAGACCCCACTTCTTCATCTTCTCCGGGTCCTCCTCCGGCTTGCCCGCCCGCCACCCCGCCTGCGAGTACCGGCGCGGCTCGTCCCCATGCGGCGGCTCGCCCCCTCCGCTCCGCACCAGCTCGTTCTTCCCGCCCACCGACAGCTCCATGGCCCCCACGGCGTTCAGCTTCACGGCCCGCTTCTCGTTCGTGCTCATCGGTGCTCCCTCCGAAATCTCTCGGAGTCCCCGAATTGCAGTCTGTCGGCCAACCCCTCGCTGCCCTGAAATCGCGCACTTGGCCCCGCGGGGTGTTCCACCCTGGCCCACCCGCTCCAAAGTGGAGCGCGCCGCTCCGGCTCACTCCATGTATAGTGGACTGAATCGGTCCGATTCGTGGTTGATGGAGGCTGGAAGGCCCGCCCCGCATGTCGTCTTGACCGGGGGAGCCCTCTTTTATATTTGACCGTTCCAGTCCACATTAGGTGTGTCCATGTAGGCGCACCTAGGAAGCACGCGGGGTTATCCGGCCCTCGCGGCGAGCGGACAGACAGCCGCCCGGAAGGTTTACCGAGATGCTGAAGCTGCCCATCTACATGGACAACCACGCCACCACCCCGATGGATCCGCGGGTGCTGGAGGCGATGATGCCGTACCTGCGCGAGGACTTCGGCAATGCCGCGTCGCGCAACCACCCCTTCGGCTGGAAGGCCGAGGCGGCGGTGGAGCAGGCGCGCAAGCAGGTGGCGGCGCTCATCGGCGCGTCCGAGAAGGAGCTCGTCTTCACCTCGGGCGCCACCGAGTCCGACAACCTCGCCATCAAGGGCGTGGTCGAGTTCTACAAGGACAAGGGTGACCACATCATCACCCTGAAGACCGAGCACAAGGCGGTGCTCGACACCTGCAAGCGCCTGGAGCGCGTGCGCCAGGAGCGGCTGGACGAGCTGAAGCTGATGCGGCTGTCCCAGCTCACCGGCGCGCCCGTGTCGCGCGACAACCTCGCCGAGCTGTCCATCAAGCACGACCTCGACAGCGACCCGGTGTACCGGCAGTGGGCGGAGATGCCCACCGGCGGCGCGCGCGTCACCTACCTCGAGGTGGAGAAGGACGGCCGGATCGATCTGAAGAAGCTCGAGGCGGCCATGACGGACAAGACCATCCTGGTCTCCATCATGCTGGCCAACAACGAGATCGGCACCGTGCAGCCGGTGGCGGAGATCGGCAAGCTGTGCCGCCAGCGCGGCATCCTCTTCCACTGCGACGCGGTGCAGGGAATCGGCAAGGTGCCCTTCAACGTGGAGGAGATGAACGTGGACCTCGCGTCCATCACCTCGCACAAGATGTACGGCCCCAAGGGCGTGGGTGCGCTCTACGTGCGCCGCAAGCCGCGCGTGCGCATCGCCCCCATCATCGACGGCGGCGGCCATGAGCGTGGCATGCGCTCGGGCACGCTGAACGTGGCGGCCATCGTGGGCTTCGGCAAGGCGGCGGAGATCGCCCGCCTGGAGATGGCCGACGAGTCCGCGCGCCTGCTCCGCCTGCGCGAGAAGCTGCGCAAGGGCATCATGGACCAGCTGGACATGGTGACGGTGAACGGCTCGATGGAGCACCGGCTGCCGGGCAACCTCAACATCTCGTTCGCCTACGTCGAGGGCGAGGCGCTGATGATGGCCATCAAGGACGTGGCGGTGTCCTCGGGTTCGGCGTGCACCTCGGCGTCGCTGGAGCCCTCGTACGTGCTGCGCGCGTGCGGCGTGGAGGAGGAGCTGGCGCACAGCTCCATCCGTTTCGGCCTCGGCCGCTTCAACACCGAGGAGGAGGTCGACTTCGTCATCAAGCTCATGGTGGACAAGGTGAACCGCCTGCGCGAGATGAGCCCTCTGTACGAGATGGCCAAGGAAGGCATCGACCTGAAGAGCATCGAGTGGACGGCGCACTAGCCCTCTTTCGAGCCCTCCCCTGAGTGGAGGGCGAACGGGCTCCCAGCCCCGGCCTGGCCGCCGGGTAACGGACCCGCTGACACGGCTTCATATAGGTAAGGAAAGACGCATGGCCTACAGCGACAAAGTCATCGACCACTACGAGAACCCCCGCAATGTCGGCACGCTCGACAAGGCCGACCCGAACGTGGGCACGGGCCTGGTGGGCGCTCCGGCGTGCGGCGACGTGATGCGCCTGCAGCTGAAGATCACCGACGAGGGCATCATCGAGGACGCCAAGTTCAAGACGTTCGGGTGTGGCTCGGCCATCGCGTCCAGCTCGCTGGTGACCGAGTGGGTGAAGGGCAAGACGGTGGACCAGGCGATGACCATCTCCAACAAGGACGTGGCCCGCGAGCTGGCGCTGCCGCCGGTGAAGATCCACTGCTCGGTGCTGGCCGAGGACGCCATCAAGGCGGCGATCGAGGACTTCAAGAAGAAGCGCGAGTCCCGGCAGCAGAAGGCCTGAGCAGGACGGTTGAAGGAGGAGGCACGTGATGAACGAGCAGGCGACTACACAGACGAGTCCGACGCAGACGGCGCCTGCCGCCCCGGCCGCGAAGCCGGCGAGAGGCATCACGCTGCATGACAATGCGGTGGAGCAGCTCAAGAAGCTGCTGGCGGAGCGGCAGACGCCCGAGGCGGGGTTGCGCATCGCGGTGAGGGGAGGCGGGTGCTCGGGGCTGGCGTACGTGATGGAGTGGGCGGAGAAGCCGCGCGAGAAGGACAAGATCTTCGAGCGGGACGGGGTGCGGGTGTTCGTGGATCCGAAGAGCTACCTGTATCTGCTCGGCACGGAGATCGTGTACGAGTCGACGCTGATGGCCTCGGGGTTCAAGTTGAACAACCCGAACGTGAAGGGCTCGTGCGGCTGCGGCGAGAGCTTCTCCGTCTGATGTGCTGACCAACACCCCTCCGTGGTCACATCCCCTCGCCCTCCGGGAGAGGGTCGGGGTGAGGGTATCGAACATCCCAGGTTGAACCTCGGGATGAGAGAGTCACTGGGGGCTCGGCCGCGGAAAGCCGGGCCCTTTGATTTTGCCCCGGAAGGGGGACACCGAAGTGAAGTGCTGGAACTGTGAGAAGGACACGCAGGGACGCCCGTTCTGCCCGGACTGCGGGAAGATCGCGGCGCGGCCGCCGGGAGCGACCCACTTCGACGTCTTCGGTCTCCCCCGGACGTACGACGTGGACGTGGCGGCGCTGGAGCGCCAGTACCGGGAGCTGTCGCTGAAGCTGCACCCGGACCGCTTCGCGCAGGCGGAGGCGCGTGAGCGCCGGCTGTCCCTGGAGCAGACGACGGCGCTCAACGATGCGTCGAAGACGCTCAAGGATCCCACCAGGCGGGCCTTCTACCTGTTGAAGCTGCACGGGGTGGACCTCGAGCGGGAGGACGCCGGAGCGCAGAAGGACATGCCCCTCGAGTTCCTCGAGGAGGTCATGGAGCTGCGCGAGGCGCTCGACGAGGCGATGGACACGAAGGACGTGGAGCGGGCGCGGAAGATGGCCACGGACGTGGAGACGCGGCGCAAGGCCGCCCTCCAGGAGGCCGTGGACACGCTGCGCACCCTGGAAAAGGGCCCTCCGGTCGAGTCATCGGTGAAAAAGGCGTCGCACGCGCTGGGACGGGTGAGGTACTTCACGCGCTTCCTCGAGCAGGTGGAGACGTTCGAGGAGGAGATGCTGTCGTGAGCAAGAACGGCTACCTGCAGATTCATGATCCCCTCAAGCCCAAGGGGTACGCGGTGGGGATCGACCTGGGAACGACGAACTCGCTGGTGGCGAGCGTCATCCAGGGCAAGCCCCGGTGCCTGGCGGCGGACGAGGGCGAGTCCAACCTCCTGCCCTCGGTGGTGCACTACGGGAAGGACGGTGGCGTGGTGGTGGGCGCACGGGCGAAGACGCTCGCGCCCGAGCACCCCACGGACACCATCGTCTCCGTGAAGCGCTTCATGGGCCGCAGCCCGGAGGACGCGGAGACGCGCAAGCTGGGGGCCTACAAGTTCGCCAGCGGCGGCAAGGTGGTGCGCTTCGAGGTGGCCGGTGGCCAGCCGGTGACGCCCATCGAGGTGTCCGGCGAAATCCTGCGCGCCCTCAAGCGCCGCGCGGAGAGCCACTTCTCGGGCCGGGTGGAGCAGGCCGTCATCACCGTGCCCGCCTACTTCGACGACGCCCAGCGACAGGCCACCAAGGACGCGGGCCGGCTCGCGGGTCTCGAGGTGCTGCGCCTGCTCAACGAGCCCACCGCGGCGGCGCTCGCCTACGGGCTCGACAAGGGCAGCCAGGGCACCTACGCGGTGTACGACCTCGGCGGCGGCACCTTCGACGTCTCCATCCTCAAGCTGGTGGAGGGCATCTTCGAGGTGAAGTCCACCGGCGGTGACTCGGCGCTCGGCGGCGACGACTTCGACCGGGCCATCGCCCAGCGTGTGCTGGAGGCCCTGGGCCAGTCCTCCCCCACCCCGTCCCTGGTGGCCGAGGTGCTGGCCGCCTCGCGCAAGGCCAAGGAGGCCCTCACCGATGCGCCCGAGGTGGAGCTCACCGTGGGCTCGCACCGGCAGACGCTGAAGCGCTCGGACTTCGAGGAGTGGATCCGCCCGTTCATCCAGAAGACGGGCGTGGTGTGCCGCCGGGCCCTCAAGGACGCGGGCGTGACGGCCTCGGAGCTGGACGGCGTCATCCTCGTGGGCGGCGCCACCCGGGTGCCCGCCGTGCGCCGCTTCGTCGCCGAACAGTTCGGCCGCGAGCCGCTCAGCGACATCGACCCGGACCAGGTGGTGGCCCTCGGGGCGGCGGTGCAGGCGGACCTGCTCACCAACGTGGACCGGCAGGACGAGGTGCTCCTGCTGGACGTCATTCCCCTGTCGCTCGGCCTGGAGACGATGGGTGGCCTGGTGGAGAAGCTGATTCAGCGCAACTCCACCATCCCCACCGCCGCGGCCCAGATCTTCACCACCTTCAAGGACGGGCAGACGGGCCTGGACGTCCACGTGCTCCAGGGCGAGCGCGAGCTGGTGGAGGACTGCCGCAGCCTCGCCCGTTTCACGCTGAGTGGCATTCCTCCCATGCCCGCCGGTATGGCTCGCGTGGAGGTGCGCTTCCAGGTGGACGCGGATGGCATCCTCGCCGTCACGGCGAAGGAGCAGAGCACCGGCACCACCCAGTCCATCACGGTGAAGCCCAGCCACGGGCTCACGGACGAGGAGATCGAGAACATGCTGCTCGACTCCATCGACCACGCCGAGGATGACGTGCAGGTGCGCCAGCTGCGCGAGCAGCGGGTGGAGGCCGAGCGCGTCCTCACCGAGGCCCAGCGCCAGCTCGGCGAGCACGGGGAGCTGCTGGCGGAGGGCGAGCGGGCGCCCATCGAGGCCGCCATGGCGAAGGTGCGCGAGGTGGCCCAGGGGAACGACCACCACGCCCTCAAGGAAGCCATCCATGCCCTGGACGACGTGTGCAAGCCGTTCGTCGAGCGGGTGATGAACCAGGCCCTGACGAAGGTCGTCGCGGGCCATTCGGTCGAGGAGTTCTGACGTGCCCAAGGTCCACTTCAAGAGCCCCCTGCAAGACGTCACCGTGGAGGTGTCGACGGGGACCACCCTGCTGGACGCCGCCGAGAAGGCCGGTGCCCAGGTGGGTCACTCCTGCGGCGGGGTCTGCGCCTGCTCCACCTGCCACATCTGGGTGCGCAAGGGCCTCGAGTCACTCTCCGAGCAGACGGACCAGGAGATGGACCGGCTGGACATGGGCTTCGACGTGCGCCCGTACTCCCGCCTGTCCTGCCAGACCGAGCTGGGGAATGAGGACATCGCCGTGGAGATTACAGAGGAGTCCCTCACGGCCTACATGGATGAGAACCCCGCCATCCGGCGCCGGCTCGAGTCCGAAGGGAAATGGCCGCTGAAGAAGTGACGTTGAAACATGTGCTTGACGGGGACGGTTCAGGCATCTATACACCGCTCCCGTCAACGCGACGCAACGCACCGCCGAGCGAGACGCACCGCCTGCCCAGGTGGTGGAATTGGTAGACACACTAGATTCAGGGTCTAGCGCCTGCAAGGGCATGGAGGTTCGAGTCCTCTCCTGGGCACTGAAGAAGGCCCCGACTGAAAAGTCGGGGCCTTTTTCTTTTTCAGCACTCCCCTGCCTCAGCCCGGTGTGTGGACGGGTTGCACGGCCTCGTGGGCCACGTGGCTGGTGGCCTCTCGCGCCAGGCTGCCGCCCTTGCGGAGATCCTTCAGCCGGATGCCCCGGAAACGGACGGAGAGCGCGCCCACCACCACCTGGCTCATCACGGTACCCAGCCAGGTGAGGAGGGCGAAGGCCGCCGCGTCCTCGGCCGTGGCCCCCAGCAGGTTTCTCGCCACCCCGCTCGTCACCCCGAAGTAGATGCCCGTGCCCGCCGGCACCCCGGGCGCCTGGCCGAGCGCGATGGCCCCCAGGATGACGGCACCGGCGAAGAGGCCTCCGCGCACACCAATGGCCCGGAGGGCGAACCCATAGGCCAGGGCGGGTGCCAGCACCGGCCCCACGGAGAAGAGCAGCGCCTTGGCCATGCCCCGGAAGCTGCGCGCGGTGCCCAGCCCCTCGGACATATGCCCCAGCAGGTGCCGCGCCCGCGGCAACCGGTGCTTGCGCTCCAACCAGCGGGCCAGCGGCAGTGCGTAGTGGGCCAGCAGCACCACCAGCACCACCAGTCCCACGCACACCCCCACGGCGATCCGCAGCGGGCCGGCGAACCCGGACATCGTCTCGCCAAAGGGCCCGAGGAAGGACACGGCCAACAGCCCCATCAGCGCGGCGAACTCCAGCAGCTTGCACACCAGCACCGAGCCCAGGGATTGGAGGAACGGAATCCGCTGGGTGCGCGACATCAGGAACGAGCGCATGACGTCCCCGAGCTTCCCGGGCACCGCGTTGTGGGTGAAGGCGCCAATGGCCACCAGGTGGTAGCGCTCGAGCAGGGGGACGGGCTTGCTCAGCGTCCTCTGCCACTGCACCGCCCGCAGCGGGATGATGGCCGCGGAGAGCAGCATGAAGGGGATGAGCCACCGCAGGTGGCCCGGCAGGTCGCGGATGAGCTTCTCCAGCGGGAAACGAGGGACGAGCAGCGGCCCGGCCCCACGCGGGTTCAACTGGAAGAAGACGCTGGTGATGAGGACGACGGACAGCACCACCCCCACCACCACCGCCAACGCCTTGAGGAACGTCCGGCCCGCCGGCGGCATCATGTCGCCTCCGCCCACCTCTCCTCCGAGCGCTCCGGACCCACCACGGGCCGGGCGCCGTCGCGGTACACCTCGGACAGCCGCTCGTGCAACTGCGTGACGTGGCTGAGTCCGGACAGGTCCACCGGGAGGTTCGTTGGCCAGCAGATGACGCTGTTCGTCTCCGTGCGCGTGAGGCCGCCGTGCGAGCCGAACTCCCAGGCGAAGCCCACCGTGCCGCCCTTGGACACCGCCTGGCCGTAGAGGACCAGGTCTCCCGCGGTGGGCATGTGGGGCAGCTCGCGCAGGAAGTCCGCCACCGCGCGGCGCGAGAACTCCCCGTCCAGCGGCGCGCTGTCGATCTCATGCGGCCCGTACACCCCGCCGCCGATGATGGCCACCGCCGAGTCACCCCGGCGCAGTGCCACGATGGCGATGTCCGGATGGCCCATGGCCCTCGCGAGCACCTCCGGGTGGCGTGCCACCAACTGCGCGGCCTCGAGCGGCTCGCGCTCGCGCGTCAGGTAGACGTGGGAGAAGTTGCCGGACTCGATGACCACCGGCTCCTGCGGCGCATGGGGCGCGTCCACCGGGTGTGGGCGGCCGTCGAGCAGCGCCCGCGCGATGTCCTCGGACAGGGGCAGCGGCGCGCCGCGCAGGAGGATGTCCTCCAGACGCTGGCGGTCCCCGCGCTGCTCGATGGGGTGGCTGTCCACGTGGCCGTGGTCCGTGAGGAAGATGAGGTCGTAGCCGGGCTCCACCGCCTGGGCCACGGCGTAGAGCTCGGCGAGGTAGGCGTCCACGCGCCGCAGCTCCTCCATGGCCTGCTCCGAGCGTGGACCGCGGCGGTGGGCCACCTCGTCATAGTTGCCGTAGACGAGGTAGACGGAGGGCACGCCGCGCACCATGTCCACCAGGGCCTTGGTGTGCGCGAAGCTCCACCCGAGCCGCTGCAGCAGGACGCGGCTCATGAGGAAGCCGCTCTCATGGCGCCAGTCGCGGAGCGCGCGGGCCCAGCGGTAGATCTCCGTGAAGGAATTCCACGCGTCGCGCCCGAGCGAGCGGATGTACGAGAACGGCGTCTGCGTACGGGCCGCGAGGATGCCCTCCATCTCGTACTTGAAGCCGCGGACCATGACCTTGTAGCTGGCCAGCGCGCTCATGCAGAGACGATTGTTGGCGCCGGCCTGGAAGAGCGAGAAGTACGTGTGCCCGCCCCCGGACAGCAGACTGGAGCCGGGGCGGCAGCCCAGCCGCGACTCCACGGCGATCGTGTCCGTGGGCGTGTTCATCTGCACCTTGCGGCCGAGCTCCCGGTCGAACCAGGTGTAGGCCGGCAGGTTGGGATGGCGCAGACCGTAGAGGAAGCCCGCCTGGAAGAAGGGCGTGGAGGCAGGCGAGCCCCAGAACGCCCCGTCCAACGCGTAGGTTCCCGAGGTCACCAGCCTGGACAAGAAGGGCATCCGCCCAGTGCGGACGGCCTCGTCCAGGTGGGCCTTGGGTACGCCGTCCAGATGGACGGCGAGCAACTTGCGATGGCGTGAAGACGACAATGGGCCGACCTTCGACCCCACACGCCACACGTAGTCTCGAGCCCACGCCTGCAACTGCGGGTTGATGACTTCTTTCACGGTCTCGTCTCCCCTCCCCCCAGCACCAAGATGCGCTCCAGATATGCGCACGCGGGAGGACACGAGCCGGGTGGGTATTCCCGGGCGGTCCGCAGGAGGGCAGCCAGACGGGCAAGGCTCCTGAACGTCGAGATGGTCCCTCCCCTTCTTCGCATGGCACCTTGAGCGGTGATGCTCACGACCGCGCTGCTGCTGACAACGCTGGCCACCGCCCCGACGAATGCCCTTCCCGCCGCGCCCACGGCCTCCGCGCCCGCGGAACAGCCGGCGAAGAAGGAGAAGGGCATCGACGCCATCGCGATCCCTTTGGTGAGCTACAACTCGGACCAGGGCTTCACGTATGGCGGCGTGGCCGGCGCCTACCTGTATTCACCCGGCTACATCCCCTACCGGCACGCCATCTCCCTCCAGGCGATGTTCACCAGCCGGGGCCAGCAGAGCCACTACCTGCGCTACGACGGGCCGCGGCTCATCGGCCCCATGCGTCTGGAGTTCCGCCTGGAGTACCGGCGCGAGCTGCGCAGCCCCTTCTACGGGGCGGGCAACGTGTCCGCGCAGGACTTCAACGGCGACGAGACGCAGGAGCGATACAACTACACGAAGAACGCACCGGGTGCGTGGTTTCGCCTGCGTGGCCGGCCCTGGGGAGAGAACCACCCCTTCCAGTCCTACGTGGGCTACTCGTGGCGGTACACGGAAGTGGATCCGTTCGAGGCCTCGGTGCTGGAGGAGAGCAAGCCCGAGGGCATCCAGGGAGGCGCCACGGGGCAGATCACCGCGGGCGTGCTCTGGGACACGCGCGACAACGAGTCGGACCCGGTCCGCGGTGGTGTGGAGGAGGTGAGCCTGCGCGTGTCGGGCAGTGCCACTGGCAGCCGCTACCAGTACGCGGGCGTGACGCTGAGCGAGCGGCGTTACTGGCAGCTGGGCCCGCGCTTCATCCTGGCGCAGCGGGTGACGCTGGACATGCTGTTCGGCCAGGTGCCCTTCTTCGAGTGGGTGAACACGGGCGGCGTGAGCACCTCCGAGGGCATTGGAGGCATGAGCAGCGTGCGCGGAATCGAGCGCAACCGGTTCGCGGGCAACATCAAGGCGTTCACGAACACGGAGCTGCGGTACCGGGCCTTCGACTTCAACCTGTTCGGCGCGCCGGTGATCGCGGGGGCCGTGGGCTTCGTGGACCTGGGGCGGGTGTGGCACCCGGGGGTGGACAACGGACCGTGGTGGAAGTGGCACCCGGGCGTGGGCGCGGGTCTGCGGCTGGCGCGGCGAGCCGCGGTGGTGCGCTTCGACTGGGCCATGTCCCCGGAGACGGGCCGCCACCGCATCTACCTGAACTTCGGCCACATGTTCTGAGCACCTTCCCCTCTCCCCTCGGGAGAGGGACGGGGTGAGGGTGCCACGCCCCCTGGGTTCACACCCGCGCCTCCTGCTCCTGTCCGGCCTGCCGTGGTGCCAATGCGAGGCTGAACGAAAAGGTCGAGCCCTTCCCCACCTCGCTCTCGAACCAGATGCGGCCGCCGTGCCGCTGGACGATCTGCTCGCTCAGGTGCAGGCCGATTCCCATGCCTCCGCGGTCCGTCTCGAGCCCGGCATGGGCGCGGTAGAAACGCTCGAAGAGCTGGCCCTGGCGCTCCTTGGGGATGCCCATCCCCGAGTCCCGGATCGACACCACTCCCAAGCCCTCCCGGACCCACACCCGGACCTCGATGTCTCCCCCCTCGGGCGAGTACTTGATCGCGTTGTCGAACAGATTGACGAGCACCTGATCGATCCGCTCCTGGTCCGCGTCCACGAACACATGGCCCTCCTGGTGCAGCACGAACCTGTGCCGGGAGGACACACCCTGCATGCGCTCGAGCACGTCCGCCACCAGTTCACCCAGCTCGAAGCGCTGGCGCCGCAACTCGAGCCGGCCGAGCTGGAGCCGGGAGACCTCGAGCAACTCCTGCACCAACTGGGTGAGCCGATCACTCTGGCGATTGAGGATCCGGAACGCCTTGCCCTCACGAGGCTCGTGCCCGCCCGGAGTCCAGCGATCCAGGAGCTGGGCGTAGCCCTTGATGGTGGTGATGGGCGTGCGCAGCTCATGGGCTGCGGTGGAGATGAACTCATCGCGCATCCTCTCCAGGCGCTTGAGCGCGGAGAGGTCGCGCAACACCACCACCGCCAGCTCCGGTGCCTGCCCCGCTTCCGTGACGACCGGAGACGCCGTCGCGCTGAGGTGGAGCTGCGTTCCGTTGGCCCGCCGGGCCAGGAGCTCCTCCTCGCGGACCGTCTCGCCTCTCAAGGCCCTCTGACTGGGCAGCGAGTCCCAGGCGAACAGGCTTCCATCCGGATGACGGATGTCGAGCAGCTCGATGAACCGCTGGAGCTCCACCGGCATCCCGGCCTCCTCCAGCCCGAACAGCGTCAACACGGCCTTGTTCGCCTCCAGGATCTTCCCGTGGGAATCGACGAGGAAGAGGGCGTCGGCCATGCTCTCCAGGCTCGCCCGGTGACGGGCCTCGGACTCGCGGAGGGCGGCGGTGTCCTTGCGGATGAGGGCGTACAGCAGGACCGAGGTGGCGGCGACATACAGCCACCCCTTGAGGACCTGCACCTGAACGAAAACGCCCAGGCCCCGCACCATCCCCGCGAGCAGGACGTCGGAGAGGAGGATCCACAACCCGGCGACCACGGCGTAGATGGCCACGGGCCGCCAAGGGGTGGAAACACGCCCTGTTTTCGGCCCGATGGACATGACACCTTCAAGCTAAACGGTGCACCGGGGCATGGGCAGACGCGGACGATTGCTCGCCCGGGGAGCGTGCGCGGAGGCTAGGGCGCCGGGAATCGGCGCAGGGACGGCCAGGGGAAGGGCTTCCAGAAGGGCGTGGCCACTTCCTCTCCTTCCAGCGAGAACCAGGGCCCCTCCTCTCCCGGCGACAGCACGTGGAAGTCCTGCGCCGGGATGAAGCCCTGGCCGAGCAGCGCCACCCGCTCGCCCTTCGCGTTGCGCGCCACGTCCAGCACCAGCACCGCATGCCCCGGGCTGCCGCCCAGCACGAAGAAGTCACCCGGGCGCAGATCCCCGCGCTTGGGGCGCTGCCTCTCGCTGGCCAGGGACAACGTGCCCGCGTAGGTGAAGACCAGGTCCAGGTACGCGCGGAACGAGGACCGCGAGCCATCCACCGGACCGCTCTTCACCCACGACACCTTGGAACCGGAGACCCGGGCGCGATCTCCCGCCGCGTAACGCGTCCAGGAGGCCAGGTCCCCGCTGGTGAAGCGGTAGGCGATGCGCTCCTTCTGGCCTCGGGACCACTGCCACTCGGCGTGGAGGCGGATGATGGAGTCCGCGCACTGCTGGAGGTTGGCCGAGCCCACATCCAACTCGGCCACCGCGGCGAGGGCGGCATGGTCTCCGGCCAGGATGTCCTGCCCCCCGAAGTCCTGCACGGGCGAGCCCTCGGGACGCAGCGGAAGACCCCGCAGCCACGCCCCGAAGGACCCGTCCTCGACGGCCACCCGCGTGTAGCCGGACGGAGGCGGAATGGCCTCGGCGAGCGGGCGGACGGAGCGATCCGCGGAGAGCCACGGGTAGCGGGCCCGCTCATCCTTCGTGGGTGGACGAGGCTCGGGAGAACCCGCCACCGCCCCTCCCGGAAACCCCAGGAAGGCGGCGAACGACACGAGCAGCAACAGGTGATGGGACGTGTTCCTCATGGGATGCCTCCCATCATGCTCCGCAGGGGCACGGCCGGCGAGCCCTGGTCCCGCTCCCTTGTCCGTCCCAGGACCGGCCCCTGCCCTGTCTTGCTGGCGTCAGGGAGCACGCCCCACCTTGTCGGGCAGACCTCACACCGCAAGGAGGCCCCCATGAGGGCTCGCTGGCCGAACATCCTGTTGTCCCTCTGGCTCATGGTCGCGCCGCTCATCCTCGGCTTCGACTCACCGCACGCGAGGGCCAACACCGTCACCGTGGGCCTCTGCCTCTTCCTCTTCGTGCTGGTGGCCGACTCCATTCCAGCCTTCCGCTTCGTCGACACCGCGCTCGGGCTGTGGCTCGCCGCCTCGGCGTTCGTACTCGGCTACGGGGACCAAATGCTCCCCACCGCGCACAACGTCATCGTGGGGCTCGCCGTGGCCGGCCTGTCACTCATGACAGCGCGCCGGGCCGGGCAGCTCTCGTTGCGCCCGAGCCGCGAAGTGCACGCGTGAGGGATGGTCACCGTGAGGCGTCGAGCCACGCGCGCAGCCGCGCGTCCGGCTGGGCCTCGCCGCGCACACCGGGCTCCACATCGAGCTCCAGCGTGTGGAAGCCCCGCGCGCGGATGCCCTCCAGCAGCGCGGCCCGCTTCTCCGCGTCCGGGGCGAACAGGATGCACCCGTCTCCGCCTCCGGCGCCCGACTGCTTGCCCACGCACCCGTACGCCGACGCCATCGCCAGCACCCGGTGCATCGGCTCGGTCTCCAGCGGGCCCAACTCCTGGAGCAGCGCGTGCTGCTCTCGCACGGCCTCGGAGAAGGCTCGGAAGTCCCCTCCCCCGAGGCCCACTTCAATCTCGTGCCCCAGCGTGTCCGAGCGCTCCACGAAGGCCCGGCGCCCCGCCTCGCCCATCTTCGCCTCCACCTGCGAGATGAGCACCCGCGTCGAGGCGCTCTCCCCCGTGAAGGCATACCCCAGGGACACCTTGGGCACCGGCAGCCGCCACACGTCCACCGTGGGAGCCGCGTCCAGCGCCGCGCGATAGCCTCCCGCGCTCGACGCCTCGATGAGCCCCGACACCTCGTAGCGCCGGTAGCGCACCACGCCGCCCGCGTAGCTCGCGGCCACGTCACCGCCGCTGCCCTTCCCGCCCTGCGCCGCCGCGTGCGAGACGAGCGCCACCTTCAGCGCGTCGAACTTCTCCTCCAGCACGAAGCGCACCGCGTCCGCCGCCAGCACCGTGGCGCACGCGCTGCCGCCCATGCCCAGCTTGCGCCCGTTGGCATCCACCGCCGACGGCGACACCGCCAGATCGAAGCCCACCGACTCGCGCCCGTGCAGCCGCAGCGCCTCGTCCAGCGTGCGCGCCACGAAGGAGAAGCCCGGCGGCACCTCCCGGTCCCACTTCACGCCCCGAGGCGTCGTCCGCCCCGACAGCGTCCCCTCCTCCACGCACACGTGCACCAGGCTGTCCGAGCGCCGGCGCACCAGGGCCGCCGTCCGCGGGCCCACCGCCGCCACGCGCGACACACCGCCCCACAGCACGGCGTACTCGCCGGACACGAACAGCTTCCCCGGTGCCGAGAGCGCGCGTTCCATCAGAAGAGGTGCTCCGCCAGCAACGTCGCATCACCGCCCGGCACGCACCGCACCACCTCGGTGGCTCCGCAGGCCATCGCCGCCGCCTCGGCCGCCAGCTCGTGCGCCGCGTCCGTCAGGATGCAGGGGTTGGGCCCCGCGTCCAGCGTGAACCACACCGGCACGCCCTTCTTCCGCTGCTCGCGCAGGGAGTGGATCAGCTCCAGCGTCTTCGGCATCAGGTAGCAGAGCGGAGGATCCGCCGCGAGCGACGTGGCGTGCATCCTCCACGCGTTGCGCTCGCACATCTCGCCCAGTGCCTGCAGGTCCTTCTTCGCGAGGAACTCGCGGGCGCGCACCACCTCGACCTCGGCGTCCTTCACCCATGCCGGGTAGTACGGGCTCGTCTCCACGGCGTTCTTCATGCCGTCGCGCGACTTCACTTCCTTCTCGTCGCGGCTGACGATGGCCACCACCATGCGCAGCTCCGGCCAGTGCTTCTCGTCGAAGCGCTGCACCGCGTAGCTGTCCGTGCCATCCGGGCGCTCGCCGCGCATCCACTCGCAGAAGCCGCCCTGCACGCTGCGGCACGCCGAGCCACTGCCCAACCGGGCCAGCATGCTCGCGGCCTG
The DNA here is from genome assembly GCF_001896145.1 of Archangium sp. Cb G35. Classification (NCBI taxonomy): domain Bacteria; kingdom Pseudomonadati; phylum Myxococcota; class Myxococcia; order Myxococcales; family Archangiaceae; genus Archangium; species Archangium sp. Cb G35. The sequence continues at coordinate 48,727 of NZ_MPOI01000024.1, forward strand.
TGGGTCCGCCGGAAGCCCCGCCGCCGCGCGCGCCGCCACCGCCAGCGCCGCGAAGCCCGCCGCGCTGCTCGCCAGGCCCGCCGACGCCGGGAAGTCCCCGCGCGACACCATCTTCGCCGGGCCCAGCTTCGCGCCCTTCGCCTCGGCACGCACCGCGTCCAGCACGCGCAGCACGCGGTCGCGCTCGCTGCCCTTGGCCACGTAGCCGTTGAGCTCCACCTCGTCCGCCGAGCCAGTTCCGAAGGCCACCGTCGTCCGCACCGACAGCGGCGACAGCGTCATCGAGAGGCTCGACTGGTGGGGGAGGATGAGCGCGTCATCCCGCTTCCCCCAGTACTTCACCAGCGCGAGGTTGGGGTGTGCCCGGACAGTGGCCTTCATGCCGCCCCCCGGGTGCCCTCGGCGCGCGGACCCGCGAGCTGGCTGTCGAAGCACCGGATGCCGAGCCGCGTCAGCTCGTGCACCGCCGGCCCCGTGTCGTGGAAGAGGCCGATGACGGCGCCACCGTCACCGCCCGCGCCCGTGAGCTTGGCGCCCAGCGCGCCCATGTTGCGCAGCCGGTGCACCATGTCGTCCAGGCCCGGCGAGGACAGGCCCAGCGCCGCGAGCAGGCCGTGGTTGACGTTCATCACGTCACCCAGCGCCTCCAGGTCACCCTCCTCCACCGCCTCGGCTCCCTCGGACGCCAGCAGGCCGATCTCCCGGAAGATGCGCTGGTAGCGCTCGGTCCAGCGCTTCTGGCGCTCGCGCAGCGCGCCCACCGTCTGTTTCGTGGGGCTGCGCGCGCCCGCCATCACCACCACCAGCTTCAGCGGCTTGGGGCTGTCCACCACCTTGGCCCGGCCCTGCTCCGCGCCCGGCTTGCGGCGGTAGAGGATGAGCTGCTCCATGGCGCTCGTCGTGTGATCCACCCCCGACGGCGTCCCGTGGAACTCCTGCTCCATCTCCCACGCCACGGCCGCCACCTCGGAGGCAGACGCCTTGCGCCCCGCCGCCTGCAGCAGCACCCGCGAGCACGCCACCGACAGTGCCCCGGAGCTGCCCAGCCCCATGGACAGCGGCAGATCCGTGTCGAACGACACCTTCACCCCGGGCTCGCCGCACGCCGCCATGGCCCGGGCGAAGGCCGCCTTCAGCACCTTGCGCTGCTCGGGCATGAGGGCATCCGGAATGACGAGCTGGCACTTGTTCGAGGGCTCGCCCCTGGCCGTCACGCCACGCGACAGGGGGCCCGCGAGCGCCGGGTAGCCATACACCACGCTGTGCTCGCCCAGCAGGATGACCTTGCCCGCGCCGAAGCCGGTCAGGGAGGAAGTGTTGTTCGTGTCCATGATGTCCTGTCATGGCCAGGGCGAGAGGAAGACCCTCACCCCGGCCCTCTCCCGGTGGGAGAGGATGGTTTTACCCGTCGGTGCCAGTGGCCGCGCGGAAGTCCGACTCCGACAGCGATTCGATGATCTCCCGAGCCTTCTCCACCTTCACGTGACCCGCCGTCACCAGCAGCTCGGCGATCTTCTCCACCCAGTCACCGCGAGCGCCCGCCGTCACCGCCACGCACCGCGCGTGCATCGCCATGTGGCCCTTCTGGATGCCCACCGAGCCCAGCGCGCGCACCGCCGCGAAGTTCTGCGCCAGTCCCACCGCCGCGAAGACCATGGACAGCTCGCGCGCCGACTCCACGCGCAGGATCTTCATCGCCACCTGCACGCCCGGGTGGATCTTGATGGGACCGCCCACCATGCCCAGCGCCATGGGCAGCTCGATGCGGCCAATCAGGTGCCCGTCCTCCACGTGCCACGTCGACAGCGGCCGGTACTGCCCATCCCGGCAGGCGAAGGCGTGCGCGCCCGCCTCGATGGCGCGCCAGTCCTGGCCCGCGGCGATGGCCGCCGAGTCGATGCCATTCATGATGCCCTTGTTGTGCGTGGCCGCCCGGTATGGATCCGCCAGCGCGAAACGGCTCGCCTGGTAGATGCCCTCGGCGATGGAGTCGCCCGGCATGTCGAAGTCCGCCAGCAGCTCCACCGGAATGCGGCACGTGGCGCGCGCCAGCCGGCGATCCGCCAGGTTGGAGAGGATGCGCAGGAACACCTTGCCGCCGGTGAGCTGCTCGAGCAGCGGGGCCACGCCCTCGGCCATGGTGTTGATGAGGTTGGCCCCCATGGCCTCCTGCGTGTCGATGATCAGGTGGACCACGAGCAGCGGCTCACCGCGCGGCCCCTCGGGGGCCGGCAGCACGCGCACCTCGATGTCCTTGCAGCCACCGCCGCGCTTCACCATGGACGGGTGGAAGCTGTTGGCCAGCGCGAGGATCGCCTCCTTGGCGGCGACGATGCGCTTGGTCGCCTCGGTGGGATCCCCATACCGGGTGAGCTGCACCTGGCCGATCATGATCGGCTCATCGGCCTCGGCGGTGAAGCCGCCCGCCTCGCGGACGATCTTGGAGGCGAAGGACACCGCCGCCACCACGGACGGCTCCTCTACCGCCATGGGCACCAGGTAGTCGCGGCCGTTGATCTGCAGGTTCAACCCCAGACCCATCGGCAGCGAGAACGTGCCCACGGCGTTCTCGATCATCTTGTTCGCCAGGCCCGGCTGCAGCGCGCTGATGCCCTGGAGCTGCGCCAGGTCCATCTCGTCCAGGCCCAGCATCTGAGAGAGCTTCTCGTGGCGCTCGACCATCGACAGCTTGTGGAAACCGGACAACCGGGACGTCAGCGATTCAGACATTCGTTTCTCCACTACGGAAGGCAATTCGGAGCCGCGGGAATAATCCCTACAGTGCCGCGAGCCAGTCCTTCAACTCCCCCACGATGATCCGGGGTTTCTGACGCAGCTCAGCGCAGGTGCGGCTGCCGGTGAGCACGAGCGCCTGCCTCAAGCTGGTGAGGATGGTGGCGAGTGCCTGCTCGGCCCCCGCTAGTCCGCCCTGCTGCTGCGCGCGGAAGAGAGGCAACGCCATGCCGGCGATGTCCGCGCCCAGGGTGAGCACCTTGGCCGCGTCCAGGCCCGTGCGCAGTCCACCCGAGGCCACCAGCCGGGCGTCCGGGCCCACGGCCCTCCGCACGGTCGCGATGGCCGCCGCCGTGGGGATGCCCCAGCTGGAGAACTCGGCGCCCACCTGGGCCTGCACACCCGTGGCGCGCAGTTGCTCCACCCGCACCCACGAGGTGCCGCCCAGCCCGGAGACGTCCAGGTTGTGCACGCCCAGCTCCACCAGCCGGCGCGCCACCTCGGGGCCGATGCCACACCCCGTCTCCTTCACCAGCAGGCGCGAGCCGAAGGCACGCACCAGGCCCTCCACCACCTTGTAGCCACCGCGGAAGTCGCGATCGCCCTCCGGCTGGGTGAGCTCCTGGCCGGCATTGAGGTGCAGCGCCATGCCGTCCGCGCCAATGGCCTCGGCCAGCCGCCGTACCCCATCCACGCCCAGCTCCACCGCCTGGTACAGGCCGATGTTGCCCAGCAGCGGCAGCGTGGGCGCCACCTGCCGCACCTCATAGGTCGCGCCCGCCTGCGGGTTCTCCGCCATGGCGCGCTGACTGCCCACGCCAAAGGCCAGCCCGTGCCGCTCGGCCAGCAGCGCCAGATCCCGGTTCACCACCCCGGCGCGCTCCGTGCCTCCGGTCATGCCGGTGATCAACAGCGGGTAACGCAGCTTCTTGCCGAGGAACTCCGTGGAGAGATCCACCTCTTCCACGGCCATCTCCGGCATCGCGCAATGAACCAGCCGTACGCACTCCAGCAAGGTGCTGTTCTGCGCTGGCTCGACGTCTCCGGTCGCGCACAGGTCGAGGTGATCGTCCTTGCGCTTCGCCGTCGCCTCCTCACCCATGACGTCCCGCCTGCCCTGTGTAGGAACCATGTGCCTGAAAAATTACAAGAACGCCGAGAGTGTCCGATATCCTCGGTTCCCTAGCAAGATAGGGCAGGCAGGCGCAAGCCACGGCTGTTCAACGCACCCGCACAATGAGTGCGTGTGGACGGGTGGGAGGGTGGACGGTATGAGGGCCGCGTGAGTACTCCCGCGCCCAAGGTGGTCGTCTTCCTGCATAGCGGCGACTACGACCGCGTCCACCAGGGGCTGTCCATCGCGGCGGCGGCGGTGGCGTCGGGCCGGAAGGTGGAGGTGTACCTCTTCTGGTGGGCGCTGGAGCGCTTCCTCGAGGGCCGGCTGGACGATCCGGACTTCGACCCACCGCGCGAGGACGTGGCGGACCGCTTCGAGACGCGCCGCATCCCTACCTTGAGGCAATTGCTGGAGCACGTGCGCGAGTCCGGGCTGGGTACGGTGCAGGGGTGCACGGGCTCGCTGGGAGCGCTGGGGGCCGAGCACCTGGCCGACAAGGGGCCCATCGATGGATGGGTGGGCTGGAGCGCCATCCTCCAGAGGACCGGGGGCGTGGTGGACCGCTTCTACCTCTAGCCCGTCCCTCCGCATCCCGGTGCGTTTGACGCGCCCCGCCGCCTGTTTAGGTTGATCCCGTACCCGAGAGGGGAAAGGAAAGGCAAGGCAACGTCATGAGTGCTGGCGGGATGTATGGATCGTCGATGCCCCGAGGGGGCGTGCGCGGAAGCGGCTGGGGACACCGGCTGAGCAACGCGCTGAAGACGACGGTGCTGCTGGCGGGACTCACGGCGCTCCTGTTGTTCGTCGGCGAGCGCCTGGGCGGCCCACAAGGGCTCGTCGTCGCGGGCTTCTTCGTCGTGGTGATGAACTTCGGCTCGTACTGGTTCAGCGATCGGATCGCCCTGGCGATGCACGGGGCGCAGCCGCTGGAGTACGCGGAGGCGCCGTGGCTGCACCAGATGGTGGAGCGGCTGGCCGCGCGCGCGGGCATGCCCAAGCCGAAGCTGTACCTGCTGCCCACCCGGACGCCCAACGCGTTCGCCACGGGCCGCAACCCGGAGCACGCCGCGGTGGCGGTGACGGCCGGCATCGTGGACCTCCTGGATCAGCGGGAGCTGGAGGGCGTGCTGGCGCACGAGCTGGCGCACGTGAAGAACCGCGACACGCTCATTGGCACGGTGGCGGCCACGCTGGCGGGCGTCATCAGCTACGCGGCGCAGATGCTCTTCTGGTTCGGCGGCTCGCTGCTCAGCCGGGATGATGAAGAGGAGGGGCTGGGGCACACGCTGGGCAACCTGGGCGTGCTGCTGGTGGCGCCCATCGCCGCCACGCTGCTGCAACTGGCGGTGAGCCGCTCGCGCGAGTACGGCGCGGACGCGACGGGGGCCGAGCTGTGTGGGGATCCGGATGCGCTGGCGAGTGCGCTGATGAAGCTGGAGCGTGGCGCGGAGCTGATGCCCTATGACCGGGCGCCGGCCACCTCGCACCTCTTCATCGTGAACCCGCTGTCCGGCGGCGCCATCATGGGCCTGTTCTCCACCCACCCGCCCATCCCCGAGCGGGTGCGGCGCCTGCGCGAGATGAGCGCGAGCATGGGCTCCCGGACCTGGCGCAGGGCCTGGGCGTAAGGGAGCCCGGGTGACTACCCCGCGGCCGAGACCGGCGGCTTGACGTCCGCCGGCACCGCGGGGGCCACCTCGTCGAGCTTGTCGAAGTGCTCGAAGGGGTTCTCCAGCATCTCGCGGAACGTCTTGGCGAGGATGCTGGCGTGGAAGCCGTCGATGAAGCGGTGATCGAACGAGGCGTTCACGTTCATCAGCTTGCCGGGCACCACCTTGCCGTCCTCCACCACGGGGGCGTCCTTGATGGCGCCCGGGGCGATGAAGATGGGCACGCGCGTGTAGGGCACCAGCGGCACGTACGCCGTGTCCAGTCCCAGCGAGCCCACGTTGGTGATGATGGCCGAGCCGAATGCATCCCGGGGCATGCCCGCCCACGTCATGTCCCAGTTCAGCGTGTACAGGAAGAAGGAGATCAGCCAGGTGAAGAAGTTGAGGAAGACGTAGGGCAGCGCGTGGATGGTGCCCTTGCTCTTCTCCAGCGCCTCGTCCTTGCGCTGGCGGACCTTCTGCACGGCGGCCTCGAGCTCGGCGGCGATCTCCCGGAGGGACTTCTGCTCCGCGTCGTCGATCTTCGCCGCGGTCAGATCCACCTTGCCGCCGTCCGTCTGCACCACGAGGGTGGAGATGGTGATGCGCTTGCGCAGGTAGATGCGGTTGTAGCGCAGGATGGCGTTGGCGTCCGGGCAGCGGCGCAGCGCCTCGGCCATGGCCTTGGCGAGCAGGTGGGTGACGGTGAGCCGGATGCCCGTCTTCACACGAAAGGCCTCGATGTAGGCCAGGGCCTTGTCCATGCGCAGCGTCATCGTCCCGTACACGGTCGGGTCGTACGCCGTCTTCCAGCTGCCGATGGCCAGCTTGCGGAAACTGGAAACGTTCTCCTTGGGAATGAGCTCCAGGTGAGCCATGACGCGGGGTTCCTCCAGGACGGTGCGCGAGCCCCCACCTTTAACGTTTTTCCTGGTCCCGGAGAAAGCCCCCCTGCCCCGCGGACCACCCCCCGAGCCCTCCCGGCACCCCGGCACCCTGGCCCCTAACTTGAGCAGCGGATCCCCACCCCGCCGTAGAGAGCGAGCGGGGCGGGGCCCGGTCTGGCGGCTGGAGGGCGGGCGACGAGACCCTATTGACGTGCCGCCGCCGGACGCTAGGCTGCGCCGCTTTTTGCATAGTCCCCGGAGGTCACCCCCGTGTTGGAAGTTCTGCTCGTCGTCGTGTCGGTGCTCTTCCTCGCCACGCTCGCCTACGTGTTCTTCGGCCAGAAGCAGGCCGCGGCACTCCCCACCTCGTCGTCCTCGCCCTCGGCGCGGGCGGAGCTGGAGTCGGATACCAAGGCGCGCGCGAAGCTGGAGGCGGAGCTGGATCGCAAGCGCAAGGAGGCCGATGAACAGCGCACGCAGCTGCAAGAGGTGAAGGAGCAGCTCAAGCAGGCCAAGCGCAAGCTCTACGAGCAGAAGGAGGCGGAGAAGGGCGAGAAGGACCTGACCAAGGCCCGCGCCGAGGTGGAGCGCAACGCGTCCCTGCAGCTGGAGGTGGTCCGGGGTGAGCTGGCCCAGGCCGAGGCGGAGATCGCCCGCCTGAAGTCCGAGATGGAGATGGGCGGCAAGGGTGGCCGCCGTGGCGCCGCTCCCGCGCCCGCTCCGGCGCCCGCGGTGGTGGCTGCCCCGCCGTCTCAGCAGCTGTCGGCCCCGGCGCAGCCGGAGGAGCGGGTGGTGACCGCGACCACGACGGTGGTGCCCGCCGCCGCCGCCGAGCCCGCCGCGGAGAAGGCCCCGCGCCGCTACCGGGAGCTGAACGACGCCGACCGCGAGAAGATGGAGCGGCTGGAGCAGACGGCGAACAAGGAGCGCAGCCGGTCGGCCGAGCTGGATCGCGAGGTGAAGCGCATCAAGGGCCGGGCGGACTCGCAGCAGCGCATCTTCGCGGCCAGCAAGAACGAGCTGGAGCTGGTGAAGGACAAGTACAAGGCGCTGGAGAAGCGGCTGAACCGCACGCTGCTGGAGCGGGACCTGCTGCGCCGGGCGATCAAGGACCTGGAGAAGAAGACGGGCATGCTGGCCGAGCGCACGGAGCTGACGCCGGACGAGATGGCGGCGAGCGACCGGAAGGTGGAGGAGGCCTCTCAGGCCCGGGCCACGGCGGAGGCGGCGCAGCAGCAGGCGGTGGCGGCGGCGAGCGAGCCCACGACGCCGGGTGAGCAGTCGGCGAAGACCGAGCCCCAACAGGACGAGAAGGCCCAGACGCCGAGCGCCTGAGCCTCACTCCCATCCAGCAGTTCCCCCAGCAGTTCCCTCTACCCCCAACATCCCCTCTCCCCTCGGGAGAGGGACGGGGTGAGGGTATCGGGGGTCCCGGGTTGCACCACACCGGGCCCCCACCGTAGGTCCGTCAGTCCAGCGGAACCGGCGTGTAGACGAGGAGGTCGTCCAACGTCGTCCGCTCGCTCCCATCCGCTGACTGACCACCGGCGATGAGCACCGAGCCATCCTCCAGCACCGTGCACGAGTGGTGATGACGCGGCTTTGCCGGCGGCGTCAACCCGAGCAGGGCCGGAGCGGCGCCATCCCGGCCGGGGACGAGCAACTCCACATGCGGGTCGCTCATGGGCCCGCGCACGCCCCCGAGAGTCATCACGCGGCCATCCGGGAGCGCCACCGCGCACAGCCCGCTCCGGGCGAACACCTGGGGCCCCGGGGACACCTGTGCCGCCGCATCGGGAGAGACGAGCTCCGAGGAGGCCAGGAGGCGCGCGTCCTCCACACCGCCAGGCGAGGCATGTCCCCCCACGTACAGCAAGCGCTCCGGCCCACCGAACGGCACGAGCGCCGCGTCGCGCCGGGGCTCCCGGAGCCGGGCGCCCTCGCCCACCGGGACGAAGGAGCCACCCTCGAAGGAGAAGAACAGCACCTCCGGCCGCAACTCCGCTCCATCCGAGCCGCCCACCACGGCGATGCGCCGGCCGTCCTGCACCGGCATCGCCGCCATGCCCACCCGGGGCACCGGCGTGCTCACGGACAACACCTGGCCCGTCGCGGAGTCATACCCCTCGGCCCGAGCCACCACCTCGCCCCCCGCTCCCACTCCGCCGACGAACAGCACCCGTCCGCCCGCGTCCACCGCCGCCGCGTGGTGACTGCGCGCCACCGCCAATTCCACCTCGGTGGAGGTGCCCTGGGCCACGTCCAGCACCCGGGCGCTCCGCATGGGCAGCACGCCCTCCACCGTTCGCACCTCACCGCCCGCCAGCAGCACCTTGCCGCCCGGCAGCCGCGTCGCGGTGTGGAACGCCCGCGCTGAATCCAACGCTGGCACCGGGGTCACCGTGCCCGTCATCGGATCGAACAGCTCCGCCGAGGACACCGTGGAGTCCATGCCGTCCGAGCCGGTCCGGTAGCCCCCGGCCAGCAGCACCCGGCCGTCCTCGAGCAACGTGGCGGTATGGGCCGCGCGAGGCTCGGCGAGCGACCCACACTCCCCCTGGGCCGTGCTCGGATACGTGTACGTATCCACCTGGCGGATGGCGACGGAGACGGTCGGACGCGCATCCCCGGCCGACGCCGGCACCTCGAAGGCACGGGAGCGGCCCAGGGCCACCACGCGGCCTCCCGCGCGAGGCAGGTCCGTATAACCGCGCACCTCCAGCACGCGCCCCTTTCCGGGCGGGACGATCGGCAATTCCGCCGTGCCCTGCTCCACCGGGACATAGCGCTCCACGGGCTCCATGTCGGGGGCCGTGACGCGGAAACGCAGGTAGCGGGTCCGCCCCGGCGCGGGGCGGGTCGCGCAGATCTGGGAGAGGAGATTCACCTCGTAATGAGCCTCCCAGGGCCCACAGGCACTCAGGAGCCCCAGCGCCGCCACCCCTGCCTTCCAACCGGGCGAACGGCCCCTGCCCTTCGCGATGCCCCCCCGGGCGGACGAGGTCCACCCGTTGATACTCCGGCCCATGGTGTTCCCCTTTTGCGGTATCCGGCCACGGCGCAGGCAAAGATGGCTTGCGCTCGGACCGTCGCGAGCGTAGCGATGGCTTCCGGCCGTGGTCAACGCGGCCTCTGCCCCTGAATGAAGCTCTCGCTCGCCACCCGCATCTTCCTCGGTTACGCGGTGGTGCTCGTCACCTTCGGCGCGGTGTCTCTCTTCAGCGTGGCCGAGCTGCACCGCAACCGTCTGGAGATCCGCCTGGTGAGCCAGGGCTACCTCCAGCTGTCGCAGGACGCGGCCGCGCTCGAGTCCTTCCACACCAACCAGGAGAAGGACACCGAGCGGCTGCTCGAGGAGGGCAGCGTGGAGACGCGGCGGGCCCTCATCCGGCTGGCGCGGCTGTACTTCCCCTCGCTCATGGCGGAGCGGCTGCAGGCGGCGAAGGCGAGGGCCGGCGAGGTGCGCACCATGGCCCCCACGGGGGAGGTGCACTTCGTCCAGGATCTGGAGTCGCGCCTCGGGGAGCTCTCCAACCGCTACCAGGCCTACGGGCGGGCGGCGGAGGCCGTCTTCACGGTGCTCTCCAACGAGCAGCCCCTGGCGGAGGAAGTGGCGCGCGCCACCGCCGAGCTGCGCCAGCAGGAGTCCTCCATCGGCCGGGACATCCGCTTCCTGCGCGCCGCGCTGAGCAACCGCATCCGCGAGCGCGTGGACGGGGCCGAGGACCGCGAGCGGCGCACGGGCCTGGCCATCATCACCCTGTCCGTGCTGGCCATCGGCGTGGGCCTGGGCGCCACCGCCTGGTCCGCCCGCACGCTGCGCCCGGTGCGCACCCTCATCGAGGGCGTGTCCCGCATCGGCAAGGGCGACTACAGCGCCCAGCTGGGCGTGCGCGGCGATGACGAGGTGGCGGTGCTCGCCCGCGAGTTCGATGCCATGGCCCGCTCGCTCCAGGCGCGCGAGGCCCAGCTCAAGGCCCAGGCCGAGGCCCTCATGCGCGCCGAGCAACTGGCGGCCGTGGGCCGCATCTCCGCCCAGGTGGCCCACGAGGTGCGCAATCCCCTGTCCTCCATCGGCCTCAACGTGGAGCTGATGCAGGACGCCTTCGAGCGCGCCCACTTCGAGTCCCCGGCCGACGCCCGCGAGTCGCGCGAGCTGCTCGCCGCCGTCACCCGCGAGGTGGATCGGCTCACCGAGGTGACGGAGCAGTACCTGCGCATGGCGCGCCCACCCCGGCCCAGCCTCGAGCCCACCGACGTCACCGAGGTGCTGGCCAGCGTGCTGGACTTCTCCCGCGAGGAGCTGGAGCGCGCCCACGTGGAGGTGGCGCGCGAGCTCGCCGAGGCTCCGCCCCAGGCCCTGGCCGACGAGGGCCAGCTGCGCCAGGTGTTCCTCAACCTGCTGCGCAACGCCCGCGAGGCCATGCCCGACGGCGGCCGGCTCACCATCACCACGCGCGTGCACGAGCGCGAGGTGGAGGTCCGCATCCAGGACACCGGGCGCGGCATGACGGACGCCGTGCGCTCGCGCATCTTCGAACCCTTCTTCACCACCAAGGAAGACGGCACGGGCCTGGGGCTCGCCGTCAGCCAGCAGATCCTCAAGGCCCACGGCGGCGCGCTCGGGTGCCAGAGCGAGCCCGGCCAGGGCACCACCTTCTCCGTCAGGCTTCCCCGCGCATGAGCTTCACCTACCACCGCGACGTCCTGCCCAACGGGCTGCGCGTCGTCACCGTCGAGACCCCGCACCTGCACACCGCCCTGCTCGCGGTGTACGTGCGCACCGGCAGCCGCCACGAGATGGCCGCCAACAACGGCGTCAGCCACTTCCTCGAGCACCTCTTCTTCCGCGGCAGTGAGGGCTGGCCGGACACCGTGAAGATGAACTCCGCCGTCGAGGAGGTGGGCGGCAACCTCAACGGCGTCACCACGAGAGATCACGGCTACTACTACACCCCCCTGCACCCGGCGCACCTGGACGTGGGCCTGGAAATCCTCGGGGACATGCTCACCCGCCCCAGGCTCACCGACATGGAGGTGGAGCGGAACATCATCCTCGAGGAGATGCTCGACGAGGTGGACGAGAAGGGCCGGGACATCGACATCGACAACCTGTCCAAGCGGATGCTCTTCCCCGGCCACCCGCTCGCCTTCAAGATCGCCGGCACGAAGGAGTCCGTCTCTCTGCTCTCCCACGAGCAGATCCGCGAGCACTTCGCACGCCACTACGTCACCGGCAACATGGTGGTGACGGCGGCGGGCCGGGTGAAGCACGACGAGGTGCTCGCGCGGGTGGAGCGCCACTTCGCCCGGCTGCCCCGGGGCCCCGAGAGCGTCGAGCTGCCGCCGCCGCCCACGCCCGCCGGGCCCCGGCTGCACGTGGTCACCCACGACGAGGCCCAGACGGAGTTCCGCATCAGCTTCCGCACCGTCCCCGAGCACCACGAGGACTGGCCCGCCCTGCAACTGCTGCGGCGCTTCCTGGATGACGGGCTGTCCTCGCGGCTGCCCTTCGAGATCGTGGAGAAGCGGGGACTCGCGTACTCGGTGCACGCCTCGCTGGAGGCCTTCCACGACGCGGGCATCTTCGAGATCGAAGCCGCGTGTGCTCCGGACCGGGCGTCGCTGGTGGTGGCGGAGGTGCTCCGGGTGCTGGGAGAGCTGAGCACCACGCCGGTGGGCGAGGAGGAGCTGGCACGCGCCAAACGGCGGCACCGGATGCTGCTGGAGTTCTCGCAGGACTCGCCGGGCGAGCTGGCCGGGTGGTTCGGCGGGACGGAGCTGTTCCGCCGGCCCGAGTCCTTCGGCTTCCGGGCGGACCTGGTGGACGCCGCCAGCGCGGCCCACGTGCGCGACGTGGCCCGGCGCTACTTCGCCCGGGAGAACCTCACCGTGGTGGCCGTGGGCCAGCGCAAGGGAATCAAAGCCCTCGAGAAAGTCGTCGAGACCGCCGAGGGATTGCCCTCCTCCCGCTGATCCACTGCTTTCTCTGAATCCGGGAATCCGTTCTTGACACCTGAATCATGATTCATGAAGGCTCCCCGGCCGTACCGTCCCAGGAGGACGGCACTCCCCCGGAGGAGCACCATGGAGCTGAAGCGGCTGTCGAGCGCAGTGCGTTTTCTGTCCGTCCTCGCCGTCGGGTTCGCCGCGGCTACCGCCAGCGCGCAGACGTGCCGGGACGCGGTGGTGCTGGTGCACGGCAACACCTCCTATCCATCGGACTACAACAACACCTACAACACGCTGATCTCCCGCGGGTACGCCGCCGCGGACATCTTCCGCCCCAGCTGGGGCTCCAAGACGTGCGCCGCCTGTAACGACCACTCCGGCTCGGAGGAGACCCCGGTCCGCGACGCCATCAACCAGGCCCTCTCCCGCTCGTGCACCGGGAAGATCGACGTCATCGGCCACTCCATGGGCGTGACGCTCGCCATCAAGGCCATCCTCGATCTGGGCGTGCAGAGCCGCGTGGATGCCTTCGTGGGCATCGCCGCCGGCTACCGCGGCCTGTGGACCTGCGGCACCTACCCCTTCAACGTGATCACCTCCACCTGCGGCTACTGGGGCCTGTCCGTGAAGAGCCCCTTCCTCACCGGTATCCACGGCAAGCGCATGGCCACCCGCATCTACTCCCTCAAGAGCAACTCGGATGAGATCGTCTGCGCCACCGGCGTGTGCACCGTGGACGGCGTCCACTCCAGCCAGCTCGCCAACGAGAACGCCAGCTACACCCTCTCCGAGGGCCACTTCGGCCTCGTCCGCAACACCGCCACCCGCCAGGCGGACCTCATCCAGTAGCGCCTCTTACAGGGAGGACGATGTCCTACCTTGGGACACAACTCCGGGACCCAAATCTCCGGAGATGGTGGTAGATGCCACCACGTAGGGGGTACCCTGCGCCCGGACTGGTCACGAATGAGGGCCAGATCCTGAGCTGGGTACCCATTCGTCCCAGGGATGCTCGATGATGACCGCTGCCGTGACCCGGAAGGAACCCGTCATCTTCAGTCAGGTGGTGGAGGCCCTCTTCAAGCACGCCTTCAAGGAGCGGCTCGACTCCCATACCCGGGCACGGCTCAAGAAGATCGGCATCGACCTGGATCATCCGTTCCTCGTCGCCTACTCGGTGCCGACGTGGTTCGCCGCCGTCGGGGTGTGCGCGGAGGTTCTCTTCCCGGACGTCTCCAATGAGCAGGCCCGCTACCGGATCGGCCGCAAGCTGGTGGACGGGTACGGCCAGACCACCATGGGCCGGGCCGTGTTCGCCATGCTGCGGATGCTCGGCTGGGAGCGCTCGCTGGGCCGGATTTCACGCGGGCTGCAGTCGGGGACCAACTTCCTGTCGGCCCGGACCCGCTTCCTGCCGGACGGCGCGCTCGAGGTCACCTTCGAGGTGATGCCCGAGTTCTACGCCGCCCTGGGCTCTACGCCGGGCATCGACCCGCACTTCATGCACGGCAACATGGACGCGATGATGGAGCTGGTCGGCGCGCCCTTCACCCAGAGCGAGATCCAGCCCATCGAGCCCGGCTCCCAGCGCGTCGTCTACGTGCTGCGCCGCCCCGCCGCTTAGCCCTCCATCGGCTCGAAGTCGGCCTTGCCCGCGCCACACTGGGGGCAATACCAGGTGTCGGGGATCTGCTCGAAGGGCGTGCCTGGCGGAATGCCGGAGTCGGGATCGCCCGCGGCTGGATCATAGATGTAGTCGCACATGGTGCAGCGGTAGCGCTTGTTCATCCCGTCTCTCTAACTCCGGCCGAACCACCGGCTCAACCATCCGCCCACCTGTTTCACCGGCTGTTCCTCCTCGGCGGGAGGCGGCTGCGCGGCAGGGGCGCAGCCCGGGCAGTGCAGCCCGCCCTCTCCATTCCTCGCCTCGTTGAGCGGGAAGCGCTCGCCACAGTTCACGCAGTAGAAGAAGAAGAACCGCTTCTCGGGGTTGACGTTCGCGGCGAGCGGCGCCGATTCCTCCGTCCCGAAGGAGAGGTGCTCCAGCTCGCCCTCGTCCATGTAGACGCCCCGGCAGCGCTCGCACGTCTCCACCGCGACGCCTCCGGGAAGCTGGGCGGTGCGCATCGGGCGCGAGCAGAAGGCACACGGGCGCTCGCTCCGGCCCGCCACCGGCCGCGGCGACACGTCCCTCAGGAGCACCTCGGAGAGCTCCCCCGCGTCCAGCCACACGCCCCGGCACGAGCGGCACCGGTCCAGCTCCACCCCGACCGCGAAGAACCGCTGCATCCGCCCCCGGCACGAAGGGCACCGCTTGTCCCCACTCATCGAACGCTCCTCCCCGGCCCATTCTGGAGGCAGGAGGCCCCCGCTGGCCATGGGCGCCCTCCCCTTCAGGAGCCGCTCGCGTTCATGTACCCGGCGATGCGCAGTCTCAACGCCAGCGGAGCCAGCGGCATGAACCAGGCCGAGAGACGGTTGGGGAGCCCGGGTACCACCACCGCCTTGCCCCGCTTCAGGGCCCGGTAGCCCGCCTCGGCCACATGGCGCGCGGTGCTCGTCCCCATGGGCCCGCTGAAGAGCCGGGCCTTCTGGTGCTCCGCCGCCCGCGCGGCGAACTCCGTCTCGGTGAACCCCGGGCACAGCGCCGTCACCGTCACCCCCTGCCCCTTCAGCTCCGCGTGCAGCGCGGTGGAGAAGGACAGCACGTACGCCTTGCTCGCGTAGTACACGGACATGAAGGGGCCCGGCGTGA
This sequence comes from Archangium sp. Cb G35, assembly GCF_001896145.1. Lineage (NCBI taxonomy): Bacteria > Pseudomonadati > Myxococcota > Myxococcia > Myxococcales > Archangiaceae > Archangium > Archangium sp. Cb G35. The sequence goes on from NZ_MPOI01000024.1 coordinate 63,820, forward strand.
AGGCCGCCAGCGAGGCCACGTTGAGCACGTACCCGCGCCGCCTCGCCACCATCCCCGGTACCAGCTCGCGGGTGAGCACGGTGAGCGCCCGGACGTTGAGGTCCAACATCCCCACCTGCTGCTCCGCCGGCAGCGCCTCGAAGTTCCCCGCCAGGCCGAAGCCCGCGTTGTTCACCAGCACCTCCACGTCCAGCTGGCGCTTCTTCAGCTCGTCCACCACGGTGGGCACGCCCTCGGGCGAGGCCAGGTCCGCTCCCAGCACCACCGAGGGCACTCCATGGGCCTGCTGGAGCTGATCCGCCAGCTCCTGCATGGGTCCGGTGCGCCGGGCCACCAGCACCAGCGCATACCCCTCACGCGCCAGCAGCGACGCCAGCTCCCGGCCGATGCCACTGGAGGCGCCCGTCACCACCGCGTACCTGGTTGCCCGCACCATGTTGTCCATGACGCCACGCTTCCAAGGGAGCGAGCCCGGCGTCAATGGCCATGTGGATCACCCCGGGTGTACCTTCTGGGAGAACCCCATGAAGCCCTCTCCCATCGATTGGCGTGCGCGCCTGGAAGCGTGTGGATTCGAAGGGGCGGAGCTCGTGCCCGCCACCTACGCGGCCCATGTGCTGTGGTCCTGGCGCGAGCCGCTGGCGGCGGAGGCGGCGCTGCGCGAGCACCTCGACCAGCAGCCGGACGACAAGGACTCGCTGAAGATGCTCATCTCCATCCTCCAGGAGAACGGGCGCGCCAGCGAGGTGGTTCAACTCCGCCGCCACCTGCACGCGCGGCGCTGCCACGAGATGCGCATCCCCGAGCCGGCCCGGGAAGCGGCGATCGCCTATATGGAAGCGGCCGAGACCGGCGGCGCCCCTCCGGAGCGCATGGCCGACGCCCATGTCGCCGCGCTCTTCGATCTCTACGCCCCCAGCTTCGACGACAGCCTGCGCGGCTTCCTCTCCTATCGCGCGCCCGAGCGGCTCGTGGACGCGGTGAGCTCGGTGCTCGGCGGACGGCGGGAGCTCGACGTGCTCGACCTGGGGTGCGGCACCGGACTGGCGGGTCCCCTCCTCCGGCCCTTCGCCCGGCGGCTCGAGGGCATCGACCTGTCCACGGGCATGCTGGACAAGGCGCGCGAGCGCGGCGTGTACGACGTGCTCCGGGCCGGGGAGATCACCGCGGAGCTCGCCGCCTCCACGGAGAGTCACGAGCTCATCGTCGCCGTGGACGTGCTGGTCTACTTCGGCGCGCTGGAAACACTCTTCCAGCACGTGGCCCGGCGGCTCGCCCCCGGTGGCCTGTTCGCCTTCACCGTGGAGAAAGGCACCGCGCCGGGGTACCGGCTCCAGCCCAGCGCGCGCTACGTCCACCACCTCGATTACCTTCGGAGTTGTGCCAGCGCGGCCTACCTGCACCCGGTGTTGGAGCGGGAAGAGACTCTGCGCAAGCAGGCCGGTCAACCCGTCACCGGCCACGTGGTCGTGCTGTCCAGAAGTGAAAGCAAGAGGGTCCCACCGGAGGGGAGTGGGTCCGCGTTGTGAGGGGGGTCGGAAAGCCTGGGGTCCACACGCTATGCTCGCGCCCCCAATACATCTCGGGTGGACCACATGACCTCACAGGTCGAGACGGTGGCAGCGAAGATCCAGGGCTACAAACAGGACCTGGGCAACTCCGGCGTGCAGGGGCGCCAACGGTTGCAGGCCATCGAGGGGATGACTGATCACATCACCTTGCGGCGCATCGAGGGGTTGGGCATCAAGGAGGGCTGGCGCTGCTTCGAGGTGGGCTGTGGCAGCGGCTCCATCGCGCGCTGGATGCGCTACCGGGTGGCACCGCACGGCCATGTGCTGGCCGTGGACATGAACACCGAGTTCGTCGCCGACGCGGCCGGGCCCACCCTCGAGGTGCGCCAGCAGGACATCCGCACGATGAGTCCTCCCGAGAAGACCTTCGATCTCGTGCACTCGCGGATGGTGCTCCAGCATCTGGCCGAGCGGGAGGAGCTGGTGGAGCGGCTGATCGCGACGCTCAAGCCGGGCGGCTGGCTGCTGCTGGAGGAGATGGAGACCTTCTCGCTCTTCCAGAACGAGACCGGGCCCTTCCTCCAGGTGGTGGAGATCATGCACGCCATGGGACGCGCCGCCGGCACGGCCGTGGACTGGGCCCGGACGCTGCCGCGCACCTTCCAACGGCTGGGGCTGCAGAACGTCAACGCCGAGGGCGAGATGCTCTACTTCTCCGGGGGGACGCCCACCGCCGATTTCCACCGGCTCACCGGCGAGCAGCACTGGCCGTACGCGGAGAAGACGCGGCTGCTCACGCGCGAGCAGTTCGACGGGTTCTCCGAGAGCCTGAGGGATCCGAACGCCTGGTTCTACGGCCCCACCATCTTCGGTGTCTGGGGACAGCGTCCGCCCGCGTAGCCACGGGCGGTCCCCTCAGCGCCGACCGCGGATGATGATGGGCCCTGACGACTTCTTCTTGGGCAGGGCTTTCTTCAGCGCCTTCTGGATGTCCAGGTACTCGGGGTTGCCCGGGTCCCGCTTGAGCGCCTCGGCGATGAGCTTCAGGCCCCGATCGGGCCGCCGCCGCGTCTGCGCGTACAGGTTCGCCAGCCCCACCTTCTCCTCCGGCGAGGCCTCGCCCGAGTCCACGAGCCGCTCCACGGTGACCAGCGCCTCCTCCTTCTCGCCGGCCTTCTCCTGCAGCCGCCACATCCGCGAGAGCGCCGGCGCCAGCCGGGGATTGTGCTGGAGGGCGGCGCCGAAGTCCTCCTTCGCGCGCTTCAGGTCCCCCTGGGTCTCATGCACCCGGCCCCGGACATAGAGCGCGCGGGCCGAGTCCGGCTGCGCCTTCAGCGCCTGCTCCACCGCCGCCAGCGCCCCGGCCTTGTTCCCCAGCGTCAGCCGCGTCTCGGCCAGCCGGGCGATGAGGTCCGCGTTCTGCGGATACTTCGCCACCGTCGCCGTCAACAGCGCCTCCACATCCGCGTGACGCTCGAGCTTCGTGAGTATCCGCGCCTTCAGCGCGACGAAGTCCGGCTTCGTGGCCTCCTCGCCCTGGACCGCCGCCAGGTCCTGCTCGGCGTACTCCGCGTAGCCACTCTGGAGGAAGTAGCGGGCGCGCAGCTTCCGCGCCGCCGTGAGTCCCGGCTGCTCCTCCAGGAGCCGGTCCATCAGCTTGCCGGCGAGCACCTCGTCGCCCTTGGCCAGGAGGATCTCCGCCTCCACCACCTTGGCATCCACGTCGTCCGGGCGCTCGCGCAGGATGCGCTCCAGCGTCTTGAACGCGGCCTGGTGCTCCCCCATCTCCGTCTGCAGGTGCGCCAGCCTGAGGACGTCCAGGTCCCCGAGCTCGTCGGACTCGCGCAGCTCCAGCAACAAGGAGATGGCCTCGCGCAGGCGCCCGTCCTGCTCGTGGCGCTCGGCGAGCTTCCGTTTGATCTCCGGCGCCTGCGCCGGATTGAGCGTCATGGCCCGCTTGAGCGCCAGGATGGACGCCCCCGTGTTGCCCTCCCGGCGCCGGGCCTCGGCCATCATGAGCAGGGGCTCGGGGTTGTCGGGCCTCAGCCCCGAGGCCACCTCGAAGGCCCTCGCCGCCTGCTCGGGCTCACCACTGTCGAGCAGGGCCTGGCCCTCGCTCATCTTCGCCTGGAACTTCTGCTCCTGGGTTTGAACGGAGAGTGTTTCCGGGTCCTTGCAGGCAAGCGGAAGCAGCAGGGGCAGGACGTAGAGCAGGCGGGGAAATATCGATTGCATCGCTGAGATGCAGGGTAGCGGATGTTATCCTGCGGCGTCGATGGACCCATTCGTTCGGCGCCTCGTGGAGAGGCTCCATGATCCCGCGCGCCCCCTGTCGCGCAACCGGCACTTCCACACGTTCGACACCCCCGAGGGTCGGATGGCGCTGAAGGTGTCCCGCCGGCTGAAGAGCCTCCACCAGGACATCCTCGCCTGTGTGCGGGAAGGCCGGCGCGCCCGCCTCTTCCGCCACATCGACGCCGAGGGCGAGCACCGGCTCGAGCTCCACTTCGAGCGCATCGCCGGCCGCCGCGTCTCCCATTTGAAGGCCGCCGAGCTGGAGTTGCTTGCCCAGCTACCCGGCGTGCGGGACGCCCTCGCGGGAGACCTCTGATTTCCCTGGAGCACCGGGTGTCCGGCCCTTTCCGTGAAGAACCCTGGACAGTGTAGCGGCCCGGTCTGTCGCGGCGGATTGAGCCTGGCTGGGACTCCTGGATCATCCCTTCACCAGGGTTCCCGCTCTGGGGGTGAAGCATCCGGCCGCCCGTCCATGGAAGCCTGTCGCCCGGATGACTCCTGCTCGGGGGAATCGCTATGCTCGACGGGCCTCCAGCCCATCCCATGACCGCGACGCCTTCCTCGACCCTGCCCCCTGACGAGCTGGCCGAAAGCCTCTTCCAGCCTCAGTACCAGCCCCTGCTGCGGGCCATCCTCGACAACGCGGCGGAAGGATTGGCCGTCGCGGACGCGAAGGGCCAGCTGCTCTACTTCAACGACACGGCCCGCAAGATTCTGGGCGTGGGGCTCGTGGCCGACGCGCCCGAGGTCTGGAGCGATCGTTACGGCGTGTTCCTGCCGGACACGACGACGCTCTGCCCCTCCGAGCGGCTGCCCATCTACCGCGCCCTCCACGGCGAGGAATCGCCCGAGGAGGACCTCTTCATGCGCAATGCAACGCACCCGGAGGGCCGGCACGTCCACTCGATCGCCCGCCCCGTGCGCGACAGCCAGGGGAACATCCTCGGAGTCACCCTCAGCCTGCGTGACACCCACGAGCAGCGGATGGCCGAGGCCGATCAACGCCGCACCGAGCTGCGCTTCCAGCTGCTCGTGGAGTCCGCGCAGGAGGGACTCTGGACCGTGGACGTCAACGGCCACACCGTCTACGCCAACCGCTACCTGTGCCAGATGCTGGGCTACACGGTCGAGGAGATGCTGACCAAGGCACTCTTCGACGTCATCTGCCCCGATGACATCCCCCTCATGCACCAGTACGTCGAGGATCGGCGCCAGGGCAGGTCCGCCGTCCTCAACGACTTCCGCCTGGTGCGCAAGGACGGGACGATCCTCTGGACCCTGGTGTCCACCGGTCCCCTCTACGACGAGACCGGCAAGTACATCGGGGCCATGGCGATGATCACCGACATCACCCAGCGCCGTCAGGCCGAGGAGCAGGTGCGCCAGCTCAACGCGGAGCTGGAGCGCCGCATCGCCGAGCGCACCGCCCAGCTCGAGTTCTCCAACCGCGAGCTGGAGGCCTTCGCCTACTCCGTGGCCCATGATCTGCGCGCCCCGCTGCGCAGCATCTCCAACTTCACGCTCGCCCTCTCCGAGGATTGTGCCGACAAGCTCGACGCCACGGGCCAGGACTACCTGCAGCGCATCCGCGCCTCGTCCCAGCGCATGGCGGAGCTCATCGACGGCATCCTCGCGCTCTCGCGCGTCAACCGCACCGAGTTCGTGGAGACGGACGTCAACCTGTCCGGCATCTCGCGCTCCATCTCCGAGCAGCTCCAGCGCTGGCAGCCCGAGCGCACCGTGCGCTTCCAGCTCCAGGACGGCCTGGTGGACCGCGGGGACTCCCAGCTGCTGCGGCTGGTGCTGGAGAACCTGATGGGCAACGCCTGGAAGTTCACCCGCGAGAAACCGGTGGCGGAGATCGAGTTCGGCACGCTGCCGGAGACCGGGAGCGGACGCGTCTACTTCGTCCGGGACAACGGGGCGGGGTTCGACATGGAGTACCAGAGGAAGCTCTTCGGCGTCTTCCAACGGCTGCACACGCAGCAGGAGTTCGAGGGGAACGGCGTGGGTCTGGCCACCGTGCAACGCATCATCCGCCGCCACGGAGGGCGCGTGTGGGGCGAGGGCCGGGTGGGCCAGGGCGCGACCTTCTTCTTCACCCTCCACGAGCCCGCCGCACTTGCAGCGCCTCCCGTGGCCAGCGCGGCCGGCGGCAATTGAGAACCGCCATGATGTATGATTCACACCAGCGCATCATCCTGCTCGTCGAGGACAATGCCGATGACGAGCTGATGACCCTCCGGGCGTTCCGCAAGAGCAACATCCACAACCCGGTGATCGTCGTGCGCGACGGGGCCGAGGCACTCGACTACCTCTTCGTGCAGGGCCGGCACGCGGAGCGGGATCCAGACATCCGGCCGCAGGTGGTGCTGCTGGATCTCCACCTGCCCCGCATCGACGGCCTGGAGGTTCTGCGGCGCATCCGGGCCAACGATCACACACGGACGCTGCCCGTGGTCATCCTCACCTCGTCCAAGGAAGAACGGGACCTGGTGGAAGGCTATGAGCTCGGCGTCAACAGCTTCGTCCACAAACCCGTGGACGTCACCGCCTTCTTCGAGGCGGTGCGACAGCTGGGCATGTACTGGCTCGTCCTCAACGAGCTCCCTACCCCGAGACGGAGTGCTTGATGCCCACACCGCTCCACCTGCTCCTCATCGAGGACTTCGAGGACGATGCCCTGATGGTGTTGCGTGAGCTGCGGCGCAGCGGCTACGACGTGACCCACAAGCGCGTCGAGACAGCCGAGGCGCTGGCGAGCGCGCTCGACTCGGGTCCCTGGGACGCCATCATCGCCGACTACGCCCTGCCGCGTTTCGACGCGCTGGCCGCCTTCTCGCTGGTGCAACAGCGGGGACTGGACGTGCCCTTCCTCATCGTCTCCGGACAGATTGGCGAGGACACCGCCGTGGCGGCGATGCGGGCCGGCGTCCACGACTTCCTGCTCAAGGACCGGCTGAGCCGGCTGGGACCCGCCGTGGCCCGCGAGCTGCGCGAGGCGGCGCTCCGGGCCGAGCGCCGGAAGATGCAGGAGCAACTGCTGCTATCGGACCGGCTCGCGTCGCTGGGTCTGCTGGCCGCCAGCGTGGCCCATGAAATCAACAACCCGCTGGCCTCGCTCATGGCCAACCTGGACTTCGTGCTGAATCCGGAAGCGGGCTCGACCAACGTCTCCGCGGACCAGGAGCAGGCCCTGCGCGACTGCATGCTGTGCTCCGAGCGCATCCGGGAGATCGTCCGCGACATCAAGATCTTCTCCCGGCCGGACGAGAAGCAGAGGGGCCCGCTGGACGTGCACCGGGTGCTCGACTCGTCGCTGCGGATGGCGTGGAACCACATCTTCCACCGCGCCCGCATCGTGAAGGACTACACGGCGGTGTCCCCGGTGCTCGGCAGCGAGGCCCCCCTGGGCCAGGTCTTCCTCAACCTGCTGGTCAACGCCGCGGACGCCATCCCAGATGGTGACAGCACCACGCATGAGATCCGCGTGGTGACGCGCCAGGACGGGCCCAGCCACGTCCGGGTGGAGATCCACGACACCGGCCGGGGCATCCCCGCGGAGCTGCGCGAGCGCATCTTCGAGCCCTTCTTCACCACCAAGCCGGTGGGGGTGGGCACGGGCCTGGGACTGGCCATCTGCCGCCGCACCCTCAACGAGATGGGCGGGGAGATCTCCGTGGAGAGCGAGGTGGGGCACGGCACCGTGTTCCACCTCCGGCTGCAGACGGCCCACGGCGACATGGAGAAGCCCGAGAAGCCCGCTCCGGGCAAGGTGCTCAAGCAGCGCCTGCTGATCCTCGATGACGAGACGGTCGTCGGACGGGCCCTCCAGCGGCTGCTGCAGGCGCACTGCGAGGTGCTCGTGCTCAGCCATGGCCGGGAGGCGCTGGCGTTGCTGACCTCGGGCCGGCGCTTCGACGCCATCCTGTGCGACCTGATGATGCCGGAGATGAGCGGTCCCCGGTTCTACGAGGAGCTGTCGCGGCTGGCGCCCGAGCAGGCCAGGCGGGTCATCTTCATGACGGGCGGAGCCTTCACGGAGCAGTCGCGCGCCTTCCTGGCCACCACGGGCATGCCCTGCATCGACAAGCCCGTCGAGTTCCAGCGGCTGCGCTCCCTGCTCGCCGCGATGCAGCCGCTGACCGGAGAAGAGGACGCCACGACCAAGACGGCCTGAGGGAGGTGTGAACCCCCTCCTTCAGTGACCAATATCCCCTCTCCCCTCGGGAGAGGGACGGGGTGAGGGTATCTGTCCCCGTTCTCCAACCCGTGGCCCTCAAGTGGGGACAGGGGGTTCAACCCGGGATGCGTGGCACCCTCACCCCGTCCCTCTCCCGGAGGGCGAGGGAAGATGGGCGCGTTGCCGGCGCTTTTCCTCAGGGGCACACTTTCGCGGACATCCCTGAAGGGGCTCAGCCAGCGGTGACGTTGAGCCGGGGTGCTTGCGCCTGCGGCACACCCGGCAGCATCGGCGCCGGGTTGAGCGCCAGGAGCAGCAGGCTGCGCACCGCCTCGATGAGGTCCTCGCCCACGCTGGCCGCGCCCGCGGGAGCCCCCTGCAGCTCCGGCGGAACCTGATGGCCCACAAGCACCACCGGCATGCGGATGTCCCAGGCCAGGAAGTGCGCCAGCTTCACCGCCGCCTCCGAGGCGTCGAAGAGCAGCGCACCCACGCCCCCCGAGCTGAACGGACGCCACAGCGGCCTCGCCGCCTCCGCCGGAGGCAGCACGCAGAAGTCCAGGTGCAGCAGCTCGTTGAGATCCAACCGCCCCAGCGTCCCGAAGCCGCTCCGCACCGCCGGGGGCTCGGCCGCCACGGCCGCGATGCCCGGCAACTGGGACAGCAGCCGCCTCGCCACCGCCGGGCCGCTGCCACAGACGAAAACCTTGGCGGTGGCCTCCCGCGAGGGACCCCGGCCCCGGAGGATGCGTCCGCGCAACGAGTGCAGCTCCGCGGGCCCGAGCAGCGGACCACTGCCCTCGTCCCGCTCGGGCTCGGACATGCGGGCCACGCCCTTCTGGAGGAGCGTGTGCAGCACGCCCACCACCTCCAGGTCCGTGGCCGGCGCCAGGTCCAACACCTCGCCGAGCGCGCGCGGCTGACGCAGCAACTCCACCACCTGCGCCGTCACCGGGTGCTGGTCCTGCCCCAGGTCCGCCTCCGGCGCGAGCACCAGCCGGACATTGCGCGCCGGCAACCCCGGCAGCAGCCGGTTCACCTCGTCCGCCTGGCGCATCGCCTCCAGCAGGGCGTCGTCCACGGCGCGCTGGATGCGGGGCTTGCCGCCCGTGTTCCCGGGGGAGAAGGTGAAGGAGCCCTCGCTCCACACCAGCAGCCGGAAGAGGGCCTTCTCACCCTCGGCGCGGCCCACCCGCGCGTTCACCGGGCGGCCGTCCACCACGACGATCTCCCCGCGCTCGTTGCCCCGCTCCAGCGTCAGCTTGCCGCTGCGCTTGTTCATCCCGAGGATCTGCATCAGGTCCGGGATGCTCAACTGGCTGAGCGAGCCTTCGATTTCCTGGACCTCGGTCTTGAGCTCCTTCGCGGCCTCGTTGCGGCGGAAGACGTGCTCGATGCGGGAGAGCACCTCGTCGATGTTGAAGGGCTTGCGCAGGAAGCCGTCGCGCAGACCACGCAGCCTGTCCGCCTCGAACTGGCCGGTGGAGACCACCACCGGGATGTCGTCCGTGCGCGGGTTGGTGCGCAGGATGTTGATGAAGGTGCGCGCATCCAGCATCCGGCACGCCTCATCGAAGAGGATGAGGTCCGGATGGCGCAACACCGCCACCTCCAGCGCGCGCGAGCCATCCGGCGCGTAGTGCACCTGGTAGCCCCGCGTGCGCAGGGAGCGCGACAGCGGACGGACCGACTCGAGGTCGGGATCGGCGATGAGGATCTTTCGAACCTGGGCCATGGTCGCTCCCTACCGGGTCAGTACGGCTGCAGGTCGTACTCGACCTGCAGGCGGGTGATGAGCCCATCCACCACGGCGGTGTCCGACGAGTGGAATCCCCACGTGGCGCCGAGTCCCCGGCGCTGGATGAGCGCGTACGAGGCCGTCTCCGACATCCAGAGGATGAACTCGTGCCGGGCCATGCGCTCGTCCCCCTCCAGGAAGACGGGCGTGAGCGCCGGGTGCGAGTCCAGGTCCCCGCGCCGCCCCAGCAGGTAGATGCGCGAGGCCATCTCCGGCGAGGCCGACTCCAGCCCCTGGGCAATCGGCAGGTCCGCGCGGATCTCCGGCCCGCCCACGTACAACAGCCCGCGCGAGCTGGGATCCCTCATCAGCTCGCGGGCGATCTCCGACTGCAGCTCGTCGAAGAGGACGTCGGACACCTTGCCGCGGCGCGAGGGCTCCGCGCTCTCCTCCACCGGCAGCTTGGGGCTGGAGGCATTACCGAGCAGCAGGTCCACCTCGTCCCAGAAGGGCAGCGTGTCCAGCATCAGCTTGCGCTGCAGCGAGCAGCGCCGCTCGTCCATGCGCCGGCGGCAACGGTGCACCAGCTCGTCGAAGTCCTCGCCGTCCTTGGGGAAGGTGCTCGCCCCGCCCACCAGCGCCAGCGGCAGGCGCGACTCCACCTCCTGCGCCTCCGGCTCCGCGCGCACCGCGTCCAGGGCGCGCCGCACGAACATCATCGCGCCGAAGAAGTCCGTCTCCGGCAGCAGCAGGTAGAACTCCTGCTCGCTCGCCTTGGCGATGACGTCCGAGTCCCGGACGATGCGCCCGAACGCCTTGATGATGCCGCGCACCGCCAGCTTCGCGTCCGGCACGCCCAGGCGCATGCGCACCAGCGGCAGGTTGTCCACGGAGAACGTCAGTAGCGAGAACGTCCGCCCGTAGCGCCGCGCCTTGTAGATCTCCTTGGAGGCGTAGTCCGTGAAGTAGCTGAGGTTGTAGGCGGCGGTGTCGCGGTCCCGCAGGCCCAACCGCTGCAGCGCCAGCATCCGCCGGCCGTTCTTCACGCCCACCGCGGCCGAGTCGCCCAGAATCTTGGCGTAGCGCACGTGCTCGGAGCGGAAGTCACCGGCGACCGGATCCGACAGCTGCGCCAGGCCCATGATCTCCCCGCCGATGACGAAGGGGACGTAGAGCACCGGCGAGCGCTCGTCGCGGGCGATCCACGGCATGGCCTCGCGCAGACGATTGCCGAGCGGCCCATCCGGGCTCATGCGCTCGGCGAGGAACTGCTTGTCCAGCAGGCCCCGGTAGGCACGCAGGATGAGGTGCCCCCGGTCATCGGCGATCCACAGGGCGGCGCTCTGGGCATCGCAGACCGCGGCGAGCTCGGCCGCCACCCGCTCCTGGAGCCACTCGAGGTCCGGCTGGGAGAGGAGCTCCAGGCAGCGCTGGTGGAGGTTCTGGTAGCGGGCGAACTCCAGGTTCTCCGTCTGGAGCTTGGAGCGCTCGCGGCGCAGCTGGACGCGCTCCATGGCGCGCTCCACCGCGAGCAGCAGGTCCGACTCGTCGACGGGCTTGGCGAGCACCACCGCCACCCCGGCGCTCAGGGCCATGGCCGAGCCCTTCACGTCCGTGCGCTGGGTGACGAGGATGACCTCCTGCTCGGGGTCGCGCTCGCGCAGCTTCGTGGTGAGGCCGAAGCCGTCCAGCTCGGGCATCACCAGGTCGGTGATGACGATATCGAAGGTCTCGTGCGTGGCCGCTTCCAGGGCCTGGGCGGCGTTCGCGGCGGGGACGACGAGGTAGCCCTTCCGGGAGAGCATGTCGGAAGCGAGCTGCCGGAAGAAGTTGTCGTCATCGACGACGAGAATGGGGCCAGCCACGGCGGAGGACTCGACGGGAGGGGGGGAGACGGCGAGGTTACCGGCCCGGGAGATCCGGGACAACGCCCGTGAAGACGAAGGAGACAGGCCCACGGAGCCGAACGTCCGACAGGTCCGAGGGCACCCGGATGTGCAGGTCCCCGCCCGGCAGCGTGACACGCAGCCAGGCATCCGCCGGGAGCCGCCGGGCGAGCACCGCCGCCACGGCCGCCGCACAGGCCCCGGTGCCACAGGCCTCCGTCAGCCCACAGCCCCGCTCCCACACGACGATGGCCAGGCCCTCCTCGGTGATCCGGACGAACTCCACGTTGGTGCGCTCCGGGAAGCCCGGATGGCGCTCGAGCTCGGGGCCCAGACGGCCGGCGTCCTCCAGGGGCTGGTCGAGCAGGACGAGGTGGGGGTTGCCCATGTTGACGGCGTAACCACGCAGCCCGGAGTGGCCGGGAACCTCCTCGCCCAGGAAGGGCTGGCCGGTGGCGCCCGAGGGCAGGTTGGGGGCGATGAGCCGCGCGGGCCCCATGGAGATCTCCACCTCGGCGACACCATCCGTGCCGTACCCGGGCATACACGTGAGGATCCCCGCGCCCGTCTCCACCTCGATGCGCTCGGGCTTCTCGCCGGAGTGGTCCACCAGATACTTCACCGCACACCGCAGGCCATTGCCGCACATCTCCGCGATGCTGCCATCGGCGTTGTGGACCACCATGCGGGCCAGGGCGGTAGTCGAGGGCAGCAGGCTGAGCACCCCATCCGCGCCAACCCCCCTGCGCCGATCGCACAGCCACTGGGAGAACCTCGCGTCGATGTCCGTGCCCCCCTCGCGGTAGTCCAGCACGATGAAGTCGTTGCCGAGGCCGTGATACTTGAAGAAGAACTCTGCCGTAGTGCTCATGGTCGTCGGGTCTCTTCAGCCCGGGTCTTCGGGTTTCGGGGTGGACGCGGGGGGTCCAGAAGTGGGTGTGCTCCCCTTCGGACGGCGAAGCAACTCATTCTTGACCGCGTTCAGTTCGGCGTTGGCCCGGGCGTAGATGTCCTGCACGGTGTCGGCTCCCTTCCGGGCGGAGAGCCGCTTCAAGGAGGCCAACTCGGCCTCTTGCTCCTCCAACCTTCGCTTCTGCTCGGCCAGCGCCAGCTCGCGCTCGGCCAGGGTGGACTTCAGGGTGTCGAACTCGCCCTGAAGCTGCTCCAGCTCCTCGGACATCTCCAGGATGGCCTCGGAGTCCGACACCGGCTTGCGCGCCTGGAGCTGCTCGATGCGCTCGCGCATCCCGGCCCGCTCCGTCTCCAACATCTGGATGCGGTCGGCCAGCGCCTGGGCCGCCCTCGCCTTCTCGGCGCGCTCGGCGTCGAGGAACTTCACCGCCTCGGCGGAGGCCGCCTCCAGCGCCGTCACCCGGCCCTCCAGCCGGATGCGCGCCGCCCGGGCCACCGTGAGGTCCGAGTTGAGCCGCTCGCGCTCGGAGACGAGCGTGCCCTTCTCCATTTCCAGTTTGGCGAACTGCTCCTGGATGGCCTGCGTGGAGCCCTCGCGCTCCCGGACCCGCCGATCGGCCTCCTCGGCCCGGGCCTCCAGCTCGGCCAGTTTCGCCTCCAGCTCGGCCCGCTGCGCCTGAGCGGCGGACTCCTGCTCCCGAGCCTCCCGCCGGGCCTCCTCCACCCGGGCTTCCAGCTCGGCCCGCTGCTCCTGAGCGGCGGACTCCTGTTCCCGGGCCTCCCGCCGGGCCTCCTCCGCCTGAGCTTCCAGCTCGGCCAGCCGCGCCTCGATGGCGGCCTCCCGCTCCCGAGCACGGAGTCCGGACTCCTCGGCCTGGGCCTCCAGCCCGGACTGCTTCGCCTTCGCGTCCTCCAGCTCGCTCCGAGCCTCCGCCAGCCGCGTCTCCAGCTCGTCCGCCGAGCGCCGCGTCTCGGCCACCCGTTCCCGCTCCGACTGGTGCTCCTCCTGGGAACGGGCCAGCTCGGCGCGAAGCGACTCCAGCTCCTCCCGGGCGGTCTCCAACCCACCGCGCGCCGTCTCCAGCGCCTCCCGGACGCTCCCGAGCGTCGCGCGCTCCTCCTCGAGAGCCGACTCGAGCGAGGGCGCCTTGCCCGCGATGCGCCGCGCAGACTCGAGCTGCACGGTGACCAGCTCCATCTGCTCGTGCTCCGCGGCGAGCCGGGCCCGGACGTCCGCCATCTCCTTCTGGAGGTGGGCGATGTGCATGTCCCGGTCCCGCAGCCCCTGGTGCGCCTGCTGGAGCGCCATGGAAGCCTGGTGTGCCTGGAAGCGGGTGACATCGAGCTGCGCCACCTGGGCCCGCAGCGCCTCCAGCTCCTGGTCCTTCTTCGCGAGGTCGTCCCGGAGGCCCTCCAGCTCCATCCGCACTTCCAGCGCGTCACGCTTGCGGCTATCGCGCTCGGTGGAGACGGCCTCCTCGCGCGCCCGGGCCTCCGCGAGCGACTCCTTCAGGGACTTCTGGCTCGCGCGCTCCTCCTCCAGGGCGGCCCGGAGCTCCTCGACGAGCCGCTTCTGCTCCACCAGGGACGCGTCCAGCGCCTCGCCATCGCGCCGGGCCGACTCCAGCTCCGAGCGCAGCGCCGCGGACTCCCGCCGGGCCTCCTCCAGCGCCTCGAGCCGGGCCCGCTCGCGCTCGTCCGCGCCCGCCCGGGAGGACTCCAGGTCCGCGCGCGCCTCGGACAAAGACTGCGCCAGGGACTCGCGTCCGGCGCGCTCCTCCTCCAGCTTGCGCCGTGTCTCCTCGAGCGCCGCCTCGGACAGCTCGCGCGCGCGATCCAGATCCAGGCGCAGCGCATCCCGCTCCACCTCGAGCCCGGCGCGAACCTGGGCCAGGTGCGCCTCCGCCTTCTCTCGCTCCGAGACGAGCGACGCCTCGGCCTCGGTAAGCTGCCGCCGCTCGGCCTCCAGCTGCGTCCAGGCGAGCTCCAGCGACTCCTCGGTGCGCGTCCTGCTCGTGCGCTCCGCCTCCAGCTCGGTCCGGACCTCCGCGAGCGACGTCTCCACCCCGCTCCGCTGCCGCCGCTCCTCCTCGAGCTCGGCGAGCACCCGCGTGGTGGACTCCTTCGACACGCCATGCGCCTGCCACGCGGACTCGAGCCCGGCCCGCGCCAGGGCCAGCTCGGACCCCAGTTCGGAGCCCCGCTGCCGCTCGGCCTTGAGCTCGGCCCGCACCTGCGCCAGGGACTCCTCCACCAGGGTCCGCTGATGCTGCTCCACATCGAGCGCGGCCTGCACCTGCGCCAGCTCGGACGCGAGCCCGGTGCTTCCCTGCCGCTCGGCCTCGAGTCCGGCCTGAACCTCGGCCAGGGAGGCCTCCACGCGGGCCCGCTGCTGCCGCTCCTCGTCGAGCTCGGCGAGCACCTTCGCGGTGGACTCCTCCGACGCGCCATGCGCCCGCCGCGCGGACTCGAGCCCGGCCTGGGCCTGGGCCAGCTCGGACGCGAGCCCGGTGCTCCGCTGACGCTCGGCCTCGAACCCTTCCTGGACCTCGGCCAGGGACGCCTCCACCAGGGCCCGCTGCTGGCGCTCCGACTTCAGCTCGGTGCGGACACCCGAGAGCGCTTCGCGGGTCTCCTCGAGCCGCTGATGCTCCGCTTCCAACCGGGCCTGGGCCTGGGCCACGGCCTCCTCCAGCCGCGCCCTCCCCTCGCGCTCCTGCTCCAGCTCGGCCAGCGCCTGCTCGCGCTCCGCATCCGCCCGGGCCCGCGCCTGCTGCTCCGCCGTGATGGAGCCCTGCGTCGCCTTCAGCGCCGAGTCGAGCCGGGTGATCGACTCCACGTCCGAGTCCCGCACCCGCTCCAGTTCGGAGAGCGTCTCCTCGACCTCCACCACGCGCCGCCGGAGGGCCCCGCGCTCATCGGCCCACTGCTGCCGCTGGGCCTCCAGCTCGGCGAGGCCGCGCGAGGCCTCCTCCCGCGCGGCGGCCTCCACGCGCACCTGGTTCTCGAGCCCCTCGGCACGCGACTCCTGTTCTTCACGAGCGGCCTTCTCGCGAGCGGCCTCGGCCTCGGCCCGCTCCGTCTTCGCCCGCTCCTGCGCCACCCGCGACTCCGCGCGCTGGCGCTCCTCCTCGATGGTCTCCTCCAGCTCCGCGGCGGAACGGACCCGCTCCTCCTCGAGCGACTCCAGGCTGCCCCGGGCCTCGTGCAGCTCCTGCTCGAGCCGGGCCGCCGCCGAGCGGACGTTCTCCTCGGCGCGAGTACGGGCCTCCACCTCGGCGGTGAGCCGCTCCAGCTCGGCACGCGCCGCCGTGAGCTCCGTCTCGAGTCCGCGCCACTCGGCCTCGCGGGCCGTCAGGCGCACCTCCGCGTCGCGCCGGGCCGCCTCCGCCCCCGACACACGCCGGGAGCCGTCCTCCACCTCGCGCGTCAGGCGCGCCAGGTCCGCGTCACGCGAGCGCAGCAGGGACTCGGACGTCTGGCGGGCCTGCTCGGCCCTGGCCACGTCCGACTTGAGGAGCTCCACCGCGGCGAGCGACGTCGAGTATTGCTCGGCCAGGCGCAGCTCGCGCTCACGGGCCGCCTCCACCTGCCGCCGCAGCTCCTCGGACTGCTCCCGAGCGCGTTCCGACGAGAGCCGGTCCTTCTCGCGCTCGACGCGCAGCCCGGCCATCTCGTCCTGCAGCTCGCGCAGCTGGGTATAGGCCTGGGTGAGGCGCTCGCGAGACTCCTCCAGGGAGGTGTTCAGCTCCTCGCGGCGGGCGCGCTCCAACCGCAGCGTCTCCTGGGAGCCCAGGGTCTGGACCTCGGCCTCCTTCCGGGTGCGCTCCGCGGCCTCCAGCTCCAGCCGCTGCTGGCCGAGCCGCCGGTCCGCGTCGGCCACGCGCTCCAGGGCCACCTGCAGCTCCAGCTCGGTGCGGCGCAGGCGGGAGGACAGCTCATCGCGCTCGCGGGCGGCCTCCGGGGTGCCGCGCGACTGCTCCAACTGCGCGGTGAGCCGCGCCACCTGGTCACGGGCGAGCTCCAGGGCCGGCTTGAGCTGCGTCACCTCGCTCTCGCGATCGGTCAGCTCCGCGCGCAGCCGGGTGAGGGACTCCTTGAGGCGGCCGGTGCGCTCCTCCCAGCCCTTGGAGCGCTGGGCCACCTCGTCCAGCTTGCCGCGAGTGAAGGCGAGCGGCTCGGGAGGCAGCTGCACCCAGGTGGGGTCCACGATGCGGGCGGGCTCGGCGCCGGCCATCACCACGTAGTAGGCGGCCTCGCTGCCGCGGATGAGGGAGCCATCCACCTGGAGGCCATCGCCCTTCTCGAAGGCGAGCTGGTAGCCCAGCACGGGCGCCTGCGTGGCGACTTCCACGTTCGGGAAGTGCGGCGAGAGCGCGTCGAGCAACTGCCCGTACGTGGGCGGCACGCCCTCCTCCACGTCCATGAGCTGCCAGAGGGCGAGCCCGGCCGTGTTGCGCAGGCCGCCGATGAGGTAGCCCTGCCGGCTGACGAGCCGCGCCAGCTCGGCCAGGAGCGTGGGGGCGCGCACGTAGGGGGCGAGGTCGGCCACGAGCACCAGATCGAAACTGCCGGGCTCGAGGTCGTCGTAGACGTTGGCGCGGTAGCGCAGCGAGGCGCCGCCATGGGCCTTCTGGGCCGCCGCCACGGCCGCGAGGTCCGCGTCACAGGCCACGACGGTGCGGGCGCCGCGCTCCAGGAGGAAGCGCGCGCTCTCGCCGCCGGTGGTGGCGACCGCGTCCACCTCCAACACGCGACGGCGTGCGAAGAGGCTCTCCGCGAAGATGTACCGGGGCAACAGCTCGCTGGTCCCCAGGCGGCGGAATGTGGGATGCATGAGTAGGGCCAACCGAGTATAGCCCTTGGGACGGTTGTCCCAAGGAAAGCACTGGGGCCGGGAAATCGGCTCGCCGCCTGGACGTCTGGGGAGCAAGCACCATGAATCCCATGATGAACCCACAGCAGAACCGGCCGGGCTTCGGCCGCCGGGCCACGAGCGCCTTCACGCGGCTGCTCGTCACCCTCCTCATCCTGGGCCTGGGAGGGGCGGTGGCCTTCCTGCTTTCGCAGCTCAACGCCCGCACCTTCACCCTGGCCCAGGAGAACGGGCAGTTGGTGGTGATGAAGGGGCGGCTGCTGCCCACGGGGGCGGCGCCCTACCGGCCCGGGGACGCGCGGCTGGCGGACGCCTACGCCCCCCTGCCCACCGAGGGCCGGGACGTCTCGGCGCTCCTGGAGCAGCGCTTCACCGAGCGGGACGAGCTGGACCGGGCCCTCTTCCCGGTGCTGGAGGGGCTGGCCCGGCCGCGGGTGCAGTCGGACGACCCGGCGGTGCTGGAGAAGGGACTCTACTTCCTGCGTCGGGCGGAGCTGCTGTCCGGACTGACGGAGGAGCAGCGCCGCACACTGGAGACGATGAAGGCGGACGTGGCCTTCTTCCAGGCGAGGCAGAAGCTGGAGCAGGCGCGGCGGGACGTGACGGAGGCGCTGACGCAGCTGAAGATCGCGTCGGAGAGCCGCAACCGGAACACGCAGCGGGCCAACCAGATGCTCAGCGTGGTGGGCCCGGCGGCCCAGGCGCTGGAGAAGGCGCTGAGGGCGGTGGACGCCAGCCTGGCCGAGGCCGGCTCTTCCCCGGCGCCGTCCGGAACGGGCCTCCCACCTCCGGCCCCCGAGGGACAGCAGGCGGCCCCGCCCCAGGGCACCGGGGCCACGCCGCCGCCCACGACGCCTCCCGAGGGAGTGCGGACCAGCGACAGCGAGAGCCAGCAGCGTCCCCAGTAGCGCTCCAGTCCAGCAGCCGGGGAATTTGCCCGGACACCCTCCAGGGGTTAGGTGCGCGGGATGGCTCGCAAGTGAGCCGTCCCAAGGAGGGACGAGATGCGCAAGACCCTACTCATGGCTGTCGTGACCGCGGCACCGATGTTGAGCTGTGCCAACAACGCACCCGCGGAGGAAGCCTGGACGCTGAACACCATCGCGGATGCCCGCAGCGGCATCGCCACGCCGGTGGATCTGGGTCCACCGGGGGACTCGCCGGGCGACATGTTCGTGTTCGACCAGCCGCTGTTGAACGAGGCGAAGGAGACGATCGGGAGTAACAGCGGCTACTGCATCCGGACGCTGCCGGGGCAGTTCAGCGAGTGCCAGTGGACGCTGACGATGGCCGACGGGACCATCACGGTGGCGGGCCGGGAAGCCGAGACGGGCACGTCGCTGATTCCGATCATCGGAGGCACGGGCACGTTCGAGGGGGCGAGCGGCGTGCTGAGCACCACGCCGAATGGGGACAGGACGTTCACCCAGGTGCTCACCCTGTTGAAGCCGAAGAAGTGAGGCGTGTCCGCGTGGGGTATATCTGGGGCCCCACGAGGAGACGCACGCCATGACGATGACGCCGGTTCCCCCCGAGATGAAGCGACTCGAGCCCTTCGAGCTGGCCCTGCGCGAGACGGGCATGGGCTATCCCGAGGTGACCGAGGAGTTCCCGTGGGGACACCGGACGCTCAAGGTGAAGGGGAAGGCCTTCGTCTTCCTGACGCTGACGGGCGAGGGCCTGTCGATGTCCGTGAAGCTGCCGCAGTCGAACGGGGCGGCGCTGATGCTGCCGTTCGTGCAGCCGACGGGGTACGGCCTGGGCAAGAGCGGCTGGGTGTCGGCCAACTTCGGCGCGCGTGACACGCCGCCGCTCGACATGCTGCGCAAGTGGCTGGACGAGAGCTACCGCGCGG
This sequence comes from Archangium sp. Cb G35, assembly GCF_001896145.1. Lineage (NCBI taxonomy): Bacteria > Pseudomonadati > Myxococcota > Myxococcia > Myxococcales > Archangiaceae > Archangium > Archangium sp. Cb G35. The sequence goes on from NZ_MPOI01000024.1 coordinate 83,076, forward strand.
TGGCCCCGAAGAAGCTCGTGGCGCAGATGGACAGTGGCGCGGGAGCGCCCAGGGCGGAGGCAGCGCCCGCCAAGGCCCGGAAGTCCGCGCCGGCCGCCGCGAAGAAGGCGCCCGCGAAGAAGGCCGCGGTGAAGAAGGCGCCCGCGAAGAAGGCGCCAGCGAAAAAGACCGCGGCGAAGAAGGCCCCGGCCGGGACCCGGACCCGGCGCGCTTGAGCCCATCACGCCAGGGGACGAGCTGCTGAGGAGCGACGGCCCCCGGACGTGGCGGACGACTCGGGACTACTTCCCCTTCATCACGCCGATGAAGGGCAGGTTGCGGTAGCGCTCGGCGTAGTCGAGCCCGTAGCCCACCACGAAGACGTCGTCGATGACGAAGCCCTTGTAGTCGATGGGAATCTGGGTGCGGGCGCGCGAAGGCTTCTCCAGCAGCGAGCACACCTTCAGGGACGCCGGGTGGCGGGCCTTCAGGTTCTCCAGCAGGAAGCTCATGGTGAGCCCGGTATCGATGATGTCCTCGATGATGAGCAGGTGCTTGCCCGCCATGGGCTTGCTCACGTCGGTGGTGATGCGCACCTCGCCCGTCGTCTCGGTACCGCCCTGGTACGAGGACACCCCGAGGAACTCGATCGTCAGCGGCAGGTCCACGTAGCGCGCCAGGTCCATGGCGAAGAACGCCGAGCCCTTGAGCACGCAAACGAGCGTCAGCTCCTTGCCCTGGTAGTCGCGGGTGATCTGCTCACCCAGCTCGCGCACGCGCGCCTGGAGCTTCTTCTCATCGATGTGGACGCCGACATCCTGCTCGTAGAAAGCCACGGTCGTACCTCTACACGTACGCGTTGTTCATGATCTCCCCGAAGCCGCCGCCACCGGGGACGATGTATTGCCGGTCATCCAGCCCCCGCTCCTTCTCCCACAGCTCGCCGGGCACCGTGCCGAACACCTCCGGTGGTGACAGCCCGCGGTCCAGGCGCAGCGCGTACACCACCACATCCGGATGCTCGCGGGAAATCCTCCGCAGGAACTCGGGGGTGACGATCAGGTTGAGGCTCAGGATTCGCCGGGGCGTGCCGGGGACCTTCTCCTTGTACATGGACACCGCGGTGCTCAGGCTGCCGCCGGTGGCGCCCATCGGGTCCGGGAAGAGGACGATGGCGTCGTCGATGTCCCCGCCAATCTTGGCCCCGCCGATGTTCGAGCCCACCACGTGCTCCTTGGCGTCGATCATCCGGCTCATGATGATGTGATCCTGGCGCACCAGCACCGGATCCACCGTGGTGTTGAGCAGATCGTACGTCACCTGCGAGGGCAGCGTGCCGGCGCGGGCGATGTTCACCGTCACCGCGCGCACCGCCGGATCGATCACCTCGCCCTGGTACATGCCCTGCGGCGTGTGATCGATCATCCGGGTGGGCATGGCCACCATCTTGCGGGGGAACTCCGCGTTGATGACCGTCTTCACCAGGTCCGTGTAGAGCAGCGCCACCAGCCGGTTGATCTCCGGCTGCACGGTGCCCTTGCTGCACAGCTTCGCCAGTTGCGAGAGCAGGAAGGGGTTGCCCACCAGGTGCACGTTGGAGCCATACCGGTGGGGCATCTCGCTCAACTGGAAGGGAACGTTGGCGTAGAGGGTGTCGCGCATGGCCGGACCTCTGGAGCGGCAGTCAGGGCTTCAGTGTTCGAACAGATCGAGCGTCTGGGGAGGCGTGGCCTCGGTGGGCTCGGCCCGGTGGCACTTGCGGCAGCGGGCCTCGTAGGCCCCGGCGGCGCCCACCACCACACGCTCTCCACTATCCACCAGACGCTGCGAGCGGTTGGCCGGATTCCCACACACCACACAGATGGCCAGTTGCTTCGTCACGTACTCGGCGATGGCCAGCAGCTGCGGCATCGGCTCGAAGGGGCGGCCCTGGTAGTCCTGGTCCAGCCCCGCGACGACCACGCGGATGCCGCGGTTGGCCAAGGCCTCACACACCGCCACCACCTCGGTGCCGAAGAACTGCACCTCGTCGATGCCCACCACCTGCGTCTTGGGGGACAGGTGATGGAAAATTTCTTCAGCCCGTTCGATCGGAATGGACGTCAATTTGAGCTGGGAGTGGCTGACCACCTGGGTCTCGTCATAGCGGTTGTCCAGTCGAGGCTTGAACACCTGGACGACCTGCTTGCCGTAGACGGCCCGCTTGATTCGGCGGATCAACTCCTCCGTCTTGCCGGAGAACATCGAGCCGCAGATGACCTCTATCCACCCGATGTCATTGGGAAATTGTTGCACGCGGAGGGCTCGTCGGGAGGCTGTGCGGGAGCGCGGGTTTCCTCTGTCACGCCCCTTCTGGCACGTCAACTTTCAAAAGCCGTCCGCGCTTCCCGCACCAGGCCTCCCGAGCCCCCCGCGCGTTGGCAAGCATCTTGAAGAACCCCGCTCCGGATTCCAACGGGGAGGTCCGGGTGGCGGCGACGACGCAGGCAACACGCTGGGCAGGTATCGAGGGAGCTTCGTTCCACATGGCGCCAGCGGCGGTACTTCTGTTGGTGCTCAACCTGCTGGACGGGCTCTTTACCCTCACCTTTTTACAGCTGCAGGTGGCCGAGGAACTGAACCCGCTGATGCGGGTGGCCTACGAGCACTCGCCCCTGGCCTTCATGGCCATCAAGGTCACCATCGTGAGCCTCGGGCTGACGCTCCTGTGCCTGCACCGCTCCATGCGGCTGAGCCAGCGGGCCATCCAGGCGGGGGCTGCCCTCTACGTCGTCATCGACGTGTACCACCTCGCGTTCCTGGCCCACATGTGTCTCCGAGGCATCGGTTGACGCACAAGAAGCCCCGCAAGACTTGCTTTTCCGGCCCGGTCCGATTCAGGCTCCCCCTCAGCTCGTACCTCGAGGGTCTGTGGGGGGACCATGAACATCACCGACGTCAAGGTGTACCCGGTCGACGAAGATAAGCTGAAGGCCTACGTGACCATCACCCTGGACCACTGTTTCGTGATCCGGGATTTGAAGGTGATTCACGGAGCGTCCGGCTTGTTCATCGCCATGCCGGCCAAGCGCCGCAAGGACGGGACGTACAAGGACATCGCTCATCCGCTCAACGCGGACACGCGTAACCAGATGGAGCGGACGATCCTCCAGGAGTACGAGCGTCAGCAGCACATACCGGGCGGGGCGTCGAGCCCCTTCCTGGCCGCTGCGGGCGACCACGACTGAGCACCGGCCCGAGGGAGCAGGTGGAAGGGGCTTCCCTTCCGCCACGGGGCGCGTTAGTAGCGCGCCCATGCAGCAGCCCCGCGACTTCAAGGTGTTCACCGGGAGTTCCAACCCCGGTCTGGCCCATCGCATCTGCGACTATCTCAAGCGTCCCCTGGGAAAGGCCTCGGTGGGCCGCTTCTCGGACGGGGAGATCCACGTGGAGATCGGCGAGAACGTCCGCGGTCTGGACGTCTTCATCGTCCAGTCCACGTGCCCGCCGACGAACGACAACCTGATGGAGCTGCTCATCATCTGCGACGCCCTCAAGCGGGCGAGCGCGGGCTCCATCAACGCCGTCATCCCGTATTACGGATATGCCCGGCAGGACCGCAAGGTGGCGCCGCGCACCCCCATCACCGCCAAGCTGGTGGCGGATCTGCTGGAGGTGGCCGGGGCCACACGCGTGGTGTCCATGGACATGCACGCCGGGCAGATCCAGGGCTTCTTCAACATCCCCTCGGATCACCTCTACGCCTCGCCGGTGTTCCTGGATGATCTGCGCAAGAAGTTCCCGGACACCCAGGACATGGTCATCGTGTCGCCGGACGCGGGCGGCGTGGAGCGGGCGCGCGCCTACTCCAAGCGGCTCAACTGCGGCCTGGCCATCATCGACAAGCGCCGGCCGCGGCCCAACTCCTCCGAGGTGATGAACCTCATCGGAGACGTCAACGGCAAGGACGCCATCCTGGTGGACGACATGGTGGACACCGCGGGCACGCTCACCCAGGCGGCCGCCGCCCTCAAGGAGCGGGGCGCACGCCGGGTGGTGGCCTATGCCGTCCACCCCATCCTCTCCGGGCCCGCCATCCAGCGCATCCAGGACTCGGTGCTGGAGGAGCTCGTCATGACGGACACCGTCCCGCTCTCGCCCGCCGCCCAGGCCTGCGGCAAGCTGAAGATCATCACCACCGAGCGTCTCTTCGGTGAGGCCATCGCGCGCATCCACCGCGCCGACTCGCTCAGCTCCCTCTTCGTCTAGGCGAAGAAGGGCCCTCCTGTCCGCCGGGCGGCTTGACTCCGGGCGCCCGCGCTGGCATGTCGCACCCACACCACGCTGGCCCTTCGCAGTCTGGAAGGCGCCGTCTCGGGGCCCGCCACGGGGGCGGGATGCCAGAGGCGCCAGGGCTCAGCGCGGTCACATCGCAGTCCCCATACCGAGGAAATCCATGTCCATCGACAAGAGCACGCTCGAGGTGAAGACCCGTGAGGGCTCCGGCAAGGGCGCCGCCCGCCGTCTGCGCAGCCAGGGCCTGGTGCCCGCCGTCGTCTACGGCAAGCACCTGGAGAAGCCCCTGAGCGTGGCCGTCGACCCGAAGGCCGTGCGCGCCGCCATCAACACCCCGCACAAGCTCAACACCCTCATCACCCTCAAGGGTGTGGGTGCCGACCAGCAGGTCCTCTTCAAGGACTACCAGCGGGATCCGGTCTCCCGTGACATCCTCCACGTGGACTTCATCGCCGTGCGCGAGGAGGACCAGGTGAAGGTGAACGTGCCGCTCGTCCTCACCGGCAAGGCCGAGGGCACGGCCGATGGCGGTCTGCTCACGCAGATCCGCCGTGAGCTCGAGGTCTACGCCAAGCCGCGCGCCATCCCCGTGCAGATCGAGGTGGACGTGACGCCGCTGAAGATCGCCATGGCCATGCACATCAATGATGTGAAGCTGCCCGAGGGCGTGGTGGTGAAGACGAACGTCAACTACACCATCGCCGTCGTGAGCGCGCCCGAGGGTGCGGTCGAGGCGGCTCCCGCGGCGGCGGCTGCGGCTCCCGCGGCTGGTGCGGCCAAGCCCGCGGCTGGTGCGGCGGCGGCCAAGCCCGCGGCTGGTGCGGCGGCCAAGCCCGCGGCCGGCGCGAAGAAGTAATCTCTTCGTCCTGCCGTCCACGCGGGGTCAGCCCATTGGGGCTGGCCCCGTCTGTTTTTCGGAGTCACCGCCATGAAGATCATCTGTGGACTGGGCAATCCCGGGCGCGAGTACGAGCGCCACCGTCACAACATCGGATTCATGGTGGTGGAGGCGCTACTGTCGCGCGCGCGCGCCGATCTCAACCACGAGAAGTTCCAGGCCCGGGTGGGCCAGGGCACCCTGGGCGGCGAGAAGGTCCTCTTCCTGGAGCCGCAGACGTACATGAACCTGTCCGGCCGCTCGGTGGCCGAGGCGGCGCGCTTCTACAAGGTGGCGGTGGAGGACATCCTCGTCATCCACGACGAGTTGGATCTGCCCTTCGGGCGGCTGCAGCTCAAGGCGGGCGGGGGCAGCGGAGGCCACAACGGGCTGAAGAGCACCGTCTCCAGCCTGGGGGCGGACAGCTTCATCCGGCTGCGCTTCGGCATCGGCAAGCCCCAGGGCCCCAACGCCAAGGAGCGGGTGGCCGGCTACGTCCTGTCCAATTTCGATGACGGGGAGCGCCGGGAGCTGGACGACCTGATCGCCCAGGCGGCGGACGCGTCCGACACCTGGGTGCGTGACGGACTGGCCACGGCCATGAACCGGTACAACAAGCGGGCGCCTTGACTCGGGGTCCTCCCCCCCGTAGAAGGCCCCTTCCCCGCTGGCCGGAAGCTTTGGCCCGGTGGGTCTGTTCTTTTCCATCATCCCGGGTGCGCGAGCCTCCGGGACGAAACGCGAGGGAGACGGGCGCGTGGTTTTCCCGTTCCCGGCGGACGGTCCCCCTTGGACCGGCTGACCGTTTCCCCGCTCCTCGGATTTCCGGGGGGCACTCAACCCCAAGGGGAGAGAAACATGGCTGAGACGCAGGCCGCCAAGCGGCTTCGTGAGTACGAGACCATCTTCCTGGTCAAGCCGGACCTCACCGACGACAACGTGGACAAGCTCAAGGAGCGCGTTCGCGGCATCGTCGGCCGTGAGGGCGGCAAGGTCCTCCGCTTCACGGTGTGGGGCAAGAAGAAGACGGCGTTCCCCATCGCCAAGCAGCCCCGCGCCATCTACGTGCACGCCAGCTATCTGGGCGGCACGGGCGTGGTGGCCGAGCTCGAGCGCAACCTCCGCAACTACGACGAGGTCACGCGCTTCCTGTCCACCAAGCTGGCGGACGAGGTGGATCCCGAGAGCCGTCCGGTGCTCGAGGATCTGAAGCTGGCCGGTGACGTCGAGGAGACCCGCCCGGGCGCTGCTCCCGGTGGCGAGCGCGCCTCGGCTGACGAGGGCGCCGAGACCGAGGAGGAGGGCACCGAGGAGGCCTAGTGCCCCCGAGGTCGTCTTCTACGGATCCATTCCAGAGAAGAGGAAATACTCATGATTGGCAACGACAGGAACGCTTCCCGCGGTGGTGGTGACCGGGATCGCGGCGGTGACAGGGACCGGGGTGACCGCGGTGACCGAGGCGGCGCCGGTGGTGATGACGAGAAGCGCGGTGGCCGTGGTTTTGGCCGCAAGAAGGTCTGCCGCTTCTGCGCCGAGAAGAACTCCAAGGTGGACTTCAAGGATCAGCCCACGCTGAAGTACTTCGTCACCGAGCGCGGCAAGATCATCCCCCGCCGTATCTCCGGCAACTGCGCCAAGCACCAGCGCGAGATCGCCACGGCCATCAAGCGCGCCCGCGGTCTGGCGCTGCTTCCCTACAACGCGATGGTCGGCTGATAGCCGGCTCCCACGCACCAACGGAGACATCACATGAAGGTCATTCTTCGTGAGGACGTCGCGAACCTGGGCAAGTCCGGTGAGCTCGTGACGGTGAAGGACGGCTTCGGCCGCAACTACCTGCTGCCGCGCAAGATGGCGGTGCTGGCCACCGAGCAGAACGTGCGCCAGCTCGAGCACGAGCGCGCGGTCATCTCGGCGCGCAACGCCAAGCTGAAGGGCGCCGCCGAGGAGCAGGCCAAGAAGATCGGCTCGGTCAAGGCCGTCATCCGCCGCAAGGTGGGCGAGCAGGACAAGCTGTACGGCTCCGTCACCGCGCTGGACATCGCCGAGGCGCTCGCCTCGCAGGGCCAGACGGTGGACCGCCGCCTCATCCACCTGCCCGAGCCCATCAAGGCCACGGGTCAGTACGAGGTGGAGCTGCGGCTGCACCGTGACGTGGTGGCGAAGATCAAGGTCGAGGTCGCCGCGGAGGCCTGAGTCCCCATCCCCTCTCCCCCCGGGAGAGGGCCGGGGTGAGGGTATCCATCACCGTCTTCGGTACCTGTGAAGACAAGGGCCGTCCGGGAGTCAACCCCCGGGCGGCCCTTTCGTTTGCGGGAGAAAAGCCAGTCCCGGGGCCCGGGCATGTCAGAGGCCACGATCAGGCTGCTGCGCTACATCCTCGTAGCGGAGCCTGTAGACTGGCCGGGCACCATGGACAACATCCTCGACATTCGGACGGGCGGGCGCAGGTCTCACGAGGACCTGGCCGCGGAGCGCGCGGTGCTGGGCGCCGTGCTCGCGGACAACACGATCATCGACAGCCTGGCGGAGGTGGTCCACCAGGACGACTTCGCCAGTCCGGCGCATGCGCAGATCTTCGCGGCGATGGTGAAGCTGGCCGGCTCCTCGCGGCAGGTGGATCACCTGACGCTGGCCGAGGAGCTGAAGGTGCTCGGGCAGCTGGCGGCGGTGGGCGGCCCGGCCTACCTGATGAGCCTGGATCAGGTGGTGCCCGTGCCGGGCAACGCCGTCCAGTACGCGAAGATCGTCAAGGACCAGGCCCTCCGGCGGAGGCTGGCGAACGCGGGGCGGGAGATCCAGGAGCTGGCGAGCCAGGAGGTGGGCGAGCTGGACGTGCTGCTGGACGAGGCCGAGCGCAAGGTCTTCCTCCTGGCCGAGAAGAAGCGCGTGGGAGATCTGCGGCCCGTCAGCGAGCTGATGGAGCACACACTGGACCTCCTGGACAAGATGAAGACGGCGACGACGGGCATCACCGGCCTGTCCACCGGCTACGCCGACCTGGACCAGGCGCTCACGGGTCTGCACGCCGGCGAGCTCCTCATCCTCGCGGCGCGCCCCGGCGTCGGAAAAACGTCCTTCGCGATGAACATCGCCACGCACGTGGGCCTGGCCGAGGATCCCAAGGCGGCGGCCATCTTCAGCCTGGAAATGCCCGCGGATCAGCTCCTCATGCGTCTGCTGGCCTCGAGCGCCCGCGTGGACATGAAGAAGCTGCGCGGCGGCCGGCTCACCCCGCACGACGAGGAGAAGTTCCAGGAGATGGCGGGCAAGCTCTACAACGCCCCCATCTACATCGACGACTCGGGCGGTCTGTCCCCGTTCGACCTGCGCGCCAAGGCGCGGCGGCTCAAGCAGCGGGATCCCCGGCTCTCGCTGATCATCATCGACTACCTCCAGCTCATGCATCAGAAGGGCAAGGTGGAGAGCCGCCAGCTGGAAATCTCGGAGATCTCCCGAAGCCTCAAGCAGCTGGCCAAGGAGCTGGAGGTGCCCATCATCGCGCTCTCGCAGCTCAGCCGTAAGGTGGAGGAGCGCAAGGGCGGCAAGCCGATGCTCTCGGACCTCCGCGAGTCGGGCGCCATCGAGCAGGACGCCGACGTGGTGATGTTCATCCACCGCGAGGACCAGGGCGAGAACGCTGAAGGCGGCGAGGTCCAACGCACCAGCTCGGCCATCCCCGTGCAGCTCGTCATCGCCAAGCAACGCAACGGCCCCATCTGCGACATCGACCTGGTCTTCCTCGCCGAGTACACGCGCTTCGAGAGCCGGGCGCGCGTCGAGTAGCGCTCAGACCACGAACACGGCCCGCACGCGCCTGCGTCCCTTCTCCAGTTGCCTCACGAGGGACTCGGGCGTGTCGCCGGACTCGCTCCAGGCGTCGATCTCATCCAGCTCCCACTCCTCGAAGATGCCCGCCCCGGAGAAGCCGGGGATGAAGCCCTCGCGCATGGCCTGCTGCACCCCGCGCAGCGGCCCCACGACGACCACGTCTCCGAAGCCGAAGAAACGCATCGGCGAGCCGGTTGGCTCCAGCGCCGCGTTGAGCAGGGCCAGCACCGCGTTGATGTTGAAGAAGTCCGAGAAGTCGTGGAACGTGACGCTGTACCGCCGCCCCGCGTGCCGCAGGCGCAGCGTGTACCGGGTGTCCAGTCCGCGCGCCTCCTTGCCGGCGTCCTCCGGTGGAGGGGCCTGCTCCTCCCCTTCCGGATCGGCGTCTCCCGGCAGCACCTGCGTGAAACGCGCTCCGTCCAGCAGCGGCGCCACGAGTCTCGCGAGATCCATCACCAGCTGCCCGTGATTGACCGGATATTGGCCCGCCTCCGGGTCGAAGCCGTAACCGCGCCCCAGGCGCATGAAGGTTTCGTCCCAGTACTCGGGCCTGTCGTCCTCGGGTATCCAGGCATCGCGTGGAATCTGCAGCAGCTCGCGCAGTCGGTGCTCGTTCTGGATGGCCATGTCTCCTCTCCGTGCTTGGGACCTCCTGTGTCCCATACCGGTCTGACAGTCCTTGCACGGATGTCCTGACTCGAGGAGGTTCAGTCCCGGCCGGTGCGCAGGTAGCGCGTCACGTAGGACTTCGCCCGGCGGGCCGCGGCCGTAGGCGTTTTGCCCCGCCCCAGTTCCACCGCCAGGGCCGAGGCCAACCGGCACCCCGTTCCCCGGCGATCGGGTGCACGTTGCAGTCGCTCCCCTTCCAGCAACACGTCCCGCTCCGGCAGGCACAGCACGTCCACCGCACCCGTGTCCCGGTGCCCGCCCTTCACCAGCACCGCGCCGAAGCCGTGGGCCACTAGCGCCCTCCCCGCCTCGCGCGCCTCCTCCACCGAGCGCACCTCGCCCCCTCCGAGCAGCCACGCCGCCTCGTCCAGGTTCGGGGTGAGCACCACCTTCGGCCCCGCCAGGCCCAGGTAGTGCCGCCGTGTCAGCTTCGAGAGCGGCTCGCCCCGCGACGTCCGCACCACCGGGTCCACCACCCACCACGCGTCCACGCCGTCGAGCGCCTCGCTCAGCGCGTCCAGCAGCGCCGGCCCGGGCACCTGCCCCAGCTTCACCGCGTGCAACGGCCCCAGCTCGAGCGCCGCTTTCACCTGCGAGCCCAGCACCCGCACCGGCGTGGGCTGGTACAGGAAGGTCTCCCGGCCCTGCGCCGTCTGCGCGGACGGCACAGCCACCGGGGCTCCACCGAGCGCCCGCACCGCGGCCACGTCCGCCAGCAGTCCCGCGCGGCCCGTGGGCTCATGGCCCGCGCACAGCAGCACGCGCGGTGCTCCGCTCACCGCCGGTGCTCTCGCGCCTTCTGGATGAACAGCCGGTACACGCCCACGTGGATCGGCACCGTGTGGAGCATCAGCTCCGGGTGCCACTGCACGCCCAGCGCGAAGCCGTATTGGGTGGACTCGATGGCCTCCACGATTCCATCCGGCGACACCGCGCTCACCACCACCTGCGCGCCAATCCGCTGCGCCGCCTGGTGGTGCGTGGAGTTCACCATCAGCTGGCCCTTGCCGAGCGCCTCCGCCAGCAGCGTCCCATCCCGCACATCCACCGGGTGCTGCGGGTGCGTCCGGTCGTGCTTCTGCTCGTGCTCGTGCGCGCCCTTCACCTCGCGGCCGATGTCCTGGTGCAACGTGCCGCCCAGCACCACGTTGAGCAGTTGCATGCCCCCGCAGATGCCCAGCACCGGCATGTTCCGCTTGAACGCCCCGCGCATCAGCGCCGTCTCGAAGGCCGTGCGCGGCAGCTTCAGCGGCCCCATGCCCTCGCGCGCCGTCTCGCCATAGGCCTCGGGCGGAATGTCGAAGGCCCCGCCCGTCACGAGCAGCCCGGAGATGCGATCCAGGTACGCGTCCACGCACGCCAGCTCGTCCGAGTACGGCAGCACGAAGGGCAGGCCCCCCGCGCGCAGCACCGCGTCCGCGTAGGGCACCTTCAACTCGTAGTACGGGAACGGCGAGTCCGGCCGGCTGGCGCTGAAGTCCGGGGTGATGCCGATGTTGGGCCGGCGCGGTGCCTGGCCATGGCCATGAGGTTTCATACGTCTCCGCCCACGAGGCTAGCCCCCTGGGCGCCCCTGTCAAAAGCAGCCGACAAACGCCGGACACGCTCGGCGATGTCCTCGGCGAGCAGGGCATCGGACGCCACCGCTCCACCGTGTGCCCCCGTGGCCGCCAGGCCAGCGATGTTCTCCAGCTTCACCCCGCCAATCCCCACCACCGGCAGGGGACTCGCGCGCACCACCGCGGCGAAGCCCTCCAACCCCAGCACCGGCGCGGGCACCTGCTTGGTCGTGGTGCCGAAGACCGGCCCCAGGCCCACGTAATCCGCCCCGGCCGCCCTCGCCGCCCTCGCCTCCTCCAGGCCTCGCACCGTCACCCCCACCAGGGCCTCCGGGCCCAGCAGCGCCCTCGCCTCCTCCGCCGGCAGGTCCTCGTCTCCCACATGCACCCCATGCGCGCCCGAGAGCAGCGCCAGGTCCACCCGGTCGTTCACCAGGCACACCGCCCCCGCGCGCCGGCAGACGGCCACCACCTCGCGCGCCTCCGCCAGCGCCTCCCGCAGGGGCGTCCGCTTCATGCGCAGCTGCATCACCCTCGCCCCTCCGGCGAGCAGGCCAGCCGCCTTCTCCCTCAGTGGCAGCTCGGGGCGCACGGTGTCATCGCAGAGGACATACAGGCCTCGGGGAAGGGATGGACGGACGGGGGTGTTCATCGGCTCCGGACGGGGGTGGGTTCAGCGGCGTTGACAGAGGGTAGCCCTGCTATAAGGTGGCGCGCCCTTTTCCAAGAGATTCCGAGGAGTTGACCATGGCCAACCCGACAGACCCCAAGCAGCTCGACAAGCGTACGGCCGAGCGTTACCTGCGCTCCGGCGCCGTGGACGAGAAGGCGTACCAGCGCCACATCGAGTCCCTCCCGGACGTCTCCGAGAAGAGCGTCCCCGTCGAGACGGTGATGCACGACGAGCTGGAGAACGACGAGGACGAGGATTTCGACGACGAGGACGAGGACGAGGTCGACGAGGACTCCGAGTCGGACGAGTGATGCCATGAGCGAGGAGAAGCGCGGAGAGACCTTCGTGATGAAGGGTGAGGTGCCCGAGGCGGCCATCACCTTCAGCACCTTCCTCATCGGGCTGGCGTCCAGTGCCCTCATCCACCTGGGGGAGGCGCCCAACCCGGAGACGGGCCAGGCCGGCAAGGACCTCGTCCTCGCCCGTCAGAGCATCGAGTTGCTGGGAATGCTGCACGAGAAGACGCGCGGCAATCTCACCCCCGAGGAGAAGCAGCTCTTCGACAACCTCCTCGCCGACCTGCGCCTGCGCTTCGTGGAGGCGAACAAGCGGTGACGTCCCCAAGCTCCCCCACCCCGCTCCTGCCGCGGCGCATCCGCTTCGCGGCGGCGGTGTGCCTCGTGCTCGCCGCCCTCACGGGCTTCTCGGCCCTCCGGGAGACCCTGGAGCTGGGCCACCTGGGGGAGCTGCGCGACGAGGTCAGCAACCTGTCGCGCTTCTCCAAGGACCCGGATGTGCTCGTCGCCGCGCACATCTCCGAGGCGCAGATCGCCGCGCTCGAGCCCATGCGCGAGTCGCGCTCGCTGGTGCTCGGGGCGCTCTCGGTGGCGTGCTCCTTCGCCTTCGTGGCCGCCGGCCGGCTGCTCCGGCCCGGAGGACTGCCCCTGGAGCGGATGCGCCGGGTGCTCTCCGTCTCCGCCATCCTCGCCGCCCTGCTGCGTACCATCGACGGTGCCCAGTGGGCCGTGGTGGCGCGGCGCATCGGCCCCGTCATGGCCGATCACCTCAGCACCCTGCCCGCCTTCCAGAATCCCCAGGCAGCCGCCCAGCTCAAGGCCATGCTGCCCGGGATCGCCGCGGCCTTCGCCATGGGCATGACGGCCCTCATCGCCGGCACCTTCGCCCTGATCGGCCAGTACTTCCGCTCCGAGAGCGTCCGCCAGGCCATCACCGCCCAGGATGGCGAGTTGGCCGTGGAAGAAGAGGACTGACTACGCCGCGACGCCCCTCAGCAGGTGCTCCAGCGGCCGCTCCGACTCCGGCTCCGAGCCGTTGAGCCCCAGCCGCGCCCCCTGCATGCGGTGCAGTTGCAGCAGCAGATCCCTCTCCACCCCGTACACCCACGCCAGGTGGCCCAGCGGCCAGCGCTCCTGCATCCGCGCGAAGGCCTCGTCGTCGAAGTCCCCGTCCAGGCACTCGGGCAGCTCCACCTCGTCATAAGGGAGCCGCTCCCCGCCCACGTTCTGGCCTCCACCGAAGGCCATGACCTCCTCGTACTCCTGGGGGTCGTAGACGTAGGAGTGGACCGTGAGGCCCGCCTCCTTGGACAGCAGCCGGGCGAGCGCCTGATGCTCGCTGTACCAGTGCGAGCCCCGGCGTCCCGCCGTGTGGGGGCCGTCCAGCGCCAGCCGGATGATCTTCCGCCCGCGGTAGACGCACACCGACAACTGGGTGTCCGCCGGAGCACCGTCCTCGACGAGCGCCCGCCGGGCCAGCTCCAGGAGCTTCAGGCCGCCCAGGGATTCAGTTCGGATGAGATAACCGCCGTGCGCTTCCAGAGGATGCCCCCCAAGATGGGCGCGCATATACCCGGGGTGGTAGGAGAAAGGCAACTCCCGGAGAGCCTGGAAGTTACTAGAGGCTCCAAGCATCCAGGCCCACGCGACAAGTGAAATGTGGGCGGCCCCCGAGTTCTTGCCAAGGCTCCCCCGGCCCTTACGTTGGGGTCATGAGACTCGACAAGTACACAGTCAAGGCCCAGGAGGCCATTCAGGAAGGCCAGTCTCTGGCGCGCCGGGCTGACAACCCGAACTACGAGCCGGAGCATCTCGCCACCGCGCTGCTCGGGCAGAAAGAGGGCATCGTCGAGCCGCTGCTGCGCAAGATTGGCGTGGACGTGAAGCTGTTCGCCGGCCGGTTGGGCGAGGCGCTGCAAAAGCTGCCGCGGATGCAGGGCGGCGAGGGCGCGACGCTCAGCCAGCGGCTGCTGAAAACATTCGACAAGGCCGAGGACGAGGCCAAGTCGCTCAAGGACGAGTTCGTCTCCAGCGAGCACCTGCTGCTGGCGCTCGCGCAGGACAAGGGCGCCGTGGGCGAGGTGATGAAGTCCTCGGGCGTGACGCGCGAGCGCGTCCTGTCCAGCCTGAAGGAAGTGCGTGGCTCCAGCCGGGTGACGAGCCAGGACGCGGAGTCCACCTACCAGGCGCTGGAGAAGTACGGGCGCGATCTGACGGAGGCGGCACGGGCCGGCAAGTTGGATCCCGTCATCGGCCGGGACGAGGAGATCCGCCGCTGCATCCAGGTGCTGAGCCGGCGCACGAAGAACAACCCGGTGCTCATCGGTGAGCCGGGCGTGGGCAAGACGGCCATCGTCGAGGGCCTGGCGCGGCGCATCATCGACGGGGACGTGCCCGAGGGGCTGAAGAACAAGCGGCTGGTGACGTTGGACCTGGGCGCGATGGTGGCCGGGGCCAAGTTCCGCGGCGAGTTCGAGGAGCGCCTCAAGGCCGTCCTCAAGGAAGTGGCGGACGCGGCGGGGGAGATCATCCTCTTCATCGACGAGCTGCACACCCTGGTGGGCGCGGGCAAGGCCGAGGGCTCGATGGACGCGGGCAACATGCTCAAGCCGGCGCTGGCGCGCGGTGAGCTGCACTGCATCGGCGCGACCACGCTGGATGAGTACCGCAAGCACATCGAGAAGGACGCGGCCCTGGAGCGGCGCTTCCAGCCGGTGGTGGTGGGCGAGCCCAGCGTGCACGACACCATCAGCATCCTGCGTGGCCTCAAGGAGCGCTACGAGGTGCACCACGGCGTGCGCATCCAGGACTCGGCGCTGGTGTCCGCGGCCAACCTGTCCAACCGCTACATCTCCGACCGCTTCCTGCCGGACAAGGCGATCGACCTCGTGGACGAGGCGTGCAGCCGCCTGCGCATCGAGATCGACTCGATGCCCACGGAGATCGACGACATCCGGCGGAAGATGAACCAGCTGGAGATCGAGCGCGAGGGCCTGCGCAAGGAGACGGATCCGCACTCGGTGGAGCGGCTGAAGAAGATCGAGAAGGAGCTGGCCGAGCTCAACGAGCGCTTCACCGGGCTGAAGGCGCACTGGGACTCGGAGAAGAAGGCCATTGCCGGCATCCGCGAGCAGAAGGAGAAGCTCGAGAAGGCGAAGAACGATCAGGCCGCGGCCGAGCGGCTGGGCGACTTCAACAAGGCGGCGGAGATCAAGTACGGCGTCATGCCCAGCCTGGAGAAGGAGATCGCCCAGCAGAACGCGAAGCTGGCCGAGCTGCAGAAGAGCCACAAGTTCCTCAAGGAGGAGGTGGACGCGGAGGACATCGCCGCCGTGGTGGGCAAGTGGACGGGCATCCCCGTCTCCAAGCTGTTGGAGGGCGAGGTCCAGAAGCTGGTGCACATGGAGGACCGGCTGGCGAAGCGGGTCATCGGGCAGCGCAGCCCCATCGAGGCGGTGAGCAACGCGGTGCGCCGGGCACGCTCCGGGTTGCAGGACCCGAACCGGCCCATCGGCTCGTTCATCTTCCTGGGCCCCACGGGCGTGGGCAAGACGGAGACGGCCAAGGCGCTGGCGGAGTTCCTCTTCGACGACGACACCGCGATGGTGCGCATCGACATGTCCGAGTACATGGAGAAGCACGCCGTGGCCCGGCTGGTGGGCGCGCCTCCGGGGTACGTCGGCTACGAGGAGGGTGGCCAGCTCACCGAGGCGGTACGGCGCCGGCCGTACACGGTGGTCCTGTTCGATGAGATCGAGAAGGCCCACCCGGACGTCTTCAACATGCTGCTCCAGATTCTCGACGAGGGCCGGCTGACGGACAGCCAGGGCAGGACCGTGGACTTCAAGAACACGGTGCTGATCCTCACGAGCAACATCGGCTCGCAGGCGCTGCAGGAGGGAATGCAGGGCAAGGAGGAGCTGGACGAGGCGACGCGCGATGACGTGATGGGGATTTTGCGCCAGCACTTCCGGCCGGAGTTCCTCAACCGCGTGGACGAGGTCATCATCTTCGAGCCGCTGCGCAAGAAGGACATCCGGCGGATCGTCGAGCTGCAGGTGGCGCGGCTGCAGAAGCTGCTGAGCGACAAGCGGCTGACGCTGGAGCTGACGGAGAAGGCGCAGGATGTGTTGTCCGACCGCGGTTACGATCCGACGTACGGCGCGCGGCCGCTGAAGCGGGCCATCCAGAAGTACCTGATGGATCCGCTGGCGCTGAAGGTACTCGGGGGCGAGTTCCTGCCCGGGGACCACATCGTGGTGGACGCGGGCAAGGATGGGCTGACCTTCGGCAAGGGCCAGGCGAAGGCCGCATAACCCTCCCCTCTCCCCCCGGGAGAGGGACGGGGTGAGGGTATCGAGGGCCCCGGGATTCAACCCGGGGCCCTTTCTCATTTCGCGAGTCTGCTCGCCTGGAGTGCGCCCATTGACGATCGGGGGCATCCGGCCGAGAGTCACCCCGTGATCCTCCCCCTGGTGGCCGCCCTCGTGGTGAGCCAGCCGATCGACCCCCAGCAGCCCGGCGCGGCCGTCCCCAGCCCCGACGCCGCCGGGCCCGTCATCTCCGAACCCGCCCCCGCCCCGCCCCCGGCGGCCCCCGAGCCCGAGGAAGCGGACCGGCGCAAGCAGACGGTCATCACCGCCACACGCTCCGAGCGCAAGCTCGAGGACGTGGTGGTGGCCACCGAGGTCATCACCCGCAAGCAGATCGAAGCAGTGGGTGCGCGGGACCTGGGCCAGCTGCTGCAGCAACACCCGGGCGTGGAGCTCGTGCAGACCTTCCGGGGCACGGGCATGCGCCTGCAGGGACTGGATCCCGAGTACGTGCTCATCCTCGTGGACGGTGAGCGCGTGAGCGGCCGGGTGGGCACCACGCTGGACCTCGGACGCTTCAGCCTGCGCGACGTGGAGCGCGTGGAGATCGTCAAGGGGCCCGCGGCGGCGCTCTATGGAGCGGATGCCATCGGCGGCGTGGTGAACCTCATTTCACGGCACGTGCAGCGCCCGCTGGAGCTGGGAGTCCGGGGCTCGTTCGGCACGCTGCTGGAGGGCGACGTCCGCGCGAACGCGGGCACGAAGCAGGGCCCCTTCGAGGTGCGCCTGGGCGGCGGTTACCGCACCCGCAACCCCTACGACTGGGTGCCCGCGGATGCGGCGACGAGCGGCTCGGGCATCCGCCGGATCGACGGCGACGTGGCGCTCGCCTACGCGCCGGATGACCGGTCGCGCCTGTGGCTGCGCAGCCAGTACACCTTCCGCGACGAGAACGCCGTCGACCTCAACCCCTCGGGTGCCGTGCTGGACCGGCGGCAGCGGCAGGAGCAGTTCGATGTGTCGCTCGGCGGCAGGAACCGGCTCGCCAGCGACACCTCCCTGCAAATCCGGGGGCACTTCGGCCTGTTCCGCGACCAGTTGCTGCAGGACCAGCGCGGCTCGCGGGCGCTCGACGACTACACGCAGAACGTCAACCGGCTCTACGAGGGCGTCGTCCAGGCGGATCACCGGCTCGGCGACCACGCGATCACCGGCGGAGTCGAGGTACTCGGCGAGCGGCTCACCTCGGCGCGGCTCGCGGAAAGCCCGGTGGCCCGCATCCGGGGCGGCGCGTTCCTCCAGGACGAATGGGATGTGGCACTGTCCTCGGAAGACTCCGGACCGAAGCTGAAGGTGGCACCGGGATTCCGCTTCGATCTGGACTCACAGTTCGGCGGAGCCCCCTCGCCGCGGCTGGCCCTCAAGCTGGACCCGAACCCGGCACTGACGATGCGCGCCTCGGTGGGACTCGGGTTCCGCCCGCCGTCCTTCCAGGAGCTGTACCTGCTCTTCACCAACCAGGGCATCGGCTACATCGTCGCGGGCAACCGGAGCCTCACGGCCGAGCGCTCCGCGGCGGTGAACGCGGGTGTGGATTGGCGTCCTCCCATCGACGGGTGGGTGCTCTCGGCGAGCGCCTTCCACACCCGGCTCACCAACCTCATCAACATCACGGCCGGAGGGACGCCGGACCCGGACAATCCGGTGACCTTCAGCTACGAGAACGTGGCCAGGGCGTACACGCAGGGCTTCGAGGTCAACGGGCGCTTCAAGCTGCCCATCCGGGCCACATACCTGGACCTGGCGTACATGCTGCTGGACGCGAAGGATCAGACGCGCAACCGCCCGCTGGAGGCGCGCTCGCGGCACCGCGTCAACGCGCAGCTGTCCACGAGGTACCGCCCGTGGAACCTGGAAGCCACGGTCCGGGGCTCGTGGGTGAGCAGACGGCCGTACTACCTGGGCACGGACGGCGGTGGCATGGTCAACGTGATCGGCCTCGGCGAGGAGCGCGAGGTCTGGGCGCCCGCTTACTTCGATCTCGAGGCCCATGTCACCTACAGGGTGCGGGGCGGGTTCGACGTCTTCATCAACGCCTACAACCTGCTCAACGTGGGCGACCAGCAATTCAACCCTCGGCCCCCGCGCGGCGTGATGGGCGGAGTCCAGTGGGAGTATTGAGCCCGGAGACAGGAGCCGAGCCCCCTCGGCGCCTACTCCTCGGAATCATCCTTCCATTCGTCCGTCTCCAACTCCTCCGGGAGAGGGGCGATCATGAAGTAAAACTTCCCTGACACCTCGACCACCATGAAGCCCTTGCCAGCGATCTTCACGCGCTCGGTATGCACAGCCTTTCCACTGGCAAGCCATTGGTCCGCCTCTTCCCGCGTCGCGAACTCATGAGCGACCTCGACCGTGAAAGAGGTGTCAAAGCATGCTTTATAGAACTTTTCGAACTCATCCCCCTTCACGCGGTAACGAATGAAGAGCAACGCAATCTGAGCAAGCCCGAACAACCTCCTCTCCTTCGAGCCTTCCGCATGATTCTCGATAAAGGGGTTCAGAAAATAGATCGCTTCATCCAAATCAAATCTTGGAATGTCTGCCATCTCAGCACCAGGCCTTCCTCACAGCGGGGCCAGAACCAACGCGCCACCCACGACAGCAATGACGTAAGGAGCGGCGGCCATGCCCCCCACGATGACGACTGTTCCAATCGCTACCTCGGTCTTGTGTTCCCTGAGCCAGCCGAGTGCAGCATTGATGGTTGGGAAATCAAGCTTCTTCTTCTGTGACTCCTGCCGTTCCAACTCCTCCTGTTCCTTGACGCACCTCATGCGTTCTTCGAGGCACGTCGTGGTACAGTATTCATGATGCATGCCGGAGCCCTTGGGAATGCTTGAGATTCTGGGCTTGCGCCTCCAGCACTTCTTGAAACACTGTTTCTCCATTTCGCTGCAGTAAGCTTCCGCGCCAGCTCCGCCCGTTCCGCTCTCGAGGTTCGAGCCCACTCCGCTCGCGTCCTCGGAAATGACGTAGACCCGTCGCTCCGGATTCTGTGTGTGGGAGCATCCGCCACTGGCCACAGCCACGACCATCAGCAGAAACGTCCATTGCGCCAGGACCACCGACCTCATTGCACGCTCCCTCATGCCCGTACGGCACTTGCCTGCCCGCCGGCTCGGACGGTACCAGTCGCGAACACCCCCAGGCCGACAAGTCGCTCCTCGTGACACGGACTGCCTACCTCTGGACAGCCCCCCTCCTCGCCTGGGAGAAAGCCAGGGTGAGGATCGACATGCGGATACAGATGCACGGGACGGTGCTGCTCCTCGGGCTCGCGGTGGCAGGATGTGCCCCGGACCTGCGCTCGGACTACCCCTTCGATGGTCAGACGAACAGCGGGCCCCTCGTCGAGGTGACACCACAGGACGATGGGAGTTCCCACGCGCTGATCGACGCGACGAACAAGTCCGCTCTGGTCTTCTTCGACATCGATGAAGGCCGGGAGATGAAGACCGATGAGGCCTTCGAGACCAACGCCTGGGACCTGGCATTCCAGCGCTACACCATCACGATGAACGGCGGTGGCGGCAACCCCACGGGACAGGTACGGGTGGCGGTGATCAAAAACACGCCATGGGACTCACTCACGACCGCGCCAACCGAGGGCTACCAGCAAGACGCCTCGGAGCCCGTGTTCAACGGAGTTGAGAGCGGCTGGTACTTCTACGATCTCTCCGTGCACCGGCTCAGTCCTCGCGAGGAGTTGGCCTACGTGGTCCGCAGCAGCAACGGGCAATTCTTCAAACTGCAGATGCTCTCGTACTACGACAGCGCTGGCACACCGGCTCGCCTCTCGTTCCGCTACCAGCCCCTGCCTCCGCCCGCCGCCGCGCCCTGAGATATGGGACTTTTTGCTCCATGATTGCTTGCTTGATGCGAGTCCGTCAGATGACCCGCGCACCTTGTCGCATTACACTGGCGACAGTGCTCCTTTTCGGGACGCTCGTGTCCAGTTGCGCTGCGGCGCCCGTCATCGCCCCGGATCCAGCCAACGATACGAGCCCTCGTGAGTTCATGGGGATGACCAGCGACAGATGGTCCCCAGCCGTCGAAGAGCTTGACCGATACGTGCTCCTCCTCCAGAAATCATCCAGTGGTCACATCACTCACCAGTGGCGCACCATCGACGAGTTTGACTTTTCGCGATTCACGCTTCAACCACACGCGGAGAGGACATGCGGGCGTATCGTGCTCGCGGCTGCGCACCAACGCGACTGCCATGCGGAGTTCACGGACTGCATCGACACGTGTATGGATCGACCTCTTTCAGAGGACTATGCGCACATCACTTCGGCTGGAGCCAAGCGAACGCATTGCACGAAAGGCTGCTGGCAGCCCTATCGCGATTGCGAGGATTTGAAGAACCTCCGCCCTCAAGAGTTTTCGGCCACGACTCAGGCAATTGATTGGTTGAAGCGCAATCGCGATGAGGCGCTGGTGGGAAGCATTGTCGTCGTCGCGGGAGTTGCCTTCCTGGTGGCGTTCCCCCCTGGGGCCCTCATCGCACTGGTGCCAGTGGCCGCGCTGGCTTCATCGGAAGTGGCCTGCGATCCCTACATCACGGCGGAGGCACCGTGACGATCTTCGACCGAATCATCGAAGCGCAGGAGCTCCTCGGAAAAAATCGTGAAGACACGCAGTCTCCGAAGGAGAAGGAATTGTTTCTCCTGGCCATCGACGCACTCTGGTTCATCTGGAGAGATGGCCGGGCGAATGATTTCGAGGGTTATCGGAGGGATGTCGAATCCAAGGCCCCTGCCCGGGTGATTGCGGCCTTCAAGACGCGCGAAGAAGCGGAGGCCTGGCTCAGAGCCAATCCAAATCCGCCCGAACTGGCCTATGTCCTGATCGACGATGAATACCATGTCATCATGTCTTCTCGTGATGGCAAGCGCTGCTCGTTGGTCCCTCACCCAGACCTCGAATACCATCTCGAGGAGATGACGAGAGACGGCCTTCCGCCAGTCGTGGCCACGTTCGAAACGCGTGAAGAGGCAAGCGCCTGGTTCAACAGTCAGACCGATCCTCCCGCTCAAACCGTCATACAGATTGGCGGCCAGCACTACCTGGCGGCGTATTACCGCAACATCCATCACCGCGCCCTCTTCCCCTTCTCGCTCGTCGAGAAGCTCCATGAAAGGCGGAATAAAAGAAAACAGGAGGGGCGAGGAGAGGAAGATTAGAAGCACAGCCCTCCGTGAAGCATGCTGGAGTTGGAGCCGACCCCGCTCGCATACCCGAGCCTGGTCCTCCACCTGTTACCCTACCCCTTACATCCAGGTCACGAGCCCATCTCCCTGGTAGCTTCCGAGGTTTTTGGAGGCAGGGAGATGCTCGACGAGAGGGGTGGGCTTTCCGGACTGCGCTTCACACCGGGTACGGAGGTCGCGGGGTTCACCATCGAGGAGCCGATCGCCTCCGGCAGCTTCGGCACCGTGTACCGCGCGAGTCGGAGCGGCCGGCCCTACGCCATCAAGCTGGTGCGCATCGATCCACGAGGAGATCGGGAGGCGGCCGCACTGCGGCTGATGCGCCACCCCAACGTGGTGTCCTTCCATGGGTATGGCCTCTGGCCCGAGGATGAGCCGGACTGGCTCGTCCTGGCCCTGGAGCTCGTCGAGGGCCTCACGCTCGACGCCTGGGCGGCCCGGGAGAATCCCTCCGCGCTCGAGCTGGTGACACGGGTGTTGTTGCCGTTCGCGCTCACCCTGGCGGACGTGCATGACGCGGGCGTGGTGCACCGGGACATCAAGGAAACCAACATCATCGTTCGCGAGACGGATGGGCAACCGGTCCTGGTGGACTTCGGTGCGGCGGGCATCAAGGAAGGCGCGCCACGTCTGACCCTGCGGCTGCCGCCGGGCACCGCGGAGTACCGAAGCCCCGAGGCGTTGCGCTTCGCCCGGCAGTGGGAGGGCGAACCCTACCCCTTCGCGCCCGGAGACGACCTGTGGGCCATGGGCGTCGTCATCTACATCCTGATGACGCGCACGCTTCCCTTCGGAGACCGGAACGGCCCGGAATTGAACCGGGCCATCCTCGAGAAGACGCCACCGGCTCCGCATGAACTCAACCCGCGCATCCCCCTGCCCCTGAGCGAGTTGTGTATGGGGATGTTGGAGAAGGAGCCCGAGGCCCGCTACCCGGATGCACGAGCAGTCGCGGAGGACCTGATGGAGCAGTGCACCCAGGCGGACAAGAGCTGGCGCATCCGGCTGTTCCCAGAAGCCAGACAAGAGCAGCGCCCTGCCCCCGCTCCGGCGAAGCCTCGACTCCGGGTCCATGGGCGATGGTGTGTTGCCGGGCTCGCGCTCGCCGTCGTGCTGGGGCTGTTCGGAGTGTTTTCGCTGGAGATGCCTCCTGGCCAACGCAAGGAGTCTCCTTCCCAGTCCCCATCCCAGCAGGACGTTCCTCGCCAGGAATTGGCACCAGAGGGGTTGACGGTAGAGGTTGGCAGCGGCGCGGTACCTGAGAAGGCATCCACTCCCGAGCCCGCCGCCACCACGACGAACCGCGAGGAGCCTCCCATGACGAAGTCCAAGACGACCCGAACCCTGCTCGCTGCTGGCTGCATTGCCGGTTCCGCTTGCGTGAGTGGTCCGCAGCACCGGCAACCTCCGAAACCTGCGGATTGCCCTCCCGGTGCTGCCGCGACCCACAAGCGCTTCAACATCATCCCGGAGAGACCGGACCCCATCATCATCCGTCCCTACGACACCCAATCCCCCGAAACCTTGGTTTCGGAGGGGCCAGCTACTGCCGAGATCCTGCCTCCGTGGGGAGATCTCCCGCCACGGATCCGCATCGATGGCGAACTATTTTTCGCGAAAAACCACGTTTATGGCCGATTCACCCGCGCACACCTGCCCAACGGTGAACTCGTTCCGGTTTGCTTGCAGGTGCGGACGACGAAAGGACTCGGCATTGCCATGGAGCCCGGCAGCACGCCCGAGCAGGCCCGTGTCTCCAACATCATGTCCATCCAGCCGGTATCGCGCTTCGAGTAACCCCATGCCGGAGGCGACTGTCCGTGCTCCCCCATTCCTGTGTCCTGGGCCTCATGCTTCTACAAGGCACTCCCCTCCTCCAGCCGCCCATCGCCGCGGCTTGCAAGGAATTGCAGCGCGTCGAACTCGCATTGGCCCCTGCGGCAGCGGGATGGGAGATTTGCATCAGCCCGGGGCTCATGACGAACTTTGTTTTCGACGCCCCAGTCCAGGTGGAACTGCAAGATGAGGTTCGCTTCCTCGAGGTGGCGCAAGGGCGCGGCACTCTCAGCCTTCTCCCTCCCCCAGACTTGATGCCCGGAGAGCGCCTCCGGCTCACCACCCGCCTTGGGAATGGGGCCAACCAGCAGCGTGTCACCTTCTCCCTGGTCGCTCACCTGGGACAGGCAACCCACCAGGTCGAAGTGTACCGCGACCAGCGCTCCCGAGAATCTCTGTGGCAGGAATTGGCCCAAGAGCAGGCAGAGAATCGGCAGCTCCGTGATGAGCGCGAGCAGATGCGGACCCAAATCGAACGATTACAGGTCAAACTCGAGCAATCGGGTGGGATCCGAGACCTGCTGGCCCACCGAGCGCTCAGCTCACGCGGAATCCAGTACGGAGAATTCAGCAGGAAGGAACTCATCCGTTCGGAAGGAATCCTCACCTACGAGTGGGGCTTCGGCTACCGCTCTGACAAAAGCATCGCAGCGGAGTTGGGGTTGAAGAACTTGAGCCCCGAGCCCTGGACAGCAGTTGTTGGCTCGCTGGTGGACGCCCAGGGCAATGAGGTAGGGAGAGTGAAACTTCGGCAGGAGACTCCCATTGCGCCCAACAGCCAAGGTTCGCTCATCGTGGAGGTGGACGCACTGCGGACCGAGGGCCTTGGCGAATTGACGCTGTCGCTGAAGGATGAAAGCTCGCGCGGCATCACCATTCCCGGGTTGACGTTCCCATAGGAAGAGGGGGACGCGGCACTCTGGCGACCTTTCTCGCGTGTGCGATGGCCTCCATGTGTTCCTCGCGCAGAGGGTTCTCTCGACGGAGTCGGCGCACCCTGCGCTCGGCATCCTCCAACATTCCCCATGCCTCGCG
Organism: Archangium sp. Cb G35; assembly: GCF_001896145.1. NCBI lineage: Bacteria > Pseudomonadati > Myxococcota > Myxococcia > Myxococcales > Archangiaceae > Archangium > Archangium sp. Cb G35. The sequence goes on from NZ_MPOI01000024.1 coordinate 107,695, forward strand.
AGCCTGCCGGGGATAGAGATGAAGAGACTGCACGTAGAGGCAGGTAACGTGGACACGCATGCCCAGATCGCGGAAGCCGAGTTGCTGCAGGCGACGAAGCCACCGGCCAAACTCCTTCCATGGCATCCTGTCGCCGTAGGCCTCGGTGAAGATGGTACTTGCGATGATGCGCTGCACCGCGAGGCGCTGAGCAGGGGTCTTTGCCTTTTGCAACCAGCGATTCTCCAGCTTCAGGAGTTCGCGCTTGCATCGCTCGTAGGGCGCCTTCTCCTTGAGCAACTCCAAGTAGTGAAGGTCGAGTTCCTGGCTGAAGGTGACAGGATGTTCCTGGAGTGAAGTCTTCATGATTACGCTCCGGGACAGGCCTTCCCATTGGCACGTAGGGGCCAGTAACCGTATCGCATGCAGGCGCTGAAGCACGCCTTGCAATGCGACTCTCCCCAGACCCGGCCGTCATGCCTCCCACTTCTGCACTTCTCGTAGTGCGGTAGGCAGATGTCCTTCTCCCACCGTTCCCTTTCGTCTTGCGTCGGAAGTTCAGGTATCGGCGCAACCTCCAACTCAGGCTGCGCTACCGTTGTTTGCCCTGGCAGCAACTGGTTGGGCTGAGGCTGCGAATTCGGTGGAGCTGCCGCCGCGCACCGCTCGTATTGGCCGGGGTTTTCCTTCAAGCAGCATGAGACCGTGCTATCGGTCGGATTGCACTCGCCAACATGCGCACACCCGGCCAGAAAGGCCAGACCTGCCACGGCAAGCACCCATCGGCACGGCTGGCCATGGCCGATGACTCGAGATGGTTGCATGACTCACTCCATTGGCAGGGGGAATCCGGCTGACTGGAGTTATCGGGAGGACAACAGGCGTAGTTGCTTCCTACCAAGAATCACCCGCGAGCCCCAGGAGCAACCCAGTCCGCAAGCCCGAGCCGAGAGGCAGCCTCCCTCGCCGCCGCGCTCTGTGGGTCCCGCTCGAGTACCAGTCGCCATGCCTGCCGGGCCCGCTCACCCTGGCCAAGCTTCTCGAGGCAATCGCCCCACGCGAGCAGCGCACTCCCGCCCTGCCCCTTGTACGGGTGTGCCGCACCGGCCTCGAAGTGGCGTGCGGCCTCCTCCAGCCGCCCCGCCGCCAGCGCGATGTGCCCGAGCATGAACAGCCCGTTCCTCGTGCTCGCCACCCGGCGCGCCAACTTCAGCCCCTCCCGCGCCTCGTTCCCGGCTTCGTCGTACCGCCGCAACGCCAACAACGCCGCCGCACGGGTGAAGGCCACCTCGCTCCAATACACCCGGGGAATGTCCTCGCGGTTCAACCGCTCCAGGGTCACGAGCGCTTCCGCTCCCTGCCCGCTGTGCGCCTGGATCCACGCCCGCTGCATGAGGAGCGCGTGCCGGAGCAGGGGCTCCCCGGCCGGCGATTCCTCCACGGCCCGGAGGCACTCGTGGGCGGCTTCCCAATCCCCCAGGTTGTAGAGCGCCTCGCAGAGGTTGAACCGCGCCAGGGCCTCCTGCTCGTCAGGCCCCAACTCCTCCGCGTCGTCCACCCCTCGCGGTCCCCACCGGCGCTCGACCTCGAGCGCATCCTGATAGAGGCCCGCGTTGATGAAGGTGTTGATGGCCGTGTTGGCGAGACTCCAATCTCCCACCGCCCTCGCCTCGTCCGCGAGACGCCGCGCTCCCTCGACGGCTCGCGCCGTCTGTCCGAGCGCCTCGTGAGCGTGTACCCGGAGCTGCCGCAGCGATCGCCGCATGAACTCATCCGCGCCCAGCATCCCGATGACCCGGGTGATGCGAAGCGTGCCGCGATAGGCCCCCCACTGGAAGCTGCACTCCTCCGCCAGCGCGAACAGCCCCTCAATGAGCGGCTTCCGCAGCAGCACGGCGATCATGGCGAGGAGAGCGAGGGCGAGCCAGGGCATGAGGTGACCCGGGCCAGCCTACCGTGCATGCGTGCGCGAGGAAGAAATGACGCCTGCCCGGCCGCACCACGGGAAGCCCGACCTCCCGTCTACCGTTCCCGGCCCGCCCCTCGGGGGCGTATCCTCCGGCCTGGAACAGGGCCCCCTTCGAGGCCCGGAGTCGGACGGACACGCCATGGCAGGCGCACTCAACGGCCTCGTGGGCATCTGGGATCGCCCCTTCATCAACCTCGAGCCCTACCTCGACCTGGATCAGCTCGCCTCGCTCGATGAGGAGATCTGCTACGCGCTCGCACAGGTGGGCACCACCTACACGGGCGGCAGCCACAAGGCCATGGGCATCGTCCCGCCCTCGCTCGCCAACGACCCCTACATCGACTACGGCCAGGTCATCCGCGGCTTCTCCGAGAAGGAGTTCGCCACCTTCGTCTCGCTCGGAAACGACTCCGGCGCCTTCGATCCGCGCCGCCGCCAGGAGTACGAGTTCGGCGAGGAGCGCGACCACCCGCTCACCCGCGAGCAGATGCGCTTCCTCGAGTTCAAGCACGGCGTCTACTTCCCCTGGAAGGTCTTCTACGAGCTCGTCCCCGGCGGCTACTGGAGCGAGAAGAGCACCAGCGCCGGCAAGGATTTCACCCGCGAGGCCCGTCTCTACTTCCCCCGCACCGTGGCCTTCGTGAAGTCCCTCCCCTTCCGGGAGATCGGCCGCTGCACCCTGCTCGGGCTCAACGCCAACGACCACGGCACCGTCCACCGCGACGGCGAGCCCGAGGACCAGACGGCCCCCGACCACTTCATCACCGTCTGCCCGCGCGGCAACAAGCGCCTCTACCTCTGGAACGAGGAGCGTCAGGAGAAGACGCACGTGGACGGCCGCGCCTACTGGTTCAACGACTTCGACTACCACGGTGTCGAGGCCGCCCCCTCCTTCCGCTACTCACTGCGCGTGGATGGCGTCTTCGAGCCCGCCTTCCTCGAGCAGCTCCAGCGGGACCATGCGACTCAAGGCACGCGGGCTCCCTCCTCGTAGGCCACCGGCGGCGGCACGCGGGACAGGCTCCGCCACCGGCACGTGGGACCCATGATCGTGAGCGCCCCCTGTGCCGCCAGCGCCAGCAGCGAGCGCAGCAGCTCCGAGCTTCCCCGCGCCGGCGCGCCCAGCGGCACGCTGAAGCACAGCGACTCCTCGTCCTGCTCGGGCTCGCAGGGCGCGAGCGTCTGGACGAGCTTGTACATGGGCACGTTGCCCGCCAGCACCCGGAAGTCGAAGCGCTCCACACCCCGCTCGCGCGCGGCTTCCACCAGCTTGTCCAGCAGGATGCGGCCGAGCCCCTTGCCCTGCGCATCATCCACCACGGTGATGGCCACCTCGGCCACCTCGGGGGCGTGCTCCAGGCGGAAGAACCGGGCCACCCCCAGCCCCAACTCCTTCCCCGCCGGGCTCCACGTCACCGCCCCGATGGCCACGTGCCGCTCCCCATCCACGCTCGTGAGGTACCTCAGCTCCTCCGCCGACAGCCGGGGCTTGGCCGACAGGAAGCGCTGAAAGCGCGAACGCGGGGAGAGCCGCTCGAAGCCCTCCTTCAGCAGCGCCGCGTCCTGGGGCCGGACCATCCGCAGCTCCGCCCACGTCCCGTCCGCGAGCGACAGCCGTTCTCGGTACTGAGAATGGAAACGACGGTATGGCCGCATGTGGACCTCCCCCTGGGTCCGCGCAACCTGGGTTCGATGCCGCAGCGCGGCAAGCCGCTCCCTCGCCTGTTCCTCACGGGTGGAAGGTAGCTGACAGCAGGTGCGTCATGAGTCCGGCAATCACAGTGAAGCGGGACAACCGCGCCGAGTGATTCCAGGCGCTTACCAGGGTGTCCGGTGTAGCATCGCGGTCCCCATGGAGCTCCGCCCCCTCTACCTGCCCGCCTTTGGCGCGATCACCACCGTCGTGCTCCTGCTCCTCCTGCGCGCCGGACAGCGGCTGTTGTCCCCCGCACACACCGTCCGCTCGGACATGGAAGAGGGCCACATGGCCCATGCGCTCGTCCAGGTGGGCCAGGTGCTCGGCCTCTTCCTCATCTCCGGCTCGGTGGTCGCCGGGTGCGTGCAGGGCGAGAGCCTGAGCCATGACGTGCTGTGGGTGTCCGCCTATGGACTGGTGGCGCTGGTGCTGCTGGAGGTTTTCGGACACCTGGGCGTGCGGGTGCTGCTGCGCGCGCGGCTGGCGGCGGAAGTCGAGCGCGGCAACATCGCCGCCGGACTGGCCGCCGGCTCGCACTACCTCGCCACGGGCATCCTCCTGTCCCGCTCCGTGTCCGGCACGGACCTGGGCACGCTGGGCGTGGTGCTCGTCTTCGTCGTCATCGCCCAGCTCACCCTGCACCTGTTCGTGATGCTCTTCCGCACCCTCACCGCCTACGACGACGCCGAGGAGATCCTCGGGGAGAACCTCGCCGCGGCCCTCAGCTACGCGGGCATCACCGTGGCGCTCTCCCTCATCATCGGCCATGCGGTGGAGGGCACCTTCGAGGGCTGGGCTGCCTCGCTGCGCGGCTACGCGCTGGCGCTCGTGTTCGCCCTGGCGCTCTACCCGGTGCGCCAGCTCTTCGTGCAGACGCTGCTGCTGGGCGCGCGCTTCACCCTGCGCGGCGGCCGGTTGGATCAAGGCATCGCCGCCGAGCGCAACCTGGGCATGGGCGTGCTCGAGGCCGTCTCGTACCTCGCCGCCGCCTTCCTGGTGACCCGGTTGTCATGAGCACGCCGCCTCTCACCTACGAGGCGCTCGCCGAGCACCTGGTGCGCACGGGTCTCGTCACGGACCCGTGGCTGGAGGGCGCGCCCCGCTTCCGCGCCGAGCCCCTGCTCATTTCCCGCGAGCGACAGGCCGCGCTCTTCCAGGCCGCCGAGAACGTGGCCGCCGCCTACCACGAGCTGGTGCTGGCGTGCGCCGCCTCGCCGGAGCTGCTGGACGGCTTCTTCGGCCTCACGCCCGGCCAGAAGCTCATGTGGCAGGCCTCGCAGCCCTTCTGGCACGGCTTCGCCCGCGCGGACGTATTCCTCACCAGGGAGGGGCAGCTCGCGGTGTGCGAGCTCAACAGCGACACGCCCACCGGCGAGGTCGAGGCCGTGCTGCTCAACCCGCTGGTGCAGCCCGCGTGGCCGGGCACGGTGGACCCCAACACGCAGTTGGGCGAGCGCATGTGCTCCATGGTGGAGTCGCTGGCGGCCCGGCTGCTGGTGCCCATGCCCGAGCAGCTCTCGGTGGGCATCCTCTACCCCACGGAGATGCCCGAGGACCTGGGGCTGGTGCGGCTCTACCGCCAGTGGTTCGAGGCGCGCGGGTGGAAGGTGCACCTGGGTTCGCCCTTCAACCTCACTCAGGGCCCGGACGGGCGGGTGCGCCTCTTCGGCGAGCCGTGTGACGTGCTGCTGCGCCACTACAAGACGGACTGGTGGGGCGAGCGCCTCCCCGTCTGGGACGACGAGGAGCCCTTCGAGGACATGGTGCCGCTGGCCGGCCCGCTCTCCGTGGTGCTCCAGGCGTGCCTGGAGGGCCGGTGCGTGGTGGTGAATCCCTTCGGCGCCGTGCTCACGCAGAACAAGCGGACCCTGGCCTTCATGTGGGAGCGGCACGACTGCTTCTCCCCGCGCGCACGGGCCACCATCCGCGCCCACATCCCCTACACGGTGCGGATGGAGACGTTGCCCATCGAGGAGCTGGCGAGGGATCGGGAGGCGTGGGTGCTCAAGTCCGACTACGGCGCCGAGGGAGACGAGGTGCTGGTGGGCCGCTTCACGCCGAAAGAGGAGTGGAACGCGGCGCTGGTGCACGCGGTGCCCGGCCGCTGGGTGGCCCAGCGTTACTTCGCCGCCGAGGAGACCGCGGGCGGAGAGACGATCAACCACGGCGTCTATGTGATCGCGGGCGAGGCGGCCGGCCTCTACACCCGCGTGCAGCAGGGCGCCACCGACACGCGCGCGCTGAGCACTCCGGTGCTGGTCACTCCGTGAAGGGAAGGATGAAGCGACGATGAGCAGCGAGAACGACCAGAACCCCTTCCGCCGCAAGGTGATGACCCGGCAACCGGGCCTCATCGGCGCGCAGTGGTGGAACGAGGGCCTCTCGGCGATGAGCGACCCCGTCTCCCGGCGCAAGGCCCTCCAGGCGCTCGCGGTGTTCGGCGGCGCGGTGGCCGTGGGAGGCTTCGCGCTGGCCTCCACCTCGGGCGAGGACGAGTACCTGGAGCTCCACGACGCCCTGCAGATGCAGCGCGAGCGCGGGTGGAACTTCGGCGCCACGGACGACAGCCTCACCTTCACGGGCCAGACCAAGGTTCCCCTCAAGCCCCAGGATCTCAACACACTCGCCACCGAGCTGACGCCGAAGCAGGACGCGCTCAAACCCTTCTCCCAGGCCACGCTCTTCCAGTCGGTGGCGTCCAGTTCCGCCGGCTCCCTGGCCCTCACGCTGCGCCCCATCTTCACGCCCGAGATGAACACGGCGTTCAAGCAGGGCCAGGCACTGGCCGCGCTCTTCGCGGAGCAGCCGGAGGCGGCGCGCGCCACGGCCGTGCTGGTGGACCTGCCCGGCCCCGAATCCATCGCCTTCGCCACGGCCCTGGCCGAGCGCTTCGAGCCCGTCTTCACCTTCGACAACTGGCCGCACCCGGTGGGCGTGGTCCCCGCGCACCTCACACTGGCCGCGGCGACGTACTACCAGCCCACGCTCCGGGAACTCGCGAGCAGGCGCACGCTCCCCGCGCCTCCGGTGTTCGTGCTCGATCGTCAGCGGCTGGCGTCCTACAACGACCAGGAGCGGGAGTTCGACAACCGCTACATGGCGCGAATGCCCTCCGCCGAGCAGCTGCGCAAGCTGGGCATCCAGCACGTGCTGTACGTCGCCCCCGGCGGGCAGGGGCAGACGCAGGAGCTGGACGATCTCAACGAGGACTTCGTGATCTGGCGCACCTCGGGCCTGGACGTGAAGCTGGTGGCGGCCAAGGACTTCCAGCCCGACACGACCACGCCCGCGGTGGCCACGGGCCCGGGCATGACGGGCACTCCCGACGGTGGCACTCCGGCGGACGCGGGCTCGTCCGCGATGGCCACCGCGAGCACCACCCCTTCCCGGCCCGATGCGGGCACCGACGCGGGGACCTCCGCCGTGGCCACAGCGAGCACCCCGCCGAGGCCTTCCCACTGGTACTACGGCGGCTCGCGGATGGCGCACGATTCCTTCTGGTTCATCTATCCCTGGGGCCGCACCCACACGAGCACCGGCCTCGTCCACGGGCTCCCCTCCTCCGGAATCCTCTCGGCGAAGAACGTGCCCCAGGTGCCCCCGAATGTCTCGAAGGGGTACGCCTACGAGCCGCAGCGGCGGACCACGATGTTCTCCGCCATTCCCCGTGGAGCGACCGGTGCCTTCCGTCCCTTCCCCTCTGGCTTCGGCAAGGTGGCCATGCGGACATCGAGCAACAGCCGCGCCATCCTCGGCCCGGCGTTCTCCTCACGCAGCTCGTGGAGCCGCTCCTCGAGCTACTCCTCCTCGGGCGGGTGACAGGAGCGGCACATGAACTACTCCGTCTTCTCCATGCAGGTGGTGCTGGAGCTCCAGGGTCCGGACGACTCCACGTACCAGGAGCTGCACAAGATCATCCGCTCCGCCCCCGAGCGGAGCAACTACGCGCGGATGCACGACTTCTACGGCCGCATCTGCGCCACGCTGCGCCGGCAGTCCGACCGCTTCGAGATGGGCGTGTGGGACTACTGGGACGACTCGAATCGTGCGCCGAAGGACTTCCAGGACTGGGTGGACGGGCTTCAGGGCAAGGAGGCCCGGACCGAGCCGGCCCCCGAGGATGGGAAGCCGCGCTACCTCGCGTGCACCCTGGCGCTGCTGCTGCAGAACGGCAGCACGAGCGACCATCGGCTCGGCCAGCACTGCGACATCGCCGAGGCGAAGCTCTGGAAGAAGGGCACCTTCAACCATCTGCTCAAGGGGCCCCGGCTGCTCAACTTCCTGCACGTGAAGTCCGACGTCGTGTACCTGCTGCCGGGAGATGACCCCGCCTGCGGCCTCACGAAGGGCGACCTTTCGAGCCAGAACTTCCACTACCTGCGCAAGCTCACCTGACGGCGCGCGGGTCTAGAACCAGACCTCCCAGCGCGAGCCCGATTCATCTAACGCCGCGTGCGCCGTGGCCGAGATGCGATCTCGCGTGCCGGCGAAGGGTTGGATCTGATGCAGCCGGTAGCTGTCGAGCACGAGCAACTCCCCCACCCGGTAGTCCACATCGGCGCGCGGGGACTGGAGCTCGCGCTCGGAGACGTCGTCGGTGCCCGCGAAGGTGACGTCCCACAGGCGCAGCGCCCCACCCGACTCCGGTGGCTGGAGCATGAGCACGAGCGTCAGGGCCCGCGAGTGGCGGGCACACTGCTCGTCGGAGAGACCCTCGTTGTCGTAGTGGACGTCTCCCCCGTTGTGAGACAGCCACTCTCCGGCCGGGAAGATGTGGACGCCGGGGCCGCACCAGCCCTCGCGCTTGACGGCGGGCGCCCCCACCAGCGTCGAGATGGCCTCGCATAGCCGGCCCTGCAGGCCCGGCAGCATCCGCTCCACCACCGCGTCCGAGGTGCGGGCGTTGGCGAAGTACTCGTCCTCGCGATCCTGCTCGAGGTGCGTGTACCAGGCTCGCCCCAGGGAGAACTGCACGCCATCGAAGTCGGAGATCCAGAAGGGCCTGCCCGCGTACACACGGCGTGCGAGCGCGGCGCACTCGGCGGGCGGAAGGAAACCGGGGATGCGCACGCCCAGGTGCGCATCGAGCACGGAGAGGAAGTCCGAGGTACCCGAGCGCAGGGACTCCCACGAGCGCTCGGCTACCGTGGCACGAGGGGACACGGCCATGTTGGGGGGGACGATGCGGGAGAAATGAACGGCATGCAATCGCCTGACGGGCGGCACACCGTCCAGCGTGAGTGCTCCTTTTCGAAGGTGCCGGACTTCACTCTCCGAGAAGATCCATCCCGTCCATCTTCTGACAACATCCGCCCAGAGCGCTCCGGCCCTTTCGCCGGAGCTGGGGGAGTGACATGTCGATGAATCGGTGGATGAAGGTGTCGTGCGCGGCGCTGGTGGCGGCTTCCGGCTGTACCAATAGCCAGGTGGACCCCGAGCTGGAGATCCAGCTCAGCGGCAAGGTGCTCAAGGAGGACGGCCAGCCCCTGGCGGACACGCTCCTGAAGATGAATCGCAGCGCGAACTCGAGCTGTCTCTTCAGTCTCTTCGGCGGCCTGGACTGGAAGTCGATGAAGACGAAGACCGATGGCACCTTCAGCGAGGAGCTGCTGGGCGCGGACACCCAGGCCAACGGTCTGGCGCGCTGCTTCGAGCTGCGGGTTCCGGGGACCGGGACGGGGGGAAACCACGGGTACGCCAGCTTCATCATCCAGACGGACACGGTGCAGCTCCCGCTCCTGCAACAGTGGACGGGCAAGCCCTCGGCGGCAGCCGGTGCCGATGGTGTGAGCGTGTCCTATGAGGGCCTCACCGCCTCGCAGGCGGGCAACAGCGGCACGCATACCCTCACGGTGACCAGGTCCTCCAGCTCCATCTGGGTGAGCCGGAATGTGAGCTCGCCAGCGCCCCTCAATGACGACCTGCTCGAGGACGCCGCGGACCTCAAGGCCTCGGTCTCCATCCAGCGCGAGGCCGAGATCGACAAGACCAGATTCAGCCTCTACCACAATGGCAGCGACGTGGCCCTGCCCAAGCGCGCCCGCGTCCCGTTCAGCCGTGGCGCGAACTGCACCTACCCCGAGGCGCCCGCCACCTGCCCGCTGACGGATGGCGACCTCGCCTCGACGGTGACCTTCCCGGCGGGCACGCTCGAGGTGGCCCTCCAGCTGCCGCAGCCCAAGGTGCTGCGCAAGGCCGTGGTGCGCAATCTCGACATGTCCTTCGGGGCGACGACGAAGGAACTGGTCCTCGAGGGCAGCACCGATGGCACCACCTGGGTGGCACTGGCCAACCTGCTGGGGAGCGAGTTCAACGTGTACCCGTTCTACGAGGCCACGCTGAGCCACCCCACCGCGTTGAGCCACGTGCGCCTGCGCGCCGCCGGGACTCCCATCAGCGAGGATCGCCCCTTCTTCATCGAGCACCTCAGCGAGCTGTCCTTCTTCGAGTAGTCACCGATAGATCTCGAAATCTAATTTTTCATGAAAAAATGGTCTTCCTATGAAGCCCAAGAATATGCATCCTCCCACCCGCGGCCCCCCCGGGTAGGGGGTGGCGCCGTTTCTCACCCCCGTTGTTCCCCCCAAGGAGTGTGCATGAAGACCCTTTCCAAGCCGTTGGCCACCCTGGCAGCCGCGCTCGCCCTGGCGGCCTGTGGTCCCCAGGAGCAGGAGCCCTCCACCCAGACCCCCGCCGTGGCCGAGGACGTTCGTCCCGAGGCCGAGCGCACCCCGTACCAGCTGGACGCCGCCTTCGCGAAGGCGGGCGCGGAATTCGGCGTTCCGGCGGACCTGCTCAAGGCCATCTCCTACACCGAGACCCGGTGGGAGATGGTGCAGGGCGAGGTGGAGTTCCAGGGCATGCCCGCGGCGCACGGCCTGATGGCGCTGCGCGGCGAGAAGATCTCCGAGGGCGCGCGCCTGGCTGGCGTGTCCGAGGAGGCGGTGCGCACGCAGCCCGAGGCCAACATCCGGGCCGCCGCGGCGCTGCTCTCCGCGTACGCGGACGAGCTGAAGGTGGAGCGCACGGACGTGGGCGCGTGGGCCCCGGCCGCCGCGAAGCTCAGCGGCATCGAGAACACCGAGGCGCAGGCCCAGTACATCCACCAGGGCGTGTACGACATCCTGCGCAAGGGCGCGGTGGCCCAGACGCCCGCGGGCGAGCTGGCCGTGTCGCTGGTGCCCACCAAGGCGCAGGCGAAGTTCCCCTCGTCGGACATGGTGCGCTCGATGAGCGCGGACTACTCCCCGGCCATCTGGCGGGCATCGCCCAACTACAACGCGCGTCCGTCGGGCACGGACATCTCGATGATCGTCATCCACACCTGTGAGGGTGGCTACTCGGGCTGCTGGAGCTGGCTGGCCAACTCGTCCGCCGGGGCCAGCGCGCACTACGTGGTGAACGAGAGCGGCTCGGAGATCACCCAGCTGGTGTCCGAGACGAACCGCGCCTGGCACGTGGCGGCCAGCTACAGCTGCAGCCTCAACGGCAGCGTGATGTGCGGCCTCAACGGCTCGTCGGTGAACAACTTCTCGGTGGGCATCGAGCACGGCGGCTACGCCAGCCAGACGTCCTTCCCCACGGGGCAGATCGACGCCTCGGCGAAGCTCTCGTGCGACATCTCGCGCGACCGCACCGTGGTGCGCGACAGCTACCACATCGTGGCGCACGGCCGGCTGCAGCCGTACAACCGCACGGACCCGGGCCCCAACTGGCCGTGGTCCACGTACATCAGCAAGGTGAAGTCGTACTGCGGTGATGGCGGCACCACGCCCCCGCCGACGGGCCTGATCATCGACAACAACAACGCCGCCAACGACACGGCCAAGGGCTACATCGAGCTGACGGGCTCCTGGGCGGCCACGACGGGCACGGCGGGCTACTACGGCTCCAACTACCTGTACGCCTCGACGGCGGCGGTCTCCGAGCCGGCGACGTTCTGGTTCTACCTGCCGGCCGCGGCCACCAAGACGATCGACGCACGGTGGACGTCGGGCACCAACCGCTCGGCGGCGGCGCCCTACATCATCAAGAACACCAGCGGCACCACGCTGGCCACGGTGTACAAGAACCAGCAGACGGGCGGCGGCGCGTGGAACACGCTCGGCACCTGGAGCTTCCAGGCCGGCTGGAACAAGGTGCAGCTCAGCCGCTGGGCCGCCGAGGGCTTCGTGGTCGTCGCGGACGCCATCCAGGTCCGGTAGTGACGTGAAGGAGGTCCCGGGCGCGGTGTGAGGCTCCGGGGCCTCCAGCGGGACACGGGGGGCCCTTCCGGGCTCCCCGCCCCGCGCGGAAGTCCAAGGCCTTGTCCGCCAGTCTGCTTTCCGCGGGAGATGCGTCTCCGCGTCGAGAGCCCGGGTGGTAGAGTGCCTGCCTTCGCTCCCGCGGCTTCGGGAGCGGTGGGAGAAGACACACCGTGAAGGAGCTGGAGGAGATCCTGCGTGCCCGGGCCCGCGCGCGGGGGCCGCTCGTGCTGGCGACCGTGGTGGCCGTGTCTGGCTCGGCGTACCGGAGGCCCGGCGCGCGCATGCTGATGGCCGAGGAGGGCCGGCTCGCCGGTGGCGTGAGCGGCGGCTGCCTCGAGCGGGACGTGGTCCGCAAGGCCTTCTTCTGGACGTCGGGCGGCCCGCACGTGCTGCGCTACGACTCCACCGTGGACAGCCCCGAGGACGAGGACGGCCTGACGTTCGCGCTCGGGTGCAACGGCGTGGTGGACATCCTGCTGGAGCGCTGCGAGCCCGGACCGGTGGATGCGCTCGCCTTCGCCGAGGAGGCCCGGAAGCGTGCTCAGCGCGTGGTGATCGCCACGGTGTACCGGGGTGGTGAGGTGGGGGCGCGGCTGCTGCTGCGCGAGGACGGCGAGGAGGCCAGCAACCTGTCCGGGCCGCTGCGGGACGCGGTGCGCACCGCGGCCGGAGAGGCGCTCGAGACGGGGCGCACCTGGAGTGGCCCGTGCGGCGGCGCGGACGTGCTGGTGGAGGTGGTGGAGCCTCCACCCCCGGTGGTGCTGTTCGGCGGCGGCTTCGACGTGGCGCCCGTGGTGGTGCAGGCCGCGAGCCTCGGCTGGCACGTCACGGTGGTGGCGGACAAGCCCGCGGAGCTGCTGCGGCAGCGCTTTCCCCGGGCCCATGCCGTGGTGGCGACGAAGGCCAAGGACATCCTCGACACGGTGCCGCTCTCCCCGCGCACGCTCGCGGTGGTGATGACGCACAGCCTGCCGCAGGATCGCGAGCTGCTCGCCCGGCTGGTGCCGCAGCCCTTGCGGTACCTGGGCGTGCTGGGGCCACGCTCGCGCACGGACCGGGTGCTGGGAGAGCTGTCCTCCGCCCCGGCTCCCGCGCAGCTGGAGAAGCTGCACGCGCCCATCGGATTGGACGTGGGAGCCGAGGGCGCCGAGGAGGTCGCGCTCTCCATCGTGGCCGAGCTGAGGGCCGTGCTGGCGCGGCGCGAGGGCGGCAAGCTCCGCGAGCGTCAGGCCCCCATCCACGCGGAGGCCCCGTCACCGGCGGCGCGGAGACTCGCGTGAAGGTGGGCGCGGTGGTGCTGGCCGCGGGAGGTTCCTCGCGGCTGGGGCGCCCCAAACAGTTGCTGGTGCATGAGGGACGGACGCTGGTGCGGCGAGCGGCCGAGACCGCCGTGGCCGCTGGCTGTGAGCCGGTGGTGGTGGTGGTGGGCGCGCATGGCGAGGCCGTGGCCGAGGAGCTCGCGGGCCTGCCGGTGCGAACGGTGGACAACCCGGAGTGGCGGGAGGGCATGGGCCGCTCCCTGCGGGTGGGCGTGAGGGCCCTGCCCGAGGTGGAGGCGGTGCTGGTGCTGCTGTGCGACCAACTCCGGGTCGGCTCCGCGCACGTGAGGGCGCTGGTGGATACCTTCGCGCGGACGCGCTCGCCCATCGTGGCCTCGGGTTACGACGGAGCACGGGGTGTGCCCGCCCTGTTCTCCCGCGCGCTGCGTCCCGAACTGGAGGCACTCGAGGCCGACCAGGGGGCGCGCAAGGTCATCGTCCGGGAGCCCTCGCGCGTGGTGGAGGTGCCCCTGCCAGGAGGGAGTGAAGACGTGGACACGGCCGCGGACCTCTCCCGGCTCTCCGACTGACGTTCAGCCCGGCTCCAGCCCGCCCACCACGTCCGCCAGGCAGTGGGGGCAAGCGGTACGCCCCTCCGCCATGGGCCGGCCACACCATTCACATCGCACCATGCGCGGCAGACGGCAGGCCGCGTCGCCCGGGGCGCACTTCGCGGCACCGGGAGGCCCGGCCTCTCGCTCCAGATGCCGCCGCACCGCATCGTCCTCCAGGTGCAGCCAGCCGGACAGCTTGCGGCGGTTGCTGGAGAGCAGCTCGAAGGCGTTGCGCGCGAGCGGCATCAACGTGGGCCGGGACAGGCGCTGCGCCCAGGCCCGGTAATCCTCCAGCGCCCACAGCACCATCAACCATGCGTGGGTGTCCCGGTAGACGCCTCCCTCGTCGTCCACCACCACCAGTTCCTCCTTGGTGGCCGAGCGGCGCAGCTCGGGAAAGCGCTTCGCGGCCGCCTCACTTCCCGCCGGGAGACACTCGAGCTCCACCAGCGTGCGCTGCGCTCCCAGCCACCGGGCACAGCTCACGCAGAAGCCACACGTCTCGTCGTACAGCACGCTGAGGGCACGCATGGCGTTGCTCACACGCCCTCGGCCACGGGGGTCTGCTGCGACGGCGACACGCGGGTGTACTCCCGCGGCAGCACGGGCGGCGGCTGATGACGCACCTGGCTCGAGCGGCGGATGCGGTTGAAGACATACAGATTGAAGAAGTGCATGGCGCCGAGCACCACCATCACCCAGCCGACCTTGGTGCAGACCAGTTCGATGATTTCCTGCACCGTCCAGATGGTCCGGTGCTCCTTGAGCGACAGGGCCACGTAGCCGATGTTCATCAGGTAGAAGCCCACCACCAGCAGGTGGTTCACCGATTCCGCCAGACGCTCCTTGCCCAGGAAGGCGTCGTGCAGGAAGTGCGCTCCGTTGCGTTGCAGCGTCTTCGCCACCCACACCGTCAGACCGATGCTCACCAGAAGGTAGAGCAGGTACGCCACCACCATGAAGTGGCTGGACTCAGGTACGGGGGTCGCCAGCGAGGTCGGATCCATGACACGTCTCCCTCGGGGAGCGCGGCCGCCCGGGGCTCCAGTGCCCCTGTGGATTGGCGCCGCCCTCCCCTTCCATCAAGGAGTACCGGAAGGAATTTTCGCGGTTGCGGGGCGGCCTTTTTTCCACGTGCCCGCGGCCCGTAAGTGTGCGATCCAGGCCGGGTTCACCTCAGCACCCGCTGCGGGATGGCCCCCTACATGAAAGCGGCATCCATCACCTACCGAGCCATTGCGGTGAGCCTCGCCCTGCTGCTCGTAGCCTGCGGCACGACACGCGCGTCGGCCACAGGTCCCACAGGTCCCGATGACCTGGCCAGATACGTCCTCCTCATCACGCAACAACCGGATGGACGGGTCACCCACAGCTGGCGGCCGGTAGCAGAGTTCGAACTGAACACGTACCAAAGCCAGGTCCACGCCAACGGGTTCTACGGACAAGTCGTCAACGCCTCGTTCACGGCGGAAGAGTGCCAGCAGGCGTATGAAGTCTGCGTCCCCGAGTGTCAAGCAAGCACGCGAATACGTCAGGTCAGCAAGTACGTATACGACTCCCGTGTCCATGGGCCTTGGCGCACCGGCAAGTATGCGTATTGTGACGGGGCTTGTATGAAGCAACTCGCGAACTGCCTGCACGACGTGGAGCCCGAACCCGTGAAGTTCGAAGCCATCGCGCCCGCGTTGGACTGGGTCAAGGAGAACCGCAACACCATCCTTGTGGGGACTGTCGTGGTCATCGCGGGTGTTGCTTTCGTCGCCGTCTTCGTGGGCTCTGGAGGTAGTGGGCTCGCACTCCTGCCCCTCGTGGCCATGGCTTCGTCAAGCCCGCTACCCACGTCTCGAATGTTAGCGGTGAAACCGTGACGATCTTCGAACTGCTCTCGAATGCCGGGATATTGCTTGCAAAGCTTTGGCGAGCGACACGGGCTCGTGAAGACGAGGGGCTGTATCGCTTGATTCAAGAAGCGAACTTCTACATCTGGCGCACGGGTCAGGTGTATCGCTTCGAGGATTACCTCGGGCGCGCCGCCGCTGATCGTCACCCCGCCGAAGCGTCCGCGTGGAGTGGTGAGTACAGCGAGCGCATCACCCAGGCCCGGGAGATTCTCTCGCGGATTCGCGCTTCCCAGCAGTCCCCCGGCGATCAACACCTCGTTCAAATCGCCATCGACCAACTCGATTTCATTCGTTCAACCGGCCAGCAGGACGAGTTCTACGATTATCTCAAGACGTTCTATGGGAATCCGCCGCCTGTCATCGCTCGCTTCGACACACGTCAAGAAGCAGAGGCGTGGCTGAACAATCTCGCCGAGCCGCCAAGCAGTGCCTATGTCCTCGTGGGGGACGATTACCTCGAGGTCTTCTACTTTCGTGACAGGGCCGTGCGCGGCTTCGAGCGACAGTACACCCTGGAGCGATTCATCGAGGCCATCACGTTACGAGGGCTTCCGCCTCCAGCAGCGGTATTCGCCACTCGCGCGGAGGCAGAGGCGTGGTGGGCGAACCAACCGGCGCATCCCATCTGGGTATTCGTCCAGATCGCGGGTGAGCAGTACATCGCCATCCATCACCGGAAGATAGCGCACCACACGCTTCATCCCATTTCAATCCTGAAGGGTTGGGAGGAAGAGAAGAAGAGGCTCGAGGAAATGGAGAAGGCGCAACAGGCGGAAGGACGCCCCATCGAGACGGAGGAGTGAGGAGCAACGAGCTTCTCACATGGGCAAGCCACTCCAGTCCGTGAAGTCGATGCGCGCTGCTGGACAGCTCACGGGCTCGCGGCCCGGAGTTGGGCGATCCACTCCCGGATTTCCTTGTGGGTCCGTTGGGCATCGGCTCCCTCCCGGAACATCAGGAAGTCGAAGCGGCCTTCCACCAGCATGTTCATCAGCGTCCGGTCGGTGGCGATGAGTTCCGGCACGTCCCAGGGAAAGACGGGCCAGGCCCCCCGATCCTCCCGGATTTCCGGGTCCATGTAGACGAGTTCCAGATAACGAGCATAGGTGTCGAAGAAGCGGTCCACATTGGAGGCAATGGGAAGGGCGTAGAAGTCCTCGTAGGGGTCGACCTTGACGACTGGTTGCAAGCCTTGCGCATCCGCCAGACTCGGAACCGTGGCATAGCGATAGGCTGACGCCTCCCGGCATCCAAAGATGACAAGGGAGCGGAACGGCTCGGGCCAATAGGGCTGAACCTCCTCATTCGCCATGAGGATGCCATTCACCTGCTCGTCACAGGGCTCCACGAAAAGATCGAAGTCAAGATGAAGCCCGCCCAATCGTGAATAGAAGGCGGCCAGAATCGGGTCGAGTGGCAGACCCCAGAGGAGAGTACCCGCGGCCGACGCTCCTCCCCAAGGCTTTCTAGTATTGACTTGGACGGAATACTTCTCACAGGTTGTCAGCAGTCGGTCGAGTCCAGGCAATGAAGTGTCGTTCGTCATGCGTATCTTTTCTGTCACTTCGCGACCAGGGCTCGGACGTCATCCAGTGCCGCCGTCATGGCCCGTTGGAGCAGAGCCTCTGACTGGCTCGGCTCGTAGACCTTGTTGAACCAGCTCTCGAAGTGTCGCCGGGTGATGGATGTCATCTGTCGAACCTGCTCTGGACTGGCCCTGTCGCCGACCTCCATGCGGAAGAGATTCCACAGTTTGTTGATGCCCTCATGAACGGGCTTGCCCAAGGCCTTGAGGTTGGCGGCGGCATTGATGTCCAACTCAGGGAAGAGGTGGGCATACTCCAGAGGAATGAGGTGGTGGATGTCATATCGTTCTCCCCGGGAGCCTTTCAGCACTGCGGCCAGTTCGGGATGGAAGAGGCCATAGAAGTCCTGTTGAGCCTTGGCACGAAGTGCATCTTTTGGCTTGTCCTTCAATTTGACAGTAAGCGACTGCTCCATGCGCCGCAGGAGCACGGTGAGCTCATTGCGCTCGGCGGCGGAGAGGGAGTCGAAGCCCTCCGTCTCCACCTTCGCGAAGAGCCGCCGCAACAGCTCCTGGTCCTTACGCCCCGCCCGGACGAGTTGCGTGCGAAACCAGCGCATCCCCGCGGCGCCGCCCCGGGCCACCACCCGCATCACCGTGGGCGCCATGGCCTCGAAGGCCAGATGCAGGCCCTTCCCCACCAATCCACCGATGACACAGAGGGCCACCTGCTCCAGGGTGAAGGCCCCCGCCAGCTTCACCGAGTCCACCATCTCCTCTCGGTAGCTGTGGAAGATGTCCGCGTGCAGCTGGCGGTACTCGGTAAATGCTCGCCGAGCCCCGTGGTCGAGGAGCTTGACGACGAGCGCGGGGCATGAGGGAGCGCTCACCGCGGTGCGACAGCCAGCGCGGCGCCCGGTCAGCTCAAGACAGGTGGGAATGAGTGCCGTGGCGAGTCAGCCCGCAGCGGACTGCGCGAGCTGGTTGGGCAGGGGAATCGCTTCCCCGCGCAGGGCCGCCAGCGCGGCCTCTCGCAGGTAGCGCTTGGGGTCCACCCCGCCCA
>NZ_MPOI01000013.1:0-504192 GCF_001896145.1 Archangium sp. Cb G35
CTTGCGGGCACTCCCTCATCTCTGAGGGATTCCAAGGATGTCAAGACCAGGTAAGGTTCTGCGCGTTGCGTCGAATTAAACCACATGCTCCACCGCTTGTGCGGGCCCCCGTCAATTCCTTTGAGTTTTAGTCTTGCGACCGTACTTCCCAGGCGGAGAACTTAATGCGTTAGCTACGGCACCGCGGGGGTCAACACCCACGACACCTAGTTCTCATCGTTTACGGCGTGGACTACCAGGGTATCTAATCCTGTTTGCTCCCCACGCTTTCGCGTCTCAGCGTCAGTTACCGTCCAGGTGGCCGCCTTCGCCACCGGTGTTCCTCCCCATATCTACGAATTTCACCTCTACTTGGGGAATTCCGCCACCCTCTCCGGCACTCAAGCTCTGCAGTTTCGGGCGCACTTCCTCAGTTGAGCTGAGGGCTTTCACACCCGACTTGCAAAGCCGCCTACACGCGCTTTACGCCCAATAATTCCGAACAACGCTTGCACCCTCTGTATTACCGCGGCTGCTGGCACAGAGTTAGCCGGTGCTTCTTCTCCCGGTACCGTCAAGCCGTTGGATGTTAGCCAACGGGTTTTCGTCCCGGTCGAAAGTGCTTTACAATCCGAAGACCTTCATCACACACGCGGCGTTGCTGCGTCAGGCTTTCGCCCATTGCGCAAAATTCCCCACTGCTGCCTCCCGTAGGAGTCTGGACCGTGTCTCAGTTCCAGTGTGGCTGATCGTCCTCTCAGACCAGCTACCCGTCGTTGCCTTGGTGGGCCATTACCCCGCCAACTAGCTGATGGGCCGCGGACTCATCTGGATGTGATAGCTTGTATACAGAGGCCACCTTTTCCCTCAGGAGCCGAAGCTCCCGGGGGCTTATCCGGTATTAGCCAATCTTTCGACTGGTTATCCCARACACCCAGGCAGATTATCCACGTGTTACGCACCCGTGCGCCGCTCTACTAGGATTGCTCCATTCGCGCTCGACTTGCATGTGTTAGGCACGCCGCCAGCGTTCGTTCTGAGCCAGGATCAAACTCTCCAATTTTAATTTGAAGTGTTTTGAACCGGCATCATCGGGGTCCGGCTAAGGAACTCCCGACTCGCTGTTCAGGGCACCCCGGAATCGACTCACGCCGACTCTCTTGAGGTGCCGTTTAGAATTGACTGCGGTTTCCGCAATCGTCTTCTTCTTGGGCTTGCTATTTGGTTTTCAAAGACCGAGCCGCTTGTTGCTGCCGCGACTTGTGTGCTACCGTGTTTCCACTTCTTCGCTGCACCCCGTTCAACCTCGGGGGCCGCATTCTTTATTTCGGAGCTGCTTTTCTGTCAAGCGGCCGTTGCCGCTCCGTTTCGCTGCTCCGCCTCGTCTGGATTCAACCTGGCRCCGTGGCGCCTTGCTGCTTCCTGCCGAGGGGCGCGGAACCTACTTCGTTWCCGCGTCTCGTGTCAACTTGCTTCGTCGACTCTTTCTTCCGCCTCGCTTCGGCTCTGTCGCCTGAGCGACTTCGCTGCTTCGAGGGGAGGCGGCTTCTATCACCGCCGCGTTGGGAGTCAACTTCGCTCGCCGACTTTTTTATTTCGTCTTTCACTGCTTCGGCCGGGGATCTCCGTCGCCAGTGCGACGTCGCCTTTCCGTCCGAAGGGGCGCGGCTTCTACCACCACCGCGTTGGGAGTCAACCCCGTACTTCCTCCCTATTCCCTCTGCTCGGGAGCGTGCGGCGCCGTGGCGCCAGCCCGTCGGGCGAAGGGAACCGATACCTAGCGCTTTGTTGTCTTCCCGTCAAACCTTCTTCGTGAGGATTGATCCCGAGAAGCTGCTCAGCGTCGGGTTTCATTGGGGATAACCCTCCAGTACGGGTCCCCCCTTCCCACGAAAAAGATTTTCGCGGCCTCCGCCGTCGATCTCACGGATGGACCGGCAGCCCCAGCCTCCTGGTGAACCCGCCCGAATCGCAGGTTCATCCGGCGGGCAGGGGAGCGACCGCCTCAGCAGTCGCGTGCCCCTCGCCTCTCCGCAGTGGCGGCCACTGGCCCTCTATTCCTTCTTCAAGACCACGTAGCCCGCCGCGGGGATGTTCACCTTCGTGTTGCCGCCCCTCAGCGTCGCCCCGTAATTGCCGAAGTTGCTCCCTCCGTACACGGCTGCGTCGCTGTTCAGCACTTCCTTCCAGTTCCCCGGCGGCAACGGCATCGTGTAGCCCTCCAGGTTCTCCCGGTTCAGGCTGCCCACCACCAAGTACTCCTCGCCTCCCGCCTTCCTCGTGAAGGCCACCACCGAGTCGTCGTTGTGCGTGTACACCCGGTTCACCTCCGCATCCGCGCGGAACGCCGGGCTCGAGTGTCTCAGTGCGATCGCGTCCTGGTAGAACCGGAAGCTCTGCCGGCGCGTGATGTCCAGCATCGCCTCCGTCCTCTGCTCCGCCGGCATCGCCGCCAGGCTCTCGAAGACCTTCCGGTCCTCCGCCGACAGCCCCCGGTACTCCCCATCCTTCGCCCTCGCCTCCGGCGGCAGCGCGAACAGCCGCTCGTACGACGCCTTTCTCGTGTCGTCGAACGTCACCTTGTCCCAGTTCCAGTCCTTCCCCAGTGACTCCCAGCTCCAGTCACTGTCCCACGTGGACGGGTTGCCCCACCGGAAGTCGTTCTGCGCTCCGAACTCGTCCCCCTGGAAGAACATCGGAATGCCCGGCCCCGCCAACCCCAGCCCCGCCGCGAACCGCGCCGCGCTCCTCGACCACTGCTCCGGGAAGTCCGTCGGCTTGTCCCCCTCCGCCGTGTTCATCGTCCGCTGCGCGTTCCCCACCTCGTCATGGTTCGAGATGATCGTCAGCGCCTTCTTCCACCCGTCCAGTCCTCGAGGGCCCGTCAGCATGGACATGAACGCGTCCATGTCCGTCTTCAACCCCCGCGCCGCCGCCTGGATCAGCCCCGGCTTGCTGTTGTCGTTCACCAGCCGGTGCTGGAACTCCGTGTACCACTGCGCGTCGAAGCCCCCTCCCGTCCCGTCCTTCTGCGCCGGCTTCGTGATGCTCGGGTCGTAGTCAAACTGCTCCGCCACCGTCCACACGTCCGGGTTGAAGAAGTGCACCTGCCGGTTGATCTCCCGCAGCATCTCCCACCCGTCCTTCCCTCCCGCTCCCTTGATGGGCTCCGTGAAGTCGAACCGCAGCCCGTCGAAGTGCAGCTCCTGCACCTGCGCCACCGCGTGGTCCACGAAGAACTGCTTCACCTTCGGGTTCGAATACGCCGGCACCGCTCCCCACGGCGTGTCCCGCTGCTCGAACTTCCCCGGCTCCTCCGACCAGTTGAAGAACGGGTTGTCCTGCCCTCCCAACCCCCACATCCCGTTGTAGTCGCCGTGCACGTGGTTGTAGACCACGTCCGAGATGACGTTCATCCCTCGCCCGTGAGCCTCGTCGATGAAGCGCTTCAGCGCCTCCGTCCCGCTCACCCACTTCCCGTCCGCGTCCTCGAAGCCGAACGAGCTCTCCACCGCCAGGCTGTTCACCCCCAGGTAACCCCAGTTCCGGTTCCCCTCCACCTCGTTCACCGGCAACAGCTCCAGCGTGTTCACTCCCAACTTCTTGAAGTAGTCCAGCCTCGCCGTCAGGTCCTCCAGCGTCGAGCGGTCCGCGTTCTTCGCCTCGCCCAGGAAGCTTCCCACGTGCAGCTGGTACACCACCCACTTGCTCGGGTCCTTCTCCCGCGGCGCGTTGTCGTTCTTCCACGTGTGCGTCGTTGGATCCGTGATGACCGAGCCCCGGAACGTCACCCCGCTCGCCTCCGTGATGACGTTGCTCCACGGATCGTTGTTCGGTGACTTCAGACGCTCGCCCGCGCCCAGCTTCCCGTCCCCGTTCCCGTCATCCCTCAACCGCAGGTTGCCCTTCGCGTCCTTCTCGTAGACCTGGAACTCGTACTGCAACCCCGCCAGCTTCTTCGGGTCGTTCACCAGTGCCGTCCACGCCCCATCCTGATTCGTCATCCGGATGCGCCCGTCCGCCTCCACGTTCTTCGACCACAGGTCGTTGAACTTCCCGTCGTGCAGCTTGTCCACCAGCGTGGCGTCGAAGTTCCCCAGCCTCGCCAGGAGCTCGTCCCGGCCCAGCTGCCGCCCACTCGCGTCCTTCAACACCAGGTACGCACTGTGCGCGTCCTCCTCGTCATCCACGTCGAAGCGCATCAGCTCGACGCTGTCCCCCGCGTAGCGGTTCACCTCCTTGCCCGTCTTCGCGTCCAGGTACATCCGCGACAGGCCCCGCTGCTCACCCATCATCTCCCGCGCGTACGGGTCCGGCCGCTCGCTCGTCACGCCCTCCGAGTCCACCACCTCGTAGACGTACGACTTGCCCACCAGCTCCTTCCAGCCCCCCTTCACACTCGCCGACCAGTTGCCGTCCTCACCCCGCTCCATCGGGAAGCGCTGCTCCCACCCCTCCGCGTCCGTCACCTTCACCTGCACGCTCTTCGCGTTCCCCGCCCAGAACTTGAACGTCGCGTCCTCTCCCGACTTCATCGAGCCCATCTCGTGGTACGTCGTCGGCGCGTACGTGGACGTCCCCTTCTTCACGTCCAGCTTCAGGTTGCCCTCGCCCATCACCGCCCACGAGCCCTTCCCCGTCGGGCCATCCGCCAGCACGCCCCACTCCCAGTCGTGCGGCTGGCCATCGTCCAGCACTTCCACCGTCGCCGCCCACTTCCCGTCCCCCAACGGCTTCATCGGAATGGTGCGCTCGTTCCACTGCGCGCTATAGCGGCCCGCAGCGTCCCAGCTCCCCTTCACCTGCAGGTTCGTGAGCTCGGCGTGCGGTCCCGCGTCGTATACCAGCGTCACCGAGCGCTTCACCGGCGCTCCCACCGCCCCCGCGGCCCTCGTGCCGAGCACGTTCATCGCCGCACCGGCGCTCGTGGGACCGAACGTGGAGCCCGCCCCCCGCGCGGCCGCCGGGCGCACCGCCGTCTCGAACGCCGAGTCCTTGCCGCGCCCCGTCCCCGCCCGGGACTTCGCCTCGAAGGCGTCCCGCGCCTCGGTCCCTCCCGCAGGTGGCTTCTGACCCGCCTTCTCCGGAACCACCGCCGCAGTCTCCTTGCGGACCTCCCGGCTGCTCGTGGATGGAGCCTCGTTCTTCGTGCTGGGAACCGCACTCTTCGGGGGCTGGTTGATCTTGGACGTGCTCACGTTGTCTCCTCTGGCGCGGACCCGAAAGTCGCGGTGCCCTCCATTGTCGGGCCAGCCGCCATCCGAGTTTCCTCCATCCAGACGTGACGCACTCCGTGTCCCGCCGTCCAGGACACCCTCAGTGTGGGCTTTCGTTCATCCCGCCCTTGGGTACGTGGTCCTCACCCCCATCCCGGCCCTTCCGAGCTCGCCGAGTGCCCCACCTCCGCTCCGCGAAAGTCTCCCCGCTGCACCCTCAGTGCGAACTTCTCCGCGTCGATCTCCCCACGCGTGCGGAGCTTCCACCTGCGCAGCATCTCCACCGGCGGGCACCACCCCGAGACCGCGTGCTGCAATAGGAAGCCCGCCACCACTCCCGGTACCCACAGCCACTTCCGGTCCCTCGTCACGCCCAACACCAGCCCCGCCAGCGACAGCACGGCCGCGTTCACCTGCAGCGCACGCTCGAGGTCCCACTCGCGCTCCAGTTCGTCCAGGCGCCCCTCTACCTCGTCCTGGGGACGGCTCGCGTAGCTGGCGATGCGCTCCCGCATCTCCCGTAGGATTTCCTCGTTCGCCTTCCCGGGCCCGTGGCGGCGCTCCCGGCCGCCCCGAGGCATGAGGAGCTGCTCCAGCCTGGCATCCATGCCGAAACCTCCCTGAGGACGTGCGCGTCCCGCCGAAAGGTGATGCCCCCGCTCCAACCCGCCAAGGCCGCCTCCGGTCCCGCCCGAAAAGACAGACGGGCCACGGGGTATCCCTCCCCGCAGCCCGCCCGACTGCCCGAGCACTCCAGGCCTCGACGCCCCGCCTACCGCCGTCCCTTCACCTCGTCATCCGCGTCCTTGATGACCCGCTTCGCGTCCTCGATCTTCTCCTTCACCGCTCCCTTGAGCGTGTCCTTCTTCCCCTCCGCCTCCAGCTCGCGGTCTCCCGTGGCCGTCCCCACCGTCTCCTTCACACGCCCCTTCAGCTTGTCCGTCCACTCACCCATGGCTTCCCTCCTTGCTGTCCCTGTGTCCAATCACAGACACCCCTGAAGCTAGGTACCGGAGGGAGCCACGGGAACTCCTCGAGCGCTCGCTCGCCTGAATGCCCGGCATCGCCGTCCGCGTCCGCTTCGACCCGCAGGGAAACCCGCTCGGATTCGAGGACTCGCGTTTCCTACTCCGGAGGCTGAGCCTCAACGGTCAACGGCAAGTGGAACGGGCCTCGGCGCGCCGCACTCTTGCGCTCCGGTCAGCGCGAGCGGCCCCCTGCTCAGTTTCCGCCAGGGCCCGGTCCACTCCTTCAAAACCATACGTCTCCCTGAACATACGCCGTGCCCGACGGACGGGAAGCCCGACACCTCCCGTCCGCCAGGCCAAGCGCTCCTTCCCCAAGGAGACTTTTGAAACGGTCTCAGCCGCAGACCGTCTCGAGCATGATGCGGCAGACCTCGTACGGGTCGCAGTTGGCCGCAGGACGGCGATCCTCGAAGTAGCCGCGGCCATCGTTCGCCGTGCCCAGCGGGATGCGGATGGACGAGCCACGATCGCTCACGCCGTAACGGAACACGGTGATGGGCGCCGTCTCGTGCTGACCCGTCAGACGCTCCACGTTGTGCGCGCCGTACACCGCGATGTGCGCCTCGTGCCTCGCGCGCAGCTTCTCCATCGCCGCTTCAATCACCTTGATGCCACCCGCCTCGCGCATCGACTTCGTGCTGAAGTTGGTGTGGCAGCCCGTGCCGTTCCAGTCACCCTTCACCGGCTTGGGGTGCAGCGTGGCGCTGATGCCGAACTCCTCGCCCATCCGGTACAGCAGCCAGCGCGCCAGCCACAGCTCGTCCGAAATCTCCAGCGCCGGCAGGGGGCCCACCTGGAACTCCCACTGCGCAGGCATCACCTCGGCGTTCGTGCCGCACAGCTTGATGCCCGCGCGCAGACACGCCTCGGCGTGCGACTCCACCAGCTTGCGGCCGAACACCTCGTCACTGCCCACGCCACAGTAGTAGCCACCCTGCGGCGCCGGGAATCCCTTGTCCGGCCAGCCCAGCGGACGGTTGCCCTCGAAGAGCGTGTACTCCTGCTCCAGGCCGAACCAGGCGTCCTCGGCGGCGTGCTTCTCCGCCACCTGCCGCAGCGGCGCGCGCGTGTTGCTCCAGTGCGGGCTGCCGTCCGGATTCATCACCTCGCACAGCACCAGGATGTCCTTCGTCCCCGGCTTGAGCGGGTTCGCGATGAAGCGCACCGGCCGCAGCATCAGGTCGCTCTTCTTGCCCTCGGCCTGGTAGGTGCTGGAGCCGTCGAAGCTCCAGTCGGGAAGATCGGAGAGACTCCGGACCTCCGCCACCTCCACCACCTTCATCTTCGAGCGCAGCTTCGCGGTCGGCCGCTGCCCGTCGATCCAGATGTACTCCGCCATCACCTTGCTCATTCGCCACGTCCTCCCAGAAGCCCGCCCCAGCGGGCCAGTTTTCTCGCGGCCCTCACCGGGCCTCACGCCAGAACCCTTTTGCAGATGCGATGCCAACGCCCCCGCCCACCGGGGGCCTCGACGGAAACCCTCGAAATGGCTCGGAACAGGTCCCGCAAGGCCTCTCCAGTCCCTCAGGAGGCCCTCCCGGTACTCCGACAATTTTGTAGGAGATGCGCTCGCTTCCTACAAATTTGTCGGAAGTGTTCCGCCCGCCCCCGTGGCCCAGCCCGCTCGCGAGCACCACCGGACCCTCGCGTGGCACCGTCTCCCCCCGGTTTGACCGGAATCCGACGAACGATGCCGCTCGAACAGTAGACCCCTGGACGCTTCGCCGCTCGCCTGCTCTCCCAGGGCGTTCCCGCGTCGCTTACAATTTTGTAGGTCTTCGGCCAGGAACCGACAAAAATGTCGGAACCGCCCGGACGCCCCTCGGGACCGGTACAGGAGCAGCACCTCGGAGCACCCTCGCATGGCGAAACGCACAGATGAGCAGACGGGCAAGCACGCCACCCTGGCCAGCCTCCTGGAGGTCAGCCAGGCCCTGGCCGGCGCACAGGATCTCCGCGCCGCCCTCCACCGCGTGCTGGAGCGGCTCGAGCGCTACCACGGTGTGGTCCGCGGCGCCGTCACCCTCACCGACCCCGACACCGGGGACCTCTATATCGACGCCTCCATCGGGTTGAGCGCCGAGGGCCGCAAGGCCCGCTACAAGCTCGGCGAGGGCATCACCGGCCGCGTCGTCCAGAGCGGCAAGCCCATCGTCGTGCCCGAGATCAGCCGCGAGCCCCTCTTCCTCCACCGCGCCTACCTCGGCCGGCGCACCGGCACCCAGGAGCACTCCTTCATCTGCGTCCCCATCGTCCTGCACCGCAAGCCCGTGGGCACCCTCGGTGTGGACCTGCTCTTCCACAAGGACCGCGACTACCAGGAGGAAAGCCGCCTCTTCGGCGTCGTCGCCTCGATGATCGGCCAGGCCCTCGCCGCCCACCGGCACCTGGAGGACGAACGCAAGAAGCTCCTCGAGGAGAACACCACCCTGCGCCAGGAGCTGCGCCAGCGCTACGACTTCTCCAACATCATCGGCACCTCCGGCCCCATGCGCCAGGTGTACGAGCAGATCCACCAGGTGGCCCGCACCACCACCACCGTCCTCATCCGCGGCGAGTCCGGCACCGGCAAGGAGCTCATCGCCCACGCCATCCACTACAACTCCACCCGCGCCAAGAAGCCCTTCATCAAGGTCAACTGCGCCGCCCTCCCCGAAACCCTCATCGAGTCCGAACTCTTCGGCTACGAAAAGGGCGCCTTCACCGGCGCACAGAATCGCAAGCGCGGCCGCTTCGAGCTCGCCGAGGGCGGCACCCTCTTCCTGGATGAGATTGGCGAAATCAACCCCGCCACCCAGGTCAAGCTGCTCCGCGTCCTCCAGGAACGTGAGTACGAGCGCGTCGGCGGCACCGAAACCCTCAAGGCCAACGTCCGCCTCATCGCCGCCACCAACAAGGACCTGGAGACATCCATCGCCGAGAAGTCCTTCCGCGAGGACCTCTACTACCGCCTCAACGTCTTCACCCTCTTCATCCCTCCCCTGCGCGAGCGCAAGAGCGACCTCCTCCTGCTCGCCGACCACTTCGTCGCCAAGTACTCCCGCGAGCACGGCAAGAACATCCGCCGCATCTCCACCCCCGCCATCGACATGCTCGTCAGCTACCACTGGCCCGGCAACGTGCGCGAGCTGGAGAACATCATCGAGCGCTCCGTCCTCGTCTGCGACGGCAACGCCATCCACGGCCACCACCTGCCTCCCACCCTCCAGACCGCCGAGGCCTCCGAGACCGTCACCAGCAGCTCGCTCACCGACTCCGTCCAGCAGTTCGAGAAGGACCTCATCGCAGATGCCTTGAAGACCACCCGCGGCAACCGCGCCAAGGCCGCCCGGCTCCTCCAGACCACCGAGCGCATCATCAACTACAAGGTCTCCAAGTATGAGATCGACTGCTCACGCTTCCGGGGCTAGGACGCCGCCATGTCCGGTGAGACGAACCTCGAGGTGCTGCTGAAGTCGATGAAGCCCGTGCTGCGCGGCGGTGAGTTCGTCTTCCTCACCACCCGGCACTCCCTGCTCGAGGCCGTTCCCCTCGAGCCCCTCGGGCTCTTCCACGAGGAGGAAGGGCTCACGCTCATCCTCCCCCGTGAGAAGGCCGACGCCGCCGGACTCCCGTACAGCGCCGTCTTCCGGATGATCACCCTCTCCGTCCACTCTAGCCTCGAGGCCGTGGGGTTCCTCGCCGCCATCACGAACCGGCTCGCCGCCCGGGGAATCAGCGTCAATCCCGTGTCGGCGTACTTCCACGATCACCTCTTCGTCCCCTCCGCTCGCGCCGAGGAGTCGCTCGCGGTGCTCGCCGGGTTCGCTCGCGGCGACGCCGCCCCTGTCTGACGCCGATTCACCTTCATCCTCAAGCCCTCGACTCCCAGCGTGATGAGTGGCCTGGCTTTCACATTCAGGCCAGGCTCCAGCTCCAGCTCGTAACGCTGCGCGATCGCCGCCACCAGCAACTGCGCCTCCATCAGCGCGAAGCGGTTGCCGATGCACAGGTGCGAGCCCCCTCCAAAGGGCAGGTACGCCGGCAGCTGGCGGTCTTCCACTCCCAGGAACCGCTCGGGCCAGAAGCGCTCGGGCTGCTCGAAGAACCGTCCATCCCGGTGCGTCACGTAGACGCTGATGACGATCGGCGCGTTCGCCGGAATCGTGTAGCCCCCCAGCTCCGTGTCCGTCAGCGGTGCTCGCTCCGCGTACCAGGCCGGCGGGTAGATGCGCAGCGTCTCCTTCACCACGCTCTCCGTGTACTTGAGCTGCCGCAGGTCGCCTACCGTGGGCGCCCGGCCTTCCAGCACCGTGTCCACCTCCTGCTGCAGCTTCTGGCGGATGTCCGGGTTCCTCGACAGCAACAGCCACGTCCAGCTCAGCAGGTTCGCCGTCGTCTCGTGCCCCGCGAACAGCAGCGAGAGCGTCTGCGCCCCCACCTGCTCGTCCGTCATCTTCGTGCCGTCCTCGTCCCTCGCCAACAGCAGCATCGAGAGCAGATCTCCCCGATCCTCTCCCGTCGCCCGGCGCTCCTGGATGATGGACTTCGTGATGCGATTCAGCGCGTCCACCGCCCGCCGGCTCGCCCCCCAGCGCTTCACCGGTACCCACTCCGGTAGCACCGTGTAGACCGGGTACTCCTTGTTGATCGCCTGCATGATGCCCGTGAACGCCTCGCTCACCTGGCTCGCCTGCTCCCCCGTGTCCGCGTCGAACAGCGTCTTCGACACGATCTCGAACGTGAGCCGCATCATGTCGTGCGCGATGTCCCTCGTCTCCCCGTCCTTCCACCCCTCCAACATCCTCGTCGCGTAACGCTCCATCACCGCGCCGTAGCCTTCAATCCGTTTGTGGTGGAAGGCCGGCTGCATCAGCCTCCTCTGCTGGAGGTGGTTCTCCCCCTCCTGCGAGAACAGGCCCCTCCCCAGGAACGACGCCATCAGCTCCCGGGAGATCGCCGTCCGCACGAAGTTCTGGCTCGTGAGCACCTTCCGGATCAGCTCCGGATGGTTCACGAAATAGAAACGCTTGCGCCCCAGGTGGAAGCTGCTCACGTCCCCGTAGCTTCCCAGCTCCCTGAAGAAGTCGAGCTCTCCCTTCGCCGCCGCCAGGATGTTCCCCAGCAACGCGTTCCCCTTCGGCCCCGGTGGGTGTTTGGCTTTCATGGCCCGCAGATTAGTGCCACCGGCCTCCAGGCGTCAGTCGGGAACCCTGGTACCGCTGACCCTCACCCCGTCCCTCTCCCAAAGGGAGAGGGGTTCTGGGGGAACCCGCGACTTTCGGCACCCTCACCCCGTCCCTCTCCCGGAGGGCGAGGGGATTTGTTCACGCTACCGGCTCAGTCTCGGGGCGCGGATCCGCGCTCCTCTTCATCGGCTGCGCCTTCCCGTACGTCAGCGACCTCCACACCCACTCCACCGGCCCGAATCGGTACCTCGCCAGCCACCAGTGGCTCCATGCCACCTGTACGCAGAACAGGCCCATCGTGAGTGCGATCGTCACCGCCGGGCCCGTCTTCCCCATCAGCCCCAATCCCACCCCGCTGAACACCAGCATGCCTAGCACCGACTGCGACATGTAGTTCGTCACCGCCATCCGCCCCGCCGGTGCCAGCAACCTCAGCGCCTTCCTCCACCTCTCCCGCTGGAACAGCAACGCCAGGCTCGTCACGTAGAACGTCGCCAGCCCCACCGCCCCCAACTCCCTCACCGGCGTCAACACCAGCGTCCACGGCTCCTGGAAGTCCAGCAGCTTCTTCCTCATCAGCATGCTCGTCACCACCCCCACCCCACTCCCCACCAGCCCCACTCCCAATCCCCATCCCCACAGCCTCTTCAACGTCGCCCCGTGCTTCTCCACGTCGTGGAAGAGCCCCTTCCTCCCCGCCCACAGTCCCAGCGCGAAACGCCCCACCGTCGTCCCAATGTGCGTCAGCATCATCGGACTGAAGAACAGCAGGAAGTACGCCTCCGCATTCGCTCGCAGCCACCTCCAGTAGCCACCGCTCGACAGGCCCTCGAAGATTCCCGCCTTCGTCTCCGCCATCCCCTTCGCCGCTGCCTGCGCCGCTTCCCTCGCCGCCGCGTGCGCCTCCGGCCCGTGCAACAGCAGCGTCCCGAACCTCATCAGCCCCTGCCCCACCAGCATCGGCCCGAACATCAATACGCCCGCCCAGATCAGCAGCGTCCGGTCCTTCCTCTCCCGGAACAACAGCAGCAACAGCCCCGCCATCGCGTACATGTTCAGCACGTCCCCGTACCAGGCCCCGTACAGGTGCACGAGCCCCAGCAGGTACATCACCATCAGCCGCCGCCTGTACACCGGCACCACCGACGTGCCCCGCTTCTCCGCCCTCGTCAGCTGCACGCAGAAGCCCAGCCCGAACAGGAACGAGAAGATGGGCATGAACCTCCCGTTCACGAAGAACTGGAACAGCTCGCTCGCCGCCTGGTCCACCCACGTGGCCGTCAGCGCCTGCACCGCCGGCCTCGGCATCAACACCCACCCGCTCATCCACACATAGACGTTCGAGACGAACACCCCTCCCAACGCGAACCCGCGCAGCACGTCCAGCACTTCCAGCCGCTCACCCGCATCCACCGGGCGCGCCTCGGCCACTCCAGGCCCCCCGCTCATGCTCAGCCCCTCGCCCGGTCCGCCAACACCCGCTCCACTTCCCCCTCCAACTCCGCCGCCTCCTCCCTCCTCGGCGCCTCCCACGGCAGCTGATCCACCTCCCGCTGCTGCCTCAGCTGCCCGCTCGTCTCCAGCGCCAGCCGCGTCGTCCGCTCCGTCAGCTTCAGGATCCCCTGCGCATCCACCACGTTCGTCGGATCCAACTGGTCCAGCGGCGTCTGCTCCAGCCTCCCCAGCGACATCCGCTCCAGCTTGAAGCCCAACAGCTCGTCCCCCACCTCCATCATCACGTGGTCGATGAAGAGGCTCCGGTCCGCCAGCAGCTCATCGAAGTTGAACGTGCTCGCCGCGTTCGCCAGCCCGCACGCGAATCGCTCCTCCAACAGCGCCTGCACCTCCTCCGGCCGGTTCGCCCTCGCGCACCCCACCTCCCTCGCCACCCGCAGCACCGCCCCCTCCTCCCGCTCCACCTTCACCAGGAACGTTCCCCTCATGTCCACCCGGATGCCGTCCCGGCACGACAACCCCTGCTTCCCCCTCCGCTCCACCACCACCTTGCGCACCGACAGGTCCAATACCTCTCCCCGTTGCACCATCGGCAACACCAGCCCGCTCCCGAAACTCACCCGCGTCGGGCCCCCTGCCTTCTCGATGAGCAAGGCCTCTCCCGGGCCCACCCGGCGGTAGCTCGTCAGCAACACCACGGCACACGCCACACAGGCGGCCGCGACTCCAGCAATCGCTAGCAGGATGGGCAGTTCCACGTCGGATTGGCTCCAGGCAGGGGAGCCAGACTCCAGCACGCCCAGCGCCCCCCGCGCCAGGGCCATCCCCCCCTCTCCCCCTGGTGTAGCCTGTTCACCATGCGTCCTATCGACATCTGCACCGCGGTCCTCGTCACCACCGGCAACCGCGCCCTCCGGGAGCCCGCCAAGGCCCGCTGGGATGCCGTCGAGGAGCTCCTCGGACTCCGACTCCGCCCCCACAGCCCCTTCGACTCCCGCGTCACCTTCGTCGACGTCGGCGGCGAGCACGTCTCCTTCGAGGAGTGGCTGGAGAACCGCCCCGCTCCCTCCGCCCGCCTCTGGCTCGCCCCCTTCCCCAAGGGCCCCTCCTCCGACTCCTCCCTCCAGGGCCTCCCCGAGGACATCCACGAGGCCATCGACAGCGGCGGCCTGGGTTTCCTCGTCTACTCGGATGGTCAACGCCTCGAGCGCTTCGTCCCCCGCGAAATCCAGCCCCCCACCTACGAGATCTCCGGCCCCCAGCTCCATGCCTTCATCCTGGGCCGCCACGACCCCTCCGCCCTCTTCGAGGTGCTCGCCACCGAGCTCGCCGTGGCCCCCGAGGCGCTGGAAGGCCATATCGCCTCCCTCTCGCCCGATGACCTCCAGGACGTCATCCCCCGATTCATGTCCTCCGGCTCCGACGTGGAGTACGCCGCCTCCGGTGACGCGGGGCCCGACTCCGCCGACGTCGAGACCTGGAACTCCTTCTTCTCCCCCTCCCCCGCCTCCTCCAGCCTCTCCTTCGAGTTCCTCTACGCCGGGCCCGGCTTCGAGTCCGACCTCGAGCGCGACCTCGACTCCGCTCGCGCGGAGCTCGCCGCCTCCATCGAGGCCGTCCAGGCGTTCGCCCACGCCCACTCGCTCCGCTCGTGGGAGAAGCACTTCCGCCGCGCCCTGCTCCGGCTCTCCCTCGAGCCCCAACCCCTCGAGGACCTCGTCGAGCTGCTCCTCCTCAACGGGCTGCCCACTCCCGCCATCCAGCTCGCCCTCTGCGCCGCCGCCTCCGATGTCTTCGGCGGCATGGGCTCCTGGAATGACATGTCCTTCGAGGGTCAGGACCACGAGCGATATGTCGCCCTCTCCGACCGTTTGTTCGCCTCCACCCGGACAGCGCTGCGCACCAGCCTCAACAGCTCCGCGGGGTGAGCGCGGAGTGAGGGGTCCGAGTGGGGTTCAGCTCAGGGCCCGGATACCCTCACCCCGACCCTCTCCCGGAGGGCGAGGGAGTGGGTTCACTGGTGTGGGTTCGCCGGTGTGGGTTCGCTGGTCCGTGGACCTGGCTCGGCACTGCTGGCGCTACTCCTTCTTCGCTTCCTTGCGCCGGCTCAGCGCCTTCTGCAGCTTCTTCATCTTCTCCAGGATGAGGCTCCTCTTCAGGTTCGACAGGTGCTCCACGAAGACGTGACCATCCAGGTGGTCGATCTCGTGCTGCAGCACGTGCGCCAGCCTCCCCTCCGCCTCCAGCTCGTGCCACTCCCCCACCCGGTCCTGGTACTTCACCTTCACCTTGTGGAACCGCGGCGTCTTCTCGTACTGCTCCGGCACCGACAGGCACCCCTCCTCCAGCGTCACCGGCCCCGATTTCTCCAGAATCTGCGGGTTGATGATCTCGAAGAACGTCCCGTCCTCCCTCCCCACCCACGAGCACCGCTGCGACACTCCAATCTGGTTCGCCGCGATCCCAATCCCCTCCGCCTCCTTCATCGACGCGAACATCTCGTCCAGCAGCTTCGTGAGGGTGTCTCCGAAGTCCGTCACCGGCTTCGTCGGCGTGTTGAGGACCTTGTTCGGCCAGATGACGATGTCCCGTGCCATTCCGTTTCTCTTCTCCCTGCTCGAGCGAGTGAACCGCCCTTCTACACCGGGCCCGCCCGCTCGCCACCCCCGACTCTCACCCACCTGTCTCAACCCCGACTCCCCCACCCCCGAGCGCCGCGGGTACGGGTCTGCTACACCCCCCGTATGCACCCCAACGCCCAGCGCCTCACCGACTTCTACGCCGCCTTCGCCCGCCGCGACGGCGACGCCATGGCCTCCTACTACCACCCCGACGCCGAGTTCTCCGACCCCGCCTTCCCCGGCCTGCGCGGCCCCCGCGTCACCTCCATGTGGCGCATGCTCTGCGAGCGCGGCACCGACCTCGAGCTCACCCTCGTCGACGCCCAGGCCGATGACCGCACCGGCCACGCCCGCTGGGAGGCCCGCTACACCTTCAGCATGTCCGGCAAGAAGGTCCTCAACCGCGTCTCCTCCACCTTCGAGTTCAAGGACGGGAAGATCCTCCGCCAGACCGACCACTTCCCCTTCTGGACCTGGGCCCGCCAGGCCATCGGCCCCGCCGGCCTCCTGCTCGGCTGGTCCCCCTTCCTCCGCAACAAGGTCCAGGCCCAGGCCCGCCGCTCGCTCGACAAATACATGAAAGAGCGTGGAATCGAGGGAGCGTAAGTCTTTCCGCAATTCCTCTCATCTTCCTTCCAGAGCCAGACAAGTCTTCTGCCCTGGAAGAACCACACACCGGGCGCCCGCCTCTCGCAGCGGGCCCCCCAGGGCCGGTCAGACGCCACCCACCAGGGTCGCTCCCCACCCCTCCCACGCGGCATTTCCCCTCTGAAAATCCCGCGTCTCCCCCTCCGTCCGCCATCGTCCCACAGACCGCCCAGCCGCGCGCCCCTCGCGTGGAAAGATGTATCAACGCCACACTTCCGCGGCCTTCAATGACGAACAAAAATGCAAGATTTCAGCAGCAACATTCCATTTGTATTTGCCGCTGAGAATTTGTATTGCTTTACCTGCGTGAGTTCACGCGGGCCGGATGCGGATGAAACGAAGTGAAAGATTTCCGCTCTGGATGCAGGAGTCGAGGATGCCAGGGAATGAATCCTTCGAGGCGATCCACTCCGGCCCCGTCACATCAACGGTCTCGTGAAGGAGCACTCCACAGGGAGTGCGGGAGGGCATCATGAGGGCAGTGCTGAACCACATCACCGAGCGTCAGAACCGTTTCGCCGAGCACCACGTCTTCGACGGACTGCAGCAGGACGGGCCCCTGGAGCAGGTGCTGGCGTTCGCTCCGCGGCTGGCCTTCTGGGTGATGAGCTTCCAGGACGTGCTGCGGCTCAACGCCCAGCGGATGCAGGACCCGGAGCTGGCCATGCTCATGCTGCGTCACCGGCAGGAGGAGCGCGGGCACGACCACTGGTTCTTCGAGGACGCCGCGCAGCTGATGGGCCGGCCCTTCAACCTCACCGAGCCGTGGGGCCGCACCCACGAGGCCACCCGGGACGCCAGCTACGCCATCCTCGCCGAGGCCATGCGCCCGCTGGACGACCGGCTGCGCATCATCCTGGTGCTGACGCTGGAGTCCACCAGCCACGCCTTCTTCAGCCGCACCGCCAACCTCCCCCAGACGCTCAGCCAGGGCCAGAGCCTCAAGTACTTCTCCAACCACCACATGGAGGCCGAGGAGCAGCACGAGGTCTTCGAGGAGCAGATGGAGTCGATGCTTCTGGGCATGGAGCTCACCCCGGAGCTGCGCGCCGAGGCCATCGCGCTGGTGGACCGCGTGTATGCGGCCTTCCACTCCATGTTCGACGGCTTCCAGCCCGAATCTCAGCGTCCCGCGGTCAAGCCCGAGTGGCGTCCGCAGCCCGCTGTCACTTCCCAGCCGGCCCTGTAGGCCAGCCCCGCTCGCTGAGCGCTCGCGGTACCGCTGTACGTCGTCCGGGTGTGTGAGCCTTGCGCACCCTTCGTTGCTTCAACGGCCGCTGGCGGCACGTCCCGCCCGGCCTCCCGGGGGTCCTACTCGGCCTCGACGGTGTTGAAGAACGACTTGATGACCTCCTTGCCCTTCACCTCCCACAGGATGACCTGGCCCTGGCGGATGAAGTAGCTGTCCCCGGCCTTGTACTTGTGGGTGTTGCCCGCCTCGTCCGTCAGCGTCACCTCGCCCTCGAGGATGGTGGCGTGCTCCGTGAAGGGGAAGGTGATGCGGATCTTGCCCTTCGTCGCCTTGAAGAGGCCGGCCGCCACGGGGCCCCTGGAGTAGTCGATGCGGGCGTAGATCTTCGGGTTGCCCTCGAGCACCCGGCCACCCAGGTTCTCCGGCGAGCCCAGGTTCACGAAGCCGTCGTCGCGCACCTTGCCCTTGAGCGGGTAGACGATCATCGCCTTCGGACGGGACGAACCCCCACCGAGCTCCGCCTCCGCGCTCGCCAGCTCCGCCTCGCCACCCTGGGGAAGCTCGCCACCGCAAGCCGTCATCAGACCCGCCAGAGCGACAACGCCAAGGACCAGCATGCGGTTGAGGTGAGCGTGGCGGAACATGGGCACTCCCGGTTTCGTTGTTCGCAAAGATTTATGCCACCCCCTGAATCCAATGTCTATGCAAATTCAGCGTGGGGCGCGAAAAACAAACCGGAAGTCTCCTTTTTCGCTCTCACCGTGAGCGATGTCTGTCTACCATTGTCTCCGTCTGTCTACCATTGGCCTGTCTGACCTACCGGGTCCGGTTCACCATTTGAGGTGATAGGTGCAGGAGCGGCCCCCCTTGCCACGGCAGCTGGCGGGGTCGTGGTCGATGCGCAGGCGGATGGAGCCCTTGGGCTGGAAGCGGTCGTAGAGGGCTTCCATGATTCCCTGGTCGAACTCGCAGGGGTACGGGTTGTCGGCCACCATGCGGGCGGAGCGCTCGGCCTCGGGGAAGAAGCGGTAGCTGCCGATGTCGCCCTTGCCGCGGTGGTTCATCCGGTAGGCCACGTCCAGCGAGTTGAGCGCCGAGCCGAACGAGTCGATTCCCGGAGGGAAAACGGCGCTCTTGGGCACCGCCCGGCCAATGGCCCGCGTGGTGTTGGGCCCCACCTGCTTGAGGATGTCATCGAAGCTGTCGAGGACACTCGGCATCGGGTACCACTTCTCCGGGTCCAACGGCTCGATGCCGTGCGAGGCCAGCACCCGCTGCGCCTTGAGCTTGAGGAACTCCATGGCGTTGATCAGCGCCTGTACGCTCTTCCCGTACACCTCGACATGACCTGCGGATGCGTTGCGCGTCATGACCACTCCTTAAGTTGGCTCTCGCGAGCATTACTCAAACACGAGACAGCGCGATTCTCCCTCAAGCGCCCGCCCTCCGCGAGACGGCACGGCGCCTGGTTCGAGAATTCCACCGCAATCAATTATTTGCCGCGGGGTTGTGCAATCCCTACCACCGCGCCACACATTGCGACGATAATTACATGGCAATCAATTATTTGCCGTGTGGCTGCTCAATCCCTGACGCCGTGGCGCCCCCGCGCAGTGCGTCCATGAGCAATGTGTGTGCATTCAGCTCCGTGCGACGCACGTTGCCCGCCACAGACAGCGCTTCCTTGTAGCCGCCGGCCACGAAGGCCTGGAAGTCCAGCGTCCCCACCCGGTACACCGCCTCCGGCTTCACCGGCTCGTCCCCCGCCTCGGGGTGGGAGGGCTCCTTCAGCACCCGCAGACGCACCGGCCGCCCGTCCTCCACCTCGTACCGGATGCCACTGCGCTGGCTGTAGCTGTCCGTCCCCCGCTTGGACTCGCTCAGGGCCACCCAGTCCGCCAGCTGCGCCCCCGTCAGCTCCGCCGTCACCAGCTGGTTGCGGTACGGAATCGCCCCCAGGAAGTCCTCCACCGTCACCTCCCCCGCGGGCAGCCCACCCCGGAAGCTCGCCGACAGCGCGAAGAAGGCGTGCACCCCCGCCGCCCGCCGCCATACCTCCGCCGCCCAGGTGCCCACCTCCGCCTGGCCCGTCGTGAGGCCCTCGTCCCGCAACGGCCTGTTTAGATGGCCCAGCACCTCGAAGCGCTCCGGATGCTTCGCCACCAGCGCCCGCTGCAGCCGCCCCACCTCCGCCGCCGTCTCCGGCTCCTCCCGCTTCGTGCCGTCCATCTTCACCAGCCCGCCCTCCACCCGCTCCAGCTTCCCGCCCTGGAAACGCAGCCGTACCTCGGAGAGGTAGGCGAGGTACTGGTACGGAGCCAGGTACCAGGTGCGCGTCCCCGGCAGCAGGCCCAGCTCCGTCTTCTGGTGCGAGTGCGAGCCCATGATGACGTCGATGCCCGGCACCGCCCGCGCCAGCGCCTCGTCGTCCTCGCGCAGCTGGTGCCCGAGCAGCACCACCGCGTCCACGTGCTCCTCCGTGCGCAGCGCCTCCACCACCGCCCGGGCCGCCTCCGTCGCGTCCGTCCACCGCGTCCCCGCCGGCAGGTTCTCCGCCTTCACCAGGCGCTGCATGTCCGGCCCCGCTACCGCGAAGAAGCCCACCCGCACGCCCCCCACCTCACGCACCACGTAGGGTTTCCCCTCCACCTGGAGGTACGGCGCTCCGTCCGCCCCCACCAGGTTGGCGCAGAGCACCGGGTAGCTCACGCTCGCCCGGCACCGCTCGAAGGCCTCCGCCCCGTAGTCCAGGTCGTGGTTGCCCAGCGCCATCACGTCCAGGACACCGTTGAACCACGGCCACTCCACGCACCCGTACTCGTCACTCCACGTGGGCACGCCCTTGTTCACCGTGTCCCCTCCCGACACCACCAGCGTGTCCGGATTCGTCTTCGCCTCCCGGAGGTACGCCAACGCCCTCGCCACGCCCCCCTGTCCCGGCTCACCCTCCGAATAGAAGGGCACCGCGTGCGAGTGGTAGTCCGTCATCCCCACCAGCGTCACCGTACGCGTCGTCTGGCAGGCGGGAAGCAACAACAGGCTCGTGAGAAGGGCGAAGGGCTTGTTCATGTGCGGGGGGCTCCTGCTCCATCCCTTCACACCCCGGTCCTCGGAACGTCAAGCCGTGCACCCCGATGGCCCCTGGCCGGCGCACGGCGGACACCCTCCCGGGCGCGGTCTCGCGCAACTTGTCCAACTGTTGGACAAGTTCGTACGGACCGCGCCCGGAAGGTGCCCGCCTGCCCTCCGGCCTGCCAGGGCGGATGGGACGACTCCCTCCCGGCACGAAGCCCGCACCATCGCCACCCTTCCGAGCGGGACAGTCCAACCAAGGAAGGGATGGGAATGGATGCCATCGCGCTCTTGAAGGCGGACCACAAGACAGTGGAGACGCTCTTCCGCAAGTTCGAACAGGCCGGCCGCAACGCCAAGAAGCTCAAGCGCAAGCTCGTGGATCAGATCGTCCGCGAGCTCGCCATCCACGCCCTCATCGAGGAGCAGATCCTCTATCCCTCGATTCGCACCCGGGCCACCACCCTCGAGGACCAGGTCCTCGAGGCCCTCGAGGAACACCACGTCGCCAAGTGGCTCCTCAAGGAGCTGGAGAACCTCCCCCCAGAGGCCGAGCGCTTCGACGCCAAGGTGAAGGTCCTCATCGAGAACATCCGCACCCACGTCACCGAAGAGGAACGCACCCTCTTCCCCCAGGTGCGCAAGGCCTTCAGCCCTCAAGAGCTCCGCGACATGGCCGAGGCCTTGATGCTCGCCAAACGCGCCGCTCCCACCCGGCCCCATCCCCGCGCCCCGGATACCCCGCCCGGCAACCTCGTCGCCGGCGCCGTGTCCGCCGTGCTCGACATGGGCAAGGACGCCCTGCGCGCCGCTCGCCGCAAGGCAGAAGGGCTCTCGCCTTCTCCCGCTCCTCGCGCCGGCAAGCGCTCCAAGCGCCGCGACGTCTCGCGCGACCTCCCTCGCGAGGGCGATGGCTCCGTCCAGGACATGGCCACCGAGTCGTCCTACTTGATGTGAGCCCTTGATGTGAGCCCTTGAGCTGACGCTAGGGGAACGCGGGCAGCGGCGAGACGTCCGGGGCCACCCACTCCCGCCGCGCCCCCTCCGCATCCAGCGTCTCCTTGCGGTAGTGGTGTGACAGGAGCTTGCTATCCCTCAGTCCCGGGTGCGCTTCCTGGAACGCGCTGAAGGGCTCCAGCTCCGGCGTCTCCTTCAACGCACGGTACACGTGCGCGCTCCACGCCCGCGTCACCGTCTCGTGGTACTTGCCCGGCGCTCCCAGCGCCGTCGCGTACCTCTGGATGGTGCCGCGGATCCGCTCGTAGCCTTCCGCCGGTCCGTGCCGGCGCAGGTACAGCCAGGCGAGCCTCACGTGCTCCCGGTGACCGAAGTG
The DNA here is from genome assembly GCF_001896145.1 of Archangium sp. Cb G35. NCBI lineage: Bacteria > Pseudomonadati > Myxococcota > Myxococcia > Myxococcales > Archangiaceae > Archangium > Archangium sp. Cb G35. The sequence goes on from NZ_MPOI01000013.1 coordinate 21,713, forward strand.
CTCCCCCGGCCACTGCGCGGACTCCACCGCGGAGAGGAACTCCTCGTCGCTCGCTGTCTCCGGGTTCATGTCCGATTCTCTCCTGGCCCTCTCCGGGGGAACCCCAGGCCCGGATACCCTCACCCCGTCCCTCTCCCGGGGGGAGAGGGGTTGGTGCTCTGTGTTGTACCTGGGGTTCTTGGGGGTTCTTGGGGGGTACTCGTGGGTTCTTGGGGCTGGGGCTCAGCCTACTCCCAGGCGAATGCGAACCCTCCGTCCAATCCGTCCACCCACTCGCGCTTCACCCACGCCCTCTTCCCCCCCGTCGCCCTCAGCAAACCCTCCAACTCCCCCTCCTGACACGCCACCGGCAGGAAGTCTCCCCGGCTCACCACCCGCCCACTGCTCGGCCCCGTCCACTCCACCGACCACGTCCCGAAGCTCATCGTCTGCCGATGGATGTCCGGCGCACTCTCCATCATCCGCCTCGGACTCCCATGCGTCAGCACCTTCACCACCCTCCCCAACGGCGAACACAGGTAGTCCGCCTTCGTCCTCCTCCCCAACTCCTTCAGCGCCTCCTCCCCTCCCCCATACCTCGGCGCCAACTGCCTCGCCGCGCACCCCAGCATCCTCAGCAATGAATGCATGGGGTAGTTGAAGGCATCCACGAAGCGCTCCTCGCCACTCGCCTCCAGGCAGCTGCGCACCGCCGCCCCGTCCCCCAGCCCTCGCACCGCCTCCAGCGTGCCCTTGAACATCACCCCGCGCGCCGTGTCCCCCGGCCTCGTCCGCTCCATCCTCCACGCCAGGTCCCGCTCCCAATCGCTCCCGCCCGGCGTGTCCAGTAGCGCCACCGCCTGCATGCTCATTGGCCGTACCCCGATGCTGTGAGGAAGTCCGTGATGACCTCTCGGCGTCACGCGCGACCCAGGGGTGCACCGGCCATGCCGCTACCCCCTCCGCGCACCTCTTCCGTCCACCGCTCCACACTCGCTCGTCCCGCGGTACAGGGTCCCCTCACCCACAGGCCCAAGTCCGGCACACTCCTGGCTTCCCGGGGCGCAAACCCTGCGCGGTACCGCTCGACCCCCAGGCGAAAATCCTGCGCGTCACCGCCCCGCGCTCACTCCCACGAGACGAGGTACTCGCTGTCGAGCACCTCCAGCCTCGAGCCACTCACCCGCACGCCCCGCGCCTTCATCGCCTCGAGCGCCCCCTGCAACACCCCCTCGTGCCAGGCGCACGGCATGAAGTCGCGCTTCATCATCACCCACCCCCTCGTGGGCCCCTCCAACGTCACCGTGCGCTCTCCAAAATTCACCGCCGCCCGGTACGCCGACGGCATGTTCGTCAGCAGCCGCCACGGCTCCCCCTTCGACAGCAGCAGCAGCGCCTTGCCCGCCGCCGTCTTCAACAGGTCCGCCGTGGCCCTCCTCCCCAACCGCCGCTGCGCCTCCGCCCAGCTTCCACACCGCGGCTCCATCACCCGCGCCGCCGTCTCGCTCACCTTCAGCCACGCCCCCACCGGGTAGTTGAAGAACTCCACGAAGCGCGGCTCTCCCCCCGCCTCCATGCACTGGCGCACCCCTTCCTCCCCCTCCAGCTCCCTCACCTCCTCCAGCACCCCCAGGAAGAACGTGCCCCTCACCGTGTCCGCCGGCGTCGCCAGCCCCAGCCGCTGCTCCAGGTCCTCGCGCAAATCCTGCGCTTCCACCACTTCGGCCTCTTCGGCCTCGCACGCGCTCACGCTCATGGCTCCGCCCCTCCGGTCATCACCCTAAGCACCCCTCCCCCCAGCCCCCTCACCCACCTCCACCCCCGTCCGCTGGCCGACGCCTCCCCTCTCCCCTTTGCCCAATCCCTCACACTTCGGCCCCCTCTCCCCCGGCTCGGCTCCATCACGCCTACAATGGCTCTCACTGTGTGCGACGCCTCGAGCCCTCTCCACCACCCCGTCCCTCCCGCTCCCTGCTTCGAAATTGAAGCAGGGTGCCTCGTCGCCCCACGGCCCGGCAACCCTCTTCCTCTCCTTCCCCCCCTCTGGACCAAAGGGCATTTTCTTGATTTCTCTGGAAATCCCACACGGCTTCAGAATTGACGTGGAAGCACATCAGAGATGACGGTCACCCAGGACACCTCCACCCTCCCGCGCAGCGAACGCAAGCCCCTGTACGTGCAGGTGGTCACCCAGCCTCCCCTTCATGGGTGCTGGGCCGTCAACATCAGCGAGACGGGCATCGGGTTGATAGGCACCCCGAAAGGGCCGGCCGAGGGCCCTCGCGAGGGGCAGGAGCTGGAGATGGCCTTCACGCTGCCGGAGTCGCGCGCGCGCATCCGCGTGCGGGGCATCGTGCGCTGGAGGCACGATCCGGAGGAGCGGGACGAGGCGGCGGTGACGGCGCTGGGCGTGAGCTTCCACGGCTTCGAGGGCTCCGACGGGGTGACGCTCAAGCGCTACCTGCTGGACCACCAGCTCTACGTGGCGGCGGTGTACGCCGAGGAGTCGGAGCTGCGCGTGCTGCGCGAGGCGCTGGAGAGACACGTGCGGCTGCGCTTCGTCCCCACGCCCGAGGACCTGGACACGCTGCTGGGCCGCGGGGACATCAGCGCGCTGCTGGTGTGCGGACGCGACGAGGCCCGGGCCATCGCCCTCGTGGAGCGCCTGGCCACCCGGCGCGCCGAGGCGGACCCCACCGGCGCCGGGCCCGCCAGCGATTTGTCCCCCCGCATCCTCTATTGCGCCCCCGCGGTGCCCTCGCGGCTGGTGGAGCTGTTCAACCAGGGGAAGATATTCAGGGCGCTCGTGCCCCCCTTCGAGCCGGTGGCGCTCCGGCAGGCCGTGCTCCAGGCCAGCCGCGAGCTGGGCCTGCGCACCGAGCAGCGGCGCGCGGCCCTGGAGCTGGAGCGCAACCTGCTGCGCGAGCGCGCCCGCGAGGCCCCCCGGCCCGCCCCCGGCGCCGACGTCACCGAGGAGCCCGGCTTCCGCAGCCCCGTCATGCGCGAGGTGCTGGACATGGTGCGCGTGGCCGCGCCCCACCGCGTCGCCGTGCTGCTGCAAGGCGAGACGGGCACCGGCAAGGAGGTGCTCGCCCGCGTCATCCACCGGCTGAGCGGCCGCAGCAACCAGGCCCTCGTCGTGCAGGACTGCGGCGCCCTCACCGAGACGCTCCTGGAGAGCGAGCTCTTCGGCCACGTGAAGGGCGCCTTCACCGGCGCCGTGGCCGACCACCCCGGCCTCTTCGTGCTCGCCGACGGCGGCACCATCTTCCTGGACGAGATTGAAAACACCACCCCCAACCTCCAGTCCAAGCTGCTGCGCGTGCTGGAGAGCGGCGACGTGCGCCCCGTGGGCGGCACGCAGATCCGCCGGGTGGACGTGCGCATCATCGCCGCCAGCAACAGGGACCTCGCCGAGGAGGTGCGCGCCGGCCGCTTCCGGAGCGATCTCTTCTACCGGCTCAATAGCTTCACCATCGACCTGCCCCCGCTGCGCGAGCGCCCCGAGGACATCCTGGACCTGGCCCGCTACTTCCTCGGCCACTTCAACCGCACCCTGCGGCGCTCGGCCAGCGGGCTGACCGGGGAGGCCGAGCAGCTCCTGGTGGCCGCGAAATGGCCGGGCAACGTGCGCGAGCTGCGCAACTGCATCGAGCGCGCCGTGCTGCTCTCTGGAGAAGAGGAACTCATCAGCCGGCGCCACCTGCCCCCCGCCCTCGTCCACCTCGCGGAGAGCTCCTCCCGCCACACGGTGCGCGTGAACAGCGCGGGCTCGCTGAAGGACAGGCTGGAGCAGATGGAGAAGGAAATCATCCGCGAGGCCCTCGAGCGCCACGGGGGCGTGGTCCGCCGCGCCGCCGCCGCGCTGGAGATGGACCCCGTGACGCTCGGCCGCCGGGTGCGGCGCCACGGGCTGCTCGATAAAGAGCAATGAAGGCCGGGTAACGAGGGCCAGGGGAAGGGGGCGAGCAGGAGGGACTTCCGTCCCGGGTGGCCGGCTCCCGAGCGGCATCACACCTTGAGGGGACAAGGACACCTGGCTCTCGGGTTCATCCCGAGGACGGCGAAGGAGCGGCCATGGTTCCCAGCCAAGAGATGGTTCCAGGAGACGGTTCCAGTTGGGACTCGCCCTCCGAGCCCCTCCCGATTCATCCAGAGCCTCCGGGCGAGGACACGCCCTCCGCCCAGGACCCCCTGGAGTCGGACTTCGGAGACTCGTTCCTCGTGCAGGTCGCCGCGCTCTCCTCCCAGCAGGTGAGCACCGCGCCCCTCTTCATCGCGCCCGGCACCCGGCTGGGCGGCGAGGACGGCCAACGCTTCGAAATCCTCACCGAGCTGGGCACCGGCGCCATGGGCCAGGTGTTCCGCGCGAAGGATCTCCTCCTCGAGCGCACCACCGCCATCAAGTTCCTGCTCCAGCACGAGCGCATTCCCCGCCAACGGCTCGACAGCCTGTTCCTCACCGAGGCGCGCGCCACCGCCCGGCTGGACCACGAGAACATCGTCCGCATCTTCGACGTCGGCACCTGGAAGGACATCCCCTACCTGGTCATCGAGTACCTGCGCGGCCGCTCCCTCCAGGCGCTGATGAAGCAGGAGCGGCTCGAGCCCCTGCGCGCCGTCCAACTGATGGAGCAGATCGCCGCGGGCCTCGCCCACGCGCACCAGCAGGGCATCATCCATAGGGACCTCAAGCCCAGCAACGTCTTCGTCCTGGAGAACGGGCGGGCGAAGCTCCTGGACTTCGGGCTGGCACACCTCATGGCGGGGGACACCCCTTCGCATCCCCAGGCCGGCACGCCCGCGTACATGGCGCCCGAGCAGTGGCGGAAAGAGCCGCAGGACGGACGCGCCGACATCTGGGCCGCGGGCGTCATCCTCTTCGAGATGCTCACCGGCGTGCTGCCCTACCAGGCACCACAGCCCCGGGGACTGCGCGCGCAGGTGACCTCGCGGGAGCCCGTCCCCTCGGCCCGCGCGCAGGCCCCCGAGCTGCGCGAGGAGTTGGAGCAGGTGCTCCAGCGCGCGCTGCAGAAGGATCCGGACCTGCGCTTCCAGAGCGCCGAGGAGCTCCGGCAGGCCCTGCACGCGGTGGAGTCCCTCCTCGCCCGGCCCGCCACTCCGCCCCCGCTCCGGCGAGGCGCCGCGGCCCGCCCGGACGCCGCCATCCAGCGCCGGCAGGTGACGCTCCTGTCCGCGCGCCTGGGCAGCCTGAACGCCCTGCCGTCCTCGCTCACCCCGGATGACCGGAGCGAGGTGCTGGAGATGTTCCACCACTGCTGCATCCTCGAGACCGGACAGTGGGGCGGCACCCTCATCACCTCCGTCAACGACCAACTCCTCATCTGCTTCGGCTGCGGCGCGGCGAGGGAGGACGACGCGGAGCGCGCCGTGCGCGCGGCGGAGCACCTGCTGGACGTGATGAAGGAGCAGCGGCTGCTCCCCCAGCTCGGCCTCCACACCGGCCCCGTCACCCTCGACTACCTGGCCGTGCAGGCCCAGTCCGGCGGGCTCACCCTCCAGGGCGAGGCCCCCACCATCGCCAACGCGCTCGCCGCGCACGCCCGGCCCGGCACCGTCCTCCTCAGCGAGCAGACCCACCGGCTGACCCGGGGCATCTTCGCCACCGAGTCCCTCGGCCCCCAGCGCCTCGAGGGCAGCCGGCACAAGCTGGACGTCCACCGCGTCCTCAGCGCTCGCGAGGTGACGAGCCGCTTCGAGCGGGCCTCCCGCCAGGGACTCACCCCGTTGATTGGAAGGACGGAGGAGCTCGCGTTCCTGCTCGAGTCCTGGAACCGGGCCCGGAACGGCCAGGGGCAGTTGCTGTTGCTCACGGGCGAGGCGGGCATGGGCAAGTCCCGCGTGGTCCAGGCCCTCCGCGAGCGCCTCACCGGCGAGTCCCATACCCACCTGACGTGCCAGTGCTGGCCCCAGTTCAAGGACAGCGCCTTCTACCCCGTCCTCGAGGTCATCCGCCGCGCCATGCGGCTGGAGCGCGAGCGCACCCCGGAGGCGAAGCTGGCGCGGCTGGAGCAGATGCTGACGGCCCTGGAGCTCGAGGTGCCCCACGCCCTGCCCCTGCTGGCCCCGCTGCTCTCCGTCCCACTGCTCGACCGGTACCCGCCTCCCGCCCTGTCTCCCAAACGGACGAAGGAGGAGGTGCTCCAGGTGCTCACCGAGCTGCTCCTGCACCTCACCCGGCACGACCCCGTCCTGCTCGTGGTGGAAGACCTCCATTGGGTGGACCCCTCCACCCTCCAGTTGCTCGCCCTGCTCCAGGAGCGCATCCCCACCACCCGGGCCCTGCTGGTGCTCACCGCCCGCCCCGAGTTCCGCTCCCCCCTTCCTCCCCGTCCCTGGTTCCATCAGCTCGGGCTGGAGCGGCTGTCCCCCGAAGACACCGGAGCGCTGGCGCGGAAGGTGGCGCGGCAGGAGCCCCTCTCCCACGAGCTGATCGACCAGCTCGTGGCCCGGACGGATGGCGTCCCGCTCTTCGTGGAGGAGCTGACCCGGATGATGCTCGAGCTGCGCTCCACCCGGGGGGGCGTCCCCAAGCGCGACCTCGAGCAACTGCTCGTCCCCATCACCCTGCAGGCGCTGCTCGCCGCGAGGCTCGACCGGCTCCCCCCGGAACCGAGACAACTGGCGCAGGTGGCCGCCGTGCTCGGCCGCAGCTTCACTCCCGACATGCTCGCGGCCGTCAGTGGCTGGGAGCCGCCGGCCCTGCAACAGGCCCTGGCCACGCTGCTCGCCTCGGGCCTGTTGCACAAGCAGGGCCCCGGCCCCGAGCTCCAGTACCAGTTCCGCCACGCCCTCATCCGCGACGCGGCCTACCAGTCGCTCCCGCGCAGCCGGCTGCGGCAGTACCACCGGCGCGTGGCCGAGGTCCTCGCGAAGCTCTTCCCGGAGACGGCGCAGGACAACCCCGAGCTGCTCGCCTACCACCAGGCGGCGGCGGGACAATACGAGCAGGCCATCCACTCCTGGGCCCAGGCGGGGACACTCGCCAGTCAGCGCTCCACCAATCAGGAGGCGGTGGGCCACTTCCAGGCCGCGCTGCGGCTGGTGAAGCACCTGCCGGACCTGGCACAACAGCGGCACGAGGAGCTGCGTCTGCAGTTGGGACTGGGCAACAACCTGATGGCCACGCGGGGCTATGGGGCCCCGGAGGTGGAGCGCGCATACAGCCGGGCCCATGACCTGTGCACCGCGATGGGGGACACGCCCCAGCTCTCTCCGGCGCTGCACGGACTGTGGCTGTATTACTTCGCCCGCGCCCGCTTCCAGAAGTCACGCCAGCTCGCGGAACAGTTGCTGGGCCTGGGGCACAAGAACCCGGAGACGGTGGACGTGCTCGTCCTCGGCCACCGGATGATGGGCACGACGCTGTTCGCCATCGGCGAGCCCGCGGCCGCCCTGGAGCACTTCCAACAGACGCTCGCGCGCTATGACCGCGTCCGGCATCGCTCGCTGGCGCTCGTGCACGGCGTGGACCCCGCCGTGGTCTCCATGTCGTACGTGTCGTGGATCCGCTGGTACCTCGGCTTCGCGGACCAGGCGTGGCGCGACCATCAGGCGGCCCTGCGCATGGCGAAGGAGGTGGCCCACCCGCACACGTCGGCCCTCACCTACTGCTACGCCAGCAACTTCCACCAGTTCCGGCGCGAGACCGAGGACACGCTGAGGTGCGCGGACAAGGCCATCGCGTTCGCCCGGGAGCACCACTTCCCGCCCTGGGAAGCCTGGGCCACCCTGCTCAAGGGCTGGGCCCTGGTGGCACGAGGAGACGCGGAAGAGGGGCTGCCCCTGCTGCGCGTGGGCCTCGAGGGCTGGCGGGCCTCCGGCTCGGAGACGGGGATGGCCACCCATCTCACCCTGCTCTCGGAGGCATACCTGATGGCCGGACGGCACGAGGACGCCTGGCGCGTGCTGGAGGAGGCCTTCACCCTGCAGGAGCGTTACGGCGAGCGCTGCACCGAGGTGAAGTTCCACCGCGTGCGGGGAGAGTTGCTCTGGGCGCGAGGCGCCGCCCCGGAGCAGGCGCTCGCCAGCTTCCACCAGTCCATCGCCGTGGCCCGGCGGCAGGGGGCCCGCTCGCTGGAACTGCAGACGGCGCTCAGCCTCTGCCGGCTGCTGCTGCACCTGGGCGAGCGCGAGCAGGCGCGCACCACGCTGGACGCGGTGCTGAGCGGCTTCACCGAGGGCTGGGACACCCCCGACCAGCGAGAGGCCCGGGAGTTGTCCGCCCGGCTGGGATGAACCCGGGCGCGGGTGGGCGCGCCGTGAAGGCACGCACACATTGCGGGCATGGCCCGACCCCGGTGGGAAGCGCAAGGAGAGACGCCCTTCATCCGCCCCCTCACACGCCGGCTGGAGCCAGCCGTGCGCCGGCCCACGGCCGCCTGGCTCCGCGCCCGGCTCGTGCTACGCATCCTATCCGGGTTGCTCCTCGCCTACGTCCTGCTGAAGGCGCTCAGCGCCGCGGGCGGGTGGCTGCTCTGGGAGGTGCTCGACATCACCCCCACGCCCCTCTCCACCGGGCGCAACGCCCTCCTGCTGACGAGCCTGCTCCTCGTCTTCGCGCCGGTGCTGTACCTCTCCACCTGCGCGCTGGCGCGGCGCTTCCTCCGCCCCCGCGTGGACACGCTCGTCCTCTACATGGGCACCACCTGCTTGTGCGCGACGCTCGGCGAGGTGGGCACGGACTCGCTCTCCGTGGCGCTGCTGAAGCGGCCCCTCTGGCTCTACCACGTCTGGCCGGTGAACCATGGCTACACCTCGGCCATCGGGCTCTTCACCTGGCCCCTCTATGGGGGCTTCCTCTACTTCCTGCACCAGGCGCTGCGCGCCAACCCCCGGCTGCGCCCCTTCGACAGGGAGGGCCCCAAGGTGCTGCTGCTCGCCGTGGACACCATGCTGCTGGAGATCTGCGTCAACGTCTTCTCGCTCGGCCTCTTCCAGTCCTTCTTCTTCTTCTATTTCCGAGGCGACCTGCAGCACTTCTCCACGTGGGAGATCTTCGTGCCGTACGTGGTGCTCGGCTACGCGGGCCTGAAGCTGCTGGCCTTCCTGGAACGCAGGCGGCATCACCTGGCCATTGGACTGGCGCTTCAGGCCCTGGGCATCCTATGCGTCTGGGCTATGCCGTAGCCTTCTCGTCCTCGGGCTCCGGGGCACGCTCCCAGCCCTGGACTCCCCACGTCTCGCGCAACTGGTCGGGGAGCCGGAAGGGCCGGCGGTTCTTCCCTCGGCCCGCCCAGACGATGCCTTCCATCAGCTTGCGCCCGAGCAGCTCGCACAGCCTCGCGGAGAACAGGTTCCGATCGTTCGTCTCATCGGTCACCCACCCCAGGCCAATCAACGGACCCATGACCAGGGCGCTCATCAAGTCGCGCTTGCGGGGCACGCCGGCGGCGGTTGCCGTGGCATCGCCCAACAAGTGGTGGATGAGCACCTCTCCCAGGTCGTCGAAGAGGTTGCCGGGCGTGACATGATCCAACAACGCCAACAGCGCCCCGGTCATCTCCGCACCTTCCCGGCTCCAGTGGAAGTGGCGCTGAGCGATCTTGTCGTAGAGACGCTCGCCGTCCTCGTAGCGTTCGGGCAGCAGCTCGCCCTGGATGCCCATGATGTGCCCCACCACCCGCCAGGAGTGATAGTAGGCCTGCCGCTCGCGCGGCGAGCTATCGCACCCCAGCTTGGGCAGGGCGCGCAGGGTGACGACCGAGAACGCCAACATGGTGGCCGCCATGTCCTCCTGGTTGATGGGCTGGCCCAGCGCCGGGCTCCACCGGCCCTCCTGGGCGAAGAGGCGGCGCACGACGGCATGCATGAGGCGCACCTTCTGCGCCGTCCGGATGCCACGCCCTCCCGGCTCGAGTCCCGCCGGATTGCCGGGTCCCTGGTCCGGAGCCATGACATCCACCACCATCTGCGCCGTCTCCAGGATGCGGCGATAGAGGTTGGTGGGGAGTCCGCGTCCAGCGCTGGAGCGCATGAAGCCCCCGAAGCGCTCCTGGAGGGCGTGCACGAGAATCGGGAGCAGGCCCCCGGAACGGCCCGGGCGCGGGCTCGTGAAAAGACGCTGCCGGGCCCTCGCGGCAGGATCACGCCCCATCTTTCCGGTGCGATGGAGCACCTTCACTCCCTTGCTGGCCGCGTAGCAGGACGGCAGCGAAGCGCAGAAGAGCGCGAGGAGCATCTGGGGAGCGCAGCGGTTGAAGAAGCGCTGCCCCTCGAGGATGAGGGGCCTCTGCGCCCAGGGCGGCAGGGTATCCGTATCGTCGAAGAAACGGCGCAGGGACGGGGGTAGATCCTCGGGCACCGGCTGCTCGTTGATGATGAGCCGCGTCATCAACTCGTTGGCCAGCGTCACCTCACGCTCGGTCAGGCTCCGGACCGCCTCGTCCGCCTCCGGGTCGCACTCGGTGCGCTTCTTGTCCAGGAATTCATCCGTCCAAACCGTTTCCGTCATCCGCATATGAACCGCCCCTGATGGAGTTCGCAGGGGGGCACCCCCATGGTGTCCCCATAGGGTCCGACGGAGATCGGCTATTTGTGACGCCGGGCCGCGACGGGACGAGACCCTGCATGAAGAGGGAGCGGGGAATTGACGGGCGCTACTCCAGCACGCAGCCGTCGCGCTCGCTGACGAAGCGGGCTTTCTCGCCCCACAGCAGCGCGGCGGCCGTCTGCACGCTTCGCTCCTCGTAGTCCACCGTCACCGTGGCCACCGCCGGACTCGCCGCCGTCCAGCGCCGGCAATACTCCTCGCTCATCTCCATCACGAAGACGCAGGAGCAGAAGTCCTTCGCCGTGTACGAGGTGACGAGCTGCAAGTCGTTGTTGTCGTAGGGGCGTTGCACCGTGTCGCCCCTCCCGCAGGAGAGGGCCGCGGCACACGCGAGCACCACCAGCGCACGGCTCGGGCTCATGGCTGCTCCTCCACCACCGCCATGGCCAGCTTCAGGAAGGTGTCCAACGAGAACGAGCCGTCCCGGTCATCCGCCGTCCGCACCACGATGAGCTCCTTGGAAGGAATGATGGACATGGACTGGCCCCAGTGCCCCCGTGCCGCGAAGGCGCCCTCGGGCACGCTGGGGAAGGGCAGTTCCGTCTGCACCCCGGGGATGGGGCGGTTGAGCCACCACTGCCAGCCCTGCACGTCGTCCCGGCCCCGCTCGTAGGACTTGAGCTTGATGGGCTCGGACACCCGCGTCGACCGCGCCACCCAGTCCTCGGGGAGGATCTGCTCACCCGCCCAGCACCCGTTGCGAAGGTAGAAGTAGCCGAACCTCGCCAGGTCCCTCGGCGTGGCGTGCAGGTACGAGGAGCCCACCACCACGCCCTTGCCGTCCCGCTCCCACGTGGCGCTCTTCATGCCCAGCTTGTCGAGCAGCAACACCCAGGGCCAGTCCCTGCCCAGCTCGGGCCGCAGCACAGCGTCCAGCACCCCGGCCAGCAGCGTCGCGTCCCCGGACGAGTACCTCCACGAGGTGCCCGGCGCGTCACTGCGCTCGTGCGCGGTGATGAAGGACACCATGTCCTGGCGGCCCTCTCCGTACAGCATCGCCAGCACCGAGGACGTCTGGTACGAGCCGCCGTTCTCGTAGTCCTCGCGCCAGTCCAGCCCCGAGGCGAACTCCATCAGGTGGCGCACCGTGATGGCGCAGTTGTCCTGCCGCGAGGACTTCACGTGTTCGCAGATGGAGTCGTCCAGCGACAGGGCGCCCCCCTTCACCGCGATGCCCACCAGCGCGCTGGTGAAGCTCTTCGACATGGACCAGGACAGGTGCCGCTTGCTCGCGTCGAAGCCGCGCCCGTAGCGCTCGTACACCACCCGGCCCTTGTGGATGATGACGACTCCATCCGTGCGCAGGCCCTTGCGCTCCTCGTCCTTCCCCTGGAGCGTGAAGGCGTAGTCCTCCAGCGCCTGGATTTCAGCCGCCCTCGCCGCGGCGACCTCCGCGCGGGCATCGGGCCAGTCCTCCGTGGGCCAGCCGGTGGTGGAACAGTCAGCGGCACGGGCCGGGAGCGCGGAAGAGAGCGCCATGGCCACGAGTGCCGGCAAGGTGAGCTTCTTGTGGATTCGACGCATGGGAGCTCGGGGAAGTCCCTCTCCCAAAGGAGAGGGGACGACATCAGAACGCATGACGGAACAGGGGAACCACCAGGGCCCGCGAGGCGGTCGCCTCCACCACGGAGCGCGGACGCTCGGGGACCCGCGACAACGTGGGCGGCGGCACCGGCGCCGTCGCGCGCATCGTCAACGTCACCGCCGTGGGCAACACCAGCGCCTCCACCAGGGTGAACAACGCCGCGTCCCCCAGGTCATCCACTGTCGCCCCGAGCAGCACCGCCCCTGTCACCGCCAGTACGTGCACCCCGAGCGCCACCCAGACCGCCGGTTGAAAGCGCACGCTGCCCGGTTGCAACGCATTGCCCACCAGCCACTGCACCCCCGTCACCGCCAGCGGAGGCACCGCCAACAGCAGCACCATCGCCGGAGCCGCCGCCAGCACCAGGTCCGACGACAACGAGCCCACCCACGCGCTCAGCGCCAGCGTCGCAGGCACCGCCACCACCGCCGCCCCCGCCCCCGTGCCCAGCTCCAGCGCCATCCACTTCAGCGGCTGCTCCGTCATCATCCCCGCCGGCAACAGCCGCGCCGACTCCGGCGCCGCCCGCGACGTCATCGGCACCATCCACAGCACCAGGGCCAGCGCCACCGCCGGGCTCACGCCCCTCCGGGCCCACCGCGCATCCGCTCGCAAGGGAAACATGGCCGCATGTCATATCATCGACACGCGCCTCCCGCGCCCACCACCCGGGGGGCTTTCCGCCACCCTTCGCTTCGTGCCACCGTGGACTCCTCGGCGAGCCCTCGTGCCCGACTCCAAGCACATCCTCCAACGCTGGCATCCGCTCGGACGGCTGGGGCTGTTCGCGTTCGTGTATTGCGCCAGCACCGCCCTGGGCATGCGGCTCAACGCCCCGGACGAGCACTTCTCCACCCTGTGGCCGCCCAGTGGCGTGCTGCTCGCCGCGCTGCTGCTCTCCCGCTTCCGCGACTGGCCCGCCCTCCTGCTCGCCGCCGTCCTCCTCAAGCCCTTCGTCTCCTTCCCGGGGCGCATGCCGGACCTGGGAGGCTTCCTCCTGTCCACCGGCAGCGCCCTGGAGGCCCTCGCTGGCGCCTTGCTCCTGCGCCGCTACGCCGGCTTCCGCCCCTCCCTGGAGCGCGTGCGTGACGTGCTCCTGCTGGTGGTGCTCGGCGCCCTGGCGAGCACCATGCTCGGCGCCACCCCCGGCGTCACCCTCCTGGCCCTCCAGGGCGAAATCCCCTGGCAGCACTGGGGCGGCGAGTGGCGCGTCTACTGGGTGGGTGATGCCATGGGCGTGCTGCTCGTGACTCCCGCGCTGCTCTCCTGGTCCACCCGCGGCCTCGAGGGCTGGAGCCGCGCCCGCCAGGTGGAGCTCGCCGTGCTGCTGGGGGCGCTCGTCCTCGCCGTGGACCTCGTCTTCCACGTGGGCCCCGACGCCGCCAACGCCTACCACCCCGTCAGCTACCTCGCCTTCCCCTTCATCCTCTGGGCCGCCCTGCGCTTCGAGGTCCGCGGCACCTCGGCGGCCATGATCGCCCTCACCGCCGTCACCCTCCAGCACACCCTCGCGGGCAATGGCCCCTTCGCCGTCGGGCCCCCGGGCAGCTCCAGCACCGCGCGCCTCGTCTTCCTCCAGTCCTTCCTGGCCGCCGTGGGCGTCACCGGGCTGCTGCTGGCCGCCGCCCTCGACGAGCGCCGCCGCGCCCAGGACAGGGCCACCCTCCTCAACCGCGAGCTGCGCCAGTCCCTGCACGCGCTCGCCACCGCCCAGCAGGAGCTGGTGAGCCGCGAGCGCATGGCCGCCCTCGGCGAGCTGTCCGCCAGCGTCGCCCACGAGGTGCGCAACCCCCTGGGCGTCATCGCCAACTCCGTGGCCGCCCTCTCCCGCATGGTGGAGCCCACGCACGGCACTTCCTGGGAGTTGCTCGGCGTCATGGGCGAGGAGGTCGCCCGGTTGGACCACCTCATCAACGGGCTGCTGGACTTCGCCCGCCCCCAGGTGCCCCGGCTGCTACCGCAGCCGCTCGGCCCCGTGGTGGACGGCGCCCTCGAGGCCGCCTCGCGCACCCAGCCCCATGCCACGCGCGTTCAGGTGACGCGCGACATGGAGGCGGCCCTGCCCGACGCCCCGCTGGACGCGCAACTGCTCCACCTGGCGCTCAGCAACCTCTTCACCAACGCCCTGCAGGCCATGCCCCAGGGCGGCACCCTGCACATCGGGCTCGGCCAGGTCCCGGCTCGCGGCGGCGTGCCCCAGGCCCACGTCTCCATCACCGACTCGGGCCCGGGCATCCCTCCCGAGGTCATGGCCCGTCTCTTCGAGCCCTTCTACACCACCAAGGCCTCGGGCACCGGCCTGGGGCTCGCCATCGTGCAGCGCATCGTCGAGGCCCACCACGGCTCCGTGGAGGTGCACTCCACCCCGGGCCAGGGGACGACCTTCATCGTCCTCCTGCCCCTGGCCGAGGCCTCCCGCTCCGCCGCCTGAGCCCCGCGTCAGAACGGGATGTTGCCCTCGTCGTCCCCGCCGCCGCTGTAGTCGTCGTCGCCGTGCGGAGGCGGCTCGTCACCACCGCCGTCGCCACCGCCCCGCTGCCGGGCGATCTCCGCCTCGATGGCCGCCAGCAACTGGCGCTCCCGGTCGTGCCACCGCGACTTGCTCGGATCGTTCAGCGAACGCCTCGCGCCATTCGCGTAGAACTCGAGGTCTCCCATGCTCGCGCCGCGGATGGGCGCGCCCTTGCTGCGGCCGTAGTTGGGGAACACCTCTCCTCCGCCGCCGCCCCCCCCGCCGCCACCGCCACCGCTCGAGGAGGACGCGCGCCTCGGCGCCGCCGCCGCGTCCGGCGTCGCGCCAATGCTCATCTCCCCCAGCTTCAGCGAGAAACCGTCCCCATTGCGGACCGCCGTCCCCACCCGCACCTGCTCCACGCGCCCGTCCGGGCGCCTCACTGCCACCGTCACCGGATAACCCTGATCGCTCATCCCCGCCGGAAATCACTCCCGCCCCACCGTGTCAACGACTCCGCGGGGCTGGGAGGCTCCGGCCAACCCGTCCGCCGGGCGGACAGGCACCGGGGGACGGGGGGAACGTTCTTGGGTAGACCCTCACCCTGACCCTCTCCCAGAGGGAGAGGGGATTCACACGGGAGTGAACCTGGGGTTCCCGGCCCCCCTCAGCGCAGCTCGACGCGCTCCTTGCCGCCCTTCTTGCGCACCCAGGCCTTCGGCTTCGGCGGTGCCGCCGGCTCCGGCCTCTTCGGCGCCGCCTCCGCCAGCGCCTTCGACGCCGCGCGGCCCCTCGGCAACACCACGTCCGGCACCGACTGCGGCGACGCGTCGTCCACCCACTTGTCCGGCCGCCGGTTCGACTTCACCAGCAAACGCAGCTTCTGGTAGTGCGCCGAGCAGTACCCCTTCGAGCGCGACGGCCTCTTGCACCCGATGACCGCGCACCGCTTGCCCTCCATCGCCGGGGGACGGCCCCGGCGCGCCGGCACCACCGCGGCCGCCTGAGCACCCCGCGCCGCCGGCACCACCGCGCTCCGGCCCCTCGGGGCAGCCGGCGCCGCGAGTCCCGGCAACGCCAGCTGCAGCGACTGCATCCGCTTCGTCAACGGCGCCAGGCTCTTGAGGATGTCCACCAGGTCCTCGACCACCGCCAGCCGCTCATCCATTCGCGTGATGGCCTTGTGCATGGGAGCCAGCCGCCCCCTCAACTCCGCCTGGACCATCTCCCGCAACGGTTTTTCGATCGACATGCGCGCACCATATGCCACTCAGTAGGCCCTACCGCCAGTCCCTCGGACCCCTTCTCTGTCGACCCGGCCACGTCCCCCCCTCCGTCCACCTCCTCGCATCCCATGCCGAATGCTGCGGCACTCCCGCCCCGCTTGGGGCATGGTGCACCGTCCGAGGGCACGAGGACTCCCAGACATGACTCACGATCCGACCGACTGGCTTTGCATCAACACCATCCGCACCCTCGCCATGGATGCGGTGGAACAGGCCCACTCGGGCCACCCGGGCGCGCCCATGGCGCTGGCGCCCGTGGCCTACCAGCTGTGGCAACAGGAGCTGCGCTACGACCCCACCCAGCCCATCTGGCCCAACCGGGACCGGTTCGTGCTCTCCAACGGGCACGCCTCCATGCTCCTCTACGCGCTGCTCCACCTGGCCGGCTCGCGCCGCGTCACCTCGGAGTACACCGTCGAGGACCAGGTGGCCATCGCCCTGGAGGACATCAAGAAGTTCCGCCAGCTGGACAGTTCCACTCCCGGCCACCCCGAGTACCGCTGGACGAGCGGCGTGGAGACCACCACCGGCCCGCTGGGCCAGGGCGTGGCCAACACCGTGGGCATGGCCATCGCCGGCCGCTGGCTCGCCGGGTACTTCAACCGCCCCGGCTTCGAGCTGTTCGACTACGACGTGTGGGCCATCTGCGGTGATGGAGATCTGATGGAGGGCGTGGCCAGCGAGGCCGCGTCGCTCGCCGGACACCTGAAGCTGCCCAACCTGTGCTGGGTCTACGACAGCAACCGCATCAGCATCGACGGCAGCACGGACCTGGCCTTCACCGAGGACGTGGGCAAGCGCTTCGAGGCCTATGGCTGGCGCGTGCTCCACGTGGCCGACGCCAACGACCTGGACGCGCTCTCGCAGGCCTTCCGCACCTTCAAGCAGGACCGCGGCCTGCCCACCCTCATCATCGTCACCACGCAGATCGGCTACGGCGCGCCCAAGAAGCAGGGAAGTGCCTCGGCCCACGGCGAGCCGCTGGGCGCGGAGGAAATCAAGGGCGCCAAGCGCAAGTACGGGTGGCCCGAGGACGCGCAGTTCCTGGTGCCCGAGGGCGTGCGCGAGCGCTTCGCCCAGCGCGTGGGAGAGCGGGGCCGCAAGCTGCGCACGGAGTGGGAGGCGAGGTTCGCCGAGTACCAGAAGAAGCACCCGGAGCTGGCGGAGCACCTCACGCGGATGCAGAAGCGCGAGCTGCCCGAGGGCTGGGACAAGGAGCTGCCGGTGTTCCCGGCGGACGCCAAGGGCGTGGCCACGCGCGAGTCGAGCGGCAAGGTGCTCAACGCGCTGGCGAAGAACTACCCGTGGCTGGTGGGCGGCTCGGCGGACCTGAATCCGTCCACGAAGACGTTCCTGTCGTTCTCGGGCGCGATGAAGCCGGGGGACCAGTCGGGGCGCAACATCCACTTCGGCGTGCGCGAGCATGCCATGGGCTCCATCATCAACGGCCTGGCGCTGAGCAAGGTGCGCCCCTACAGCGCCACCTTCCTCATCTTCAGCGAGTACGAGCGGCCGCCCATCCGCCTGTCGGCCATCATGGAGCTGCCGGCCATCCACATCTTCACGCATGACTCGATTGGCCTGGGCGAGGACGGCCCGACGCACCAGCCGGTGGAGCAGTTGCCGAGCCTGCGCTCGATTCCGGGCCTCATCGTGCTGCGCCCGGGAGACGCCAACGAGGTGACGGAGGCGTGGAAGGTGATTGCCCCGCTGCGGCACCAGCCGGTGGTGCTGGTGCTCACGCGGCAGGCGGTGCCCACGCTGGACCGGACGAAGTACGCGCCGGCCTCGGGCGTGGCCAAGGGGGCCTACGTGCTGTCGGACAGCAAGGGCACGCCGGACGTCATCCTGATTGGAACGGGCAGCGAGGTGTCGCTGTGCCTGCAGGCGCAGGAGCAGCTCGAGGGCCAGGGGGTGAAGGCGCGCGTGGTGAGCATGCCCTCGTGGGAGCTGTTCGAGCAGCAGGACGAGGCGTACCGCGAGCAGGTGCTGCCCTCGTCGGTGCACGCCCGTGTGGCGGTGGAGAAGGCATCCACGTTCGGCTGGGAGCGCTTCGTGGGGCTGCGCGGCGCGGTGATTGGCATGCGCAGCTTCGGTGCCTCGGCGCCGCTCAAGGCCCTGCAGCAGAAGTTCGGCTTCACCGTGGAGAACGTGGTGAAGGTGGCCCGCGAGGTCATCGAGCAGGCGAAGAAGTAGTCACCGAGCACGAAGCCCGGGCTCATTCATGGGCCCGGGCGCGTATTTGTCCACGCATCCAACCTGTCCTATACCACCCGCTGGGCGCTCTTGAACGCGCCCGGAGGAGACGATGCTCGAACGGCTGGAACTCCACCATGTCGGGCCAGCCCCGGAGCTCATCTTCGACTTTGCTCCTCGGTTGAACCTCGTCACGGGCGACAACGGAGTAGGAAAGACCTTCGTCCTCGACGTTGCCTGGTGGGCATTGACGCGAACCTGGGTGAGTCATCCCGCGTCCCCCCACCGGGGCCAAGGCATCCGACCGGCCATCTCCGTCCAGTTCGAGGGCAAGCGG
The DNA here is from genome assembly GCF_001896145.1 of Archangium sp. Cb G35. Classification (NCBI taxonomy): domain Bacteria; kingdom Pseudomonadati; phylum Myxococcota; class Myxococcia; order Myxococcales; family Archangiaceae; genus Archangium; species Archangium sp. Cb G35. The sequence continues at coordinate 40,121 of NZ_MPOI01000013.1, forward strand.
AAGCCTGTCAGCTACTCCAGCTCCTATGATTTCCAGGCCCAGGCATGGACCTCGAAGGGTGGGCGGCCCGCGAATCCAGGCATGGTGCTCTATGCCCGGGTGGATGGCTCTTTCTCCGTCTGGGACCCCGCGCGCAATTATTGGAGGAACGCCCCCTCCCTGGGAGTAGACGCGCCAGACCGTCCCGCCGCCTATCATTTCGGGCCCCGGGAGGTATGGGACGGGTTGGAACAGGCCGGCAAGTATCTCTGCAATGGACTGATCCGTGACTGGGCCTCCTGGCAGGGCCGCAACGGAGAGCCCTACCATCAACTCCTCCAGGCCCTCGAGGCCTTGTCCCCCTCCGAGCAGGAGCCGCTCGTGCCAGGGGAGCTCACCCGCATCAGCCTGGAAGACGTGCGGGACATGCCGACGCTCAAGGCCCCGTATGGCCAGGAGGTGCCAGTCGTGTACGCCTCCGCGGGTGTCAAACGCGTCATCTCACTCGCGTATCTGCTCGTCTGGACGTGGCAGGAGCACCTCCAGGCAAGCCGCCTCCTGAACCAGGAGGTCACCCGCTCCATCATCTTCTTGATTGATGAGGTTGAAGCGCACCTGCACCCGCGGTGGCAACGCACGGTCTTGCGCTCACTGCTCCGTGTCATGTCGGCACTCACCGGTACCGGGGACGTGCAAGTCCAGGTGCTCGCCGTGACGCACTCGCCGCTGCTCCTGGCGTCCCTGGAACCCCTGTTCGACGCGCAAAGGGACGCGCTGTGGCATCTGAACCTGAAGAACGACAGGGTCGTCCTGGAACGGGAAGTCTGGCGCCGGCGCGGTGACGCCAACTCCTGGCTCATCTCGGATGTCTTCGAACTGGGCGAGCCCCGCTCCCTGGAAGCGGAGCAGGCCATCCACGATGCCGAGGCGCTGATGGGCCAGGAGCGGCTCGTGGACTTCGAGGAGTACGAAAGGGTCCGGAACGGGCTGTGCGCCAGCCTGCCAGATGTCGATCCCTTCTGGCTGCGGTGGAGGTTCTGGGCTCAGGAGGCAGGGCTCGAGGAATGATTCACGTCGAGAAGCAGCCCGAGCCGAGCCCACCTGGCTTCGACTTCGACCAGGAGGTACGCCAGCCTGGGTTGAGCGCGTTGGCCGAGTTGACCGGCCAGCCGCCCACCCTGCGCCGCCGCGGACCTCGAATCCAGCAGAGGGCACAGCGGCTCGAGGATCTCGGCCCCGCGGTGCTTCGCCAGTATGACTACTGGACCCGGGCCCTGGATGTGCTCCACGACGCCTACCAGGGCATCTGTGCCTACTCATGCTTCTACATCGCGCCCATCTGCGGACCGACCGTCGATCACTTCGCCGCCATGGTGAGCGCCGACCCGAGGCAGGCCTATGAATGGGATAACTACCGGCTTGCCTCTTCATTGATGAACGCCAGGAAGAGAGACTTCCAGGACGTACTCGATCCATTCGAGGTCGAGGATGGCTGGTTCGAGCTCAACCTGGGCACGTTCGAGGTCCGTCCCGCTCAGGGCCTCGATGAACCGCTGTCCGAGCGCGTGCGGAACACCATCGATCGGCTGGGACTCAACTCCCGCGAGTGCCGAAACATGCGCATCAGGTTCTTCAACAGTTACTGGCTGCCCAAGGAGCCCTCCAAACCCGTACCGCTCTGGCACCTGAGAGAGCACGCTCCCTTCCTGGAACGAGAGATGCGCCGCCAGGGCCGCATCCGTCCCGAAGATCAGGAAGCGCAGCCCTGACCCCTAGCTGGTCCGCCTCGCCTCCCACGTGGAGCGCAACAGGCCCCACACCTGCTGGTCCTTGCGCTGACCGTCGACGAAGAAGTGCTCGCGCATCACGCCCTCCAGCGTGAAGCCGAGTTTCCTCGCCAGTCCCTGGCACGCGAGGTTGTCCGGCGCGGTGGTGAGCCACACCCGGTGCAGGAAGGGCCACTCGAAGAGCCGCTCCAGCACCATCCCCACCGCCCGCGTGCCAATGCCCCGGCCGTGGTAGGCGCTGGAGAGCATGTAGCCGATCTCGATGCGCCCATGGAATCGGGACAAGTCCTTCGCGGCCACCGTGCCGACGAGGCGCCCGTCGAGCTCCACCATCCACCGGAAGCTCGTGGCCTTCGGGTCCGACAGGTCGCTGGCCGCCTCCGTGATGCGCTTGAGCAGGGATTCGCGCGTGGAGGGCTCCATCGGCACGAGCTTGCGTGACACGGGCTCGTCCCGCAGGGCCATCCAGAAGTCCAGGTGCTCGGGCAGGGCGGGAACCAGGCGCAGGTCCGGAGTCGTCATGGCCCGCCACTGTAACGCCTGCCCTCCAGGAAGCCGTGGTCCCTGTGCTCTCCACCCTGGCCCATGCGCGTAACCCCCTGGGAAAAGGCCTTCTCTTTTTCTCTATGGGACCCGTGAGCCCAGCGGCCTGGCAGGCAAGCGCCCGCTGCACGAACCGGAAACGCGCCTCAGCTTCCCGACCGCAAACGAAACACCCAAAGGGAGGGAAGACACCATGACGAAGACGAAGCTTCTGCTGGCGGGTCTCCTGGCTGGTGCGGTGGCGTTCGGGACCGGGTGCAAGACGGACAAGGGCGCCGCCAATACGAATACCGGCACGGACACGTCCAGCATGCCGACGGATGCCGGCACGGGCGGCGCGGGCGCGGACCCCATGGACCGCGAGCGCGAGGAGGTGGATCCGCTTCCGCAGGAGGGCACTCGTGAGATGGAGCCCGGCGTGCACGATGACATCCCCGCCCAGCCCGGCACGGGTGGCACGGGCCTCGAGCCGGAGCCCATGGACCGCGCGAACGACCCGCTCGGCGATGAGACCACCGATGAGCCGCTCGGCCCGGGCGCGCCGGCCAATCAGCCCGTGCCGAATGAGGACATGAACGACACCGAGCGCAGCACCGACCCCATGCAGTGACAGCTCGGGCCCGGCTTGAAATGAAACGGCCCACGGGCACGAGGCTCGTGGGCCGTCTCGTCTCGAGCGGATTCTAGAAGCCGCTCACGGCACCGCGGGCGCGGCCTGCATGGCCTCCTGCTCCGCGGCCCGGCGCTTCTCGGCCTCGGTCTTCAGGTGCTTCAGGCCCTGCTCGAAGTTGTTGCCGAGCATGGTGTTGATCATCCCGACGAAGTAGCCGCCCATGGGAGGCAGCGTGCCGCTGTCCACCCACGTCACCTTCGTCCCGCCGCCCTCCTGCGTCCACGTGAGCGAGCCGTGAGCGTTGACCTCCTCGCGCGTCTCGATCATCTCGTCCACCCACACGCCCGAGGCCACATCACTCTTCGTGATGGTCATCTTCCCGAGCCCCATCTTCGGGCCCTGCCACGCCCACCACGCGCCCACGCCCGAGGCGGGACCGCCGTACTCGTTCTTCACCTCGGGGTCCATGTCCTTGGTCCACGCGGCCCACGACTGCCAGGCCTTGAGGTCATTCACGAGCGGATGGATGTGCTCGGGCGAGGCGTTGATGACGATCGACCGCTCCACCTTCCACTGCCTCGGCAGGAACAGGCCCACCACCGTCAACACCACCACGAGCCCCACCAACCCCAGCCCCACACGCTTCAACACGCGCTTCATTCACTCCCCTTGTCACCCGGACGAAGCCGGCGCGGCACCATACACCGGCGCATGCTGGCGCCAGAGTTCACGCGCCTCTTCCACGCGCACGGCGCGGAACCGCACGGGCGCGCCCGGCCGGCGAGCGGCCAGAGAGCCCCAATCCGCGCGGATGACCACACCGAGCACCGGATAGCCCCCCATGGTGGGATGGTCCGGCCCGAGCACGATGATTTCACCCGAGGCCGGCACCTGGAGGGCCCCGCGCACCATGGGCCCCGAGAGTCCCGAGCCCTCATCCGCCTGGGACAGCGCCGGCCCCCGCAGCCGCATGCCCACGCGGTCGCTCGTGGGAGACACGGTGAAGTCTCCCTCCAGCAACACCTCCACCGCGTCCGCGCCGAAGCGCCCCAGGTCCGGCCCCAGCACTACGCGCACCTCGGACTCCAGCGGCAGCTCCTGGCCCGGTGCCTCGCGCGCGCCACCTCCCGCACCGAGCGGCAGCACATCCCCGCCCTTCAACACCCGGCCCTCGAGTCCTCCCAACCGGGCCACCGGCAGCGTGCCCCGGCCTCCGAGCACCTCGGGCACATCGAATCCACCGTCCACCGCGGCGTAGCGCACCACACCCGCCTCGGGCGCCGGTACGGTGAAGTGGCCACCCGCCTCCACCCGGAAGGCCTCGCCGCCCACCGAGACCCACGCGCCGCGCCCATGCAGCCGCAGCTCCACGCGCCCGTAACACTCCAGCGCCGCCGCGCTCCACACGTTGCCCACCGCGCGGTTCGCCGCCGCCAGCCACTCGGGCACCAGCGCGCCTCCCGGTGGCACACCCTGGTGCATGAGGCCCATGCGGCCCGCGTCCTGCACCATCACCAGCCCACCGGCGCCGAGCACCTCCAGCCACGCGTCCATTCAGTCCACCCGCTCGAAGAGGATCCGGTCCCCCAGGCGCAGCAGCGCACCGGAGCCGGGCTGGAAGGCGGTGAAGTCCACGGCGGTGCCAATCAGGTTCCACCCGCCCGGCGAGGCGAACGGGTAGATGCCCGTACGGCGCCCGGCGAGCCCCACCGAGAAGGCCGGCACGCGGGGCCTCGGCGTGGCCAGCCGGGGAACGGCGATTCGCCCATCCACCTCGCCCAGGTACGCGAAGCCGGGGAGGAAACCCATGCTGCGCACCGTGTACTCATGCGAGGCGTGCAGCAGCGCCACGTCGTCCACCGAGAGGCCCACGCGCTCGGCCACCGCCTCCAGGTCCGGCCCGTCGTAGCGCACGCGCACGGTGACGAGTGGTGGCTCCTCCTTCAGCGCCGGCGTCACCGCCAACCGGCCCAGCACCCGCCGGGGATCCTCGGGAGGCGCCGCCGGGTCGAAGTACACGCACGCGTGCTCCTCGCCCACCACCACGTCCACCACCCCGGGCTCGGCCTTCAGGGACTCCAGCACCGCGCGCCGCTCCAGCCGCACGGGCAGGACGAGCCGCAACGCGCCCTCGCCGAGGGACTCGGAGCGCAGGGACAGCACCTCCAGCACCGCGCGCACCTCGCGGGCCATGTCCACCGCGCCCGGCGAATCCCCGTGCACGCACAGGGTGTCCACCGTTCCACCGAGCGCCAGCCGCAGCGCGTTGTCCCGGGCCACCGAGGGGTCGCTCAGCACCGCCCCCGGCTGCCCCCGCGGAATGAGGGAACCATCGGGCCGGGTGCCACGGTCCGCGAAGCCCTCACGCGCATAGGAGAGCCCCGCGGCCCGGGCGGCCTCGCGCAGCGCCCCCGCGCCCGGTCCGAGGAAGGTGATGCCGGGGCCGAGCGCCTCGACGACGCCCTCCACGACGGCGCGGGCGAGCGCGGGGTCGCGGTTGGCGGCGTGGTACAGGGCGCCGTGGGGCTTGGCGTAGCGCACGGGCACGCCCACCTCGGAGGCCAGGGCGACCAGGCGGGCGCACTGGGCGGCCACCTGGGCGCGGAGCTCCTCCGGGGCCACCTGGAGCTCCTGCCGGCCGAAGTTCGCGCGGTCCTCGAAGGACGGATGCGCCCCGGCCCGGGTCCCATTGCGGGCACAGGCCTCCAGGGCCCGGCGCATGGACCGCTCGTCACCCGCGTGCCCGCCGCAGGCGATGTTCGCCACCTGCGCGGACGCGTAGAGCCGCTCGTCTTCCTCGGGCAGCTCACCCAGATCGATGTTGAGGAGACACTCCGCCATGACTGTCGCCCCCCTGCCTCGTGTGGAACCAACCGGCCAGGATGCTCGCACCATAGCGGCTGCGCCTCCCTCCAGTCTTGATTTCACGCGAGGAGTCACACCTTCTCGACACCCTTGGCGTGAGGAAGCCGCGCCTGCAGCCACTTCACCAGGAGCGCGGCCTTGTGCTTATCGCTCCACTGCGCGAGGGTCTGGTTCGGCTTCGCGGAGATCTCGAGGGTGGGGCACCAGAGCGTCATCACCGTCATCGTGCCCTCATCGCTGTACTCATAGGGGCGCTGGTCGAGGAAGACGGACTTCACCTTGCTCCACGGCACGCTGAGCCGATTCCTCCGGCCATCGCACGACGGCACCGAGAGCATCTGGTTCCGCTCGTCGAGAATCAAATCGGGATCGAGCGCGGCCAGCTTCGAGTGCTGCCTCTTCGCGAAGATCACGCCCGTGGCGATGACCGCCACCCAGGCGAGCACCGCGACCATCAGCGACGGATAGACCGACATCACGATCGCCAGCACGAACATCGACACGAAGGATGCACACCCCACGGCAATGGTTCCCACGGCCAGCGGGCTCATCTCGTCCGTCAACCGCACGTGCACGCGGCCAGCGCGCTTGAATACCCCCAACCGGCCCTCCTCCCCGCCGCGCAGCACATGCCGCACCCCCATGAGCATCACCATGTTGAACGGGGTCATGAACATCAGCAGGAAGAGATACATCCCATCCACGCCGGTGATGAGCACCCCGTCCCCAGGCGACTCCGGGTCGTAGAACACCGGGACGCTGGCCCCCACGGGAAAGCGCCGCGCCAGGTCCTCCACCCTGCCCCTGTTCGAGGAGCTCCACGCGCCGTGCCTGTACCGGGAGCCCTCGTACGCCCGCCCCCCCACCTCATAGGCGTAGCGCGCCTCGAAGCCGTAGCTGTCCTCATCTCTCACCACCTCGCTGTGCGTGATGGTGCCGGAAGCGCTGGGATGGAACGCCGAGAGGCTCTGCCGCGCGAGGGTGTGGAGGATCCACCCATCCAGCACCAGCACGGGGGCCATCACGAGGGGGAGGATCAACAGCAGCATCACGCGGTACGAGGCACTCATGGCCTCATCCTACATCCACCCGGAGTCCCTGAAATCCGGGGGCCAACCGTGCTCGAATAAATCCCGCGTGCCCCCGTCTGAAGCGGTGTCGACGAAAACGACCCCAAAACAAACCCAAGGATGAACACCATGAACCGCATTTCCTCCGCCCTTCTCGCCTCCCTCCTTCTCGCCGGCAGCGCCCAGGCCCAGCAGTGGGGCAACAACCGGGGCGAACGTGCCCAGAACCGCCACGAGGTCCGCTCGGACCGGCAGGAGCTCCGGGACGACCGCCGTGACGTGGCCGAGCTGGAGAACGTGCTGGCGCGCTTCGACCAGGCGTGGTCGCGGCAGGACGATCGCGAGATGACGGCGGTGGAGGGGAGGCTGCGCGAGCTGCTGCGCAAGGAGCTGTCCGAGAGCCGCGCCGAGTTGGAGAAGGACAAGCGCGAGATCCACCGGAGCAACCGCGAGGTGCGCCGGGACCGCAACTGGGGCCGTGGGGGAGCGGATGACCGGCGCGACCGCCGGGACGACGTCCGGGACGCGCGCGTCGAGGCGGCCACGCTGCAGACGCGCATGGCGATCGCCCGGGAGCTGAACTGGGTGATGGGCAACCGCAACTACTCGGACCTGCAGCGCCAGCGCAACCTCATCGTGCAGCTCGTGCAGATCGCCCGGCAGGAGGTGCAGCAGACGAAGCAGGAGCTGCGCGAGGACCACCGGGAGCGCCGCGAGGACCGCCGCGACGACCGCCGCGAGTCGCGCCGGGGCTGGTAATACGCACCACTCCCTCTCCCCTCGGGAGAGGGTCGGGGTGAGGGTATCCGGTTCCCAGGTTGGAACCGTGAGCCCCACCCCGGACTCCCCTGCCCACTACAGAGGAGGCAGGGACTTGCGGACGCTCTCGCGGGACTCCATGCGATTGACCCAGGCCTTCACGTTCGGGAAGGCCTCGAGGTCCACGCCCATGGGGGTGCGCAGGAACAGGCCGGACACGATGGAGAAGTCCGCGAGCGTCAGCTTCCCGCCGAGGAACTCCCTGCCCGTGAGCGTCGTCTCCAGCAGGGCGAGATCCCTGCGGACCTTCTCCAGGCCGGCGGCGTACTTCGCCTCGTCCTTGGAGCGGTTGAAGAACTTCGCGTAGATGGTCTCGCTCATCACCTCGCCGGTGGAAAGGGCGAAGGTGGTGGCCTGCCACTGGAGCCACTGCTGCACCTGGGCCATGCCGCGCGCGTCGGTGGGGAGCAGCCCGCTCTCGGGCTTCTTCGCGGCCAGGTAACAGAGGATGGCGTTGGACTCCCAGACACAGAAGCCGTCGTCATCGACGAGCGTGGGCACCTTGCCGTTGGGGTTCTTCGCGAGGAACTCGGGCGCCTTGTGCTCGCCCTTCATCAGGTCCACGGTGACGAGGGTGACGGGCAGGCCGAGCTCGTGGACGACGGCGCGGCACTTGAAAGCGGCACTGGAAAACGGGTGCTCGTAGAGCTTCATGGTGTTTCTCCTGGGGAAGGGAGGGGCCCCCTATACGCCAGCTCCCCAGCGGACGCGAGCCATGAGCGGGGCCCTCCTGCCTCCGGCTCCCGGGCGGGCGGGCGAGGGCCCCGAGCGCCCGGAGGATGACACCCGCGGGCTCGGACAGCAGCCGGGCGGACACTGTCCCGGCTGGAGCCCCGACACAAAGGATGGAATCCGCCCGGGGACCGGTATTGTGTGCCCCTGCCCATGTCCAAGCCCTCCATCTTCCAGGTCCTCCGCAGCCCGCGTGCCTGGCTCCTCGTGGCGCTCGGCTTCGCCTCCGGTCTGCCCCTGCTCCTCGTGGGTGGCACCCTCTCCGCCTGGATGACCAACGAGGGCGTCAATCTCAAGACGATTGGCATCTTCACCCTCGTCTCCTCGCCCTACACCTTCAAGTTCATCTGGGCGCCGTTGATGGACCGCTTCGCCCCGCCCTTCATGGGCCGGCGCCGCGGCTGGATGATGCTCACGCAGCTGGGCCTCATGGCCGCCATCGCCGCCATGGGCTTCGTCAATCCGAAGGACGACCCCTTCACCATGGCGAGCCTCGCCCTGCTGGTATCCTTCCTCTCCGCCAGCCAGGACGTCGTCTCCGACGCGTGGCGCACCGACACCCTCTCCGAGGCCGAGCGCGGCTTCGGCGTCGCCACCTTCGTCATGGGCTACCGCTTCGGGATGATCGCCTCCGGTGCCGTGGCCCTCAGCCTCTCGCAGTTCATCGGCTGGTCCCAGACGTATTGGATCATGGCCTCGTTCATGCTGGTGGGCGTGGTGGCCACGGTGCTCGCCGCCGAGCCCCAGGGACAGCGTCCGCCGCGCACCCTCACCGAGGCCGCCGTCGTCCCCTTCGTCGACTACTTCCGCCGCGATGGCGCCCTGCTCGCCCTGCTCTTCCTGCTCCTCTACAAGCTGGGGGATGCCGTGGCCGGTGGAATGACCACGCCTTTCTTCCTCAAGCTGGGCTTCTCCAACCTGGAGGTCGGCACCATCAGCAAGGGCGTGGGCATGGCGGCCACCATCGTGGGCGCGCTCTTCGGGGGCGCGTTGCTCGCGAAGCTGGGCATGCGGCGCAGCCTCTTCATCTTCGGCGCGCTCCAGGCCCTCACCAACCTGACCTTCATGGCGCTCGCGTTGATCGGCAAGAACCACCTCATGCTGGCGGTGGCCATCTGCACGGACAACGTATGCGGCGGCATGGCCACCACGGCCTTCGGCGCCTTCACCATGTCGCTGTGCAACAAGCGCTTCAGCGCCACCCAGTTCGCGCTGCTGTCCGCGCTGGCCAACTTCGGCGGCCGCATGCTCACCGCCACCTCCGGCTTCCTCGCCGAGGGCATGGGCTGGGCCGGCTTCTTCGGCCTCACGGTGGTGCTCGCGCTGCCGGCGCTCGTGCTCCTCAAGTTCCTCCCCGAGGGCATCGCCGCCCCCGTGGCGGAGCCGGAGCCCGCGCCCGCCGACTCAACCGCCGCCCCCGCCATGGCTCGCTGAGAGCCCGCGGGGGCACGACCGCCTCACCGCCCGTCTGCCCCCCAGCCTGACCCGGCTGCTTCCTTGCCGCCGGGCGGGCACGTCATGACCGTTTAGGTTCGGAGGTATTCCATCATGGCGAACCAGGACAGACGGCCACCCCCGCAGCCCGCCGAGGACATGTTCGGACGCCCCACGGACGTGCGGAACGAACAGGAAGAGCGGGAGCCCACCCGCGAGCAACAAGGCGCGCACCAGATACCCCGGCACGAGCCCCCCGACGACTTCCACAAGCGCTGTGAGGAGGAGGCCGAGGAGGAAGCCGCCTGCGGAGGCGTGGGCGAGATTCCGGACGGCGACGGCGTGCGAAGTGATCTCGGGACCAATCCGCTTCCCGACGGCTACTGGTCGGCCTACCCTGGCAAGAAGCCAGACGGGTACTGAGCGGCGGCACGACGCCCACGCACTGTTCTGGCAGGAGAACAATCGTGGGCGCATCCCTCGATGACCTGGTGGCCATGACGGTGTTCGCCCGCGTCGTGGAGGCGCACTCCTTCTCGGGGGCGGCGGCCCGGCTCGGCCTGTCCAAGTCGGCGGTGAGCACCCGCGTGGCCGGGCTCGAGCGCCGGCTCGGGGTGAGGTTGCTGCAACGCACCACGCGCAGCCTGTCCGTCACGCCCGAGGGCGCCCAGCTCTACGAGCGCTGCGCGCAGCTGCTCTCGGTGGCGGACGAGGCCTCGGACCTGCTGGGCAACGTGGGCACGCTCCCCGAGGGCACCGTGCGCGTCGTGGCGCCGGTGGGCCTCGCCCTGCACCCGCTGCCCTCCCTGCTGGAGAAGTTCGCCGAGCGCTACCCCCGCGTCCAGGTGGAGCTGTCCGCATCGGACCGGCGGGTGGACCCGCTCACCGAGAACGTCGACGTCGCGGTGCGCTTCTTCCCCCGTCCCCACGAGCGCTCCCTCATCGAGCGCCGGCTCGGCACGGAGAAGCGGCTCATCTGCGGGGCACCGTCCTACTTCGCCCGGCGCGCTCCCCCCCACACGCCGCACGACCTGGCCTCGCACAACTGCCTGCGCCTGAAGGACAGCAAGTGGGACTTCCGGCTGGAGGGCCACACCACCGTCGTCCCCGTGTCGGGCACGCTCGTGGTGGATGACATCGCCGTGCTGCGCGAGGCGGCGCTCGAGGGCCTGGGGCTGGCGCGGCTGCCGCGCTCGCTCGTGGTCGCGGACCTGCGGGAGGGGCGGCTGCTCTCGGTGCTCGACGCGTACGCGCCCGAGCCGCTCGTCATCTCCCTCGTCTACCCGCAGCGCAAGCACCTGCCCCAGCGGGTGCGCGTGTTCGTCGACTTCATGACCGAGCACTTCCGCAAGGTGTTCCGCGGCGGGTGACGCGCCCTCAGGCCGCGGAGGCGGCGGGGGCTTCCTGCTCCTCGTCCTGCTTCCTCAAGGGCACGCTCAAGGCCGACAGGCACGAGGCGCTCGCGCACACGGCCATCACGGCCGCCATGGGCAGCAGGCTCCCGTCGTTGAGGAGCCCCACGCCCGCCGAGGCCACGGCGGACACGGCGAACTGCAGCGAGCCGAGGACGGCGGAGGCCACACCGGCCCGGGCGCCGTGCTCCTCCATGGCCAGCGCGGCCGCGTTGGGCATCACGAAGCCGAGGCTGCCGATGAACAGGAACAGGGCGGGGGCGAGCGTGTAGACGCGTCCGAGCCCGCTCACGGCCAGCACCAGGAGGACGATGCCCATGAGGACCATGAAGAGCGTCGCCGAGAGGGCGAGGCGCTCGGGCGAGCGGCGGACCAGGAGCCGCCGGTTGAGCTGGCCCACGCAGATGTAGCCCAGGGCATTCGCGGCGAAGAGCCAGGCGAAGCGCTCCGGCGAGACATGGAGCACCTCCATGAACACGAAGGGCGCGCCGGAGATATAGGCGAACATGCCGGACTGCGCGAAGCCACCGGCGAACGTGGCGGTGAGGAAGCGCCGGTCCGTGAAGAGGACGCGCAGGTTCGCCCCGAGCGAGCTGCCGGCGCCGGGCTGCCGGGAAGGAGACGAGGTGCCGGGAATGGCCACCAGTGCGAGCCCCAGGGCCAGGGTGCCGAGCACCGTGAGCACCCCGAAGATGGCCCGCCAGCCGGCGACACGGAGCACCTGGCCGCCCAGGAGCGGGGCGAGGATGGGGGCCGCGCCCATGATGAGCATGAGCACGGAGAGCACGCGGGCAATCTCCCGGCCGCTGTAGAGGTCCCGCACGATGGCACGCGCGATGACGGCGCCGGCGGCACCGCCCACCGCCTGGAGGAAGCGCAGGGCGATGAGCCACTGGACGCTCGGCGCGAAGGCACAGGCGGCGGACGCGAGGATGTAGAGCACGATGCCCGCGAGGAGCGGCTTCCGGCGGCCGAACCGGTCCGAGAGAGGGCCATACATGAACTGGCCGATACCCAGTCCCGCCATGAACGCCGCCAGGGTGAGCTGGACCTGGGAGGCGGACGTCCCCAGCTCGGCCTGGATGGTGGGCAGGCTCGGCAGGTACATGTCGATGGACAGCGGACCGAAGGCCGTCAGGGTGCCCAGCACGAACAGCAACAGGGCGCGCCGCCGGGGCGCGGTAGAGAAACTCATCGTGCTTGTCTAACCACCGGCACGGGGGCGGCCCAAGGCTGGCCGGGCGGAAACAGTGTTCCGCCAGGAGAACAATGGGCCCCCAGGCGCTTCACGCGGGAGGCTTCGTCATCCTGGGCAGACGCACGAGGAAGGACGTTCCCTTCTCCGGGGTGCTCTCCACACAGATGCTGCCTCCATGCGCCTCGGCGACGCCCTTCACCAGCGTCAGCCCGATTCCCCAGCCCTTCTTTCCACTGACCTCCGCGCTCCTGGCGCGGGCGAGGTACTGGAAGAGCGTCCGCTGCTCCTCGGGGGGGATGGGGTTTCCCCAGTTGTGGACGGCGAGCTCCACCTCTTCGCCGTGCTGCTCCAGGCTCACGGTCACCTGCCGCGTCGCATCGCCGTACTTGATGGCATTGCCGCAGAGGTTATCGAGGAGCCTGCGCAGGGCCCGCGCATCCCAGCGGCCCTCCATCCGCATCTCGCCCCGGAGGTGGAAGCGCTCCCCATGGACGCTCGAGAGCTCCTCCAGCGCGTCGGCCACCACCTGCCGCAGCTCGCAATCGGCCACCTCGATGGGCAGCCCCTGGCCCGCGCGGATGCGGTTGGAGTCCAGCAGGTCGGTGATCATCTGGTCCGCGCGGTCGATGTTCTGCCGCACCCGGGCCGCGAGCGAGTAGACCTTGTCGGGCAGGTTGGGCTGGCGGGGAATGAGCTGGGCGCTCATCTTCGCCGCGGTCAGCGGCGTGCGGAGATCATGGCTGAGGGCCGAGACGAATTGATCTCGCAGCTCCCGCTCGAGCCGCAGTTGCGACAGGGTGGTCTCCGCGTCTTCCCGGGCCAGCTGCTCGCTGTTGAGGAACCTCGCGAACAGCTCCTCGGACTCCTTGCCCTGGGTGATGTCGAGCACGAACGCGACATTCCTGGATCGGCCCTCGTCGATGAAGGCACACCCCAGCAGGATCCAGACGACGCGGCCATCCGGGAGGATGTAGCGCTTCTCGTAGGGCGTGCAGACGCCCTCGGGGGATTCGAGCATCTCCTTCGCCGCGGCCTGGTCCTTCTCCAGCTCCTCCGCGGGCGTGATGGCATCCCAGCGGACCTTCCCCGCGAGGACGTCCTCCCGGCTCACCCCCAGCAACCGGGCGTAGTACTCGTTCACGTCGTAGAGGGCGCCGTGGATGTCGCCAAAGACGATGCCGATCAGGTTGGACTCGAAGAGCCGCCGGAACTTGTTCTCGCTCTCCGCGAGGCTCCTGCGCTCGGCCTGGACCCTGTCCTGGAGGCGCACGTTCTCCAGCGCCACCTCGGCCAGGGCCCGGAGCGACTCCAGCATCCGCAGGTCCTCCTCGGTGAAGGGCTGGTGGCCCTTCTTGTCGTGCAGCTCGAAGCACCCCACCATCACCCCGGAGCGGTCGAAGAGGGGCAGGTCGATCAGGTTCTGGAAGCCCCGGAGCTCGCGCAGCCACTGCAGGACGTGCTCATCATGGGCCGCGTCGTTCGAGATGTACGGCTCGCCGGTGAGCAGCACGTGGCCGGGAACTCCCTCGCCCGGCTCGAAGGAGACGTTGCGCGGTTCGATGTCCCGCCCCTCCCGCCACAGGGACTCCATGATGACCATGCGGCCATCCACCACCCGGCCCCAGACGCCCTCGGTGGCATCCACCAGCTCCATGGCCGTCCAGACGAGCTTCCGGATGACGTCCAGGTCATCGAGCCCCGAGTTGAAGTGCCTGGCCGCGTGCGTCAGCAGCTCCACCTGCCGCTCCCGGCGCTCGAGCCGCTCCTCGGATTGCCGGAGCTCCGCCTCCAACTGCCGGACGCGGCGCTCGAGCTCGGGATTCCCTCCCCTCCACGTATCCTGGATGGCCATGCCCAGTGGATAAGACTCCGGCCGGGACAGCACCAGCCGGAGAAACGAATTCAAGAGAGCAAAACCAGACGGCCGGACGATGGATTGGTCACCTGCATGACGAATCCAACAACTCCGGCCGGTATTCGAAGTGCATCGTGTCGTAGTGGTACCAGCGCCCGCCCCAGATGAAGCCCTCGGCCTCGAAGGCATCCACGATGGCCTGGGGAATCTGGTTGGCCCAGCGCACCGGTGCCTTCGGCTTCGCCCACTCCCAGTAGTGCGAGCGCTTCACGTTCACGTCGATGGACACCCCGTACGAGTGCGCGCTCTGACGGTGCGTGTTGGCGATCTTCCGCCACGCGAAGGTGCCGCCCAGGTTCTTCAGGTACGGCCGCAGGGACGGCGCCTTCTCCACCTCGGCGTCGAGCCGCTTCGCCACACGCTCGAAGGCCGGGGCCACCTTGCGGTTCACCTTCAGCGTCTGCCCGAGGATGTCGATGTCCACCACGTCCACCCGGGCCTGGGTGGCGCCGTAGGCCGCGTGGAAGAGCGCATCGAAGCGGATGCGCCCCGGGTCCTCGTTCTCGCGCACCACGGGCTGGATGGGGCCAGGGGTGTACGGAATGGAGAACATGTCCTCCAGGTCCGGAGACTCGAGCTTCTGCTCGAAGGACTTCGTCTTCCCGTCGTCCCACGGGTGCGTGGTCCCCGCCAGCCGGGCGTGCCACGCGCCGTCCACCTTCACCGGCTCCACCGGGTACCACTTCGCCAGGCACGCCAGCGCGCGCGGGGGAGAGTCGGGCGTGGGTGCCTCGGCCCCCGCGCGTCCAGCGAGCACGAGCAGGAGCAGGCCGAGCATCGGGCTACTTCTTCTTGGCGGGGGTGCCCAGCCGCTCGAGGGCCGCGGCGAAGCTCTTGCGCTCGGGGTTGAGCGGCGCGTTCATCTGACGCTGCTCACGCACGGTGGAGACGGGAGACTCCGGAGCGCCCTCCAGCGCCTCCTTGTCGAAGCGGTCCTGGCCCGTACCCACGCGGCGCAGGGGCTGCGTACCGTAGATGCGGCGATTGGGGTCTCTGCCAGCCATGGCGCTCCTCCAAGGGGGGACGGTGGGGCCCCGATCATAGGCCGGAACCGGCCGGGCAGACCAACCCCCCTCGAAGCGCGGCGCCCCTCACGAAGCCAGGGCGGGACGCACCTGCGAGGCCGCGTCGCTCGCGCGCATCGCCTCCAGCGTCTGGCGGATGCCCTCGGCATAGGGCGTCTTGCGCACCTCGATGAGCCCGCGCAGCGCCGAGTCGTCCATGATGACGGGCGTGGTGTGCAGGTAGTCCATCTCCACGAACTCGCGCAGCATGGGGTCGAACAGGCCCAGCACGCGCATCAGGGGGCGGTGGAGCGCCATCACCTTCGGACGGCGGCCCACCTCGGCGTAGATGCGCTCGACGAGCTCCTTCTGCGAGGTGACGCCCGCCCCCGCGAGGTTCCACGCCCGTCCGTAGGCACGGGGCTCGTCCATGAGCGCCGTCACCACCGGCCCCACGTCCGGCACGAAGACGAACTCATGCGGGGTGTCGATGGGCCCGATGAGCTGCGCCCGCTTGCCATCGAGCGCGGCGCGGAAGGCCCGGTAGAGGAAGCTGCGCTCCACGCCCGGCCCGTAGAAGTCCGGCAGCCGGAGGAGGGTGGTCTGGATGGCACCCGAGGCCCCCGCTTCGAGCACCAGGTCCTCCTGCTCCTTGCGCATCCGCCCCTTGAAGGTGTGGGGCTCGCGCGGATGATCCTCCGTCACCCGCTCGGTGCGCGGGCGTCCGAACGGGTACACCGTGCTGATCATCACCAGGCGCTCCACGCCCTCGGCGATGGCCGCGTCCAGCGTGCGGCGCATCAGCACCGGGTGCAGGTGGAAGTCCGTGTAGGGCACCCCCACCATGTAGATGAGCGTGGAGACGCCTCGTGCCGCCTCGCGCACCGAGGAAGGGTCATCCGGGTTCCAGGTGACGAGCTCCGCCCGCGGATCCGCGCCGAACTCCCGCTGCAGGGACGAACGGGAACGGCCCACCACCCTGTAGCCGCGCCCCTGCGCCCGCAGTGCCTGAACCACGCTGTGCCCGATGGAGCCCGAGGCACCGAACAACGCCACCTGTCCCTGCTTGCTCATGTTCCTACCCTCCGCCCGGAACGCCGGGCACTTTGTGAACACCGTTCAGTGAACACCGTTCATGTAGTGATTGCCGTTCACGGAGTCAAGTCCTACAGTGGGGGTATGGGGATTTCGGAGCGGAAGGAGCGGCAGCGGGCGGAACTGCGCGAGCGGATATTGAAGGCGGCGCGGGAGATGGTGGTGCGCGAGGGGTTCGCCGCGCTGTCCATGCGCAAGCTGGCCGAGGCCATCGAGTACGCGCCGGCGACGCTTTACCTGCACTTCGAGAACCGGGAGGAGATTGCCCGGGAGCTGAGCGTGCGCGGCTTCCAGCAGTTGCTGGAGTACCTGGCACCCGCGGGGCAAGTGGAAGAGCCGATGGAGCGGCTGACGGCGGCGGCGAGGGCCTACGTGCGTTTCGGACTGGAGCAGCCGGAGACGTACCGGCTCATCTTCATGGAGGATCCGAAGCTCACCACGGCGCTGTTCGGCGAGGGGCAGGATGACGCGGGAGCACGGGCCTTCGCGTTCCTGGTGCAGCCGCTCGAGGAGCTGAAGTCAGCGGGGCGGCTGGCGGAGGACGCGGACACGCGGCAGCTCGCCGAGGTGTTCTGGGCGGGCGTGCACGGCATCGTGAGCCTGAAGATCACCTGCGCGGGGTTCCAGGGAACGGAGGCGGACGTGCTCGCCTCGACGCTGGTCACCACCTTCTTCCACGGACTGCCGGGGCTGACGGGGGCACAGCGCCCGCGCGGCTGAACGGACCCGGCTCCAACTGAGAGCATGTTGGTAACTTCGGGCGCATGCTCTCGGTTCTTCTGCTGATCGTCGCGACGCAGTTACCCTGCCTGCCGGTTGACTCCACCGCCATCTGTGATTGCAAGCAGGGCAGGCCCACGGGCTGCGCGGCCCTGGACACCCGGAAGGCCGCTGAGATCGCCCAGGCCCTTCGGGCACTGAAGGTCGCGGAAGACGAACAGGCGGCCAAGGCAGCAGGGGCCTCCGCCGAGGCAGCTTCCGAGGCGCCCGAGCCACCCGCCTGCACGGGCCAGCTGCACCACATCATCTCCAAGCCCATCTTCAAGGCGCTGGATGACCATCCCACGCTCATGGGCGTCTACGAGCCCCGGGATCCCCGCTTCGTCACCCGGGCCGTGGACGAGAAGGCGCATTGCGGCTATCAGGAATGGCACCGGAAGGTAGACGCGGAAGTCGTCGAATGGCTCGATCAGTACAGGTCCGTGACGGCCAGCCAGTTCGAGGCCTACCTGCGCTCCATCTACAGCCGCCCCGACATGCTCAAGAGGTTCCCCCTTGGCTTCTGACGCCCCTCCCCGCTTCTTCGTGCTCAAGAACGCCATGGACTCCAGTCACGACACGGACTTCGAGAGGAGTGGAAGGACCATTGGCGAGGCTGGCGAGGCCCCACGGTGCCATCTCTGCGGCTCCTTCATTGGGATGCGAGCGTGGCTGCCACCACGGCGCGGCGAGCTGACGCTGTATGGCACGGCGTTCGGGGACTACATCAAGGGACCCGGGAGTGGCCACCTCCTCTCCGCCCGCTTCGTGGAGGCCTTCCGCGCCGAGGGACTGACCGGGCTGTCTGACTTCGACCCGGTGGAAATCGTTCGCGTGCGCACCCGGCGGCGCAGCGCCCCCAAGATCCCACCTCCCTACTTCCACACTGTCCCCGTCTTCGGCGGCGCGGCGGTGGATGAAGCCAGGAGCCGCATCCGGCGCCACAAGCCCATCGATTGCGACTGGTGCCGGGAGACCAACGTTCCCGCCATTCACGGATTCACCCTGGAGCAGTGGCGTGGCGAGGATGTCTTCTTCGCCCGCGGCATGCCCGGCAGTCCCATCGTCTCCGAGCGCTTCGTCCGCTTCGTGGAGCGGCACCAGTTCACGAACATGAAGCTGATCCCCACCGAGAAATACACCTGGGACCCGATGGGACTCGGCCCGCTCCGGCCCGAGCTGTAACCGCCCGCCCCCAGGGCGGGCAGGCGTCTACTTGCGCTCAGGACATTTACGGGCGATCACCCCGCCCTCGCGCTACCCTGGTTCCCCCGCGCCATGTCCTCCTCGTCGACAGCACCGCTCGCTCCCGAGTCGGCCCTGCTCCGCGTCGCGCCTCCCCCCGAGGAGTCGCCCCTGCGCCGCGCCGAGCTCCGCCTCCAGGAGCTCCTCGCTGAAATCGACTCCCTCGACACCGAGCTCGACTCCCTCGCCCTCGAGCTGGAGCGCTTCTCCCGCGCCTACGAGGACTCCCTCTCCGCCTCCTTCGAGGAGGTCAGCCGCTCCGAACGTCTCCTGCGCCGGCTCCGCAACCTCCAGGACGCCGCCTCCGCCCTCACCCGCCTCCTCGAGCAGCCCGCCCTCCCCTCCGCTGATCCACGCAAGCCCCCCGAGCGCTCCGCTCCACCCCGCACCTCCGCGCGCCAGTCCCCCGAGGAACCCTCGAAGCGCGCCACCTTCGACGACGACGAGGACGAGGACACCTTCGAGGACGAGGAGCGCCCCGAGGACGACTCCCCCTCCGAGGAAGAGCTCCAGGCCGAGCGCGAGGACGAGGCCGTGGCCCTCAAGCGGCTCCACCGCCGTCTGGCCCGGCTGCTCCACCCGGACCTCGCCCAGTCGGACGAGGAGCGCACGCGGCTCGACGCCCTCATGGCCCGCGTCAACGTGGCCTACGAGGCCGGTGACCGCACCACCCTCGAGCTCATCGCCGCCAAGGTGGGCGCCGGTGACACCGCTCCCGGCAACCTCACCGACGACGAGCGCCTCGCCCACCTCGAGCGCCGCATCCGCATCCTCTCCACCGCCGTCCACTCCCTGCGCCAGCAGCGCGAGAGCCTCCGCGCCACCGCCACCGCCCGCCTCCATGAAGAAGCGAAGGGCCGCGAGGCCGAGGGCCGGGACTACCTCGCCGAGACGCGCGCGGAGATGGACGAGGAGCTGCAAGGGCTCGCCCAGGATGCCCGCGCCCGCATGCGCCAGCTCGAGCGCGCCGCGCGCACACTGACTTCCTTGAGGAACAAGCGCATGTCCACGCTCGCCGAGAACGTGAAGGGGCGGAAGCTCCGCGCCTTCGACCCTGTCCAGGAGAGCCCCCTGGTGCGCCAGGGCGTGCTCCGCCTCGAGCGCCAGCGTGCCACCCCCGCCGCGCGCGAGCTCGCCCGCCGCCTCGAGGACGCCGTCTCCCAGGAGCCCTGGCAGGTGGCCCTCACCCTCATGGCCTTCTTCGCCGAGGCCGCCGGCCGTCCGCCTCCGGGGCTCGACACCACCGAGGCCTGGGCCGAGCGCTACGAGCTGCTGCGCGAGCTGGACATGCCCGAGGCGCCCACCTACGACCAGGCCCTCACGCGGCTGCCGCGCCACCTGGAGCTCGGCATGCGCGTGATGAAGAAGGAGGTCCGCTTCGGCCTCCAACTGCGCGACGCCGAGCTGCTCGCCGCCGTGCCCCTGGCCCTCCAGCGCGAGGACGTGGCCGAGCGCGGCCGCTCCGTGCTCGCCGTCCTCGGCCCCCAGGAGCAGTGCAAGCGCTGTGGCGAGGAGGTGCTCCTCCAGCACCTCTTGCGCACCCGCGGGCTCGACGAGCTCAACGGCATGCTGTGCCCGCTGTGCGCCCACGTGCAGAAGAGCTACTGGCTCTACAGCCGCTCCGAGGGCCAGGAAGCGCTGCTGCCCCATTCGCTGCGGCTCGGCACCATCGTCGAGCAGGGCGTGCGGCTCGCCGGCACCACCATCGGCTTCCAGCTCCTCCCCGAGGAGCGCGACACCCTCACCACCGCCCAGCTCCTCCAGCGCTTCGTGGACCTGTACCTCCAGCCCTACGGCGTGGAGCTGGCGCCCGCGCACCTGCGGCTCGAGCAGCGCGGCAAGGCGCTCGAGCCCGAGGCGCTCGTCACCCGGGGCGCCATCACCCTGAAGCTGGCGCCCGAGGCCGGTACCTCCGAGAAGGAAGTCCTCGAGCTGCTGCGCTCGCGCATCGAGCGGCGATTCCGTCCCGACGCCTCGCGGTGATCAAACGCCGCTTCCGGCGGGCTCAGGTCCCCGCCACGCGCAACCGGGGCGCACTGCCCGACTGACCGCTCCCGGCCAGGCATTTGCCGACGTGCTCCACCAGCACCTGGACATTCGGCGGGTGGAACAAGCTGCCGTGGTCTCCGGGGACGACATGGACCTCCAGCTGCCCCGTGAGGTGCTGGCGCACGCGCGCCAGTGCCGCCTGGAGTGCCTCCTCCGTGTAGTCCTCCCGCGTGTGGTCGGAGATCAGGACGGTGACAGGGTGAGGGTAGCTCGGCGGCTGGTAGTGCTCGAGGATCCGGCTCATCACCTCTTCGTTGTTCCGCTTCGCCCCGAAGAGCCGCCGCAGATCATTCTCATCCGTGCTGGCCGGGACCGCCTGGGCTTCCCTCAGCTTGCGCAGGGCCAACGTCCAGCGTGCGTCGGCGCCGAGAGGCTCCAGCTCACGGTAGAGCTCGTTCAAATCCCAGCCCGCCTCCCAACCCACGTCCCGGCCGATGAACCACACCAGGTTCGCGAGCTCGGGGTCATACCGCGCCGGCCCGGGCGGGACGGCGTCGCCACCGATGGGCGGATCCAACAACACGAGCCGGGCGACCCGCTGATTCTTCGCCAGCAGGTGTCTGGCGATCTCGAACACGAGCAGGCTGCCGGAGCAGAAGCCTCCCAGGTAGTACGGCCCCTCGGGCTGGAGCTCCTGGATGGCCTGGACACAGCCGGCCACCACGCGCTCGAAGTTCTTCCAGTCGTAGCTCCACCCCTCCAGGGCGAGCGTACCGCCCCGCGTTCCCGCCTCCACCAGTTCCGGCGCGAGCGCGGGCGCCTGCAGGCCGTAGAAGGGCTGCTCGGGGTCCAGCCTCCGCGCCATCTCCAGCAGGCCCACCACCACGTTGGACGGGTAGATGCCGCCGAGCTGCGCCGCGAAGAACAACGGGGGGCGCTTGCCCTCCGGACGCACCTTCACGAGCGACGGCCTCCCCTGCGCCACCGAGGCCTGCGCCCAGAGGCTCTTCTCGTAGATGAACTGGGCCAGGTGGACGATGGTCGGCTCCTCGATGAGGAGCGACAGCGGCACCTCCTGCCCGAGGTTGCGGCGGATCCTCGTCATGAGGCGCACGCCGAGCAGCGAGTTGCCCCCGAGGTGGAAGAAGTTGTCCGTCACTCCAACGGGCCTGACGTCGAGAACCTCCTCCCACAGCCTCGCCAGCTCCGCCTCCAGCGGATTGCGCGGCGCGACGTGGACCCGCGCCTCCGGCCGCCCCACGTCCAGGGCCTTCAGCGCGTTGCGGTCCACCTTGCCGTTGGGCGTCAACGGCAGTGACTCCAGCGCGGTGAGCTGCCCGGGAATCATGTACCCGGGCAGCTTGTCCTCGAGGAACCGGTGGAGCGCCTCCGTGGGCACGGACTGCTCGCGCTGGAAGACCACGTAGCCGAACAGGCGCGTGTCCCCGGGCGCCACCTCGCGCGCGATGACCGAGACGTTGGCAAGAGCCGGGTGCTGCGCCAGCGCGGCCTCGATGGCACCCAGCTCGACGCGGAACCCGCGAATCTTCACCTGGTGGTCCGTGCGGCCGAGGTACTCGATGGCTCCATCCGGCAGGTAACGGACCAGGTCCCCCGTCTTGTAGAGGCGCGCGCCCGGCTCACCGCTGAACGCATCCGGGAGGAACTTCTCCGCCGTCAGCGCGGGCTGGGCCTGGTAGCCCCGGGCCACGCCCAGGCCGCCGATGTAGAGCTCTCCGGTGACCCCCACGGGGACCTGCTGGAGCTGAGGATTCAGCACGTACAACTGCGTGTTCGCGATCGGCCGGCCAATCGGCTCCGCGGCATCCTCGCGCCGCGAGCCCCGCTCCCCCGGTTCCACCCGGTACGCGGAAGACCAGATCGTCGTCTCCGTGGGACCGTACAGATTCCAGAGCTGCTTGCCCCGCGTGAGCAGCTGCCCGGCCAGCTCCCGGTGCAGCGCCTCGCCACCGCACAGGAGCGTCAGCCCCGGGTCACCCCGCCACCCGGTCTCGATGAGCATCCGCCACGTCGCGGGCGTCGCCTGCATCAGGGTGGGGCGCACGCGCTCCAGCTCCTGCTTCAACCGCTCGCCGTCCGACACCGTCTCGCGCTCCCCCACCACCAGCCGCGCGCCCACCATCAGCGGCAGGTACAGCTCGAGCGCCGCGATGTCGAACGACATCGTCGTCACCGCCAGCAGCACGTCCCGCTCCGATGGAGAGAACAGGTCCCGCATCGACTCGAGCAGGTTGGTCACCGCCCCATGCAGGACCTGGATGCCCTTGGGCGTCCCCGTCGAGCCTGAGGTGTACATCACATACGCCAGCTCCTCCGCGGTGGCGCCCCCCTCCAGGTCCGAGGTGGGCTGACGCGCCAGGGCCTCGCGCTCCGTGTCCAATCGGAGCACCCGCGCCCCGCTCCGGGGCAGCACTCCCACGGTCTCCTCCCGCGCCAGGAGCAGGGACAGCCGCGAGTGCTCGACCATGTAGGCCAGCCGCTCCGCGGGGAAGGAGGGATCCAACGGCACATAGGCCGCGCCGGACTTGAGGATGCCCAGCAGACCCACGACCATCTCCACGGAGCGCTCGACGCAGATGCCCACGAGCGACTCGCGCCCCACCCCGAGCGAGCGCAGGTGGTGCGCGACCTGATTGGCCCGCGCGTTCAACTCGCCATAGCTCAGCGTCACTCCGCCGAAGCTCAGCGCTGGCGCGCCGGGCGTGCGCCGCACCTGCGCCTCGAACAGGTGATGCACACAGGCCCGCCCATGCTTCGGAGCCCCGGTGCGGTTCCACTGCGAGAAGAGCCCGCGCTCCTCCTCCGAGAGCAGGGGCAACTCGCCCAGCCGCTGCTCCGGGTTCGCGGCGATGCCCTCCAGCAAGCGGCGGAAGTGGCCCATCGTCCGGCGGATCGTCGCGGCGTCGAACAGGTCCGTGTTGTAGTCCCAATCGAGGCTCAGCTCACCGCGCAGCTCGACGATGCTCAAGCCCAGCTCGGCCACCGCGAAGCTGATGGGCCGGGGGACCCAGTCTGTCTCCAGCCCGGACATCCGGGGCGCGGAGACCGGGCGATCCAGGTTGAAGGCCACCGTGACGAGGGGCGACACGCTCGGGTCCCTCGGGATGCGCAGCTTCTCCAGGAGGGTCGCAAAGCGGTACGCCTGGTGCTCGTAACCGTCGAGCAGCACGCTCTTCACGGCCGCCAGCTGCTCCGAGAAGCGCAGCTCCCCGCTGACGTCCGTCCGGATGGGCAGCAGGTTGGCGCAATGGCCCACCATGCCCGCGCTGCCCTCCACCGTCCGGCCCGAGGACGGAACGCCAACGATGATGTCCCCCTGCCCGGACATCCGGTGCAGCAGGCACACGTACGCGGCGAAGAGCGTCATGAAGGGCGTGGCGCCGTAGCGCTGGCCCACCTTCTTCAGCGCCGAGGCCAGCTCCGCGCCAATCCTGTCCGTCAGCCGGTTCGCCTGGAACGACTTGACCGGCGGGCGCGGCCGGTCGAAGGGGAGCTGCAACACGGGAATCCGTCCGGAGAACCGCTCAAGCCAGTACGCCTCGTGCCCCGCGAGGGACTCCCCCTGGAGCTGTTGGTTCTGCCGCTCGACGAAGTGGCGGAACTGCATCGGCGCGGGCAGTTCCCGGCGCTCCCCCTGGCACGCCGCCGAGTAGAGCGCCGCGAGCTCCTCGACGATGACGGCCATGGACTGCCCGTCGCAGAAGATGTGGTGCGTGGCCAGGCTCAACACGTGCAGCTCGGCGTGCAACCGGAGCACCTGCGCGCGGAACAGCGGCCCGTTCACCAGGTCGAAACCGCTCTCGCTCTGTTCGTCGAACCACCGGAGCACCTCCCGCTCGCGGGCGCTCTCCTCCACGTGCGAGAAATCCACCAGCGGGACATCCACCTTCACCGAGCGGTGGACGCGCTGGCTGTCCCCGTCGGCGCTGATGGTGGTGCGCAGCGCCTCGTGCCGGTCCACCACCTGCTGGACCGCTGTCTGTAACGCATCCATGCGCAGCAGCCCCGACAGCTTCAGGGCGATGGCCTGGTGCCCCCCCATGGAGCTGTCGTCCGCCGTCATCTGCGCGACGATGAGGAACTCCTGCTGGGACTCGGTCAGCGCGAGCGTGACATCCCCAGACGGCTCCGTCGTGTCCTCGCTCCGTCCCGGCTTGGGGGCCGGGCCACCGCCACCGTCCCGGCGGAACCGGTCCTTGAGATTCACCAGCGAGGGCATGGCCTCCATCACGGACCGGGCATCCACCCCGAAGTCCAGGAAGCAGGCCACCTCGTCCACGCCGATGGCCCTCATGTTCTCAAGGATCTTCGCGCACGTGTCCGGCGTGCCGATCAGCGCGCTCGTCTGCACGTACCGGTCATAGGCCTTGGACAACATGTATTGCTTGTCGTCCGGGGTCAGCGTGTCCACGTTGACGCTCAGGCCCTGGCTCTTCGCCAGGTTCTGGAAGAGCGAGACATGGGCCGCCAGGTAGTCGCAGAAGGGCTGCCGGGCCGTGCGCCGCACCGTCTCCAGGTCCTCCCCGACGAAGGTGTGCATCAAGCACGTCACCTTGCCGGAGGCCGGATCATGCCCGTTGTCCCCCAGCGCCTGCCGGTAGAGGGCGATGTTGCGCTCGAGGTCCTCGAGCGACTGGCCCATCAGGTTGGTCAGCACGTTGGCGCCGATCTCCCCCGCGCGGATGTACGTCTCCGGGTTGTTGACGATCGTCACCCAGAAGGGGAGCTCCGCCTGCCTGGGCAGCGGGAAGCTGCTGACGTCGATCTCCTTCTGGCCTCCATTGCGCGCCCGCAGGGAGCCGCCGCGCCACAGGTGGCGGATCTTCTCGATGCCCTCGAACATCAGCTCGCGGTGGTGGCCGAAGGAGTCCGGCGCGAACACGAAGTCATCCGGATGCCAGCCGGAGGCGAACGACAGCCCCACCCGTCCCTTGGACAGGTTGTCCACCACGGCCCACTCCTCCACCACGCGCAGCGGGTGGTGCAGCGGTACGACGACGCTGCCGGCACGCAGCTGCAGGTGCTTCGTCTCCCGGGCCAGCGCCGCGCAGACGACGGACGGGTTAGGCGAGAAACCACCGAAGGGGTGGAAGTGCCGCTCGGGCACCCAGACCGCGGAGAAGCCGTGCGCGTCGGCGTAACGCGTGCTCTCCAGCAGCAGGTCATACTTGTCTTCCCGGTACGCGGCCTCGTACTTGCCGAAGAAGTAGAGGCTGAAGTCCATGGCCCCGTCGCGCGTGCCCTCCCGCGTGACGGTCCGCTCCGAGGACGCGCTCTTGAGCCGCCGCCATAACTCCGTGCGCTGCGCGGGCGCCTGGACGCCGTTGCCCGCACGCGCCTGGACGGGAGCGCTGGGGGGCGGCGCACTGGCGGCTCGCGGCTCGCCCTTCGAGGGCCCACCGCCCCCGGGCAGGAAGCCCCCCTGGCGCAGCTCCTCCACGCTGTCCTTCACCGTCTGGATGATGAACTCGACGTCCGCCTCGCTATGCGCCGTGGAGAGGAAGCACGTACGCCCCTCCCACACGTAAACGCCCCGCTCGACCATGTGGAAGAAGAACAGGTCCAGGTTGCCCTTGAGCACGAAGCGGTAGAGCGAGCCGAAGTGCACCACCTGCATCGGCACGCGCTGCGCCTCGAAGAAGGCGTTGAGCGTCGCGGCCAGGCGGGCGGTGCGCGCGTTCAGCTCCTCCTGGAGCCGGGGCCCCTGCTCCTTCAGGTGCTGGAGCACCGCCAGCGCCGTCGCCAGCGAGAGAGGCGGCTTGTTGAAGGTACCGGCGAAGAACGTGCGCTCGGCCTCCGGGTACGAGTCGTCCCCGTAGCGCCACTGGCCGCCGTCGATGCCGTTCATGAAGCGCCGCTTGCCCGCCACCGCCGCCAGCGGCATGCCTCCGCCGGGAATCTTCCCGTACGTCGCGAGGTCCGCCTGGATGCCGAAGTACGCCTGCGCGCCTCCCGGGTGGATCCGGAAGCCCGTGATGATCTCATCGAAGATGAGCGCCGTCCCCGATGCCAGGGTGAGCTCGCGCACCTGCCGCAGGAACTCGCGCGGCTGCAGCTCCGGGCGGCGGCTCTGCACCGGCTCCACCAGCACGGCGGCCAGCTCGTGCACGTGCTGCTTCAGGTAGTCGATGGCGCTCTGCTCGCCATAGTCGAGCACCACCACGTCCCGGACCGCGCCCTGGGAGACACCCGGGGCCACGGGCACCGCCTCCTGCTCGTTGCCCCGCGCGAGCACCCCGTCGAAGTGGCCATGGAACGAGCCCTTGAAGAGGGCGATCTTCTGCCGCCCCGTCGCGGTGCGCGCCAGGCGCAGCGCCGTCATGACGGACTCGGTGCCCGACTGGCAGAACGTCACGCGCTCGGTGCCCGTCAGCTCCACGAACAGCTCGGCGAGCTGTCCCGCGCGCTCCGGCTGGGGGCCCACGCCGAACCCGCGCTCCAGTTGCCGCGCGATGGCCTGCTTGATGAACGGCGCCCCATGGCCGAACAAGTGCGTCCCGAAGCCCATCGCCGTGTCGACGTACTCGTTGCCATCGACATCCCAGATGCGCGAGCCCTCGTAGCGCGAGCCCACGATGGGATAGCTGATCTCCTTGATGGGCATGCGGAAGCCGGCCAGGGCCCGGTTGTCCGCCAGCGCGGGCCGGTGCTTCTGGGCCCACTCCTTCGAGCCCCGCGTCCGCCGGCCGAACCGCTCCATGAACGTCCGCAGGTGCTGCTGCTGCCGCTGGTTCAGCTCGCTGCTGGCGTCACCGGACACGGCCACGGGCGCGTGCACGGACGGAGCGGCGGGACGAGGAGCCTCGACGGGCTCGGCGCGCGGTGCCGGCGCGGGCGGCGCGACGGGCTGTGCGGCGGCTTCGGGCGGAGGCGCGGGAACCTCTTCATCCACGGGGGCCGGCGCCGGGAGCGAGACCGGCGGCGCGCCCCGGTCCCGGAGCAGGTCGAGCTGCTTGGAGACGATCTCCAGCTGCTGCGAGAAGAGCCGCTCGAGCGAGCCCTCGGGAGCGGCCGGGAGCACGGGCTGGGGCCGCGCGGCGGGCGCGGGCTGGAGGACCTGGGCACCCGAGGCCCCGTGGGTGGGCCGCAAGACGTTGGTGGCCTTCACCCCATTCGAGGCGGGCGCGCGGGACACGGAGCACGCGGCCACGGCCTGCTCGGGCCGGGGCTTCAGGGACTCCAGGGCCACGAGCCCCGTCGCGGCGGGGGGGGCCGCGGGCAGCCGGACGGGCTCGGCGGCCGGAGGAGGCACGGCGGCGGCCGGAGCGGGCGCCGCGGCCTGGGGCAGGGCCTGCTCCGGCGGGAGGTTGCGCTCGATGTGGGCCGCCAGCGCCTCGATGGTGGTCATCTCCTCGAAGAGCTGCCGGACCGAGAGCTTGAGCTTGTAGTCGGTCTCGATGAGCCGGATGGCCTCGATGAGCGAGATGGAGTCGGCGCCCATCTCCAGGAAGGAGGCCTGGGTGTCGATCTCGGAAGGAGCGGCCTTGAGCAGATCCGCCACCATCTTGCGCACCGCGGCCACGATGGACTCGAGCCGCCTGGGCTTCGCGGGCTCCGCCGCCTGGGGCTTGGACACGGCCGTTGCTGACACTCGTTCAATCACCTGGGGTGCCTCTTCCTTGAACCAGTAGTGCTTGCGCTCGAAGGGATAGGTGGGCAGGGACACGCGCTGGCGCGGGTAGTCCCGGTCGAAACCCTTCCAGTCCACCTCCACCCCGCCCACGTACAGCGCGGACAGGGTGTCGAGCATCACGTCCCAATCGCCCCGCTTCTCCGTCAGCGAGGGCAGCCAGCCGGCCTGGACCTCGGGCAGACACCGCGAGCCCAGGTGCGTGAGGATGGGTTTCGGGCCGATCTCCAGGAACAGCTCGCACCCCAGCGCGTGCAGGGCGCGGATTCCGTCCAGGAAGCGCACGGGCGCGCGCGTGTGCTTGCGCCAGTAGGCGGCGTCGGGGACCTGGCCCGCGGCCAGCGCCTCGCCCGTCACGTTGGAGATGAAGGGCACCTTGGGCGCCTGGACGCGCAGCTCCGCCGCCACCCGCTCCAGCCCATCCAGCATCGGCTCCATCAGCGGGGAGTGGAACGCATGGGAGACGCGGAGCGGCTGGCTGCGCACGCCCTCGGCCTCGAGCGCGGCGACGACAGTGTCGAGTGCCTCCTTCCGGCCGGAGATGACGGTGCTCTCGGGCCCGTTGAGCGCCGCGATGTCGAGCACCCCGGCATACCGCTCCAGCGCGGCGGCCACCCGCGACGCGGGGGCGAGGATGGCCGCCATGGCCCCCTCCCGGGGGAGCGCCTGCATCAGCCGCGCCCGCTCGGCGATGAGCCGCAGGCCGTCCTCCAGCCGGAACACGCCCGCGACACAGGCCGCGGCGAGCTCGCCCACGCTGTGTCCCAGCACCGCCGCCGGCTCCACACCCCAGGACTTCCACAGCTCGGCGAGCGCGTACTCCAGGGCGAACAGGGCCGGCTGTGTATAGGCCGTCTCGTCCAGGGGCGAGTGCTCTCCCGGCTCCGGGTAGAGCACCTTCAGCAGGCGCTGGCCCAGCAGCGGGCGGAGAATCTTGTCGCACCGGTCGAGCGCGTCCCGGAAGGTGGGCTGCGTCTCGTAGAGCTGGCGCCCCATGCCGGGGTATTGCGCGCCCTGGCCGGTGAACAGGAACGCCACCTTCGGGCGCTTGCGGCGGTTCACCTGGGCGGAGGCCGTGCCGGGCACCGTCTGGCCGCTGGCGAAGCCGTCCAGCCGCTCGCGCAGCTCCGCCGGGGAGCCGGCCACCACCGCCAGCCGGTGGGGGAAGCCCGAGCGCCCCGTGTTCGCGCTGTAGCAGAGGTCACCGAGCGCCTGCTCCGGATGCTCCCCGAGGTGCTCCTGGTAGTGGCGGGCCAGGGCGCGCAGCGCGGCCTCGCTCTTCGCGCTCGCGGTGAGGAGGTGCCGGGGCCGCTCGGCATCCAGCTCCTCGTCCACGGCCACCGCCGGGGCCCCCTCCAGCACCAGGTGGGCGTTGGTGCCGCCGAAGCCGAACGAGCTCACCCCGGCCAGGACGGGGCCCTTCACCTCGGGCCAGGGTTGCAGCGACTGCTGGACGCGCAGCGGAATCTTGTCGAAGTGGATGTAGGGGTTGGGCGTCTTGAAGTGCAGGCTCGGCGGGAGCTGCCGGTGCGAGAGCGACAGGGCCACCTTGATGAGGCCCGCGATGCCCGCCGCGGCCTCCAGGTGGCCGATGTTCGTCTTCACCGAGCCCAGCGCACACACGTCGCTCTCGGAGCGCCCCGGGCCCACCACCGCGGCGAGCGACTTCACCTCGATGGGGTCTCCGAGCTTCGTCCCCGTGCCGTGTGCCTCGATGTACTGCACCTGGGCGGGGGAGATGCGCGCGTCCTCGTACGCCTGCCGCAGCACCGCTTCCTGCGCCGCGGGGTTGGGCGCCGTGAGCCCGTTGCTGCGCCCATCCTGATTGACCGCGCCGCCCCGGACGAGGGCGTAGATGCGATCTCCATCCGCCAGCGCCTTGGACAAGGGCTTGAGGACGACGATACCCGCGCCCTCGCTGCGCACGTAGCCGTTGGCCTGCGCATCGAAGGCCTTGCACCGGCCATCCGGTGCCATGAACCCCGACTTCGAGTACCCCACCGTCACCCAGGGGGACAACACGAGCTGCACGCCGCCCGCGACGGCCAGGGCCGCATCCCCGCTCCACAGGCTCTTGCAGGCCAGGTGCACCGCCACGAGCGAGGAGGAGCACGCCGTGTCCACCACCAGGCTGGGCCCCTGGAAGTCGAGCAGGTACGAGATGCGGTTGGCGGCGATGCAGTTGGTGTTGCCCGTCCCGACGTGCGCATCGATGTTGCGCGTGTTCCTGCACAACAGCGTGTAGTAGTCGTAGCTGGACATCCCCACGAAGACGCCCGTCTTCGAGCCCGCCAGGCGTTCCGGGGCATGGCCCGCGTCCTCGAGCGCCTCCCACGTCACCTCCAGCAGCAACCGCTGCTGGGGATCCATGGAGGTCACCTCACGCGGGGCGATGCCGAAGAACTGGGGATCGAACTGCTCCACCTGCTCCAGGAACCCGCCCCAGCGGGTGCTCATCTTCCCCTCCGCCGAGGGGTCCGGATCGTAGAAGGCCTCGATGTCCCACCGCTCGGGGGGCACCGGGGAGATCGCATCCACGCCGTCACGGAGGAGCTTCCAGAAGGCCCGTGGATCCCTCGCACCCGGAAAACGGCATCCCAGGCCGATGATCGCTATGGGCTCGCGGTTCATCATGGTCTCGTCGGTTGCGCTGGCTGTGGTGGTGGAGCCCCCCGGCTCACGGGCCCGTCAGGGGCTGAACGTGACGGGGAGCGTCTGCGGACCGCGGAAGATGATTTCCTTCTGCCAGTCGATTTCCCCGGGCACGAGCGCCATGTCGGGGAACTCGCGCACGAGCGTGCTGAAGGCGACCTGCCCCTCGACGAGGGCCAGCGCCGCGCCCAGGCAGTAGTGGATGCCACCGGAGAAGGCGAGGTGGCCCTTCTCGCGGCGCGTGATGTCGAACCGGTCCGGGTCGGGGAACTGGGTGGGGTCGCGGTTGGCCGAGCCCAGCGAGAAGTAGATCAAATCCCCCGCGGGAATCGTCTTCCCGTGCAGGGTGACGTCCTTCTTGGGCACGCGCGTGTTGAGCTGCACCGGGCTGTCGTAGCGGAGCATCTCGTCGATGGCGCCGCGGATGAGGGAGGGGTCCTCCCGCAGCCGCTCCATCTCGCCCCGGTTCCTGAGCAGCGCCAGGGTGCCGTTGCCGATGAGGTTCACCGTCGTCTTCTCGCCCGCGATGAACAGCAGCATGCACACCGAGAGCATCTCATCCTCGGTGAGCTTGTCGCCCTGGTCCGTGACGGCGATGAGGCTGCTGATGAGGTCCTCGCGCGGGTGGCGCCGGCGCTCGGCGAAGAGCTCCCGGAAGTAGGCGAGGAACTCCTGCGCCACGTTGTTCATCTCGGCGTACTGCTCGAGCGAGCGCAGCGGATCCAACACGCGCGACAGGCCATCGGCCCAGCGCGTCACCGAGGCATGTGCCTCCTCGGGCACCCCGAGCATGCTGGCGATCATCGTCACGGCCAGCGGGCAGGCCAGGTCGTTGACGATGTCCATCCTGCCGGTATGGCGCACGCGGGCCAGCAACCGGTCCACCATCTCCTGCACGCGCGGGCGCAGGGACTCGACGGCCCCCGGGGTGAAGGAGCGGTTGACCAGGCTGCGCAGGCGCGTGTGGTCGGGCGGATCGCACAGCATGAGCCAGCGGCGCATGGCCTGGGCGAGCGTGCGCAGCTCGCCCATGTTCTTCTTCTCGAGGAACGGGCTCTTGCGCTCGATGCGCGTGGGGATGTCGAAGACGCCGAAGGTGTTGTCCCGCAGCAGCGTCTTCACATCCGCGTAGCGGGTGATGACCCAGGCGCCCATGATGGTCCGGTGGACCGGATCCTCCTCGCGGAGGCGGGCGTAGACCTCATACGGGTCCGCATGGAAGGCGGGGTCGAAGAGGTTGAGTTTGACGGGAGCGCGCGGCACACCGCTCCCGGCTCCACCGTTCACGGCGGGCTGGTCCAACAGCTCCACGGATGCTCCTCCTCACGGCCAGGCCTCGCGGCCGGCCGCGTCAGGGCTCACTGCTTCAGTTCATTGACCAGGTGACGGGCCAGCACTTCCGCGCTGGGGTGCTCCCAGAACAGGGTGGGCTCGAACTCCCGGCCCAACCACCCGGCCAGCTCGCCCGTGAGGCTCACCGCCACCGCCGAGTCCAGGCCGTAGCGGGCGAAGGGATCCTTCACGTCGATCTCCTCCGCGTTGACACCGAGGTACTGGGCCATGCGGCCGAGCAGCCAGTTCTGGATGGCCTCCTCGGTGTACACGCCCTGCTGCACCGCCGGGGCCGCGCGCTGCTCGGCGTGGAGGTTCTCCACCCACTGCCCCACGGCGCTCAGGGTCCCCTCGAGGAAGGCCTTGCGGCAGGCCTGCCGCTGAATCTTCCCGCTGGAGGTCTTGAGGATGCTGCTCGTCTTGATGAGCACCACGGCGTGGACGTGGAGCTCGTGCTGCTCCGCGACGGCCTGCCGGATGCTGGCGGTCACGTCCGCCACGTCCAGGTTGCGCAGGTAGCTGCGCTCGACCTCCTGGAGGATGACGAGCCGCTCCTCGTCCTCCACCTCGACGCAGAACGCGGCCCCGCCGCTGGCCTTGAGCGCCGGGTGGCACTCCTCCACCGTCTGCTCGATGTCCTGCGGATAGTGATTGCGGCCGCGGATGATGATGACGTCCTTCAAGCGGCCGGTGATGACGAGCTCCTCGCCACGGAAGAACCCCAGGTCCCCGGTGCGCAGGAAGGGGCCCTCGCCGGTGTCCGCCAGGCGCGCCCGGAAGGACTCCTCCGTCTGTTGCGGCCGGTTCCAGTAGCCCTGGGCCACGCTGCCACTGGAGACCCAGACCTCGCCCACCCGGTCCTCGGGGCATGCCGTGCACGTGGTGGGGTCCACCACCCGCACCGTCTCCAGCCAGCTCCGGCCGCAGCTCACGAGCGCGCGCGTGCCGTCGCCCCCGGGACCCGCGGGCCCACCATCCACCTCCACCACCCGCCCCTCCTCCAGCGCCGTCGCCTCCACGTTGCGGATGATGGGCCTGGCCGCGGAACCGCCGGAGACGACCAGCGTGGTCTCGGCCATGCCGTAGCACGGGTAGAACGCCGAGGGCTTCAGACCGTAGTCCTTGAAGGTCTCCGTGAAGCGCACGAACGTGCTGGCGCGCACGGGCTCGGCGCCGTTGAACGCCACCTCCCAACTGCTCAAATCCAACCCCACCCGCTGCTCGGGAGACACCTTGCGGGCGCACAGGTCATACGCGAAGTTGGGCCCGCCGCTCGTCGTGGCCCGGTAGCGGGAGATGGCGTGCAGCCACCGCGCGGGCTTCTGGATGAAGGCTGCGGGCGGCATCAGCACGGACTTGATGCCCAGGTAGAGCGGCTGCAGCACGTTGCCGATGAGCCCCATGTCGTGGAACAGCGGCAACCAACCGGCGAAGATGGTGCGCTCGCTGTGCCCGAAGGTGAGCTCGATCATCCGCTCGTTGTGCAGCACGTTCCCGTGGGACACCATCACGCCCTTGGGCGTGCCCGTGGAGCCCGAGGTGTACTGGAGGAACGCGAGCGTGTCGCCGCTCACCTCCGGCGCCCTCCAGGCCTCCCGCTCCTGCGTGGGAATGTCGTCCGTGGACAGCCAGCGCAGCGAGCCCAGCTCCGGAACGCGCTGGAACTGCGTCCCCAGGTTGGACATCAGCGAGGACGTGGTGAGGACCCAACCCGCGCCCGCGTCCTCGATGACGGTCCGCAGCCGGTTGAGGTTCTGGTTGTTGCGCGGGGGATACGCCGGCACCGCCACCACCCGCGCGCACACGCAGCCGAGGAACGCGATGATGAAATCCAGGCCCGGCTGATACAGCAACAGCGCGCGCTGCTCCGCCGCTCCGAGCGCCTGCAACCGCGCCGCCACCGCCAGCACGCGCTGCTGCAGCTCACCGAACGTCAGCGCCTGCGACTCGCTCTCTCCATCCTCCAGGAAGAGGTACGCCTTCCGGTCTGGATGGCGCTCGGCGCGCTCTCGCACCAGCTCGATGAGGTTGCGGAATCCGACGCCTTCGATGGATGCGGAGGCCACGATACACGTCTCCCGTCAAACAGGCAGGTGCTACACCCACATGAATCCAGTCAACACGGCAGCGGACGGAGGCCGTCACCGTTCAAAAACGGGAAGAACGGAGCCCCACGCATCCGAAGCAGTGGCTTGCTTTCCAGAAGTTGTACCAATCCAGGACGGACAAGACAACCAGTGAACGGAATTTTACCGCAAGTCCACAATAGCGCACAAAAGCAGACGATGTAGACGCGGTGCGTCTTGCGAGAATATGAGAAAGGAGGCCGGGGACCCCGCCGCCCGGAAGGAGCGGGTGGCGGGGCCGGGGGCGGGGCACGTCAGCGGCCGCGGGCCATGAGGGTGGCGGCGACGCTGGCCGCGCAGAAGCCCCCGTCCACGGCGATGTCCTGACCGGTGATGAAGGAGGCCTTGTCGCCGAGGAGGAAGGCCACGAGGGAGGCCACTTCCTCGGGAGTACCCACGCGGTTCATCGGGTGGAGCGAGGCGGCGAAGGTGCGCCCCATGCGCTCGTGGAGACGCCAGCCCTCGGTGGCCATCTCCGACTCGACGACGCCGGGGCTCACCGCGTTGACGCGAATGCCCTTCTGCGCGAGCTCGACGGCGGCGCTCCGCGTGAGGGCGACGAGCCCCGCCTTGGAAGCGCTGTAGGCCGAGAGCCCGGGCAGGGCGCGCGAGGCACTCACGGAGGCACAGTTGACGATGGAGCCTCCGCCGCCCGCGAGCATGGCCTGGAGCTGGTACTTCATGCACCAGAAGACGCCGCGCAGGTTGGTGTTCATGACGGCGTCGTAGTCCGCGTTGGTCATCTCCAGGAGCGGCCGGGTGAGGCTGCTCCCGGCGTTGTTGAAGGCCCCATCCAGCCGGCCGTAAGTGGAGACGGCGGCCTGGACGAGTGCCTGGACGTCACGCTCGGACTGCATGTCGGCGGTGACCCAGGTGGCCTCGCCCCCCCGTTCGCGGATGAGGGCGAGGAGCGCCTGGCCCCGGGCCTCGCGCCGCGCGCTGGCGACGACCCGGGCGCCCTCGGACGCGAGCGAGAGGGCCGTGGCCCAGCCGATGCCCGAGCTGGCGCCCGTGACAATGACGACCTTGTCCTTCAAGCCGCTCATGACCGGCTCAGCCACACGTGAACGTCCAGCGGCAGGTGCCCGAGAGGCACTCGCGGTTCTCCGCGCAGAGCGCGCCACGCGCCTTCTTGTTCTGGCAGATGCCGGTGTTGAGACCCCATCCGCAGTACTGGCCGCTGGCGCAGTCGTTGTCCCCATCGCAGATGCAGGTGCCCTTGATGTTGCCGCAATCCAGCGAGGTGCACTTGTCGCTGACGCACTCCTCGTTGAAGCGGCACGTCTGGCCCAGCAGCTTGGAGTCCGGCGCGTACGCCTTGCCGCACACCGTGGGGTACTGTGCCTCGCGGGTGGACTTCTCCACGTAGGCCTCCACGCCGCTGGTGTCGATGTCCGCCGCCGCGTCCGCCATGCCCGAGCGCACGGACAGGCCGCGCTCCCACGTGCGCAGGAAGGACTCCGAGGAGCCCTCGAGGCCCGTGGTGTTGACGCCCAACTGCTTGAGGTCGCGCACCACGTCCGGCAGCAGGCCCACGTGCGCCAGGCCGTACACGTCGAAGTCCGTGCCCAGGCGCGCCGGCCCCGTCAGGCGCTGCTGGTTGGCCTGCGCGTCCGCCTCGGCCTTGAAGCCCGCCGAGCACGCCCCGTGGTCGCCGAAGCGCGGCCGCGTCTGCTGGATGAAGCCGTTGAAGTCCGCGCCAAACGCCATGGGCACCTTCAGGCCCTGCCGGCCGAACTCGTATGCCTGCGCCAGCGAGCGCGTCGAGCCCTGGCAGCTGTTGGCCACGGATGTCCGCGTGTACGTCCGCGTCTCGTCATGCGCCGTGCGCAGGCCGAAGATGCCGCCCGTCTGCCGCAGGTAGCGCACCACCCACGCCGGCGTCGTCTTCTCCGTCTTCGCCAGCTCCGGGTTCATCACCTCGCGGAAGTGGCCGTGCGAGACGTACAGCGGGTAATAGGTATTGGCCTGCGCCAGCGCGAAGGTGTCCTGCACGGCGCGCTCGGACATGTGCGCGATGTCCACGAGCATGCCCTTGGCCATCATCTCCTGCACCAGCGCCTTGCCTTCCGCCGTCAGGCCCTTGGTGTTGCGGCAGTTGGCGTCCACGTCGAAGCCCAGCGTGAAGCCGTTGCCCGTGGCACCGCAGTCGTAGTCGATGTAGCAGTTCTCCAGGAACTGCGCGGCCTGGAAGATGACGTTGTGCAGCGCCGCGCCGCCGAAGCGGTTGTCCAGCTGGTGCACCGGCTGCAGCGAGCGCACCCCCAGCGAGTAGAAGCGGTTGAGCTCCGAGCGCCAGTCCTTCGTGCCGAACAGCTTGCTCACCTCGATGGAGAGCACCATGGCCAGCTTGCCGGCCCCGATGATCTGCCGCGCGTGCGCGGGCGACAGGGCGATCTCCGCCCAGTCCGTGCGCGCGTCGAAGTCACGCGCCATCTGCAGCTGCACCTCGACGTCCGCCATCTCGTCGCAGGGGCGGTTGAGGTTCTGGTAGGGCAGGGCGCTGCACAGGAAGCCATTGCTCACCAGCGACACCGTCACCAGCGACATACCTCCCTGGTGCGCCTGCCGCAGCCAGCCCTCCCACGCCTGCTGGTGGGCGATGGTGTCCCAGCGCGGCCACTGCGTGTTCAGCTCCTTGCGGCCCAGGTGCAGGCCCGTGTCTCCCTCCGTCCCCTCGATCTTCCCGATGAACTCCGAGGCCACCGCCCCGCCCACACCGAAGAGCGCCGACAGCAGCGGCACGCCGCCCAGATTCACCGACCCCGAGTTGGGGCACAGGTTGAGCATGTTGCTCAGGTCCATGCGCACGCGGGCATGGTCACTCTCGGGCGCGCCTCCGTCACAGCTCACCAGCGTGCCCGTGTGACTGCCGTGGAACCAGCCGCCGCCGAAGGCTTCCTCGGCGAACATGTGGTGGTGCAGCTCGGCGAAGCCCGGCACCGCCAGCTTCTGCTCGGCGGCGGCCACGGGTTCGGGTGCGGCGGCCGGCGACTCCTCGGTCACCGGGTTGCACGCCTGGAACAACAGGAGCGCGGAAAACAACAAAGAAGAACGACGCAGCATGGACTGCCACTCCAGGGCAATGAGAAGAGGATTCCCGCAATGACGGAAATTAGAAGAATAACAGGAATCAACCCATCATTTCCAGCCAGGACGTGCAGTCCGTCAGCCTTTCACAAAGAGCAAGAAAGAGAGGGACCGGGAAAGGGCCCGGATCGACACGGGCCAGATGGCTCGCCCGATTGCGCGGGAGAGCACATATCCCGGACCATGTGAGACCCCCTCACCACGGGAGCTGTCCGCATGACCTGGAATCGCCTCTCCTGGGCCCCCCTGCTCGTCTGCGCCGTCACGCTTCTGGGTTGTCCATCGCCCACACCCGGCACGCCGGACGCCTCCACTCCCGACGCCTCCACTCCCGACGCCAGCGACGAGTGGGATGGGGGTTACGTCCCGCTCGAGGAGACGGGCAATCCATGGCCGGACCCGGGCTCCCTGTCGTCCTGCACCTTCACCACCGCCGACTACGGCGGCCCCTGCAACGACTTCAGCGTCTTCGACCTCTCGGCGTGCGACAAGGACTCGCTCGCGAACGCGGGCACGGATGGCCAGTACATGCTGACCACCCGCTCCGTGGACGAGCCCCCCTCCCTCTTCACCGCGAGCCTCGTGCTCAGGAGTGACGGCGGCACCCAGTACCTCAACGCCGAGCCCATCACCCAGGAGGAGCGGGACGGGAACGCGCGCTTCTACGCGTCCAGGCGCACCTTCCCGGATGGGGGCTGGTTCGGCACGCTACTCGCCACCTGCGAGGCTCCCCAGGCGCCCGCCTTCACCGGCTGCACTGCCTTCTGCCGCAACGGGAGACTCCTCGTGATGGAGACCTTCAAGGCCGAGCGGCTGAAGTGGCACGCCGGTGAGTCCGAGTCCTCGGCCATGGAGCTCGTCTCCGAGAGCCACGTGGACACGGGCTACCCGTCGGACATCTACGTCACCAAGGGCCACGCCTATGTGGTGTCCACCATCAGCCTGGGCAAGGAAGGAGGCCTCACCGTCTTCGACGTGAGCAACAAGGCCGCGCCCGTGAAGGTGAAGACGGTCCAGATACCGGGAGACACCTACTGGAACGGCGTGTGGGCCAAGGGCGACGCGCTCTACGTGGCCAGCTCCACCAAGGGCGTGAACGTCTTCGACATCAGCAACCCGGCGGACCCGAAGCTCATCCGCAACCTGCCTGGCGGCAGCACCGCCATCAACGTCCACACCGTCTTCGTCGACGGCAACCGGCTCTACGCCGCGTCGTCCTCGGGCGTGCTGCTCTTCGACGTCACCACGCCCCTGGAGCCCAGGGAGCTCAACCGCTACGCGCCCCACAGCGGGCTGCCGCACGACATGTTCGCCAGGGGGGACCGGCTCTACGTCAACTACGCCAACCGCGGATTCATGGTGGTGGACGCGAGCAACCCGGATGACCTGCGCACGCTCGGCAAGTACACGTACCCCATGCAGTACAGCCACCACAACGCGGTGGGCACCTTCGCCGGCCGCACCATCGCCTTCGAGGGCGGCGAGGGCCCCAGCGAGCACCTGCGCGTGCTCGACATCACCGACCCGGCGAACATCGTGAAGATCGGCTCGTTCCAGCTCCGCCCCGAGATCTCCATCCACAACATGCTGCTGGTGGGCAAGAAGCTCTACGTCGCCTGGTACCAGGAGGGCGTGCGCGTGCTGGACGTCTCCAACCCCACGCGGCCCACCCAGGTGGCGTACTACAACACCTGGCGCGAGAGCGACCCGGGCCGGGGGGCCTACTTCGACGGCGCCATGGGCATCCGCGTGCCCGGTGATGGGTTCATCTACCTGGTGGACACCTGGCGCGGACTGCTCATCCTGCGCGAGCCGTGAGCCAACAGAAGGCGCGGGAGGCGGCTTGACACTTGCCGGATGAAGCCCTGGTTTGCATCGGGCAAATGCCTCCCGGAAGCATGGCGCGTCTCTTCTCGATACGGAGCCGCGCGCCATGAATTGGACCCACTCCCGCCGGACGATCCTTCTCGCCAGTGCCCTCACCCTCCTCGGCTGCCCATCCTCGGGCCCCACGGACCCTCCGGACGCGTCCACCGGAGAGCCCGACGCTTCCACCGCCTACGAGTGGGATGGGAGCTACGTTCCGCTCAAGGAGACGGGCAACTGGAGCGACCCGGGCCGCCTCTCGGCCTGCACCTTCGTTCCCAGCAATGGCGCCTGCGACCTGAGCACGTTCGACCTCTCGGCGTGCAACACGGACTCGCTCGTGAACGCGGGCACCGGGGGCCAGTACATGCTGACCGCCCGGGATGAGGACCCGGCCGGCGGCTACCTCGCCACCAACGTCATGCAGTTCAACTTCCCCAACGATGGGGGAACCCCGAACCTCGGTAGCCTGCACCTGACCGAGCAACGGGAGGGCAACGTCCGCCTGTACACGAACCACACCGCCTTCGCGGATGGGGGCACGCGCCGCTCGGCGCTCGTCACCTGTGAGGCGCCCCAGGCGCCCGAATTCACCGGCTGCTACGCCTTCTGCCGCAACGGCAAGCTCCTCGCCGCGTCCACCGTCAAGTCCGACCGGGTGGCCTGGCGCGCCGGGGAGAGCGAGGCCTCGGGCCTGGAGCTCGTCTCCGAGAGCTACGTGGACATCGGCTACCCGGCGGACATCTACGTCACCAAGGGCCACGCCTATGTCGTCTCCGTCACCATGGTGACCTCGAAGCCCGGCGGCCTCACCGTCTTCGACGTGAGCAACAAGGCCGCGCCCGTGAAGGTGAAGACGGTCCAGATACCGGGAGACACCTACTGGAACGGCGTGTGGGCCAAGGGGGACGCGCTCTACGTGGCCAGCGCCAACAAGGGCGTGAACGTCTTCGACATCAGCGACCCGGCGGACCCGAAGCTCATCCGCAACCTGCCTGGCGGAAGCAGTGCCATCAACGTCCACACCGTCTTCGTCGAGGGCAACCGGCTCTACGCCGCGTCGAACTCGGGCGTGCTGCTCTTCGATGTCACCAGGCCCCTGGAGCCCGTGGAGCTCAACCGCTACGCGCCCTTCCCCGGGCAGCCGCACGACATGTTCGCCGTGGGGGACCAGCTCTACGTCAACTACGCCTTCCGCGGCTACATGGTGGTGGACGCGAGCAACCCGAATGACCTGCGCACACTCGGCTCGTTCACGTACCCCTGGCAATACAGCCACCACAACGCGGTGGGCACCTTCGCCGGCCGCACCCTCGCCTTCGAGGGTGGCGAGGGCCCCGGCGAGCACCTGCGCGTGCTCGACATCACGGACCCCGCGAACATCGTGAAGATCGGCTCGTTCCGGCTCCGCGCCCCCATCTCCATCCACAACATGCTGCTGGTGGGCAAGAAGCTCTACGTCGCCTGGTACCAGGAAGGGGTGCGCGTGCTGGACGTCTCCAACCCCACGCAACCCACCCAGGTGGCGTACTACAACACCTGGCGCGAGAGCGACCCGGGCCGGGGGGCCTACTTCGACGGCGCCATGGGCATCCGCGTGCCCGGTGATGGGTTCATCTACGTGGTGGACACCTCGCGCGGGCTGCTGCTGCTGCGCGAGAAGTGAGCCAACAGAAGGCGAGGGGGAAAGCTTGACACTTGCCGGATGAAGCCCTGGTTTGCATGGGGCAAATGCCTCCCGGAAGCATGGCGCGTCTCTTCTCGATACGGAGCCGCGCGCCATGAATTGGACCCACTCCCGCCGGACGATCCTTCTCGCCAGTGCCCTCACCCTCCTCGGCTGCCCGCCGCCCTCGGGCCCCACGGACCCTCCGGACGCGTCCACCGGAGGGCCCGACGCTTCCACCGGCTACGAGTGGGATGGGAGCTACGTTCCGCTCGAGGAGACGGGCAACTGGAGCGGCCTGGGCCGCCTCTCGGCCTGCACCTTCGTTCCCGGCAATGGCGCCTGCGACCTGAGCACGTTCGACCTCTCGGCGTGCGACACGGACTCGCTCGTGAACGCGGGCACCGAGGGCCATTACCTGCTGACCTCCCGCGATGAGGGCCCGGCCGCGGGCGACCCCCCTTTCATCAACGCCATCCCGTTCAAACTCCCCACCGATGGTGGAACCCCCCTCCTCGGCAACCTGCCCATGACCGAGGAGCGGGAGGGCAACGTCCGCCTGTACTCGAACCACGTCTCCCTCGCGGATGGGGGCACGCGCCGCACGGCGCTCGTCACCTGTGAGTCGCCCCAGGCGCCCGAGTTCACCGGCTGCTACGCCTTCTGCCGCAACGGCAGGCTCGTCTCCACGTCCACCGTCAAG
Source organism: Archangium sp. Cb G35 (assembly GCF_001896145.1). NCBI lineage: Bacteria > Pseudomonadati > Myxococcota > Myxococcia > Myxococcales > Archangiaceae > Archangium > Archangium sp. Cb G35. The sequence goes on from NZ_MPOI01000013.1 coordinate 81,666, forward strand.
TCCGACCGGCTGACCTGGCGCGCCGGGGAGAGCGAGGCCTCGGGCCTGGAGCTCGTCTCCGAGAGCCGCGTGGACATCGGCTACCCGGTGGACATCTACGTCACCAAGGGCCACGCCTATGTCGTCTCCGTCACCATGGTGGCCTCGAAGCCCGGCGGCCTCACCGTCTTCGACGTGAGCAACAAGGCCGCGCCCGTGAAGGTGAAGACGATCCAACTGCCGGGCGACAACTACTGGAATGGCGTGTGGGCCAAGGGGGACGCGCTCTACGTGGCCAGTTCGACCAAGGGCGTGAACGTCTTCGACATCAGCAACCCGGCGGACCCGCGGTTCGTGCTCAGCGCGCCCGGCGACAGACTCTACACGCACACCGTCTTCGTCGACGGCAACCGGCTCTACGCCACGGCCAACTCGAGCATCGCCCTCTTCGACATCACCACGCCGCTGGCGCCCGTGGAGCTCAACCGCTACGCGACCCACCTGCCGTACTACCCGCACGACGTGTTCGCCATCGGGGACCGGCTCTACGTGAACTACGCGGACATGGGCTACGAGATCGTCGACGTGAGCAACCCGAATGACCTGCGCACGCTCGGCAACTTCAGCTACCCCTGGCAGTACAGCCACCACAACGCGGTGGGCACCTTCGCGGGCCGCACCATCTCCTTCATGGGGGGCGAGGGCGCCGGCGAGCACCTGCGGGTGCTCGACATCACGGACCCGGCGAACATCGTGAAGATTGGCTCGTTCCAGCTCCGGGCCCCCATCTCCATCCACAACATGCTGCTGGTGGGCAAGAAGCTCTACGTCGCCTGGTACCAGGAAGGGGTGCGCGTGCTGGACGTCTCCAACCCCACGCAACCCACCCAGGTGGCGTACTACAACACGTGGCGCGAGAGCGACCCGGGCCGGGGGGACTACTTCGATGGTGCCATGGGCATCCGCATCCCCGGCGATGGCTACATCTACGTGGTGGACACCTCGCGCGGGCTGATGGTGCTGCGCGAGAAGTGAGCCCTCGGGGTAGACTCCGGGGCCATGCAACACCCGATGCGCCTCGGCCGGCTCCTCCCGCTCGTCCTCCTGATGGGCCCCACCCTCTCCGGGTGCCTCAGCGAGCGCGAGAAGACCGTCCGGCGCCTGCTGGAAACGCGCGAGTGCGAGGGGTGCGATCTCACGGACGCCTCGCTGGAGGGAGCGGACCTCGAGGGCGCTCGCCTCAAGGGGGCGAAGCTGTCGGGGGCGAAGCTGGCTCGCGCGCGCCTGCGCAATGCCGACCTCACCGGCGCCTTTCTCGAAAGCACGGATGCACGGCAGGCGGACCTGCGCGGGGTTCGGCTCGAAGATACCCGGTTGGGGCACACACAGTTCCAGGGGGCCAACCTGGAAGGGGTTGATCTGCGCAACACCCTCTTCCAGGAGTCCGCCAACTTCGAGGGAGCCAACCTGCGCGGCATCAACCTGGAGGAGAGTGGCCTGACCGGTCCGGACGGGCCTTATCGCCGCTCGCAGAAGAGGTATCTCTACGACGTCCCCGCCGGAGGCGCGCTTCTCATGCGCGCGGACCTCACCGGAGCGAAGCTCCGGTTCTCGGTCCTGGCGAAGTGCAACCTCGAAGGAGCCATCCTCCGAGGCGCCGATCTGCGCGACGCCAATCTGGAACAGGCCAACCTGGACGGAGCGGACCTCACGGAGGCGCGGCTGTCCGGCGCCACCTGGACCGACTACAGCAAGTGTGGCAAGGGCTCCGTGGGGCAGTGCCTTCCCACCCGCCCCCGGTGAGCGGCACGCCTCCTCTCTCGCGGGCTGCTGCTGCGCGAGAAGTGAGCCCTCGGGGTAGACTCCGAGCCATGCGACACCCGATGCGCCTCGGACGGCTCCTCCCCCTCGTCCTCCTGCTGGGCCCCACCCTCTCCGGGTGCCTCAGCGAGCGCGAGAAGACCGTCCGGCGCCTGCTGGAGACACGCGAGTGCGAGGGGTGCGATCTCACGGACGCCTCGCTGGAAGGAGCGAACCTCGAGGGCGCTCGCCTCAAGGGGGCAAGACTGTTGGGCGCGAAGCTGTCCCGCGCGAGCCTACGCAACGCCGACCTCACAGCCGCCGGCCTGGAGGGAGCAGATGCGAGGCAAGCGGACCTGCGCGGGGCTCGGCTCGACGATACCCGGTTGTGGAGCACACAGTTCCAGGGAGCCAACCTGGAAGGGGTGGATCTGCGCAACGCCGTCACCCGCGAGTCCGCCAACTTCGAGGGGGCCAACCTGCGCGGCATCAACCTGGAGGACAGTAGCCTGCACGGGCCGGACGGGCCCTACCGCCGCTCCGAGAAGAGGTATCTCTACGACGTCCCCGCCGGAGGCGCGCTTCTCATGCGCGCGGACCTTTCGGGAGCCAACCTGCGAGCCGCCACGCTGGCGAATTGCAACTTCGAGGGAGCCATCCTCCGAGGCGCCGATCTGCGCGACGCCAACCTGGAGTTGTCCAACCTGGACGGGGCGGACCTCACGGAGGCGCGGCTGTCGGGCGCCACCTGGACTGACTACAGCAAGTGCGCGAAGGGCTCCGTGGGGCGGTGCATTCCCACCCGCCCCCGGTGAGCCGCACGCCTCCTCTCAGCGTCCCGCCCGCGGCAAGGTATCGAACTGGCCCTCCAGGGCTGCCTTCACCTTCGGATACAAGTCCTTTCGGCTGGTGGAGTGCGCCTTGATGGCGAAGTAGGGAATGCTGCCCACGAGAGGCTCGCCCTCCTCCTGCTTCAACCGGGGGTCATTCACCTGCATCGGCCCACAGTCGCGCTCCTTGAAGATGAGCGCATAGCTCTCCAGCATCTGCACGAACCGCAGCACCAGCTTGTCCTGATCCGTCTGGGTTCCCAGCTTCGACTTCACCCAGGCCTGGCTGCGCAACATCCCCTCGTACCAGTCCACCGCGCTCGCCCATTTCGACACCGCGGTCCTCAGTGGCTCCATCTGGGCGATGAGCGTGAAGAGCAGATCCATCACCGCGTGTTGGGAGAGGGACTCCGTCAAGCGATCCTCGATGCCCTCCAGCCGCGAGATGAACTTGTTGAAGGCGGCATCCTTGCCCAGGCCGAAGAACGTGTCCTTTTCCGTAATGGGCAGATCCACGATGCGGGCCGCGAACGGCGTCCCCCGGAGCTGGGCGGCGGGGGTGGTCTCCGTGTTGTCGAACTCATGGACCTGATCCTTGAGCAACTCATACACGAGATCCCACAGCGGCCCCCTCAGACTGGCGCGATCCACCGAGAGGAACTGGACCAGCGGCAGGAGGAAGGCGGTGACGTGCAGGTCCTCGAAGAAACCTTGATGCGGGAACTTGCCGCTCTTGCGGCGGGCCTGGAAGGCCTTCTCCGTCTTGTCCAGCCCGTGCTCGATCTGGTCCAACCGGAAGCGGAACTTCGAGGCGAGCGTGTTGCTCATCACCTGGCGATGCTTCGTCAGCTTCGCGTCCAGTTCCTTGGGAACCGGGTAGTCGATGCCCTGGTTGAACCTGTCGATGATCTCCCGCGCCTTGTCGAACACGGCGTGGACCTGCTTCAAGGTGGCGAGCACTCCGTCGTAGAGCTTCTTGCCCTCTTCCGCGTCCATCAGCACCTTGGGGTCGGGCACGTACCACTTGCGTCCGGTGAGCTGAACATCCACGGACAGCATGGCGCTCTGGAGGAGCCCCGTGTCGAACTTCACCTCGGCGATGCGCTCCATGAGCTCGGAGGCGCGGACCTGCTTGAGCACATCATTGAGAGGGAAGAGAGAGAAGTCGGCGATGACACGCTGGGTCAGGTCGTACTTGCAGTAGACATTGAGGATGCGGCATTCCTTGTGGAAGGCGCCGGTGTCCACCGGGTGCAGCCGCTTGAAGAACGGCGTGGACAGATAGGTGATGCTGCGAATCTTCCACTTCTTGGGCCACTGCTTGGAGGTGGCCGCCCGGTGGGTGAACTCGTTGATGACGTTGCCGCCGTGGGAGTGGCCGATGAGGTGGATGGACACCTCGCTGTGGAGGTAGCCCTGGTAGTAGGCCTTCTCTCCATTGGCTCCACACAACCGGTCCGCGAGGTAGGCCCCGGCGATGCGCCGGTTGGTGGGCGAGTTATCGCCGGTCCACCCATGGGCGACGAAGAGGTGCAGGTTGCGGTACTTCTTCTGGAGTTTCTCCAGTTCCTCGCGGAGCGGCTTGTTGAGCCCCCAGTACCAGTCCGGATCGTTGTCCTTCTTCGGATCCGGGGGCGGCGGAACCTTGGGATTGCGGTAGCTGGCGGAGCGGGCCTTGGGATCGCTGTTGATCGGATCCACGGTGCCGCCCACCATGACCACGATGTTGATGACATCCCGGGCGGTCTGCTTCGAGGGCACGGGTGCGACGCGCCCAGCCGTCTGAGACGAAAGATTCGGGGCCATGGAGGGTCTCCTTCCTGGACAGCCCCATCACGATCCCCCACCCGGGCACACGGCGACAAGGGACGCACCAACGCACCTTCCCCGACAGGGCCAAGGGCAAGACGCTCCAGGTATGCCGGGTGCTATCACCCGGTCAGTAGGATTCGCAGGTGCCACCGTGTAGCTCCTGGAGCGGTGTCCCGGCCCGGTGCAGACAGGGACCTCGGGCCTCGTGCGGGTGCGGAGGCCAGCGAGGAGCACGCGTGGACGAGGGGAAGAAGTCCGAGTCGAGTGGGGAGGAGCTGGAGCAGATGGGGCCGTACCAGCTCCACGAGCAGGTGGATCAGGACGCGCACGGCCTGGGTGGGCTCTACCGGGCCACGCACGAGACGAGCGGGGCGAAGGCCCTGGTGCTCGTGCCCTCCACCGGGGACGAGACGGCACCGCTGAAGGACTGGCGGGTGCGGTGCACCTCCTCGGCCTCACCGGGCTACGTGGCCCTGGAGGTGGAGGACTCGCGCTGGGCCACCGCTCCCGACAGGTATTCCGCGGAGGCGCTGGTGTCCCTGTTCGAGGAAGTGCGCGACGCAGTGGGACTCATGTCCCGGGCCCTCCCCGAGGACAAGGAGCCAGTCCCCGTGTGGCGCCGGGGACTGGCACTGGCGGGAGCCGCCGCGGTGGGCGCCCTGGCCTTCGCCCTGCTCCACCTGGCATCCGTATCCCCGCCACCCGACAGCTCGGAGCCCTGGGCGAGCACCCCGTCCGCGTCCATCCCACAGGAGGTACCAACGGACATCGAGCCTTTCCCCACGAGCGGTTCCATCTGGAACACCGAGCAGGATGGGGGCGTGCTCGCCCGTCCTCTTCCGCAAAAGCCCTACAAAGGGCAGCGGCGCCCGCCCTGCAAGCCCCGCATCGAGGTGGAGCTCATCGGCGCCTGCTGGGTGCCGCACGAGCTGAAGGCACCATGCCCGGAAGACCTCTACGAGCACCAGGGCAGGTGCTTCACGGCCTCCATGGCGTCCCCACCGATGCCGCGCTCGCTCGAGCAGTGAACGAATTCAGGGGTGGGTGTATCCGCCTCCCGGGCGCATTCTTCATGAACTTGTCCAACTGTTGGACAAGTCTGGCAACACCACACGTTGTCCAACTCCGAGCCCGACATGCCCACCCTGACCCTGCTGTGCCTCGCCCTGCTGACCGCCACGCTCGCGACGGGAACTCCCGCCACGCACACGGCCGCCGTGAACGCCGTGCTCGACGACTGGCACAAGGCCGCCGCCCAGGCGGACGAGGCCCGCTACTTCGGCTACTTCACCCCCGACGCCGTCTACCTCGGCACGGACGGCACCGAGCGCTGGACGCGCGATGAGTTCCGCGCCTGGGCGAAGCCCTACTTCTCCAAGGGCAAGGCCTGGAGCTTCACCGCCGTGTCGCGCCACGTGAGCTTCTCGAAGGACGGCGCGGTGGCCTGGTTCGACGAGGCGCTCTCCACGCCCAACATGGGCCCGGCGCGCGGCTCGGGCGTGCTCGTGAAGGATGGGAGCACCTGGAAGATCGCCCAGTACAACCTCTCGATTCCCATTCCCAACGACCTGATGGACGACTTCAAGAACCGCATCGAGGCCCACGAGAAGAAGCGCACGGAGAAGAAGGGCAAGTAGCCGCGCACGTGTCCGGACGATTCGCGCGGAGACGGTTTCCATCCGCGTGGACGGTGCCCGGACCGTGATTCCCTCTCCAGTGGCATTGGCCCGGCTCGTGCTCAGAGCCGAGGGCCATGTCCGGACCTCACGACCGCTTCATCCGCTACGTGCTGGAGCACCCCGAGCGGGCGGCGGCCTTGCTGCACACGCTGCTGCCCCCGGGGTTCGCCGCCCGGGTGGACTGGTCCACCCTGCGAAGTCAGTCGCCCACCATCGTGGACACCGCCATCCGGGAGAGCCGGAGTGACCTGCTCTTCTCGGTCCGGCTGCGCGGCGGCTCGCGGCGAGCCTTCATCCTCGTCGAGCACCAATCCCGCGTGGACGTCGCGAAGACGCAAACCAGAAAAACCTCATCCGCTTCTCGCTCCACCGCCGGGTCTTCAAGCGCGCCAGGCGCCCATCTTCTTCGCGCGTAGCCAATCGGCCAGGCAGCCTCTGCTCTCAGCGACAGGGGTCCCCAAGCGAGTTGGATGGGCAAGCGTGTTTGGAAGGTGAAGTGGAATGCGCGTCCAGCCCCGGACGGCGAGGAGCGGCTGAGCAGGGCCATCAAGTTGCTGCTGGAAGCAGCCCGCGGCGCCTCATCGGCAAGCGCGATAGGCCCCGGGGCCGCACCATGCGGCCAGGAGGCAAGGGGCGTGGAGCACGCCCAGGAGGTGGGTCATGACGCAGAGGACGGCGCTGTATGCGCGCGTGTCGACGACGCGCCAGCAGGAGGACAGGACGGTAGCCTCGCAAGTGGCGGTTCTGGAGAAGGCCGCTGAGAGCATGGGGGTGCTGGTGCCCGCCGAGCATCACTACGTGGACGAGGGCTACAGCGGCTCACGCCTGGACAGGCCCGGCCTGGATGCACTGCGGGACGCAGCCGCTGACGGCCTGCTCGACCTGGTGCTGGTGTGTGCTCCGGACAGACTGGCACGCAACTACGTCCACCAGCAGATTCTCCTGGAGGAGTTGGGCAAGCGAGGTGTGCAGGTGCATTTCCTGGAGAGGCCCATCAGCGACAACCCCGAGGACCTGCTGCTGGTGCAGATGCAGGGCGTGATTGCCGAGTACGAGCGCACCAAGATTCTGGAGCGCACCCGCCGCGGGCGCCTGCACAAGGTCAGAAACGGGCAGATGCTGCCCTTCAACATTGCGCCGTATGGCTATCGGCTGGTGCACACGTCCCAACTGCCTCAGGGAGTCATTGTCCAGGACGAGGTGGAGGCGGCGAATGTGCAGCAGATGTATCAGTGGGTGCTGGAGGAAGACCTGAGTGCGCGCCAGGTCGCCAAACGCCTCAATGCCCAAGGCATCCGCCCACGCAAGGCGCGCCTGTGGTGCCAGTCGACGGTGTACAAGACGCTCACCAATCCGGCCTACGCGGGCCTGGCGACCTACGGCAGACGCGAGCCAGTGGAGCCCACACGGCCCCGTCACCCGGGGGCGTACCGCAAGACCTACAGGAGTAGCAGCCGGGCTCGTCCCAAGGCGCAGTGGCTGCAGGTGCCGGTCCCCGCCCTGGTGGAGCCGGCGCAACAGGCCCAGGTGCTCGAGCGTCTGTCGCACCACAAGCTGCTCAGCCCGCGCAATGTCCGCCATGAGTACCTGCTGCGCACCCTGGTGGTGTGTGGCCAGTGCGGTTGGAAGATGGCCTGCATCCGCCAGACCCGCGGCAGCCTCCCCTACGAATACTTCTACTACGCATGCTGGCGAAAATCGCCGACGGACACGGGCCGCCCCGAGCGCTGCCCCGCCAGACGCGTCCGAGCCCTGGAACTGGATGCGGTGGTGTGGAAGGCGCTGTGCGAGTGGCTAAAGCAGCCCCAGATGCTGCAGAAGGAGGTAGAGACCTGGCAGCTGAGCCAGCAGAACGCTCAGGCTGCACATCAGGAGACTGCGCGGCTGGAGGGGGCGTGCCGACACCTGCAGGGACAGATAGACCGTCTCGTCGATGCCTACCAACAGGGCGCCATTGAGGTAGACGAGCTCAAGGACCGACGCCAGCGGCTGGAAGCCTCCCTTCAGGCGACTCGTGCTCGAGCCATGGCCCTGCAGGCGCAGCATGCCGATGAGGCGCGCTTGAAGAAGCTGGGGGCCGACATCGCGGCTTTCGCGGCATCCATCCGCGATGGCCTGGAGACGCTCGCCTGCCCGCCCCTGGTGAGACTCGCACTGGTGTTGCTGCGCTTGCCCAGCACCCGGGAGTTGAACAAGCGCCTGATGCAGCAGGTAGACCTGTTCAGGGAAGTCCACGCTTCGCCAGAGGGAGAACGGGAACTGGAGGCAGTCGTTTACTACCTTCGGGAACGTGGGACGAAGGCGACTGGAAAAGTCACCCGGCGGTGTTAGCTTGTTTGATGCGGGAACAGCGAGTGGAGGAACTGATGTGGACGGAGGGTCAGCGGCTCCGGGCGGAGGGACGCATGGAGGGACGGCGGGAAAACCAAGCTAAAGCTGTGATTCGGCTCCTCACCCTTCGCGGTCTGCGTGTGGACAAGCAGTCCCGCCAACGCATCCTGAAATGCAGGAGCATGATCACGCTCAACCGCTGGTTCGAGCGAGCTCTGCAAGCCAACAGCATCTCGGACGTGCTGGAGGCGTGACTCAGAACCAGTGGGCGGAGGAACCGATGTGGACGGAGGGTCAGCGGCTCCGGGCGGAGGGACGGCGGGAAGAACTGGCGGAGGTGGTGCTTCGACTCCTCGCTCTTCGCGGGCTGCGTGTGGATAAGCAGTCCCGCCAACGCATCCTGAAATGCAGGAGCATGGCCACGCTCAACCGCTGGTTCGAGCGGGCCCTGCTCGCCAAGAGCCTCTCAGACGTGCTGGAGACGTGACTCAGAAGTCGTCCACCGGATCCGGGTAGACCTCTTCCTCGTCCTCCTCCTCCACGGGCGCACGCGCGGCCCGGCCGCGGCCCGGCGAGGGCTCCAGCGGCGCCGCGTCCGGCGCCACCACGTACCACTGCCGGCCCTGCTGCACCCGCTTGAGCACCCCCTCGTGCTCCAGCGCCGACAGCAGCTTGGTGAACGAGGAGAAGCCGTGGTCGCGCTCGTCGAAGTCCGGCTCCTTGCGCACCAGCGCCTCCTTGATGAGAGACGGATTGAGCGTCCCCGTCGTCCTCGCCAGCAGCCGCTGCACCACCTCCACCACGCTCTCCGGCACCTCGGTCTTCGAGCCCTCGGCCTTGCCCTTGTGCCCGTGCGCCTGATCCTTCCCCTGCCGCTCCCCGTGCCCCTTGCCGTGCTTGCCGCCCCGCCCCTTCCCGGCCTCCTCGTGCTCCTGGGCGCGCTTCTCCTTGTCCTTCTCCGCGCGCGTGCGTGGCCGCAGGTAGATGAACTCGTCACACGCCTTCACGAAGAGGGGGCTCGTCGCCTCCTTCACCGCGAGCCCGATGAGCTGCTTGCCATTCTCGCGCAGCTTGTACGCCAGCGGGCAGAAGTCGCTGTCTCCCGAGGCGATGGCGAACGTGTCGATGTGCTCGCGCGCGTAGCACAGCTCCAACGCGTCGATGACCAGGCGCATGTCCGCCCCGTTCTTCCCCGAGCGCGTCGAGGGCGGCACGTCGATGAGCTCGACGCCGAACTCGTGCAGGTTGCCCTTGGCCTCCTTGAAGCGTGACCAGTCGCAGTAGGCCCGGCGGAACACCACCTTGCCCCGCTCCAGCAGCCGGTCCATCGCCGGTTGCAGATCGAAGTTGCCGGCGGTGAACCCGGTGTTCGTCACCAGGTTCTCGAAGTCGAGGAACAGCGCGATGCGGTGCTGATTGTTGTCCAAGAAGCCCTCACGGATGGGTGCCATCCTCCTCTACTCCCAACCCGGGACGGCCTCGCGAGCATCCATGACCCGCGCCCCCGGGTCCATCATTCAAATGCGCTCCCGGGCGTTCCCCGCGGGAACTCAGGGCTTCGCCGGGCCCCCGAGCAACCGGCCCACTTCCGTGAGCAGCCGGTCGATGGTGAAGGGCTTGCGCAGGAAGGCGGTGGGCTTGCACTCCAGGGGCAGGCTCGAGCGGGGCACGGCACTCATCAGGAGCACGGGAATGTCCCGGGCCGCCTCGTCGCGCTGAAGGGCCAGGAGCACCTCGCGCCCATCCATCACCGGCATCATGTAGTCGAGCAGGATGAGGTCCGGCCGTTTCTCCGCCATGCGCTCCAGGGCCACCCTGCCGTTGGGCGCGACGAGCACGTGGAAGCCTTCCTCGCTCAACAAGTCGTTGAGCGCTTCCGTGATGCCTACCTCATCGTCCACCACGAGGAGGGTCCTCACGGCTACCGGCTCCGCTTCTTGAGCAGGCCCTTCTTGCGCCTGGGCGGGGTGAGCGGCTTCGCATCCCCCGAGAGGACTGAGTGGGCGCCCTGGAAGGTGTCGGCCAGCTCGATGCCCCGGGACGTGATGCGGTACTCCTGGAGGGAGGAGTCGTAGTCGCTGTCGCGCATCTTCACCACGGACAGCATCCGGTGCAGCTTCGAGTGCAGCTCCACGAAGCGCAGGAAGAAGATGTTCTCCACGAGGCTGGAGATGCCGCTGATGGGCAGCCGCACCTCCTGGCTGTACATCTCCTGCAGCTCGCTGGTGTAGAGGGTGGTGACGCCCATCACCCGCAGCTCGTTGTTCAACGCGGCGAGGAAGTGGCTGATGCGCTCGGGGTGGGCCGCCGACTGCCGGAAACCATCCACTCCGTCGACGAAGAGCCGTTTCACCCCCCGCTCACGGACCGCCTCGAGGAGCTTGTTGCCGAGCGAGTCGAGGATGCGCTCGGTGGGCGGATGCCACAGCATGTCGAAGATGCCCTGCTTCTGCTTCTTGTCCAGGTCGAGCCCCAACGCCCGGGCCTTGAGGAGCAGGCGCGGCGGCGTCTCGTAGAAGCCGAAGAGGAGGCCGGGCTCCGCCTTGCTGCACTCATCGAGGAAGTGCAGCCCGAACGTCGTCTTGCCGGCTCCGGTGGGGCCGAAGAGGACGCTGGTGGAGGCGCACGGAAGGCCTGCGTGGAGCATCTTGTCCAGCTGGGCAATGCCCGTGGAGACCCGGTTCGCCTTGCAGGGGTCCTCGCGAGAGGGATCCTGCAGGAGTGCCTCGATGCGCGGGAACACGGCGATGCCATCATCGGTGATTTGAAAGGCGTGGCCGCCGCGCAGGTAGCTGCTGCCCCGGAATTTCTTCACCTCCAGCTCGCGCTCCGCCCGCCGGCCCCACCGGTTGTCCGTCAGCTCGATGACGCCGTCCACCATGGTGTGCTCGGGCCCCACCGGCTCCTCGCCGGAGCTGGTGAGCACCAGGATGGTGCAGCCAACGAGGTTGGCGTGGATTTGAAGCTCGTGGATGAACTTCTTGAAGTCCCGCTTCGACTGGGCGCTCTCCTCCACCGTCACCAGGCCGTCCACCACGAGCAGGGTGGCCTTGCGCGCCCGGGCCTCGCGCCGGAGCACCTCGATGAGGCCCTTGAGGCCGCCCTGCTCGAGCGTGGCGAAGGCGCTCAGGTACGAAATCTGCTCGGGGATGCGGGAGGTGTCGAAGAAGGTGAGCGGCTCGAGGTTGAAGAGCAGGCGCTCGTGGGTCTCCGCCAGCAGCGTGGCGTAGAGGACGCGGCCGCCCAGGGAGGCATGGTGGAAGCACATCTGGTTGGTGAGGATCGTCTTCCCCGCGCCCGGACGGCCCTGGAGCATGTACACGCCCCGGCGCAGGAGACCGCCATGCAGGACGGTGTCCAGGCCGGGCACCCCCGTGGGAATCCTGTCTTGAGGCCGCTCCGTGTTCGACTCGCTCATCTCGCCCTTGCTCCTTCCAGGCCAGCTACCGTCCATACCATGGGCGTCCCGACGCAGGACCCCGGCTTCACACACCCGGGCTCCAGCTACCACAAGGCCGTGTCCATCTGTCGGGCGACGTACAGAGTGCGCGAGGAGGAGATGCTCAGCGCCCCAGCGCGTCGCAGAAACGCTCCAGCCGCGCGAGCGCGTCGGGCATGTTCGTCCGGCCCAGGCCGAGCCGGAAGTGGTTGCCCGGAAAGTCGTACACGTCGCCGGGCAGAAGCAGCACGCCCTCGGTCTCCACCAGGCGCTGGCAGAAGCCGGCCACCGGCATGTCCTTCAACAACTTCGGGAACGCCACGCTTCCCGAGGCCGGGCGCACCCAGCGGAAGGTGTCCGCGCGCCGGGCGAAGAAGTCATCCAGCACCGCGAGGTTGCGCGAGAGGAGCTCGCGGCTCCGGGCCAGCACGCGCTCCCTCGCCCGGAGCGCGATGAGGGCGAGCACCTCGCTCGGGGCGGCGTTGCAGAGGGTGGTGTAGTCCTTGTAGGCCGCGCAGCGCTCCAGCAGGGCGGTGTCCCGGCTCGCCAGCCAGCCCACGCGCAGCCCCGCCAGCCCGAAGGCCTTGGACATGACGCCCAGGCTCACGCCGCGCGCCGACAGCTCCGCCGCCGCGGGCAGGGTGTCCTTCGGGTCATACTCCAGCAGCCGGTACACCTCGTCCGACAGCACGTGGATGCCGCGCTCCCCGGCGAGGTCGAAGAGGCCCTTCCACGCCGCCGCGCCGGGGAGGGCTCCGGTCGGGTTGTGCGGGAAGTTGACCACCAGCAGCTTCGTGTGGGGCCGCAGCTCGCGCTTCAGCGCCTCCAGGTCCAGCGTCCAGCCGTCCTCCTCGCGCAGCCGCAGCAACGACACCTCGGCGCCCGTGGCTCGCGCCACCTCGTACAGCGACTGGTAGCCCGGCCACGTCACCACCGCGTGGTCTCCCGGCCCCAGCAGCACGTTCGTCAGGACGAAGATGGCCTCCTGCGCCCCGCCGAACGTCAGCACGTGCCGCGGCTCCAGGCCGGGGTACATGCGGGCAATCTCCTCGCGCAGCGCCGGCAGGCCGGTGGACTCGGTGTAGCCCAGCGACAACCGCTCCCAGCGCTCGCGCCCGTCCTCGTCCGCCAACGCGAGCAGCTCGCTCATCCGCCAGCCCTCGATGTCCGAGGAGCACAGCAGGTAGGGCGCGTTGAACTCCCACTTCGCGAAGTACCGCTCGAGCTTGAAATCCGGAATCCGCATGGCACCTCCGCTGGAACCTACCGCCGTCAGCCCTCGCTCCGCACCGAGCCCAGCAGCCTCTCGAAGAACGCCGCCTTCTCCTCCCGGTACGCGTCCATCGGCCTGCCTTCCCACCTCGCCTTCAGCGCGTCGTACTCCGCCAGCCGCTCCGCGTCCGCGCGCAACAGGTCCCTCGCCCGTGAAAAGAAGTCGTGGCTCCCTCCCATCGCCGTGAGCTGGATTCCCAACGGCACCTCCAACGTCTCGTCCTGAAAGCTCGCGAATCCGGACGTGCGCTCACTCCCCTCGTTCCTCGCGTACGCTTCCGCCAGCAACGCCTCCGCTTCCGCGAAGCGCCCGGGTGGCACCCGCACCTGGATGTCCAGGTCTCCCTTCGTCCTCGCTCCCGGAATCGCCGTGCTCCCCACGTGCTGGATGTCCGCGTACGGCAACAGCGATGACAGCCGCGCGTGGTGTCCGCGAAAAGCTTCTTCAGCTCGCTCGCGAACTTCTTCGTAGGAGTGAAATCGTACGTTTCCCATCAGTCGCCCTTTGTCTCACCGGGACGACATCCCCCTCAAGTAGACTCATCCTCCGCTGGGGGGGCTTCACGCATGCCGGACAACAATGAGAGGACACGCGTCGCCGCGCTCGGCGAATTGCTGCCGCGCCTGTCTCCACTCGATGCGCATGACGCGTTCATCTCCGCTCATGACCGGCTGAGAGGACTGGCCTACATCGCCCGGCGTCCGGCGGTGCTCGCCGTGGCCGTGGACAGCCACGCACGCGTCATCGAGGCCGTCATCGTCGAGTCCGGCCACTCGCTCGTCATCGGCCGGCACACCGGATGCGGGCTCCGGCTCACGTCCAGCGACGTGTCCCTGCGCCACCTCGTGTTGCACGCGCAGTCCGACGCTCCCGGCACCGCCCCCGTCATCCGGCTGTGGGACCTCAACACCGAACAGCCCTTCCTCACCGAGGACGGTCAACCCAACGTGGCCGTGAGCGCCCAGGGGCTGCTCTACGCCTCCGTGGGCGAGTACGCGCTCCTCTTCCTCCCCACCCGCGGCCCCTCCGAGCCGCCCTGGCCCGAGCGCGCCGAGCAGGCCTGGCATGCGCTCCCCCCGCGACAATTCATCGACCGGCGAAGCCCCGGAGCCCCCCGCCTCCGCCACGCCCGGAGCCAGATGGCCGAGGAGCGCGGCGACTACACGAACATCGTCCGCCTGGGCCCGCTGCGGCTGCTGCTCGCCGAACACGAGGGCCCCGGAGCCGCCTGGGGCGAGCTGCGGCTCGAGAGCGAGAACAAGAAGGAGCGGCACCGTGTCTCCCTCGAGCGTCTGGAGCAGGGCGTGCTGCTGGGCCGCTACGAGCGCTGCGGCATCCTGCTCGCGGGGCTCGGGCAGATCTCCCGCGTGCACCTGCTCCTCGTCCAGGTGGGCGCGCGCCTGCTGGCCATCGACACCGCCAGCACCAATGGCACCTGGCGCGGCGCCTCGCACATCGAGACGACGCCACTGGAGGACTCCGACTCACTCGAGCTGGGCGATGAGCTCCTGCTCCACTGGTGCCGGCTGCACGCATAGCCGCGCGCTCCCGGCGGCGGCTGGCCCGGCGCTGGAGGCGGGCGAGCATCTTGGGCAGGGAGGACTCCTCACGGGCACCCGGGACGGGCACCTCCTGGCAGGACCCCGAGCCGTAGGCCATACTCCGAAGTCCCCCTTTCAACAGCAAGGAGCCCCTCATGCGTCTGTCGAAACTGTTCGCCGCCGCCTGCCTGTCGCTGACCCTCGCCGCCTGTGGTGGAACCGAGTCCGCCGACGAGGTCCTGCCGTCCGAGGACCTCTCCAGCGTCGAGCAGCACGTGGAACCCGTGCCCCATTGTCTCCCGGGTGAGCAGACCATCTACTGGGAGGAGTACGGGACCTGCGGCGAGTGCATCGTGTTGCGCAAGGCGGGCATGCGGGTCCGCGAGTACGCGGCCTGCTCCGGCAACATCGCCGGCACGAAGTCCCTCATCGGCAACTCGTGCCGGACGCCGTGTGATCCGCTCTAGTCTCAGAGCACCTGCTGGAACGCGCTCGCCAGCTTCGCTCGCGGAACCGCGCCGACAATCTGGCCCACCACCCTGCCCTTCTTGAAGAAGAGCAGGGTGGGCATCGAGCGGATACCGTACTCCTGCGCCGTCACCAGGTTGTCGTCCACGTCGAGCCGCGTCACCTTCACCCGGCCCTTGAACTCGGAGGCGAGCGACTCCAGCGCCGGCTTCATGGCGCGGCACGGTCCGCACCACTGCGCCGTGAAGTCCACCAGCACCGGCTCCTCCGCCTCCAACACCTCGCGGCGGAAGTCCGGGTCCCTCAGGTCGATGATGTCCGTGGTCATGGCGTGTCCCTCTCGGGCGGGTGCGTCCTGGCCTCCATGGCCCTCGCCCCACCTCTCACGGAAAGACTTAACGGCGACGGCCCGGGCCGACGAGAGCCCGCCACGCAATGGATTGTTCCGCGAAGAGCCCCTCCGGGCCCGGTCTTCCACAACTTGTCCAACTGTTGGACAAGTTCAGGAAGAACGCGCCCGGGAGGCTGACCTCGAAGCGCCCGGTGGTGCGGCGCTCGCCTCCCACGGAAGCGCGGCGCGGCGCTCGGAGAGCATGTCCAGGAAGGCGCGCACCTTGGGCGGTAGCTGCCGGCTGCTCGGGTAGACGGCGTAGAGGGGCTGGCCCGGCGGCGTCACCGCCTCCAGCACCGGGACGAGCACGCCCGCGCGCACGTCGTCCGCGACGAGCACCGTGGGCAGGCGCACCAGTCCGAGTCCCGCTCGCGCCGCCGCATGTCCGGCGCGCACGCTCGGCACCTGCAACCGCCCGCTCACCGGCACCGTGTGCGCGCCTCGAGGGCCCGTGAAGAACCACACCTCGTCCGTGCCCGGCTCGGCGATCAGCACGCACTCGTGGCCCTCGAGTGCCTCCGGCGATTGGGGCGTGCCACGCCGGCTGAGGTAGGCCGGGCTCGCGTAATACCCGGTGCGCACGTGCCCGAGCTGCTTGGCCACCATGGACGAGTCCATCAGCGGCCCCGTGCGCAACGCCAGGTCGTACTCCTCGGCGATGAGGTCCACGTGCGCCTGGGCGAGCGACAACTGCACGCGCACCTGCGGGTGGCGCAGGAGGAACTCAGAGAGCACCGGGGTGAGCAGCTCGCCCAGCAGCGAGAACGTGGCCACCCGCAGCGTGCCCCGGGGTGTGCCCCGTGACTCGCTGACGGCTTGGTTCACCGCCCGCGCCTCCGCGACGAGCCGTGCGCAGTGGGCATGGTACTCGCGCCCTGATTCCGTGAGCCGCAGCCGCCGCGTGTTGCGCTCGAGCAGTCGCGTCCCCAGCCGCTCCTCCAGCGCCGCCAGTCTGCGGCTCACCGTCGACTTGCGCAGCCCCAGCCGCGCCGCCGCCGCGGTGATGCCTCCCGCGCTCACCACCTCGGCGAACACGAGCATGTCATCCAGCAACGGAGGGGTCGGGGACACGGGGCGCCAGCCTATGCCCCCTCCACGCGGGTTCAACCCCGCTCACGCCGTCTCGGGGTTTGGCGCCAGGCCGATCAGGGGGGATAGCAACCTTCCTCCGGTCCGTCCGATAATTCCCGAGCGGCGAGAATTTCCCCACCGCCGCGCCCTTCCGGAGCACGACCCCCCATGACGATCCGCACCACCAGCAGTGCCCCCCAGACCGCTTCCACGTCGAGCAAGTCGACGACCGACGCGGCGCAGCAGGCCGCGCAGCGAGCGGCGGAGGCGGCCCGGCAGGCGGCGGCGGAGGCCCTGCGCGCGGCCCGGGAAGCGGCGGCCGCGGCCCGGCAGGCCCGCTCGGAGCTCCAGGCCCAGTCCTTCTCCCAGGCGAAGCAGCCGGCGGGGCAGAACAACGTCCAGGGCTCGAAGCTGGAGCAGAAGGTCCTCGTGGCCGAGACGCAGGCCCGGGAGCTCGGCAAGGCCGCGCAGAAGGCCATCCAGCACGCCAATGACACCGCTCGCGACGCCGGCAGGCCGCTGCCCTTCGCCGGCCCCGCTCGCAATACGGCCACGGGCATCGCGGACACCTATTCCGCCGACACCCAGGGGAAGGCGTCGCCCTTCGGCCCGCTGGACGGGAGCACCACCCTCGCCCGCTTCGCCAACGAGCCGCTCGGCGTGCAGGACGCGGGCGGTCCCCAGCAGACCGCCGCGACCGACTCCACCCGCTCCACCACCGCCGCCGAGGCCACCCGCGCCGCGAGCTCTCCCGAGGAGGCCCACCAGAACCTGGTCAACGCCCAGGAGGCCTACGACGAGGCCCAGAAGAGGACCGAGGAGCTCAACGCGCAGCTCAACTCGGAGCTGGCCAAGCTCGGACCGGGGCTCACCGAGGAGCAGAAGCAGCAGTACGTCGCGGAGTTCCGCGAGCGCTACCCCGACGAGTACGCCGCCGAGGCCGCCGCCGCCCGCGAGCTGAACACCGCCCTCAACGATCCGAAGCTGATGGAGGCCGCCCGCGGCAACCCGGACATCGCCGAGGAGTGCGTCGAGGCCGCGACGGACCTGGCGGGCTCGCCCGAGGCCAAGGGAGCGCTCGAGTGGGCCGCCAAGGCGCAGGATCCGAACGGGCCGGCGGGCACCGCCTTCGCGGGCCTCGAGGAGAAGATCAACGACGACGTCATCCCGACGGCCATCTCCACCGTGGCCGGCCAGCTGCTCACCGAGCATGACGGTGATGTCGAGGCCGCGCTGGCGGCGCTGACGGAGATCACCGAGCCGCTCGTCCCGCTCGGCAAGGGCGGCGCGGCCATCAAGACGGGCATCGAGACCATCAAGAACGCGATCGCCTCGGGCAATCCGGCGCCGCTGCGCCAGCTGGCGGAGAGCAGCAAGATTGGCGCCGCGCTGGCGGGCGCGGGCGTCGTCTTCGGACTGGCGAGCGCGGTGACCGACGCCCAGCGGGGCGAGTGGGGCGACGTCGTCAAGGACCTGGCCGGCGCGGGCCGGAGCGGCGCGCAGCTGGCGGCCTACGTCATGCGCACGCTCGGCGAGTCCGGCCGGGTGGCCGCGGCGACGGGCGAGAAGGCGGCGGCGTTCCTCGGGCGGCTGGCCCCGGCGTTCGGCGTGGTGGCCAACGCGGTCATCCTCGCGGACCACTTCATGGACTTCGTGGATGACCCGACCGTGGGCGGCGGCATCCGGGCCTTCGGTGACGCCATCGCCGTGGTGGGCGCGGGCCTGGGCACCGTACTCCCCGGCGTGGGGCACATCGTCGAGGGCGTGGGCCTGGTGCTCTCCGCCGTCGGCGAGCTGCTCGTCGGCAAGGAGGAGCAGGAGAGGCTCGACAACGAGTCCGAGGCCATCCTCCTGGAGATGGGCATGGACCCGGACGTGGCGAAGACGCTCGCCCACGGAGACAACCAGCCCCAGCAGCTCGCGGACGACCTGGGCCTGTCGCCCGAGCAGATCCAGGAGCTGGCGAAGAACCACCCGGATATTTTCGACGCCCCGGGCCTGGGCGGGGCGGTCATCGACGCGGCCAAGGCCTGCGGCATGGAGGGCGAGGACGCGGTGGAGTTCATCGACAAGCTGGCCGAGGACAACCCCAACTTCGCGTGGGACCTGCTGGGCGTGAAGCCGCTCCTCCAGGGCGATGGCACGAACCCGACGGCCACCGAGGACGGCTGGCGCGCCTTCGTGCAGAGCAACTTCCCGAGCGCCTACGCCCACGCGACGGAGAACGCGCCGGACGTCTTCGGGGAGGACGCGGAATCGCGCCTGCAGGCGGACCGCGACTACGAGCTGAACGCGGGCAGCACGGACCTGTGGAACACGTACGCGCGGCTGTGCGAGCAGCACAAGGACGACCCGGCCTACACCAGCCGGTTCATCGAGCGCATGAAGGAGGAGGGCACCCTGGACATCTTCGTCGAGTCCATCGCCCACTTCGGGCTCGACATGGACTACGAGGGCGCCAGGGCCGCCATCGACGCGGCCCTCGAGACCGGCGTGCTCACCGAGGAGGAGCTGCAGAACCATCTCGACGGCGAGTACGGCGACGCCTGGCGCGCCGTCATGGAGAGCTGAGACGGAGAGCCGAGACCGCGGCCCAGGACGCGCTACGCTCCGCTCCGGGCCCGGCCGGCGCTGCTCTTGACGGAGGCGACAGCCGCGCTCCCGGGCTTCGTGGAAGCGCTCGAGAAGGTCCTGACCCAGCCGAGATCCATCTGGTATTGGCCGAGCTTCTTGAGGGCCGCGACCATGTGGTCGATGCCGTGCTGGTACAGCACGTAGCCCGCCGCGTTGCTCACCTTGTTGCCCAGCTTGGAGGCCTCATTGATGGTGGTCTTCGCGACCAGGGAGCCCGGATTGATCGTCAACATGATGTAGTCGGCGGTGGTGATCGGCACCTGTTTGGCGGCCGAGGGTTTCCACCCCGAGACCTTGATGGACGCCACCCGGCCAATGGCCGGCCCGGTCGCCACGCTGACCAGGTCATCCGATGCGCGGATGTTCAGCATCTTGGAGGTATCCAGACTCTTGAGCAGTTTCTCCGCTTGCTGTCGGCTCAGGGCCTGTTGAACCACTTTGTGGGGGCCCGGGAAACCGGGATACATGCCCAGCGTGGCGTAATGCATCGGGATGATACCGGGGGAGGCAAGCATCGACGCGGGTGATGCGCCAGACTGCATGGAGAGGAGGACCCTCTTCATTCCGGGCGCGTTGAAGGTCACGACGGGCACGCCATGGACCGCCGCGACCAGGGACGCCAATCCCCCACCCAGCGAGTGCCCCGTCAGATAGACGGAGTGGCCCTTCAGCTGATTCTTGAGCGCCTTGAACATCCGCTCGGCGTGACCGAACTGTTCCGGAACGGAGCCAAGCGCCAGTTGCACATCGGAAACGAGATCCTTCGTTTGATCGGGATCCGTGCCGCGATAACTGATGACGATCTCCGCCCGCTTCGTGTGCTTGAAGTACTCCGCGTAGAAACCGTCCTTGGGGTTGCCGAGTCTGCCCAGCGCGGAAGTCCAACCTGGAACGGGTCTGGCGCCAGGGGAGTAGACGTTCTCGGAGAACTGGGCCAATTCATAGACACTCGCCATGTGTCACTCACCTTCCGCTTTGCGTGCGAGTGACATTGAACTCCAGCGGCCAGGCTTCTCGCAACAAGACGGCCCTCGATCTCCGGGCAGGGACACCTATTCATGCCATCAGTTTCCGGGAATTGATGGCATTGCGGGGGCGCATCCATCCCTGAACCCTCCCAGCTCGAGTTCGAGCCCGGTGGATGTCAGTCCATTCGCGTGGAAACGATGGGGTGCTGCGCCGCCGTCTCCCAGGGCACCTCCGGCCACCAGCGCTCGCGCGTGGGCGGAGCCTCGGGCTCGATGCTCTGGCCGGGCCGGGGAACCACGACGGCGTCCCCCGCCTGCGCCGCGGCCGTGAGCACGCGCTCGATGGGCTCGGTCCAGCCGTGGAGCGCGAGCGTGAAGAGGCCCCAGTGCACCGGCAGCAGGACGCGGCCCTGGACCATCCTGTGCGCGAGCACCGCCTGCTCGGGGCCGATGTGCCAGTCCGGCCATGCGCTGTGGTACTGGCCCACCTCGATCATCGTCACATCGAAGGGCCCCAGACGCGCGCCAATGTCCTTCATCGCGGGGAACAGTCCCGTGTCACCCGAGTAGTACGCGCGGTGCTTCGGGCCCAGCAGCGCGAAGCCCGCCCACAGCGTCGCGTCCTTGTCGAGCACCGTGCGCCCCGACGCGTGACGCGCGGGCGTGGCCACCACCTCCAGCTCGCGCACCCGCGTGCGCTCCCACCAGTCGAGCTCGACGATGCGCGACTCGGGCACGCCCCAGGAGGCCAGGTGCGCCCCCACGCCGAGCGGCACGATGAAGGTGGTGTTCCAGTCCTTCATCGCCACCAGGGTCGGGTAGTCGAGGTGGTCATAGTGGTCATGGGAGATGACCACCGCGTCGACGGGCGGCAGCTCCGCGAGCGCGATGGGCGGCTCGTACCAGCGTTTCGGGCCCACCCAGCTCAAGGGAGAGGCACGCTCGCTCCACACGGGGTCCGTGAGGATACGGTGGCCATCCAGCTCGATGAGCGCCGAGGAGTGGCCGAGCCACGTGACGCGCAGGCCCGTGGCGGGAGGCGTCTCGAAGCGGCGGCGATCTCCGGGCACCGTGGGCAACGGCTCCGAGGGGCCCGTGTAGGGGCTCGCGGCGAACATGGCCTTCGTCGAGCCCCACCAGTCGTTGTAGAGCGGCTGGGGGTTCTCGAAGTGGCCGTCCTGCCACTGCGCCGAGCGCTCCATCTTCGCGCGCCGCTCGCCCTGGGCCTTCTTCCCCAGCGCGGGCCATGCGTCGACGGCGATAGAGGTGAGCGCGGCCACGCCCAGCAGTCCCGTCCACCGCGCCACACGCGCCAGGGGCCCGCGCTTCTTGCTGCTCTTCATGGGTGCTCTCCGGCCCGGCCTCGCCGGGTATCCCCACACTAAGCCCCTTCAGGCATGTCCGTGAAGGAGCGCCCCTGTGCACAGCTGCTGCCAACGCGGCCATTTCCCCTCGCCCTCCGGGAGAGGGACGGGGTGAGGGTGCCACGCATCTTGGGTTGAACCCCCTGTCCCCACTTGGGGGCCACGGGTTTGAGAACAGGAACAGGCACCCTCACCCCGACCCTCTCCCGAGGGGAGAGGGGATATGCCCTCAACCGGCTGCCTGGCAGTCTCCCCTCAGCGCGAGAAGATCAGCACCAGCAGCACCAGCGCCAGCAGCACACCACCCACCACCAGCACCACCTTGGCCCAGGACAGCGGCGCGTCCCCCAGCACCACATTCGCGTCCTGCCCGTGCACCACCACCCGGTACACCTTCCCCTTGTACTGGTAGGCCAGCACGTACGCCGGCAACGCGTAGCGCTTCGTCTCCAGACTGGAGAGCACCACCGCCACGTGCAGGTTGCGCACCCGGCTGCCCGGCACGTGCTCGCTCTTCATCTCCTCGCGCGCCAGCGACTCCACCGCCGCCAATATCTGCTTGCGTGCTCCCGAGCGCGTCACGTCGAAGCGCTCCACCTGCGCGTCCTCCGGCCCGCGCGGCGCCTTCTGCTCGCTGCCCAGCTGGTAGTGCGCCGCCAATTGATCGCACTCGCGCTCCGACAAACCCTTCGACGCGGACACGAGGATGTTCTGGAAGCTCATCGTCTCCTGGCCCGAGTGCGGCGCCCACGCCGAGCGCCGGCTCCCCGCGTCCGAGTCCGCCGTCCAGCTCACCCGCGCCCCCGCCGTGAAGCCCCACGCCGGCCACCACATGGGCTTCAGCGACTCCAGCGCCGCCGCCGTCGCCAGGTCCGACGGCCGGAAGAAACGCTTCTCCCCCAGGAAGCGCCCCAGCGCCTCGCGCGCCGCCGCCTCGTCCGCCGTGAAGGGCAGGAAGGACTCCGCCTGCTCCAGCGGATCCGCCGTCGTCTCCACCTTCATCACCGAGGCGCAGAAAGCACACCGCGGCGCCTTCAGCTCCGCCGAGTACTCCAGCGAGGCCCCGCAGTTCACGCACCGCACCACCTTCGCCTGCACCTTCTGCAGCTGCACGCCCCGCGTGCTCGACTCGTCCACCGACAGCGCGCAGATGGGGCAACGCAGGTCCCCCTGCTCCAGCGCGCTCCCGCACCGCTGGCACCCCGCCACCACCGTCGCGCTCATGACCGGCCTCCCTGGTTCATCAGGTATACGGCCAGTGCCAGCACCGCCACCGCCACCACCGTCAGCACCACCTTCACCCAGGAGATGGGCACCTCACCGTGCACCTCGCCCGACTGCCCGTTCACCACCACCCGCAGCGGCGGCTTCTCCGGGTCATACCGCGCCGCCAGCACCCAGACGGGCACCAGGCACACCTCCAGCGACTCCTCGCTCAGTTGCGTGTCCACGTCCTGCATCCGGTGCGAGTCCCCCGGCATGAACGCGTCCAGCCGCTGCTTCACCTTCTCCATCGCCTCGCCGCGCGCCATCCGCAGACACTCCTCGCGCGCCAGCGACGGCTCCTCCGCGATCCACCCCGCCACCATCGCCGGCTCGTAGCGCGCCAGCATGCGCAGGTCGAAGGGCTCGATGTGCTCCAACTCCACGTTGGACAGCCCGCGCGAGGCCGTCACCAACACGTCCGGCACGTACTCGGCATGCCGCCCGCTCAGCGAGCGCCACTCCGTCTTCGTCACCGTGCGCGTGCGCGTGACCGTCTTCCCGTTCTCCGTCGTCGTGTACGTCTCCGTCTCGGTGTAGTTCTCACCGATGGAGGCGCTGTACTCCGATTGCGCCAGCGCGCTGTAGAGGTACGCCGGCACGTAGATGCCACGCACGTCCTGCAGCGGCGCCTTCTTCAATCCCGAGTGGCTCCACGGATGGCGCGTGCGCAGCCAGTGCTTCACCCGCTCCGCCGCCAACGGCTGCGTCATCGCGAAGCCCAGCGCGAACGACGGCTCCGGCCTGTCCACGCTCGGCGGCCGCTCCACCACCGACGGCGCCGCGCAGTAGGGGCATACCGTCGTGCGCAATTCTTCCGCCACCACGAGATCAGCCCCACATGATTGGCACCGTAAGTTCATCTCAGGCTCCTGTCCGTGCGTGCGAGCGGTGTTGACGAGCCTCCATTACCATCGCATTCCACTCAACTTTCCTCCCGAATTGCGGTACATCATCCCACCCTTGCTCCGATTTCACTCCAACCCCCCGCAGGACGGAATGCCTCTGTCCTTCCCCATCTCCTTCGCGCTTCCCAGCGATGTGGTGTCACCTGTCACGGTGGATGGCCGGCTGTGGCCTCTGCTGGTGGTGAAGCTGAGCCGGGGCGGGACGATGCAGGAGTTGGAGACGTACCTGGCCGAGCGGGCCTCGTACCTGGCGCGGTGCGAGCCGCACGTGTGCATCGTGGATGCGCGCGAGGTGCACATGCCCCCGGCGTGTCTGCGCCAGCGCTACTCGGACTGGTTGCGCGAGCACGAGGCGGAGCTGCGCCGCTGGACGCTGGGCACGGCGTACGTCTGCCAGTCTCCCGCGGTGCAGATGATGGTGAGTGTCATGCGCCACGTGGCGCGGATGACCATGCCCTTCGTCGTCATCCCCAACATGCCGGCCGCGGCCGCCTGGTCCGCCGAGCGCTTCCAGGAAGTGGGCCTCACCCAGGCCGCCACGCGCATCCGTACCCAGTACGCCGTCCCCGCGAGCTGATCGCCGCCCTTCGCTGTCGCCTCCACGGAGTAGAGTGAGGGCTCGTCCCTTCCCTCCCCTGGAGCTCCCATGGCGCACCCGTCCCCTCCCGTCATTGGCATCATCGGAGGCAGCGGCCTCTATCAGATCGATGGTCTCCAGGACGTCACCTGGCGCAAGGTGGCCTCGCCCTTCGGAGAGCCCTCGGACGAGCTGTGTTTCGGCAGGCTCGAGGGCACGCCGGTGGTGTTCCTCCCGCGGCATGGCCGGGGGCACCGGCTGTCGCCCTCGGACATCAACTTCCGCGCCAACATCGACGCGCTCAAGCGGGCGGGGGTGACGGACGTGCTGTCCGTGTCGGCGGTGGGGAGCCTGCGCGAGGACCTGCCCCCGGGCACCTTCGTCGTGGTGGATCAGTTCATCGACCGGACGTTCGCGCGCACCAAGAGCTTCTTCGGCACGGGGTGCGTGGCGCACGTGTCCATGGCGAAGCCGGTGTGCTCGCGGCTGGGAGACGCGGCGATGGGCGCCATGCAGGGGCTCGGGATTCCGGCGAAGCGCGGCGGCTCGTACCTGGCCATGGAGGGGCCGCAGTTCTCCACGCTCGCCGAGAGCGAGCTGTACCGGAGTTGGGGGTGCAGCGTGATCGGCATGACGAACATGCCCGAGGCCAAGCTCGCCCGGGAGGCGGAGCTCTGCTACGCGACGGTGGCCATGGTGACGGACTTCGACTGCTGGCACCCGGGCCACGAGGCCGTCACGGTGGAGCAGGTCGTCCACATGCTGACGGCCAACGCGGGCAAGGCGCGCGCGCTGGTGAAGGCCGTGGTGCCGAGGCTCGGCCAGCACGCGGGCCCGTGCCAGCATGGGTGCCAGACGGCGCTCGAGAACACCTTCATCACCGCTCCCGAGGCCATGGATCCCACCGTGGTCCAGCGGCTCGACGCGGTGGCCGGCCGGGTCCTGAAGCGCCAGGTCAGGAGCTGAGGTTAGGGTCTCACACGCCCGCCGAACGGGCGCCCGTTCCCCTCCTCCCTCTCCCTCTGGGAGAGGGTCGGGGTGAGGGGATGGGTTCTACTGTCCCGTGCCCCCTGGGCACCCGCTCGCGAGGAGACACCGCCGCATGAAGGTCCACGGAAAGCCGATGCGTACCGTCTGGGTCGAGGCCGACGGCTGGTCGGTGGGAATCATCGATCAGACGCACCTGCCGCACGCCCTGGTGACGCTGCGGCTCACGACGCTCGACGAGGCGGCGCACGCCATCCGCTCCATGCAGGTGCGAGGGGCGCCGCTGATCGGCGCGGTGGCGGCCTACGGGGTGTGCCTGGGACTGCGCGCGGACGCCTCGAACGGGGCGCTCGAGCGGACGTGCGAGCTGCTGCAGGAGACGCGGCCCACGGCGGTGAACCTGCGCTGGGCGCTGGACGAGATGCGCCGGACGCTGCGGCCGCTGGGGCCCGGGCAGCGGGTGGCGGCGGCGTACCAGAGAGCGGCGGCCATCGCGGACGAGGATGTGGCCATCAACCGGGCCATCGGCGAGCACGCGCTGGGGCTGATCGCCTCGGCGTGGGAGCGCAAGGGCCGCCAGGGGCGGGTGAACGTGCTGACCCACTGCAACGCGGGCTGGCTGGCGACGGTGGACTGGGGCACGGCGCTCTCGCCCATCTACCAGGCGCACGACAGCGGCATTCCGGTGCACGTCTGGGTGGACGAGACGCGGCCACGCAACCAGGGCGCGAGCCTGACGGCGTGGGAGCTGGGACAGCACGGTGTGCCGCACACGGTCATCGTGGACAACATGGGCGGGCACCTGATGCAGCACGGGCAGGTGGACCTGTGCATCGTGGGAACGGACCGCACGACGGCGCGCGGAGACGTGGCGAACAAGATTGGCACGTACCTGAAGGCGCTGGCGGCGAAGGACAACGGGGTGCCCTTCTACGTGGCGCTGCCGTCGCCGACCATCGACTGGACGCTGGAGGACGGGGTGAGGGACATCCCCATCGAGCAGCGGGACGGGCGCGAGGTGACGGACGTGAGCGGGCGGCTGCCCTCGGGCGAGGTGGTGACGGTGCGGGTGACGCCGGAGGGGAGCCCGGTGGCCAACTACGGCTTCGATGTGACCCCGGCGCGGCTGGTGACGGCGCTCGTCACGGAGCGCGGCGTATGCGCGGCCAGCACCGAGGGCCTGCTGTCACTCTTCCCCGAGCGCCGGCCGGTGAAGGAGACGGGAACGTGAGCACGGTGGGACACCTGGCGCTGCGTGAGCAGATGATCGCCACGGCGCGGCGGATGAACACGTCGGGGCTGAACCAGGGGACGAGCGGCAACCTGAGCCAGCGGGTGGAGGACGGCTTCCTGCTGACGCCCACGGGGATGGACTACGACGCGCTGGTGCCGGAAGACATCGTGCTGATGCGCTTCGACGGGAGCCACGAGGGGAGGCGCGCGCCGTCCTCCGAGTGGCGTTTCCACCGGGACATCCTGGCGAGGCGGCCCGAGGTGGGGGCGGTGCTGCACGCGCACTCGATGTTCTGCACGACGCTGGCGTGCCTGCGGCGGGGGATTCCGTCCTTCCACTACATGGTGACGGCGGCGGGAGGCGCGGACATCCGGTGCGCGCCGTACGCCACGTTCGGCACGGAGGAGCTGTCGCACCACGCGGTGGAGGCGCTGGAGGGGCGCAAGGCGTGCCTGCTGGCGAACCACGGGATGCTGGCGCTGGGGAAGGACCTGGCGGGGGCGTTCAAGCTGGCGGTGGAGGTGGAGACGCTGGCGGCCATGTACTGGCGAGCCCTGCAGGTGGGCGAGCCCGTGCTGCTCGACGCGGAGGAGATGGCGCGGGTGATCGAGAAGTTCAAGACGTACGGCCAGCAACCGGCGCTCAAGGGCTGACGAGCGGACGGACGCGGTTCGACGAACCTGCGGCCTGGAAGAATCCAGCTTAGACTTCTGGCATGGACGACCCGCGTGAACTCCTCCGGAAGGCATTCCCGAGCTACGGGCCGGATTGGGATGCGGCCATCGACGCAGGCGTGGACGTCTCCCTGCTCGAGGAGAATCTCCGCCTCACTCCGACTGAGCGGCTCGAGCAACTGCAGCGCATGACCGAGCTGTACGAGGCCCTGCGTCCCAAGGAAGCCGACGACGATGCAGCAGACTCCTGATCGTCCTCAGGCGTGAACGAGGATGTTCACCAACTTGCCGAACGGATCCCTCACGAAGAACCGGCGCACGCCCCACGGCTCGTCACACGGGCCATACTCCACGGGAATCTTCGCCTTCTTCACCCGGCGCAGCACCGCATCCAGGTCGTCCACCTCGATCGACAGGTCTGGCGCCGGTGCTCCCGAGCCCCCTTCCGAGATGAAACTGATTTGAACCTGCATCTCCTCCTCGGAGCCGTAGGTCGCGATCCATCCCATGTCCATCAGGAGGTCGAGCCCGAGGATGTCCTGGTAGAAGCGCGCGGCTTCCGCTGGCTTCGGGCTCACCACGTTGGCCACGATTCGTTTGACTCGCATGAGGACCGGGTCGTACCAGACTCGTGGCGCACCGCCCAATTCGTGCGCTGTGCCTCACGGCGCCAACCCAGGTAACAGGCACCCTCACCCCGACCCTCTCCCGAGGGGAGAGGGAGAGGAGGTTCGCGGTAACACCACTCGGAACGTGGCTCCCCGTCCTGGCTCGCTCTCCACCTCGATCGTCCCTCCCAACGCCTGGACGATCTGCCTCGTGATGTAGAGCCCCAGCCCCAGCCCTCCGTAGTGCCGCCCCGATACCGCCCGCTCGAACTTGCCGAAGATGCGCTCCTGGTGCTCGGGCCCGATGCCTATCCCCTCGTCGCGCACCACCAGCACCGCCTGCCCCCGCTCCTCCGCCACCGCCACGTGCACGGGCCGGCCCGCCCCATACTTCAGCGCGTTGGACAGCAGGTTCGTCACCACCTGCTCCAGTCTCAGCCGATCCCACCTCCCCTCCACCGGCCCATCCGCCACCACCTCCACCTCGCTCCCCATCTTCGCCGCCTGCTGCGCGAACCGCTCCACCACCTCCCGCACCACCTCCACCACGTCCAACGCCTCCCACGTCAGCACCAGCCGCCCCTGCGTCAGCCTCGACACGTCCAGCAGCGCGTCCACCAGCACCGCCAGCCTGTGCAACTGCTGCTCCGCTCCCCGCGCCGCACTCACCACCCGCTCGCGCGGCACCACCTCGCCCCCGCTCCCCTCCACTTCCCGCCTCAACCCCTGCAGCCTCAGCCTCAACGGCGTCAGCGGCGTCTTCAGCTCGTGCGACGCCACCGAGAGGAACTCGTCCCTCGCCCGCACCGCCTCACGTGCCTCCTCGTACAGCCTCCGGTTCTCCACCGATTGCTCGGACAGCCGGAGGCCCATCAGCACCAGCTCGCGCTCGGACTCCCGCACCCGCTTCAGCTGCCGCACCATCCACTCCACCCGCTTCGCCGCCGACTCCTCCCCCAGCAACATCTCCGGCGTCTCGTAGAAGAGGTTCTCGTGCACCTCGTCCCCCAGGATGACCCGCGGATGCGTGCGCAGCACGTCCTGGATGATCTCCGGTGGAAAACGGCTCCGGTGGTACTGGCAGTTGGCCATCGCCCGGCTGCCGGGCAGGTAGTCGTTGAGCAGCGTCTCGTACCGCAGCAGATCCTCCCGCGTCGGCTCCGGCCCCAACGCCCAGCTCATCTCCCCCGTCGCGCACACCCCCGAGAAGCCCGCCGCCACTGACTCCTCTTCCACCCGGTGGAAATAGGCGATCATCTCCTCCGGCTCGAACCGCCCTCCGCGCAGGAACGTCTCCCGCTTCGTGAGGAAGACGAGCGCCCCCCGCTCCCGCTCCCGCTCCACCTCCACCCCGTGCGCCTCCAGCATCGCGGCCACTTCCCCCACCCCGTGCTCGTCCACCACGTACACGCAGCGCTCGCCCCGCTCGAGCCCCTGCCGGATGTACGGCACCAGCGCCACCACATGCTCCTCGGGCCGCTCGTAGACGAGGCAGACATGGTCTCCCTGCCCCAGTCTCGTCAGCTGCCGGGCCGTCCCGCCCACCGCCGCGCCGGCCTCCAGGAGCACGGGCGGCGCGGCCGGCCCAGGCATGGATGGTCCGTTCATTTCGCACCTCTCCTCCAACCCATGTCCACGCGCCTCCACGAGGGCAAGAGACGGCCTTTTCCCCTCGGACTTCCGCCCCCGGCAGATGTCAGACCCATCCGTTAATGTCTTCACATCTCGACTTCTCAGGGAGGCACTTCATGAACGGACTTCCGGAGTCACCTCATGTGTCGGTGAACAAGCTGGGCCGCTACCTCACGGCGACGCCCGCGCTCCGCAAGCGGCTCATCGAGTCCCAGAAGCACCCGCCGGATCCGCAGTACCTGCGCTACCCCGAGGCCGCGCACGCCATCACCGACTTCCTGTGCCGCGGCCAGGACGAGGCCATCCTCCGCCAGCACCAGCACCGTCTGGCCACCAGTGTCTTCTCGGATGACTTCGACACGCAGCGCGCCCGCTTGTGCATCGAGGCGCTCGAGCACTACCGCAAGCTGCACCCGCGTCTGGGTTTGCAGGGCGTGTTGGCCACCGCGGTGGGCGAGGACCCGCCCGCGTTGCAGATGGCCGGTGTCACCATCCGCGTCGGGCCCCAGGTGGTGCTGCAGTCGGTGGACCGCACCGGCCACAACAAGGTCGGGGTGATGAAGCTGTATTTCTCCAAGCACCACCCGTTGGACGAGCGCTCCGGGCAGTACATCGCCACGCTCCTGCAGGCCTTCGCCGACCAGCACCTGGCGACGCTGGGCCCCATCGAGCCGAGGCTGGTGCGCCTGGTGGACGTGTTCGCCGGCAAGGAGTTCCTGCCGCCCAAGGCGCGGGTGCGCCGGCTGTGCGACGTGCAGCGCGCGTGCGAGGAGATCGCCGCCCGCTGGCCCATGCAGTGACGGGCCGCGGACGCCCGGGCCTGCCCGCCGGGTGACTCCCACCCCGTGGCCTCCCTTGTCGTCGCGGGAAACGGTCGTTATGACTGGCTTCCTGCACGACACCTTGGAAGAAGCCACCTTGGGAGGGGCGACGGCCTTGCTCGACGCACTGTGGGAACGGAGGGCGCTGCTCGTCTCGGGCAAGGGGGGAGTGGGCAAGACGACACTCACGGCGGCCCTGGCGCGCGCGGCGGTGGCCGCGGGCCGGCGCGTGCTGCTGGCCGAGGTGGAGGTGGGCTCCGAGGAGCAGGACAGCCCCTCCGCCCTCGGCGCGTTGGTGGGCGCCCCGCGCGTCTCCGGTCCCGAGGTGCGCGAGGTGTCTCCGGGCCTGTCCTTCGTCCGCCTGTCCGCCGTGGAGGGCCAGCGCCTCTTCCTCCAGGACGTCTTGCCGCTGCGTGTCATGGCCGAGGCCGCCATGCGCACCCGCGCCCTGCGCCGCTTCCTCGAGGCCGCTCCCGCCCTCCGGGAGATGGGCGTCCTCTTCCAGATGCTCCACCTGGTGCGCCGCACGCGCCCGGATGGCAGCCCCCTGTACCCGTTGTGTCTCCTGGATCTGCCGGCCACTGGCCACGCGCTGGCCATCGCCGCGCTGCCGGACACGCTGCTGTCCGTCATGCCCGGCGGGCCAATCGGCCGCTCGGTGCGCGAGGGGCTCACGTTGTTGAGGGATCCACGGCTCACCGGGGCCCTGCTCGTCACCCTGCCCGAGCCCCTGCCCGTGAGTGAGACGCTGGAGCTGGCCACCGCCATCCAGCGCCACCGCATTCCCATCGCCGCGGGCGTGCTCAACCGCATGCCGGACAATCCCTTCTCACCGGACGGACGCGCCGCGGTGGAGCGCTTGTTGGATGAGCACGGGCCCCACCTGGGACAGCGCGCGCTGGGGCGGTTGGATCGCGCCCGCGAGGCCGAGGCCCGGCTGGCGGGCAACCTTCCGGCCCCCCTGCTCACCCTGCCCGAGCTGCCCGGCAGCGGCCCGGAGCTGGTGGAGCGGCTCGCCAGGTACCTCACCCGTCCCACCGCGTCTCCGCCCCGGAGCGCGCGCGCCGGAGCCCATTCATGAGCCTCCAGTCCCTGCTGCGGGAGAAACGTGTCCTCGTGTTGTGTGGCGCGGGCGGCGTGGGGAAGACGACGACGGCGGCGGCGCTCGGCGTGGCGGCGGCGCGCGCGGGCCGCAAGGTGCTGGTGCTGACCATCGACCCCGCCAAACGGCTCGCCGAGGCCATGGGCCTGTCCGAGGGCGGCGCGGAGCCCACCCCCATTTCCCCCGAGCGTCTCTTCGCGGGCCAGGAGCCCGGAACGGGCCGGCTGGACGTGTGGATGTTGGATCCACGCGTCGTCTTCGAGCGCTTCGTGCGGCGGCTGTCGCCCTCGCCCGAGGCGGCGCGCACCATCCTGGAGAACCGCCTCTACCGCTTCCTGTCGGACCTGGTGGCGGGCATGCAGGAGTACGCCGCGGCGGAGGCGCTGGACAACTTCCTGGACGAGGGCCGTTACGAGCTCATCGTCCTGGACACGCCGCCGAGCCGCCACGCGCTGGACTTCCTGGAGGCACCGGGCCGGCTGGCGCGCTTCCTGGACGACAGAATCGTCTCGCTCTTCCTGCCGGAGGAGAAGGGCCGGAGCGGGAGGCTGTGGCGCAAGACGTCGCAGCTGCTGGGCAACGTGCTCGGGAGCGTCTTCGGCGAGAGCTTCACGCAGGAGATGCGCACCTTCATGGGGGCCTTCAGCGGGCTGTTCTCGGCCATCCGGCTGAGGGCGGATCGGCTGCGCTCGCGGCTGACGTCGCCGGACGCGGCCTTCCTGCTGGTGACGTCGCCGGAGGGGGCCTCGCTGACGGAGGCGTCCTTCTTCCGGGACATGCTGCACGAGAAGGGGCTGCCCTTCGCGGGCTTCGTGCTCAACCGGAGCTGGGCGCGCGAGGACGGGCTGACGTCCCCCGAGGCGCTGCTGCGGCACGTGGAGGACGTGGGTGCCGCGCGCGACGGGGTGGAGGCGCTCATCCGCCTGGCGGACCTGGAGCGGGCCCGCGCCGAGGCCCACCGGGGCGTGCTCGCGCGGCTCGCGGAGAAGCTGCCCGCGGGCGCCGTGGCGGTGGCCGCTCCCGAGGCCGGCGGCGAGTTGGAGGACTTCGGCGGCCTGGTGCGCCTGGGCGAGGCGCTCGCCACCTCATGAGGGAAGCCCGTCCCCGAGGACAGGGCGGGTGTCCGGAGCCGGGCACTCGGTGGGGGTGGGCATGCCCGTGGGCCGACAGCCGGGCGCGCCGTGTCCCCCGGGGGCCTTGGAGGAAGCCGGGTGCGTGCCGAGCCTCCGGCGGCACACACAGCTCAGGAGGTCGCATCCCCATGGCCCAGAGACACACCGATGATGGCAGGGACACCCCGGTCCGCGGCTCGCCGCCGAACGGTACGCACGCCGAGCGCGAGCGCCGCGCCGCCGAGTCCCCGCCGGGCTCCCGCGAGCGCTCCGAGTCCGACGTCACCGGCTGGAGCACCGAGCGAGACGAGCCTCCCGAGGTGAGGGAGGGCCGCTTCCACCGCGCCGCCCAGTTGCGCATGGCCCAGCCGCGCACCGAGGAGGGCGCACCGCCTCCCGAGGACGACACGCGCTACGAGCGGGGCCCGCAGCGCCGCGGCCTCTTCCACCGGGGCCGGGGCCGTCCCGTCGAGCGCCCCACGGGGCTCACCGCCAGCGTGCCCCACGGCCCCTACGGGCGGGATGATCGCAACGCCGACGATGCCGCGGGCATGGGCTCGGGGCCGCTGCTGGGCGAGCAGGAGCGCTACCACTCGCTGGAGGACAACCATCCGCCGCGCGAATACCGCCCGTGGGACCGCTCGGGCACGGGCCAGGAGCCGGGCGCGAAGGCCCCGTACGAAGACCGGGGTGGGCGGGGCCGGGCGATGGGCCCCGAGATGACGCGTGGCCCGGAGACGCGGTGGCACGCGGAGCGGTGGCGCGAGGACCAGCCGGGAGCGGAGCAGCGCGCGGGCACGGGCGAGGTGTACTCGGACCTGATGGGCATGAGCCAGACGGGGGCGCCGCGCACCGAGCCGCAGCGCCGGGGCCGGTGGAAGCGCGAGCCCTTGAACGCGCGGGAGATCATGACGCGCACCGTGAAGAGCGCGCAGCTGGACAGCACCCTGCGCGAGGTGGCGCGCATCATGAAGGACGAGGACTGCGGCGTGGTGCCGGTGGTGGACAAGCAGGGCCGGCTGCGCGGCCTCATCACGGACCGGGACCTGGTCATCCGCACGCTGGCCGAGGGACGGCCGCCGGACGGCATGCTCGCCCGGGACATCATGACGGACGACGTGGAGGTGGTGACGCCGGACGAGGACATCCACGGCATCATCGCGTTGATGGGCCGCCGCCAGGTGCGCCGCGTGCCGGTGGTGGAGCGGGATGATCGGCTGGTGGGGATCATCTCGATGGCGGACATCGCCACCCGGGCCGATTACGACGAGGAGCTGCAGGACGCGCTGGACCACATCTCGGCGCGGCGCTCGTTCTGGAGCCGACTCTACTAGGGTTGGCTCCACCCCTCTCCCCCCGGGAGAGGGAAAGGGTGAGGGTATTCGTCCCCGTGTTCCCCACGGTGGGCCGGGGCGAGGGGCAACCTGGTTGTTCCAGGCACCCTCACCCCGTCCCTCTCCCGGAGGGCGAGGGGAGATGGGCTACACGATGGCCACGGTGACGCCGGTGGCGTCGCTCGTCACCGTGAACTTCTTGAGATCGCCCGTCACGACCGCGGGGCCTTCCCGCACCTCACCCGTCTTGGTGAAGCGCGAGTTGTGGCAGAAGCAGAACAAGTCCGCCTCCGCATCCCGGTACTGCACGGGACACTGCTGGTGGGTACAGATGGAGTCCACCGCCGCGTACGTCCCGTCCTCGAGCGCGAAGACGAAGATGAGCGTACCGTAACCGCCCGGCGTCCCCTCCACCTTGCCGCCCGGCGTCTGAAGCTGGGGGAACTGCGTGAAGGGGAAGAAGATCTTCCCATCCACGACCGAGGGGAAGCCCTCCTCGCCAGCCCCGAAGTCGATGGTCAGCTCGCCCGCCTCCGAGTCGAAGCTCGAGGAGAACTGCCGCAGCGGCTGGCGGGCGGGCGGATGCGTCACCGTGCCATCCAGCGCGAAGCGCGACAGGTGGCACGGGCAGATGGCCTCGTTCTTCTCGAAGCCCAGCGGGCACCCCGAGTGCGTGCAGAGGCTGGTCAGCACCACGTACTGGGTGCCCTGCGGGTGAGCGACGAGCACCTGCTGCTCACCTTCCACGCGCAGCGTGATGGCGCCGCCCGGACGCGACAGGTCCGGGTAGCGGCTCACGTTCAACACCACGCGCCTGCTCGCGTCCTTGGTCGCGTTCACGAAGGGCGCGGGAGAGATGTCCGGCGCGCAACCCGCCATGCCCGTGGCGGCCGCGCCGGCGCCCGCGCCCGCCAGTCCCTTCAGGAAACCCCGGCGATTGGTGCTCACTTCCCCTCCTGAAGCTGGAACTTCGTCTCCAGGACGAGCGCGTCATCCACCTTCACCATCATCAGCGACGGACGCTCCACCTTGTGGGCATCCAGGCTGATCTGGAAGGTGCCCTCGGCCGTCACCTCCTTGGCCGAGGTGAACACCACCTTCATGGGCACCTCCACCGGCTGCTTCACGCCGTGGAAGGTGAGCTGGCCCTTGAGCGCCACCGTCTGCTCCGAGGGGAAGGTGGTGGGTACCTTCACGCCACTGGCGATGCCCTTGAACTCGATGGTGGGGTACTTGGGCTCCTCGGTGGCCTCCTTCATGTGGGCGTCACGGTTGGAGTTGCCCGAGTCGAAGTCGCCCACGTTCGCGCGCACGGCCACCTGCAGGGTGCCGTCCGGCTTGAGCAGGGCCTTGCCCTCGGTGGGGCGCGCCTTGCCCTCCACCAGGTGCAGCTTGTGGTTGAGACGATAGGTGAGCGAGCTGTCCGCGGTCTTCACCGAGTACATGCGCGGGCCAGCGGGAGCAGCCTCCTGCGCGAGCACGGGCGTGGACAGGAACAGCGTGGCCAGCACGGCCAGGGACGAGCGTTTCATGGATGAGCCTCCGGGTGTCTCGACGCGTTCGTTTGGGAGTGTATTCAGAAGACGATCATCAGGGCGCCGGCGCCAACGGCACCCAGCGTCGCATACCCGACCACCTGGTGCGCCGTGGCCAGGTTCACCTGGGACAGCTGGCCCTCGCGGCTGGCCGTCACCAGGCCGAGCACCACCTGCGTGAGCATGCCGGCGGTGGCCAGGGAGACGAAGACCTTGTGCAGGGTGATGGTGTCCAGCCGCAGCTCCTTCTTGAAGGGCGTGGGCGCGAACAGACCGAGCACGCCCGTGCCAACGAACAGGGTGCTGCTGGCGATCACCAGGCCCCTGTGCCAGCCGGAATAGCGGCCCGTGTCGCCCCCGCCGCGGTAGCGATCATCGAAGTGCAGCTGCCCCACCACGATCGTGGCGGCCAGCGTCGTCAGCGTGGCGAGCCCCAGTCCCTGGTGGACGGTGAGCATGGTGCGGCGGGTGGCGATGGCCTTCTCCAGCTCGGGGTCCACCAGGCGCGGGGCCTCGGCGGCCGGCGAGGGCTCGAGCAGATCGAAGTCCATGTCCGGATCCTCGGTCTGCTGCACCGGAGCGTCGGCCGGCCGTGTCCCGGCGGGCTTCGACTCGGTGGGCTGCTGCTCCGCGGGCTTGGACTCGGTGGATTTCTGGGACGTCTGCGTCGAAGCGGCCTTCTTCTTCCCAACGGCGTAGGCACTCGAGGGGGAGGCGGCGGCGAGCAGGACCAACAAAGCAACGGCGGTGCGGGACATCTCTTCCCCTTGGTCAGGAAAGCAACAGTCCCAGTATGCGCCAGGACGCGGCGCGTTACATGTCGAGATATTCTATCCGGGCCCATGTCCCACGCTTCCTCCAACGTGAGAAAAAGAGAGCGTGGGACTCCGTCCGGCGGGGCTTCTCAGGCCGGAGCGGTGGCCGGAGCCTCCGAGCGCGACGCGGTGCCCCGCGACAGCTCCATGCCCAGCAAACGCGGATCGAAGTAGGCGTAGAAACGCGAGATGCGCTCGCCATCCCACTCGATGATGGAGACGCCCTCGTAGTCCACCGCCGCCCCGTTGTGCGCGGTGCCGCTGGACTCCCACTCGAGCGCCACGCGGTCTCCGGCTTCGATCATGTTGCGGAAGGTGGACTTCACCTGGCGCAGCATGCCCTTGTACTCGCGCCAGAAGCTGCGGGCGCCGTCCCTGCCATGGAAGGTGCGCCGCGAGGCCACGTTGCTCACCTGCGCGTCGTCCCCGAAGAGCTCCAACAAGGGCTCCACGTCTCCGTTCTCCTCCAGCTTCGCCAGTGCATCCACGAAACGCTGCGCTCGCTCCATCGCCATGGGGGTCCTCGTGAAGAGTGCCGTGAAGAGTCCTGATGCCTCGCACGGTGCGCACGGCCGCCGGGCGGTGCCTTGACCACAGGCTGCCCGCCCGGCCTGCGTGCGGAGGAACCGGGAGCCAGTGGCTTGCCACCCGGTCCGGATTCGCAGCAGGCTCGGCGCTGTCCATGCAACGCCTCCGGGAAGCCCCTCCCGCCACCTCCGAGCGGGAAGACGAGTCCATCGCGTCCCCGCCGGAGCTCGAGCCGGTGCCGGTGCGCGAGCGGCTGGAGCTGCTGCGTCTCTCGGGCGTCCCGCCCCACGAGGTGGACACCTTCCTGGCCGGGCTCGAGGCGCCCTACCTGCCCGGCGAGTCTCCCCGCGAGCGGGCGGACCTGATGCTGGACGTCCTGGAGGAGGAGCGGCTGTGTGAGCTGGCCGGGAGCACCGGACGCCGGGTGGGGCTGGCCGCGCTGGAGACCCTGCTGCGGCTCGGCTACCCGTACGCCCTCGAGGTGACGCCCGAGATGCTCGCGCGCGGACGGGGGCCCCAGGCGCTCGGCATCTCCTCGCGCTCGCTGCTGGGCCTGGGCCTCACGGCCGTCAACGTCCTGCTGCCGGTGACGCTGCTGTCCGAGGAGTTCTTCTCCTATCTCGAGGCCCTGTCCGACGACGGGATGGGCCACGGCCGTGACGAGGTCTTCTCCGGGCCCGCGCGCTACCTGCCCCTGCTCGTGCTGGCGCTGCTCGTGCCGCCGGTGCTCTCGGCCCTCCTGGAGTGGAGGAAATCCCCCCGCCTGGCCCGGACGGCCCTCACCGGGGTGCAGGCGATGGTGGGCCTGGTGTTCATCCTGCTGGCCATCACCGAGCCGCCCGGGGACTTCTGGGTGTACGGCGTGGAGCGCTTCCTGCTGGCGCTCTCCGGCATGCTGGCGTGGGTCACCGCCTCCTGCCTGCATCCGCGCGAGGAGCCGCCAGAGGCCTGACGGCATCCCCCGGAAAAAACAATGACCGCGGCCGAGGGGGGTTGGCCGCGGTCATCGGGCTCCCTTCCGGGGGGAAGGGGAGCCGTGCCGAATCCTTGAAGCTATTTCTCAGGCGAGCACGTCGAGCGCGCGCTGGTAGTACTTCTGGCGGTCGGCGAGCCCGTTGTAGCCGCCGTTGATGCGGCGGGTGAGCTCCTTGAAGTTGCCGGAGTCCGCGTACTGGTTCAGGTTGCGGCTGTTCCAGTACCAGGCGGCGGTGCGGAAGCCCACGTCCGGGTCCGAGGCGCGCTTGGGGTTGTTCTCCAGGTCGATGCCCAGGGCCTTGCCCGCGGCGCGGTAGTTGGCGCGGCCGGTGATCTGGATGGGGCCACGGCCCTTGAAGCGCACGCCGTCGCCGGGCTGCGTGTTGCCCAGGTCCTTGCGGCCCTCGTAGGCGGCACCGGAGGCGATCTCCTCCATGTAGCGGAACTCACCGCTCTCGTGGGCGAGCTGCGCGAGGAAGGCGGCCTGACGCTTGGGGGTGTTGATGCCGGCCTCGGCCATGGCCTTGTTGAGGTGGGGCAGGTACTGCTCGGCCTTGGCCTGCGACAGGTTGGGCATGATCTTCCGCAGCTGCGCGAGGCTCACGCCGCCCTTGGCGCCGGGCTCGTTGCCGGGGCCCGTGACGGGGCCGGGGCCGGAGGAGCCGCCCGTGCCACCCGTGCCCTGGGTGCCACCCACGTCGGCGCCGAGCTTCTTGAAGGCAGCGCGCGTCAGGGGGCCGTAGTAGCCGGTGTTGGGCACGCCGTTGGCCGCCTGGAACTCCTTGAGGGCCGCCTGGGTCTTGGGACCGAAGGTGCCCGGGCCGGTGTTCATCTCGGCCTGGGTCATGTGGCCGAGCTTCACCAGGGCCGTCTGGAGCTGCTTCACGGCGGCGCCCTTGGCGCCCTTCTCCAGGTCACCCGTGGGCAGGTCCAGGCCCTTGATGGAGGCGTTGCCGCCGGAGGGCTTGGTGGGGCTGGTGGGCGCGGGGGCGTTGCCGCCGCCGGCCGGAGCGGTGCCCGGCTTGGGGTTGCCGCCCGAGAAGGTCACCAGCTCACCGGTGCTCTTGTAGTTGCTGGGGCCGCCGACGAGCTTGCCGCCCTGGAGCTTGAGGGAGATCTCCTTGCCGGTGGCGGGGTCGTTGGCGAAGTAGGTGTTGCCCTCGCGGCGGGTGACGGCGACCCAGTGGTCGGTGCCGTTGGCGCCGCCGTTGGAGCCGGCCTTGTAGTCCACGCCGATGACGACGGGGCGGCCGGCGTCGATCTGCTTGTTGATGTTCTCCATGCTCCAGCCGGGCTTGCTGGCGCCCATGCCGGCCATCTTGGCGGCCTGGCCCCAGATGAGGCCGTTGCCGGAGTAGCCACCGTTCTTGTCGAGGTAGGCGTCGAGCTCGCCGGGGTTGATGACCTTGCCGGAGATCTTGCTGAGGGCCATGGCGGTGGACGTCATGGCGCAGCCGGCGGCGGAGATGGAGGAGCCGGTGCCGAGAGCGCGGCCGCCCCACTGGGCATCGCCCTGCTTGAAGATGGGGGTGCCATCGGCCGAGGTGGCGAACTGACGGCCGTCGTCATCGCGGGCGGGGCCGGCGCGGCCGCCGGAGGAGGCGGTGGGAGCCTGCTGGAAGTTGTCACCGCCGCCCTGGGAGGGGCGGTTGGTGGACGGACGCTCGAAGCTGTCGGGCAGCTTGAGCTTCTGGCCCACCGAGATGACGTTCACGTCCTTGATGTTGTTGGCCTTGGCCAGCTTGTCGACGGTGGTGTTGTACTGCTTGGCGAGCGCCGACAGGGTGTCGCCGCGACGAACGGTGTGGACGGACACGAGGGACTCCGAACGAGGGAAGAAATTGGGGGAAGAAGGACAGCGATGACCTATTCTCGCGCGAAGCGAAAAAAGGTTGCTGGGGGGGTAGGAAAAAAACCCGCAGGCCCTCACCCGGAGTGAGCAAGAGCCTGGAAACAGGAGCGGAGACGCACTCGGAGAGCGGGTTTCCGGGCTACGGGCGAGCCATGCACCGCATCCGGACCGAGCCGGGTTTCGCCGGCCGGGCGATCGGCACGCAGCGCTGGCCCTCGGGGCAGGGAGACTCCTGGCAGTTCGTCCCGTGGATCACGGAGCAGACCGAGACCCCCTGATCGAAGCGGATGCATGTCTGACCGGGAGGGCAGCCCCGGGCCTCGCAGGTGGGAAGACAGGAGGGACCCTCGGGTCCGCCCTCGCGAGGGCAGAAGAACCCCTCGGGGCAGCTCTCCGGCTCGTCCGGCTGGCAGGAGCGGCCACACCACTCGTTGCAGAGCAAGCCCGGAGCGCAGGCGCTGGCGTACTTCTTCGACTGCGGCGAGCAGCCCTCTCCCTCGCGCCTGTCTCCCTCCAGCGCGCACCGATTCAGCAACTCGCCGCCCCAAGTCTCCAGGGTCCGGCAGACGAAGCCCTCCCGGCATTGGGAGTCCGTCGTGCACTCACTGTCCGTGCAATAGAGGCCCGCGACGTTCCTATTGAAGAAGCAGGCGAGTGGTGGGTCACAGTCCTCGCTGCGACTGCAGGGCTGGTGCAAGGTAGGGCGCTCCCGGCGCTGCTCCCAGGAGAGCATGGGCACCACGGCCTTCGCCTGCTGGGGGATGGGCTGGGGCAGAGACGCGCGCCAGTGGCTGGCGATGACGGCCACGAGCGGCACGGGCAGCAGCAGAGCCCCCAGGAGCGCGGCCAGGGCCCGCCACTTCACCACTCGTCTTCCTCCTCTTGCGCCGCGAGCGCCTCCCAGCATTGCCGTTCACACTCCGCGAGCTTTTCAGGAAGGCAGATGGCTTGGAGGGTGGCTGGCCCACAGTCCCTCGGCTTCGGCCGTCTGACGGACTCCTCCATGTCCTTGAGCACGGCCCGGTCGATCGTGCCTCCCTTGCCGAAGGCATGCGGACACGCCGTGCCGCCGACGAGTACCCATAGCAAGAGGGGAATGTACCCACGGCGCATTCGCGGCTCCAGGAGTGGACGGCTCAGTCTAACAGTGGGCCAGAGCCAAATCGGCACTCCGGGCGCGAGCGCCTCACCCCACCCGCGCGCCCGCGTCCCCACGGCCCGCGAGCCTCGCCACCGCCTCCACCAGCGCCGCCGGCTCCAGCGGCTTGGCCAGATGCACCTGGAAGCCCGCCCGGTACGCCTTCCTCGCGTCCTCCGCGCCCGCATACGCCGTCAGCGCGATCGCCGGCACCCACTGGTCCCTCGCCTCGGCCCACGCCCTCACCTTCCTCAAGAGCGCGTGCCCGTCCTCCCCCGGCAGGCCAATGTCGGACACCAGCACCTCCGGCATCGACTCCCTCAGCCGCTCCATCGCCTCCGCCGCGTTGCTCGCCGTCCCCACCACCGCGCCCCGCTCGCGCAACATCAACGCAATCAACTCCCGCGCGTCCGGCGCGTCCTCCACCAGCAACACCGACACCCCATCCAGCCTCACCTCCGGCGCCTGCGTCTCCGCTCCCGGCAGTGCGTCCGTCTTCGCCTCGGGCAGCACCGCCGGCACCGGCAGCGTCAACGTGAACGTGGCGCCCTTCCCCTCGCCCTCGCTCTCCGCCCGCACCTGGCCCCCGTGCAGTCCCACCAGGTGATGGACGATCGCCAGCCCCAGCCCCAATCCCCCGTGCTCGCGCGTCGCCGAGCCATCCGCCTGCCAGAAACGCTCGAAGAGGTGCGGCAGGAAGTCCGCGCGAATCCCCTTCCCCGTGTCCGTCACCCGCACCCTCAGCTCGCGCTCGTTGCGCTCCACCCGCACGTACACCCGCCCTCCCGCAGGGGTGAACTTCACCGCGTTCACCAGCAGGTTCCAGCACACCTGCTGCAACCGTCCCGGGTCCCCCACCAGCATCGCCGTGCCGTTGCCGCCCACGTCCACCTCGAGCGACAGCGACACCCCCTTCTGCTCCGCGTGCGGCTTCACCACCTCCACCGCCGCCTGCACCACCCCCACCAACTCCACGCCCCTCCGGTGCAGCGTCAGCTTCCCGGTGATGATGCGCGACACGTCCAGCACGTCTTCAATCAACTGCGCCAGCGTGCGCGCGTTGCGCTCGATGACGGCCAGCCCCTTCTCCACCGCCTTCGCGTCGCCCTGCCGGTTGCGCAGCATCTGCGTCCAGCCCAGCACCGCCGTCAGCGGCGTGCGCAGCTCGTGGCTCATCACCGCGAGGAACTCGTCCTTGGCGCGGTTGGCCGCCTGCGTCTCCGCCATCAGCCGCGTGTTTTCAATCGCCACCGACGCCATGCGCGCCAGCTGCACCAGAATGGCCTCGTCCTCCGAGCTGAAGTCCCCCTCGTACCGGTCCGACAGCTGGATGAGGCCCAGGTTGCGCCCATCCCGGCCCACCAGCGGCGCCGCCAGCCACCCTCGCAGCGGCGGATGCTTGCCCGTGTGCCGCCCGAAGCCACGCCACGCCGGGTGCGCCTCCAGCTCCGTCTGCGTCAGCCGCATGGGCAGGTTCAACCGGCACACCCAACTGTAGATGCCCGTCCCCTCCCGCGGCTGCTTCCACTCGCGCCACGCCCCGTACCTGTCCGACATCGACACCGAGTGGATGGCCTGCGACCAGTTGCCCTCCAGCATCAGGCTGGTGAGGGCCTGGTGCGCGCCAATCACCTCACGCGCCTGCTCGGTGATGGCCTTGAGCACGTGCTCGACGGACTCCGCCTCGCTGATGACGAGCGCGGCGCTGGCCAGCCCCTGCAGTTGCACCGAGTGACGCTGCTCCCGCGCGAGCAGGCGCTCCCGCTCGGCCTCGCCCTGACGCTGGTGGGTGATGTCCCGGTGCGCTCCCACCCACTCGCGCACCGAGCCGTCCTTCTCCAGCACCGGCACCGCGCGCGCCAGCATGTGGCGGTACGAGCCGTCGTGGTGCCGCAGCCGGTGCTCCACCTGGAAGGACGTGTGCGTGGAGAGCGCTTCCTCCCAGGAGCGCACGGAGCGCTCCCGGTCCTCCGGGTGCACCGCGTCCAACCATCCCCACCCCTGGTACTCCTCGCGCGGCTGCCCGGTGAAGGCGCTCCAGCCCGGCTGCTCCTCCACGAACTCGCCCGAGGGCGGCGTGGCCCAGATGATGTCCGACGTCGCCGTCACCAGCGAGCGGAAGCGCTCCTCGCTGTGGCCCAGGTCCCTCGCCAGCGCCTCGGCGGTGCGGCGCGAGCGCACCAGGTCCGTCACGTCGTAGGCGAAGATGGCCACGCCCTCCACCCGTCCGGCGGCGTCGCGCTGCGGGTGGTAGGCGATGTCGAAGAACATCTCCTCCGTCGGCGCCCCCGGCGTGCGCGGCACCTTCACCGGCCGGGCCCGGCCCACGTACGAGCTGCCCGTGGTGTACACCCGCTCCATCACCTCGAAGACGCCCTGGCCGGCCAGCTCCGGCAGCACCTCGCGCACCGGCTGGCCCACCATGTCCCGGCCGCCGTGGAAGCGCCGGTGCAGCAGGTTGGAGAAGACGAAGCGGTGCTCGGGGCCGCGGGTGATGCTGACCGCGGCGGGCGCCAGCATCAACATCTCCTGGAAGCGGGTGCGCTCGCCCTCCACCGCCGTGCGCGCCGTCTGCTCCGCGGACAACAGCCGCACCCGCTCGTTCTCCGCCAGGCGCCGCTCCGTCACGTCCCGGCTGAAGACGACGAGCCCCTCGCCCGAGGGAAACGCCCGCGACTCCAGCCACACCCCGCCGGGCCCGAAGAAGTCCTCCAGCGACACCAGCGTGCGCGCGTCCATGGCGCGCCGCCACGCCGGGGCGAAGGCGCTCTCGGCCACCTCGGGCAGCGCCGTCCACAACTCCTGTCCCAGCAATTGCTCGCGTGAGCGGCCCAGCAGCCGCTCGAACACGGCGTTGATCCACACCAGGTGCCAGGCCCCGTCCACCACCAGGATGCCGTCGGTGACGCCATCCAGCAGCGGATCCACCCCCGCGGGTACCCCTCGCTCCAGCCCCCCGGTTGGAGTTATGGACGGCTCGTGATTGGCCATGGACCCCCTGTCCTCGGACAGGCTTAGCAGAGCGCGAGGGCGGCTGCTCGCGGATGACCGGTGGACTGTCCGGCGCAGGCCGTTCCGAGGTGGGAGTAGCGGACACCTGGGGGAGCCTGAAGCCGCCCGGAGGGGCAGGAAGCGGCCCGGAAATCCGCGGCCTTGTGCGGCCGGGACGCATCCGCTAGCAGTCGGGGCCAGCCCCCATGTCCACCGACGTCCCGACCCTGAATCCGCCGCGCTCCACCCGTCCCTTCCTGTGG
This sequence comes from Archangium sp. Cb G35, assembly GCF_001896145.1. Taxonomy (NCBI): domain Bacteria; kingdom Pseudomonadati; phylum Myxococcota; class Myxococcia; order Myxococcales; family Archangiaceae; genus Archangium; species Archangium sp. Cb G35. The sequence goes on from NZ_MPOI01000013.1 coordinate 125,595, forward strand.
GCGGGGCTGGGCGTCTCCCTGTGTCTGGTGCTGCTCGCGATGGGGCTGGTGCTCCCCCGGAAGGAGCCGTTGCCGCGGCTCGGCAGGCTCCCGGCCTTCACCTTCACGCGCCAGGACGGTGAGTCCTTCGGCCTGAAGCAGCTCGAGGGCCGGCCCTGGGTGGCCAACTTCATCTTCACCCGCTGCCCCACCATCTGCCCCGTCTTCACCCGGAAGATGGCGGGCGTGCAGAAGCAGACGGCGGCGCTGGGCAGGGAGCTCGCGCTCGTCTCCTTCTCGGTGGACCCGAAGTACGACACCCCCGAGCGCCTCACCGACTATGCCCGGAAGCACGGCGCGGACCCCTCGCGCTGGAGCTTCCTCACCGGTGACTACCAGCAGCTCAAGGACACCGTCGTCGGCGGCTTCAAGATCGCCATGGGCCGCGAGGAGGGCGCGGACGAGAGCGACATCGCCAGCATCTTCCACGGCTCGCACTTCGTGCTGGTGGACCGGACCGGGGAGATCCGCGGCTACTACAACAGCGAGCACGATGACGACGTGGCGCGGCTGGTGCTCGACGCCGACCGGCTGGTGAAGAGCGGCGAGTAGCCTTCAGGAGGAGGTGGCTCCCAGCGCGGCGAGCGCCTGGCGGTACACGTCGAGGTCCTCGGGGCTGAAGAGGACCACCGTCACCCGCTCGAGCTGGGGCAGACGCGCGAGGGCGGCGCGCATCTCGCGCAGGGCGATGGGAGCGGCCTCGGAGATGGGGAAGCGGAAGGCGCCGGTGGAGATGGAGGGGAAGGCCACGGAGCGCAGGCCCTGGCGCTCGACGAGCTCGAAGACGGAGCGGTAGCAGCGCGCGAGTGTCTCGCGCTCGCCCTTGTGGCCGCCCTGCCAGACGGGGCCCACGGTGTGGATGACGTGGCGGGCGGGGAGGTTGTAGCCGCCGGTGATGCGGGCCTCGCCGGTGGGGCAGCCACGAAGGGTGCGGCACTCGTCGAGCAGGCCGGGCCCGGCGGCGCGGTGGATGGCGCCATCCACGCCTCCACCCCCGAGCAGGGAGGTATTGGCCGCGTTGACGATGGCATCCGCGTCCACCCGGGTGATGTTGCCCTGGGTCAGCACCAGGCGGTCATCGGTGGGGTTCTGGGTCATTGAGTGCTCCTGGGAGAGGGGCCGAGCGGACGAGCGGGCGCTGGAGGGACTGACAGCCCCGCGGGCGGCCGGAATCATGACGCGGTGCTTCCAGGTATTCCCCGCGTGCATACCTTGGCCGGAAAGACATCGGACAGGGAAGGGACACACATGGCGACGATGGGGATCCGCCTGGTGGGACGAGTGAAGGACGAGGCGTTGCGGCTGGGCACCAAGGGAGTGTGGTGGGTGGTGGAGGGGACGGCCACGGCCTTGAGGACCCTGGACCGGCTGAGGGAGTGGCTGCCGCGGGAGGAGCGGGAGGAGCCGCGGCGGCCGGGGAGTGGGAACTCGGTGATGGAGCACCAGCAGCGGGAGCCGGCGCTGTACCGGCCGCCACCGGAGAGGACCCGTCCGGAGAAGAAGCAGCCCTCACCGGAGGTCCGGGCCACGGCGGAGCGGGTGCTGGAAGAGGCGCGGGCGGCGAAGGAGCGCATCAAGAAGGCGCAGCCGGCGCCCAAGCCGCTGATCGTCTCGGCGGACGTGGAGGAGCAGTTGCCCAACCCGGCGAAGCGGCGGACGACGCGCAAGACGGCGCGGACGCAGGGCCGCAAGACGATGGCCTCGGCCACGGCACCCAAGCGGGTGACGGCGCCGGAACAAGGCTTCAAGGCGAAGCGGGGCCAGAAGCACAAACACTGAGCCGACCCCGGAGAGCCGGCCCGGAGCCCAAGTGACGGAGCCCCAGCTTACGGAGCCCGTCGAGCAACACGGAGCCCCTCACCCACACGGAGACACCTCCCCTCTCCCCTCGGGAGAGGGTCCCCCCGTCGTTCAAAGGGGGGGCAAGCCCCCCGGGGTGAGGGTGCCCGGACCCCGGGTTCCACCCGTGCGGGCCCGCCGAGCTACCTGCGAGTCACCTTGGGCGAAGTCGCGCGCGGAGCGACCTTGCTGCGCATGCGAGAGCTCTTCATGGAGATGCCCGAGGCCTTGAGCTGAGCGGCCTTCTCGGCGGCGAGGCGCTCGGCCTCGGCCTTGCGGGCGGCCTCGTCGGCGGCGAGCTGGGCGCGGCGCTGGGCGATGAGCTCGCGCATGCCCTCGGTGGTGAGGTCCACCTGGGCGAGGTGAAGCCGGTAGAGGAGGTCCTCGCGCAGGGTGCCCTTGGTGCGGGCCTGCTCGACGCCGCCGGAGAGGCCGACGACGATTTTGGGACGCTCCTCCTGGGTCTGGAGGCAGCGGACGATGAGGCCCTGGGCGGGGATGCTCAGCCGGGCCACATCGGGGATGAAGACCACCCCCCGGGGCTGTTTGAGGGCCTCGCCGACCTGCTCGGTCTGGCGGACCTCCACCAGGGGCCCCTCCTTGGAAAAGTTCCTCGCCGCCGTCGCCGCCCACGTGCGCCGCTCATCTTCCGTGCCGCCGCTCAGGAGCACCGAAGCGCGGTTCGCTACGAGCTCCTCTTCGCGGTACCCTCGCGGTGTCAAAGGCAGACCTCCCCCGTCGTTGACTGCTTTTGAGAAAGCCTAACGCAAATCAGGTTTCCCGTCGAACCCCGCAACGGCTCCGGGGCCTGGAAACCGGCCCCGGAAGCGGAAATCCCCCAGTCTTTCCACGGAGTTGCAAAAACAACGGGGGAGGGAGGAAAACCTCTCGGGGAGGGTCAGGCGTGGAGGACCACGACGGGGCGGCGGCAGCGCTCCACGAGGGTGCGGGCCACGGCCTCATCGAGGTAGTGGGAATGACCCGGCGCGTCAGACGTACCCAGGCACACCAGGTCCACGCCCTCGCGTTCGGTGGCCTGGCAGATGGCGCGGGCCACGTCGTCGCCGGTGACGCCCTCCAGGGTCCACTGTACCTCGGAGGCGCCGTCCTCGTGGGGCACGAGGGCCTGGAGGCGGGCGAGGACGGCGGACTGCTCGCGAGGGGGCTCGGGCACCACGCCGTACTGGTCCATCACCCAGGAGCGGTCGGCGGGGCGGCGGCGGTGCACGTGGAGCAGGTGGACGCGGCCGCCGGGGCGCACGAGCGAGCGGGCCTGGGAGATGGCGCGGGAGCTGGCCTCGGAGAAGTCGACGGGAACCAGGACGCTGCGAGGCGGGATGCTCTTGCGGGCCGTAGGCTGGGTGGAGGGCACGCACGCCACGGACTGCTCGGCATGGCGCAGCACGCCGGCGGACACGGAGCCGTGCCACAGCCGGGCGAGGCCGCCGCGCTGGTGGTTGCCCACGAGGACGAGGTCCACGGCGTGCTCATGCGCCACGTGCAGCAGGTGGTCCGCGGGGCGGCCGAAGCCGGGCTCCAGGAGCAACTCCAGACGGCCCTCTCCGGGCAATTCGCCCACGCGTTCGCTCAACTCGCGCAACAACACGCGCTCCACCTGCGGGTCCAACACCTCGATGCGGCGCACCACGGGGTCCAACACCTCGAGGTGCACGGGGGTGTGGATGCCCAGACGCTCGCGCTCCTCCACGGGAGAGCACACGGAGGCGGCGAGGACGTCACAGGCGCCCACGCGGCGCAGCTCGTGCAGCCAGGCGATGGCGGCGGCCGAGGCGCGCGAGTCATCCACGCCGACGAGCACCTGGAGGCGGCGCCGGCCGAGGGCCCAATCGATGAGGGCGTCGCCCCGGCGGCGCACCACGAGCACGGGGACGTGGGCCTGCTGGGCCACCCGCTCGTAGACGGGGGTGCGGTGCCAGGCGGGGAGGTGGCCCCAGCCCTCGGCGGAGACGATGAGGAGGCTGGCGCGGCGGACGCGCTCGTCCTGGACGAGCACGGTGCCGGGAGGGCCATCCAGCAACCAGGCTTCGACGGAGAGGCCGGGGGTGCGCAGGCGGGAGACCTCGGCGGAGAGCCGGGTGCGGGCCTCGTCGCGGGCGCGGGAGCCTGGGCGTGAGGAGTGCTCGGTGTGGGGGAAGCCGAGCAACCAGAGGGGCTCACCGAGACGGGCGGCGATGGCGGCGGCGGCCCGGGCGGAGCGGCTCGAGGCTTCGGTCAGGTTGATTGCGCACACGACGGCCATGACAACCTCCCACCGAGGGCGCGAGGAGGGGAATGCCCTCTTCGAGGAAAACCCTCGACGGGAGGATGGGCATTGCACGAAAGGCCAGGAGGCCCCCGGCCACGAGAGTCCCCACCAGGACGCCCCTCCCCTCTCCCGCCGGGAGAGTGACGGGGTGAGGGTGCCGGGGAACAAGGGCTGAATCCGTGCAAACCCCCTCTCCCTCTGGGAGAGGGCTGGGGTGAGGGTCAGGCCTTCGGGAACCTACCGGGTCCCCACGGCGGCATGGCCGTCGTGGTTCGTGTGGTCCTGATTGGGACCATTGCCGCCGCGCAACCCATCCTGCCCATAGGACTGGAGGAAGGGCCGCTGCCCATCGCTGGCGAAGGCGTACGGGTGGCCCCAGGGGTCCGAGGGCTCGGCGGGGAGGTACTTGGGCACGAGGAAGGACAAGTCCCCCTCGTCGGGGATGGAGCCGTGGTCGGCGCGGTAGGCCTCGAGCGCCGCGAGGATGCGAGCGAAGTCGGCGTGAACCTGGGCAGCGCCCGGATCATGCTTGCCGCGCAGGCCGAGCCACACGGAGAGGCCGAGGGCCACGAAGGCGATCGGCAGGAAGATGACCATCGGATGAATGCGGCGGCGCGGCGTCGTCACGGTGGGGGCTTACCACAGAGCACGCGCGAGCGAAGCACCCGGGCAGGCGTCCGAGGCGCTACGCCCCCACGGCCTGGGCCGCGCTCTGCGCCTTGGGCTCGGGCACGGGGAAGGCCTCCCAACCGGCGGGCCACTGCACGCGCTCGTAGGTGAAGCGGTGCGTATCATCCGCGGGCCAGGGCGCGTCCACCGGCTCCACCAGCAGGTCGAAGACACCGTGGTCGAAGGGCCGGCCCGGTCCCGGCTTGCCCGGAACGACGCGCTCGCGCAGGCCGCGCCCGGCCAGTTCCAGCGTGCGGTAATGACAGAACGGATTGTTGCCGCGCTTGTCGAAGAGCACGTGCGCCTGCTGGCTGCACCCGCCCCGGCACGCGGCGGCGTACTTGCAGCTCCCGCAGTACCCCCACATGTGGGCCGTGCCCGCCTCCGTGCCCGCGTCCACGTTGAAGGTCAGCTCGCGCGTCTCGAGGATATCGGCCAGCGGCTGCTTGCGGATGTTGCCGCCCACGTACTCGGACGGCAGCGTGGGGCAGCCCTTGATGCCGCCATCGGCATGAATGCCCAGCACGGACAGGCCGGCCTTGCAGCCCGCCCACACCTTGCCCGCGCTCGCGAAGAGCAGGTCGTCGTACGGGCCGTAGTAACCAATGTCGTTGGCGGGCACCAACGCCACGCGCGACTCCTCTTGGGACCGCCGCGCGATGCGCGCGAGCATCCGGTAGAAGTCCGGCAGCTCCGCTGGCTGCAGCAGCATCCACGCGTTGTCCGCGCCGTTGCCCATGGGCGTGGTGAGCTGCACCTGCCACGCGCGGATGCCGGCGTCCCTCAGACGCTCGTAGAGGGCGGGCAGCTCGGGGGCGGACAGGCGGTTGATCTGCGTGTTGGCGCTGAAGGGCAGGCCCACCTCGCGGAAGTGGCCCAGCGTCTGGAAGCAGAAGAAGAAGGAGCGGGGCTTGCCGCGGATGCGGTCGTGCGTGGCCTCCAGGCCGTCCACCGACACGGAGACATGGGCGATGCCCGCGTCCTTCATCTTGCGCGCCGTCTCGCGCGACAGGCCATAACCGCCCGTCGTCATCGTGCAGCGCATACCGGCGTCCGTGATGGCCCTGGCGATCTCCAGCCAGTCCGGACGCAGGAAGGCTTCTCCCCCTTCGATGGTGACTTCCTGGATGCCCACGTCGGCCAGCTGGCGGACCAGGTCGAGCGCCTCCTGGGGGGAGAGCTCATCGTTGCGCTTGTCCCCCGCCCGGGAGCCGCAGTGTCCACAGGCGAGGTTGCACTTCAGGGTGAGCTCCCACACGGCATAGGCCGTGCGGGGCTGGACGACCGGAGGTGGCATGGGCGGGGGGGCGCGAACGGTGAGGAGAGACTACGGCTGCCGGACGATGACGGGATCCAGCTCCAGCACCGGAGGCGGGAGGCCGTACTTGGCGCTGCCGCCGCGCACGCTCTCGAGGGAGCCCTCGTCCAGCTCGAGGACCTCACGGGCCTTCTCGTTCTGACGCTCGATGACCTTGCTGCGGGGGAACTTCTTCTCGACCTTCGTCATGACAGTCCCTTCCGACCGAGTAGTGGGCCTTCTAGGGTGAATGAAGGACGCACTGTCTGTCAACGCGCCAACCCAGAAATACGCGAAGGCCTCGCGGGCTCCCACCGGCACGCGGGTGCACCTACCAGAGGGCGCGGAAGAGTGGCACCGGGTGGGGCTTGCCCTTGAGGCGCACGGGGGGCAGCTCGTCGAAGTTCGACTCGTGGCCGGCCAGCAGTTCCACGGTGCGCTCGCCGACGAGGATTTCCCCCGGCCCGGCCAGGGCGCACAGCCGCGCGGCCACGTTCACCGAGTCGCCGATGCAGGTGTATTCGGTGCGCATGGCGCCGCCGATGTTGCCGGCCACGGCCATGCCCGAGTTGATGCCGATGCCCAGCTCCAACGTGAGGGGACGGCCCTGGCGGGTGGTGGCCCACTCGGCCTCGGCGCGCTGGCGCAGCTCGACCATGAAGGCCATCATCATCTTCGCGGACTGGAGGGCGCGCAGCGCATCGTCCTCGCGGAACACCGGCGCGCCGAAGACGGCCATGAGCCCATCGCCCAGGAACTTGTCCAACGTCCCGCCGCAGGTGAGCACCGCGTCGGACAGCCCGCCCAGCACCTGATTCAAGACACCGACGGTCTGCTCGGGAGGCAGACTGTCCGCGAGCCCGGTGAAGTTGCGGATGTCGGCGAAGAGGATGGTGACCTCGCGCTTCTCGCCGGTGAGCACCACCGAGTCGGGGCTCTTGAGGATCTCCTCGACGACGGCGTCGGAGGTGTAGCGGGCGAAGAGCTTGCGCATCCGCTCGGTCTCGCCGGTGCGGCGCATGACGCTTTCGATGCGCGCGGCGAGCTCGTCCATGGAGGCGGACTTGTTGACGTAGTCATCCGCACCCGCGCGCAGGCCCTTCACGCGCTCGGCGTCGTTGTCGTTGGCGGTGAGGATGATGACGGGCATGGCCCGGCTGGGGCCTTCCTTGATGCGGCGGCACAGCTCCATGCCGTCGATGCCGGGCATGTCCAGGTCGCTCAGGACGATGGCGGGCTGCACCTTGCCCACCTGCTCGAGGGCCTCGTACGGGTCCTGGAAGCAGATGACCTCGTAGCCGAGCGACACGAGCCCATCCTGGACGAAGGCCGTGGCCAGGGGGCTGTCGTCGACGACCATGACGCGGTGATGGCCGCCCTCCTGGGGCTGGGTGGTGCGGGCGGGAGGCTCCTGGCGGCCGGTGACGCGGTTCTGGAGGCCGAGCCCCTCGTAGAGCTGCTTGTAGGTGCAGTACCCGTTCTCGACGACGATTTCGCCCAGCTTGCGGCCGGTGCGGCGCTGGAGGGCGAGCGCCTCGTCGAGCTGGGCGACGGTGAGGTACTTGAGGCCCACGAGCAGCTCGCCGAGGGGGGGCTGGACGGGGGTGAAACCCTGGGGGGCGTTGTGGAGGCCGAGCGCCTCGCCCAGGGCATCTTGAATCTGCTCGCGGGTGACGTAGCCCAGGGAGATGAGGGCCTCGCCGAGCCGCTGACCATTGAGGGACTGGAGGGCGAGGGCCTCTTCGATTTGATTGGGCGTGACGATGCCGAGCTTGAGCAGGAGCTCGCCGAAGAGAGGGCTGTCAGCGCGAACCGCGGAGCGGTTGCTGCCATCGGCACGGGTCAAACGGTCATCCACCATCGAAAAGGGTGATTCAGGGGTCCAGCGTACCGCAGCCTTCGGGGTCGAGACACATCGCGTCCAAACTCCCCCGGCGGGGCGCCAGGCAGCCAGAAACCTACCTGATTTCAGGGGTTTGTACCCGTGTATGCCCCCTCGCCCTCCGGGAGAGGGCTGGGGTGAGGGTATCAGTCCCCCGGGTTCTCCCCTGGAGACCCACCCACGAATCCGTCCTACTCCCGAGGCAACTCCACGGTGAAGGTGGACCCCTCGCCGGGAGTGCTGCACACCAGGATATGCCCCCCGTGTGACTCGACGATCTCCCGGCAGATCCACAACCCCAGCCCGAGCCCATTGAACTGCTGACCATTCACGGCGCGCTCGAATCGCTCGAAGATGCGGGCCTGGTCCTCGGGGGCAATCCCAATCCCGTGGTCCTTCACCACGAGCCGGGCCCGGCCATCCAACCCGGACTCGACGCGCACCTCCACGGGCTGACCGCGCCCGTACTTGGCGGCGTTGGACAGCAGATTGCCCACCACCTGCTCCAGCCGCACCCGATCCCAGCGGCCTGGCACGGGGACATCGGCCACCAACTTCACCTCGCTGCCGGTGCGGGCGAGGGCCTCGGACATGCGGCCCGCGGTGTCGCGTGTCAGCGCCGCCAGGTCCACCTCCTCGCGCTCCAGCTTCAGGCGCCCGGCGGTGATGCGTCCCGCGTCCAGCAGCTCGTCTATCAAAGCGCCCAGCCGCTCGCTGGTGCGCTCGGCCTTCTCCACGCGCTGGGCCAATCCCGGAGTGGTGGCCACCTCGCGAGCCGTGCGCGCCAGCATTTGAATCTGCAGCCGCAGCGCGCTCAGCGGCGTCTTCAGCTCGTGCCCCGCCACGGAGAGGAAGTCATCGCGCAGGCGCACGGCCTCGGTGGCGGCGCCGTACAGCCGCGCGTCCTCGATGGCCAGGGCGGCGCGCTCGCCGAGGCTCTGCAGCAACATCTGGTCCTCCTCGCCGAAGGGCCGGCCGCCGGCCACGTCGCGCACCACGCCCAGGCTGCCGAACACGCGCCCCTTCACCGTCAGCGGCACCACCAGCAGGCTCTGCGGGCCGTAGCGGTCCAGGTAGGGCAGGTACTCGGGCAGTCCGCCCGAGGCCCGCGCCTCCTCCACGTCGATGTCCGGCAGCAGCACCGCGTGCCCGTTGGAGACGGCGCCACCGTGGAGGCCCTCGCCCAGCTTCTGCCGCCGCGCGTGCACCGTGCCGGCCAGCAGCCAGCGAGCCTCCGGCTCCGGGTGGTGGATGGTGACGGGTTCCAGGAAGGCCCCGTCCTCGGCCATGAGCTGAAGCACACAACCATCCCCCATCACCTCGGACACCTTGCGGGCAATCACATCCAACACCGCGGGCAGGTCCAGGCCGGCCTCGGCCAACAACTTGTCCACATCCACGAGGCTGCGCAGGCGCGCGGCGTTGCGGCGGGACTCGGCCTCGGCGGAGCGGGCCTTGCGCAGCAGGCGGGCGTTGTCGATGGCCATGCCCGTGCGAGCGGCCAGGTCCTCGGCCAGCGAGCGATCCGCGTCGGCGAAGGGAGGGCTCTCGGGCCCGCGCACGAAGGACATGGCGCCCAGGGTGCGCTGGCGAGCCACCAGCGGCACGATGAGGAACGAGCCGCCCACGGCCCGCTCTCCAGGACGAGCCTCCACCTCGCGCGTGAAGGGGGGCACCAGCCCGGTGACGAGTTGCGAGCGCCCGGTGCGCACCACCTCGGTGATGGCCGAGGGCCGGACGCGCTCCGGGGAGTAGCTTTCAATCTTGTCATGCATCAGCGAGCGCTCGGGGCGCACGTGCTGCACGGTGAGCCGCCGCAGGGCGCCGTGGTCGTCGAGGAAGTCCACCGCGCACCAGTCCGAGAAGCCGCCCACGGCGAGCCGTGCCACGCTGGCCACCGTGGACTCCCACTCCAGGGAGCCGGACAGCAGCACGCCCGCGTCGGCGAGCAGTTGCAGCCGCTGCCCGGCGGCCTCGGCCTGGAGACGGGCCGTGCGCTCGTTCTCGTAGAGGCGGGCGCGCTCCATGGCCTGGGCGCACTGGCGGGCCAGCCCCATCATCAGGGTGCGCTCCAGCTCGGTGAAGTGCCGCGCCTGGGCGAAGCCGAAGGTCAGCAGCCCCAGGCCGCGCTGCTCCACGCGCAGGGGCAGGAAGGCGAAGGCCTGGCAGGGCTGGCGCGACATGTACGCCACGAAGGCGGGGTAACGGGCCCGCGCGTCCTCCAGGGACTCCAGCCACACCGGCATGCCCCGCGCCGCGGCGTCGAAGCCGGGCATCTCCAGCATCTCCCTCGGCATGGAGCGCACCGGGGCGAGCGCCTTCTCGTCCGCGCCCACCGCCGCCACCAGCTCCACCGCGCTCCCATCCGCCGAGGCCTGGTGCACCGTGCCGCCCAGCGCGCCCACGGCGGGCACGCCCAGCTCCAGCACCGCCCGGCCCACGTCCTCACGGGTGAGGGCGCGGCCGAAGGCCTCCGTCACCGCCTGGAAGCTGATGAGGCGCAGCAGCTCGGCCTGCTCGGCCTCGGCGCGGGCCTGCAACGCCGAGGTGCGCGCGGACTCCACCCACCGGCCGCGCTCGATGGCCAGCCCGGCCAGCTGCGCGTAGAGGGTGAAGCGCCGCAGCTCCTCCGGCGAGAAGCCCCGCGGCTCCGGCGAGGGCCCCAGCAGCACGCCCACGGTGCCACCGCCCGCGGTCCGCACCGGCAGGGCCAGCAGCGACGCCGCCCCCAGCCCATCCATCACCCCGGAGAGCCCCGGCGCCAGCCCCCGCTCCGTCTGGTGGAACAACCAGGGCACGGGCTCCGGAGGCGGGGCGTCCAGCAGGCGGCGTCCACACGCGGCCAGCGCCTCGGGGCATAACCCGGCGGTGGCCTGCGCCAGCAGCCGTCCGTCCACATCCAGCCAGGCGACGGCGGCGCGCTCCAGCCCCACCGAGGACGCGGCGCAGCGCACCACCTCCTGCAGCACGGCCATGGCCGACGGCGCCGAGGCGAGTTGCTCCAGCGCGCGCGACATGCGCTCCACCGCCGCGACGAAATTGCTTCCGGGCACCTGCATGCCCCACCCCCCAGGCCCGGGCGACACCTGCACCGAGCGTGAGGTGGAAGTTTTCCACGGGTACCAGACCGCTGCCCACCACCCCCCGGCCCGAGCGTTCGATTCAGGATAGTCAGAACTTCCTGTTTTACCCGGATGTCCGACGGCACACGGGACGCGCCGTCACTCGAAGACCCGGAGGAAGGCGAAGAGGATCTCCAGGACGATGAGCAGGACGATGGTGAGCTCCAGGGTGAGGCTGCGGTCGGTGTCCACCTCGCCCTTGAGCAGGCCATACGTCTGGGCCAGCAGTTGCTGCTTGCGCGTCACCGAGGCCTGCCACGCCGGAATGCGCATGCGCTTGACGGAGGCCTCGTACACCTTGGCCAGGTAGAAATCGCCGATGATTTTGAGGCTGTTCTCCACGCGCTCGATGAACTCGTTGAGGTCCACCAGGGTGGAGAGCGTCTCGCGGGCCAGGGCGCGGTAGGGGCTGCGGAGCAGGCCGAGGAAGCCATGGCGTTTGGCCTGCACCTCGTCGTGGATGCGGCCGATGTGCGCGTCGAGCAGGAAGTCGTAGTAGCGGAACTCGAGCAACTGGGCGTTGGCCACCTCCAGCAGGTCCGGAATGTCGCTGGAGCCGGAGGGCTCGTAGACGAAGGCGCTGTTCCAGTCGATGACGGCCAGGTCGTCCACGGTGTAGCTGAAGCGCGACTGGGTGACGGCCTCGCGCTCGCGGGGGGACAGCGGCTTGTCGTTCACCTCGCCGAGCAGCACCCGGGCGAGGTCCGCGCGTGCCATGAGCTCCTCGGCGGTGGGGTTGCCTTGAATCCGCTCGACGAAGAGGACGGTGTAGCTCTCGTTCTGGTCCCACAGGTGCGGCCCCTGCACGGCGGGGGCAATCATCTTGCGCACGGACTCGATGAGCTCCACGGCGAGCTCCTCGAGGGCCACGCTGTCATAGAGCTCATCGGCGAGCGAGATGAGGGGCTCGAGCGTGGTGTCCGGAGAGACGGGAACGCGCAGGATGATGGAGGCGGCGCCATGGTCGAAGAGGCGCGCCGTGACGTCCACGGTGACGGGCCCGTCGCGCAGGGCGAGCGCGCGCCGGCCCAGCTCGAAGGCCAGGGGCGGATTGGGCAGCTGGAGATACTGGCTGTTCTCCCGGCCGAGCTTCAGGCGGCGGGCATCCGAGGAGATGACCCGGCGGGCCTGCTCGAGGTTGATCTCCTCCGCGATATCAAAGGTGCGGTAGCAGAGGACGTGGGCCTTCTCGAAGACGAGGGGAGCGGCGGCCATAAGGGCCGTACCTTAACCGCTCATTCCGCCCAGAGGAGGCGCAACGGCAGCTCCAGGGCGTGGAAAGGTTCGGCACGGACGGTGGCGAGCCCCGAGTGCAGGGCAGTGAGCGCATAGCGGGAGCCGTCGAGCTGGAGCACCTCCAGGGTGCGCACCTCGGGGTCCACCAGCCACACGTGGCGGATGCCCTCGCGGGCGTAGAGGGGCAGCAGGTGGGCGCGCTCGTCGGGGTGGGAGAGCACCTCGCAGACCCAGTCCGGAACGAGCGCGATGCCCGCGGTGCCGCGAGCCATGCGCGGCAGGCGCTCGCGCCGCCAGCCGATGAGGTCCGGGGAGAGGAGGCTCTGACCGAGGTGGATTTCCAATCCGGAGAGCAGCAGCCAGCCGCCAGCGGTGCTCCGGCCGGCGCCGTAGGTGGCGATGAGCTCGGCGCCGAGCTGGGAGGCGGCATAGGCATGCAGCGTGGCCGAGCGGGCGCTGACGGGGCGCGTGGCCAACGAGAGCCCCTTGCGGCGCAGGGGAAGGGGCTCGACGTCGGAGAGGAAGGCGGTGCTCAACATGGCGGTCATGAGGAATGCCATGTTGCCGATGGGTCTGACATCCTCCCGCCGTCGTACAGCTAATTCATTTTTTTCTCAATTCCCGGTTTCTCTCCTTAATTCCCTGTTTCTTGGTTGTTGAGAGCGTCGGTGAAGTCGAGCTGGGAGACGAGGCTGCCGGTGAGGCGCTGGGCGCAGTCGGGAGCGGGGCTGGGGTGGAGGGCGCACTGGCGGCGGGAGATGGCCTCGGGAGCGGAGGCGGCGCGCTCGAGGCGCTCCAGGTAGGGCTTCCAGTCATCCTGGGCGAGCTGGCGCATGGGGAGGTCGGACTCCTCGACGTGGGCGGGGGCGCGGGCGGCGGCGGCCTGGGCCTTGGAGCGGTAGGACTGGAGGGTGTCACGCGCCTTGCGGGCGGACTCGGAGAAGCCCTGGAGGGCCTGTTGAATGGCATTCCAATCCTTGCGAGCCCAAGCGTCCGCGTAGAAGCCGCGCCAGGCGAACTGGCGCTGGAGACACTGGCTCTCGGTGAAGCCATAGCCGGTGCCCATGGAGCGCTCACCGGAGGCGAGGTCCACCCAGTTGGCCTCCTCGACGGCGGCGCAGGCATCGGCCATCCAGCGGTTGTAGTCGGCCTGCAAGGACATCCATTCCTTGAAGGCGGGAGGCTTGGACTTCTTGAGGGGGACGATGACCTTGTCGAGCGCCTTGTTCATGGCCTTCTTGAGGCACTCGGCGCGCTGCTGCTCCATGAACTTCATCTCGACGTTGGAGTCAGGCGTCTGCTTTGGAAGAGGACAGGCCTTACGGGCCCAGGCGTCGGCGGGACTGGGATTGGCCGCGAGGACGATGGCGAGGATCGGTGCGAGCATGCGAGCCGCTCTAGCACGGGGGAGGAGGGGACCCAATGCACCCTCCTCCCGCGGTGGACGGCTCAGTCTTCTGGCGTACGTGGCGGAAAGACGATCGGCTTGCCCGGGCCGGGCGCATCATCGGGAAGATTGCCGATGTGGCCCGGAGTGGGGATGGGCCGGTCTCCGGCCTGACGCTTGGAATGGCCCTCGTCGTCCTCGGGAAGCGCGGGTTCGCGCTTCGGCCTGTCATGCTCGCCCATGGTGGCTCCTCCTTTTCCTGCTCAAGCTAGGAATGGGAGCCGCCCGGGGCAGCCGCGCGGGACGCCCTACCTGCCCGCCGGGGGAGCGAGCTCGGTGCGCACGTCCCAGAGCTCGGGGAAGAAGCGCAGGTCCAACGCCTTGCGCAGGAAGCCCACGCCCGAGGAGCCGCCGGTGCCCTGCTTGAAACCGATGACTCGCATCACCGTCATCATGTGCCGGTAACGCCAGAGCTGGAAACGCTCCTCCACGTCCACCAGCTTCTCGCACATCTCGTACGCATCCCAGTGCTTCTCGGGCGCCTCGTAGATGTGGCGGAACACCTCCATCACCGCCGCGCTCTTCTCATACGGCTCACGCCAGTCGCGCTCCACCCGGTCCGCCGGCACGGCGTGGCCCTGGCGCGCCAGGTGACGCAGGAACTCGTCATACACACTGGGCGATTGCAGGATGAGCTCGAGCTGCGCGTGCACGCCCGGCATGTGCCGGAAGGGCCCCAGCGCGTTCTCGTCCTTGTGGCCGAGCAGGAACTCCAGCGCGCGGTACTGGTGGCTCTGGAAGCCCGAGGCCTGCCCCAGCGCGCCGCGGAACTCGAGGTACTCATTGGGCGTGAGCGTCTCCAGCACGCTCCACTGCTCGAAGAGCATCCGCTGGATGTGGCCCACCCGGGAAAAGATTTTGAACGAAGGCTCCAGGTGGTCCGCCTGGATGTAACGGATGACCGCCATCAGCTCGTGGACGAGCAGCTTCATCCACAGCTCGCTCGTCTGATGCTGGATGATGAAGAGCAACTCATCATGATGGGGCGGCTGCGAGCGGGGCACCTGCGCGGACAACAGACGGTCCAGCTGCAGGTAATCGCCGTACGTGGTCCGTCCGGCCAGGTCGGTGAAGATTCCGGGTTCCAGCTCGCGCTTGTTCATGATGCCCAACAATGGCGGGCCCGCCACGGGCCCGCAAGAACCGGACCCCCTCCAGGGAGAAAGGAGAGGGTCCGATTCGACTCCAGCCCTGCGGGAGTGCGGCTCAGCCCGCGTTCTTGGCCTCGGCGAGCGCCTTGGCGGCGGCGCGGCCACGCGGCAGCTTGATGTCCTCGACGCTGTTGGGCTCGGCGTAGTCCACCCAGTTGTTCGGGCGGCGGTTGGTCTTCTCCAGCATGCGCAGCTTCTGGTAGTGCGCGGCGCAGTAACCCTTGGTGCGGCTGGGCTTGCCGCAGCCCTTGATGGCGCACTCGCGGGCGCCACCCTCGGAGGACGGCTTGCGGCCGCGCTTCTTGCCACCGGACGCCGCGACGGGAGCCGGAGCGGCGCGAGCCGGACGGCCCGGACCGCGGCGGGCCGGAGCCGCACCACCACCGCGGCTGCCACCGCTCACGCCAAACAGGGGGCCCACCGCGCCCGCCAGGGGAGCCAGCTGCTCCGCCACCGTGCGGAGACGGTCGAGATCCGCCGTGCCCGCCTCCAGACGCGACACCAGGTCGCGCAGCGGCTTGAGCTGCGCCTCGATCTCGTTACGCACCATCTCCCGGAAAGCCTTATCGACCGACATGCTCGTGTATCCTCTCTCGATGGCCGTCTCGGCGGACGAGCCGGCCCATCAGGGGGTTGTGTTCAAGGGCCTGTTCTATTCAACAGCCGCCCAGACATAACGCCACCAATACACGAGTTGTCACTCAAAAATAAATAAAGATTGCGTCTGACGTGAAGATTGTAGTCAGCAACCCCTCCCACACTGAAAATACGTTCAGCGTCAAATCAGACAGGAATCGGTCTGATCCAACGCCCGGAACACGGACTGGGAGCGCCGCATTTCCATCCACAATTCCTCGCGTGTGGCCGCTACACCCCGGACGAGGTCCGACTGTTCCCGTGCATCGAGCGCCTCGGCGAAACGGGGAAAGAGTTGGAGCTCCAGCGAGCGGACATGGGCCAGTGCCGCGTCCTCCAGGGCCATCAACCGCACCTGCCACTCGAGGCTGCCCCGGGGAAACCACTCCAGCTCGGCCATCAGCTCATGCATCGCCAGGAGGACCTCGGCCTCCTGGAGGGCCCTCGCCTGTCCTTCCACCCTCACCACCAGGGGTTGCAGGTGACGCTCCGTGAGCCGCACATGCAGCCAGAGCTCCTCGAGCATCTCCTCCACCCGCCCTGGCGGTGGAAGCCCATCCTCACCCGGTGCCAGCGCCTCGAAGCACGCCAGCAGTTCCCTCTGCTTCCCTGACAACATCTCGAAAGGCCCCATGGCCCCACAACCATCGCCACCCCACCGGAGGCGGACAACCACCGGGCCCGGAGGACGCCCGCTCCCCGGGCCCTCCCGCCTTCCTGACAGGTGTTGAACCCCCGTGGCGGTTGCCTGGTTTTTCCAGCGTCCGAACAATGAATGGCGGGCAGGCAGGCGGGCGGAGGCCCTCTGTCATCCGGGCGGAGCATCTCCATCTTCCCACCCCGTGGATGCAACCCTGAACTCCGTGCGCCGGGCTGTCTTCCGCTTCGCCGAGACTGGCGCGGCGCTCTCCGCCCTCTACCACCGCGCCCGCCTGCTGGGCGCCGAGCACCTGCCCGCCCGCGGCCCCGTCCTGCTCGTGGGCAATCACGGCCTCTGGGGTTACGAAACGCCTGCCTTCTTTCATTTGATACATCGCGCTACAGGCCGCTACCCCTTGGGACTGGCCGAGCGAGGCTTCTTCAAAATCCCCCTGGTGAGAACCGTCCTGCCCTGGTTGGGAGGCGTTGAGGGCACCCGGGACAATGCCCTTGCCTCATTGAGACAGGGACACCTCGTCGTCTGTTATCCAGGCGGCGCGTGGGAGACATTCAAGAAGCCCCGCCACCATTACACGCTGCGGTGGGAGGGAACGGTGGGCTTCGTACGGCTGGCCGCCCGCGCGGGCGTCCCCATCGTCCCCTTCGCCGGCTTCGGCGTGGACGGCACCTTCCTCTGTCCCGATGACGAGCGTTGGTGCGTTCCACTCGCACCCGGTGAGAAATACCGGGTGCCATTGGGGGTCGGCCTGGGACCGCTCCCACTGCCCGTGAAAATGACTTTCGCCGTGGGTCCCGCCCTGGAGCCGCCCCCGGCGGATGCACCCGAGCCCCGGTTGAAACACTTTCGTGACCGGATCGCCTCGGTGGTGCACCACCTCCTCATCCGAGCCTGCCATGCGTGAAGCCATCCTTCCCGCCCCGCCGCGACTCGTCCCCGAGCCGGAGGAGATTCAACAGGGCTATGAATTGGCCTTCGAGCAGCGTCCGGTGCGCGGTCACCCGGTGCGGCTCTTCTCCTTCCCCGGAGGCAGCCTCGACGAGTCCCGCACCGTGCTGTGTCTGCCCGGACTGGGAGCCTCGGGACGCTCGTTCGCGCCCATGCGGCCCCTGGCCGCCGAGCGGCGGCTCCTCCTGTGGACCCCGACGCTGCAGACGCCCCTGACACACACGCCGCTGCAGTGGAACCTCGCCGCCTTGAATCACCCGGACGCGCGGCTCCCCGAGCGCTTCGCCCTGGTGGGCTCGTCCTTCGGCAGCCTCATCTCCATCGCCTATGCGCTGGCCCACCCCGAGCGCATCAAGGCGCTGGTGCTGGTCTCACCGGTGGCCAGCGTGCAACGCGTGCGGCGCTGGGCCCTGGCCCTGTCCACGCTGGTGCGCATGCCCAAACCCTTCGCCTACGTCTTCGCCCCCACCGTGGCGCGGGTGCTGGGCGGCCGTCACCTGCCCCCCGAGGGCCGGGCCGAAATCGTCCGCGAGGCACGCCGCCTCTCGCCCCTGGAGTTGCTGCGGCGGCTGGAGGACATCCTCGCCGCGGACTACCTGGATGAACTCGAGCACCTGCGCGTGCCCACCCTCATCCTCCACGGCGCCCGGGATTTGCTCGTGCCTCTCTCGTACGCCCGGGACGTGGCCGCGCGCATCCCCGGCTCGCGCCTGGAGGTCATCCGCGAGGCCAGCCACCTGCCGTACATGAGCCACACCGGCGCCTTCAACGCCTTCGTCGGCGGCTTCCTCGCCCAACACGATTCGTAGGACACCGATAGGACACCCATGGACCAGGCCACCCAGCTGTCCCGCGCCGCACTCATGTTCCTCTCGCGCCGCGAGGGATTGAAGGATGTCGCCACCGAAGTCCCCGCCCTGCGCCGCATCGCCCGCCGCTTCATCGCCGGTGAAACCCTGGAGGAGGCCGTCTCCGCCGTGAAGGAGCTCAACGCGCGCGGGCTCACCGTCTCCTTCGACCACCTCAACGAGGCGGTGCGCAACGCGGACGAGACGCTCGACGAGGTGCGCGAGTACCAGCGGTTGCTGGCGCGCATCGACCAGCTGGGCGTACGGGGCAACGTGTCGCTGAAGCTGACCCAGTGCGGGCTGCTCTTCGACCCGGAGCTGGCGCTGCGCAACGCGCGCGAGGTGGTGGCCGACGCGAAGCGGCGCGGCTCGTTCGTCCGCGTGGACATGGAGCAGGGCGAGGTGACGCAGGCCACGCTGGACGTGGTGCGCGCGCTGCACCGGGAGTTCGGCGAGCCGCACGTGGGCGCGGTGCTGCAGAGCTACCTCTACCGCACCGAGGCCGATGCCCGCGCCCTGTGCGCCGAGCGCATCCGCATCCGCCTGTGCAAGGGCGCCTACCTGGAGGGGCCCGGCATCGCCTTCCAGGACAAGAAGGACGTGGATGAGAACTTCCTGCGCGTCATGCGCATCCTGCTCGACAGCGGGCTGTACCACGGCATCGCCACGCACGATGAGCGCATGATTCAGGAGACGCTGGCGTATGCCCGGAAGAAGGGGCTGGAGCGCGGCGCCTTCGAGTTCCAGATGCTCTATGGCATCCGGAGGGACCTGCAGGAGCGGCTGGTGGCCGAGGGCCACCCGGTGCGCGTCTACGTGCCCTACGGCAAGTACTGGTACCCGTACTTCATGCGCCGGCTCGCCGAGCGCCCCGCCAACGTCTGGTTCGTGATGAAGAACCTGGTGAAGGGTTAGCGCTCCACCCGCTGCCGCCGGGTGAGCCGGAGGGCCGCGTCCTGCACCGTGTGGACGAGCGCCCAGAAGGCGGCCACTCCCGCCTGCGCGTAGAGCATCCACCCCGGCACGCCGACGGCGGCCAACTTGTGGATGAGTTCCAGGGCGTCTCCCAGCTCCTCGTTGGCCACGCGCGCGCTGGACCACCGGCCCCACAGCCCGAGGAAGCCCTCCACCCGCCGCACCACCGGGTGCTCCGGGCACACGGGGTCCACCCAGAGGACGTCCTCCTGCCCGGTCTCCGGGGGCTCGAGCGGGCGCTCCGGCGCCTTCCGGGAGAGGTCCGCGGCCAGGACGGGCCGGTGCGAGTCCGTGAGCCCGTCCTCCACGTCCCCTTCCATCCCAAAGGCGCTCAGCAGGGGGAACGCCTGCCGGGGATCATGCGGGTGCTGGACGTTCATGACGTTCATCTCAGAATGCCTCCACCGTCTGCAGCAGGCTGAGCAGGGCCGTACGCTGCTCCCTCGCCACCTTCCGCCCTTCTCCCGTCAACTCGTAATACCGCCTCGGACGTCCGCCTCTTTCGGGCAGGGGGTCTCCATCGAAGCTGCGCAACAACCCCTCCCTCTCCAGCGCCTTGAGCGCCGGGTACACCGACCCCTCGTTCAGGTGGATCTTCCCGTTCGTCCTCTCCCGGACCCTCTCGATGATCTCCAGCCCGAAGCCCCTTCCGCCGATCAGCGACATCAAGATGGCGGTCCGGGCTGAAATCGGAGTGTCCATGGAGCCGGAGATTAACGGGGAATCCCCGGGTTGCAACCTGAAGGATTGAGGTTGCACGTTCGTGACCGGAACCGGTCAGACCGGCAGGGACACGGACCCGAAGGAGGGCTCCTGGGGGAGCCCCCGCCGCTCCCGCTTGCGCGGCACCGGCGTCCAGCGGGCCGGGAGGAGCTTCTCGGTGAGGACCGAGCGGCGGGACAGCGAGAGCCCATCCTCGCAGCCCTCGTCCAGCTGCGCACCGTCGACCTGGAAGTACCCCAGTGTGAGCTCCATCATCTCTCCCCCGTCCTGATCCCAGGACTCCATGGCCGGCATGGTATCCTCAATCTTTGAGGATTGCAATGTTCCACCCTTGCTGTCCTTCATGCGGCACCCCCCTTCTGGCACAGCCCCCTGACGTGGCCTTCCGGCCGACGGACGCCTTCACTGCGTCCCTCCCACCGGAGAGACGGGGACCTGCCCATTGCCTGGCGAGAATGCGGCCAGGGACGACTGAAGACCTGACAACCTGACGAAGCCGGATGTTCCCGGCGCGAGGCTTGCCGCCCCCCGCGGATGGCGATACGTGTGGATTCCCCCCATGCGGCGCGCCCTGTCCATCCTGATCGCACTCGCCCTCGTCCTGCTGTTGGGCGCGACGGCCGCATGCGCGGCGGAGGACGCCTCCTGCGAGGACTGCTGCGAGAGCACCATGCCGTGCCCCGCCACCTGCCTGGCTTGCCCCTGTGGCCGCATGGTGTCCCCCCTGCCCGTGGAAGCCCCCTCGCTGCCACCGGCCTGGCTGCAACACGTGCCCGATGGATGGACGGAACCCCTTCCTCCGTCCCTCCGGCCGCACGCGCGTGACGTATTCCAGCCTCCCCGTGGCTGAAATTCAACTTCCCCTTTCTTCTTTTATTTCCGGGTTCGGGTTTCCGGGGGGTTAGCGCCCGGGAACCTGGGGGATTCCAATCCCTTACCCTGTCTCGGATTCCGTTCGACCCATTCCTTTCCGCCGGGGCCCGAAGCCCTCGCGGAGGAGATGCTCATGCGCCTGATGAAGACCCTGTGCGTCCTGGGTGGCCTCGCCGCCACCGGATGCGCCACCACCCCCTCCGCCCACGGCAACCTCAGCTCGCTGAGCGTCGCCTCCTCCCAGGACGCCGCCTTCTGCGAGCACCGCGTTCCCCAGGAGAACTGCACCCGCTGCCACCCCGAGCTCGCCCCCCGCTTCCAGGCCGCGAAGGACTGGTGCGGCGAGCACGGCGTCCCCGAGTCCCAGTGCTTCACCTGCCACCCGGACCTGTCCTTCGAGCCGCTGCCGGTGCTCGCCCCCGGCGCGGACCTGGTGAAGCTCTCCCACGAGGGCGAGGACGTGCCCGAGCTCGCCGCCCACGCCGTGCCCGGCAAGGTCACCGTCTTCGACTTCTACGCCGACTGGTGCCCGCCCTGCCGCAAGGTGGATGCCCACATGTTCCCCCTGCTCAACACGCGCCAGGACATCGCCTACCGCAAGCTCAACGTCGTCTCGTGGGACTCGCCGCTGGCGAAGCGCCACCTCGGGCAGGTGGAGAACCTCCCGTACCTCGTCGTGTATGGGAAGGACGGGAAGCTCGTGCGCGCCGTGAAGGGGTTCGACCCCGCCGCGCTGGATGCCGCCCTGGCCGAGGCGGGTGCGAGATGAGATGGGTGCCCATCGCCGTGGGCCTGTTGGGGCTCGCCATTCCCAACCGCGCCGCCGCCTGCGCGGGTTGAAGCAATCCCAACCTCCCGGTCGGGAGGAATTCCCTGTACACCCTGCGCGCCGGAGAGACCGGCGTCTTCCTGTCCACCCTGGCCACGTCCGTCCGTGTGGTGCATCCGTCCGAGTGCCCGGATATCGGCCCCATCTGCCAGCTGCGGGATGAGCCGCCCCAGCTCCATGACCAGTACTTCACCATCGCCGAGCTGCGCGCCACGCTGGAGCATGCAATCACCGATGCGCTGGGCGTGGAAGTGCAACTGCCCCTGCGGCTGAGTGCCACCACCGTGCGCTTCACCACGCTCGATGGCACGCCCCTGACGCTCGACTACGAGAACATCCACCACCGCGACGAGACGCTGTTCGGCATCGGAGACCCGTGGGTCACGGGGCGCTATGCGTGGCGGCTCGGCGGCGTGGGCGTGGCGGCTCGTCTGGGGGTGACCGTGCCCCTGGGCGGGACGGTGGAGAATCCGTTCGCCCTCGGCGCCCAGGGACTGCCCCATCAGCACGTGCAATTCGGCACCGGCACCGTGCAGCCGTTGCTCGGCCTGGAGGCCTCGCACTCCTGGGGAACCTGGGGCACCCGGCTCTGGGGCCAGGCGCAGTTGTCCCTCGTGGAGAACCGGTTCGGATATCAGAGTGGCAATCGCTTCGCCGCCGGTGTCTCCGCCGAGGGTCCTGTCATCGGCGCCCTGCGCTTCATGGCGAGCGCCGATGTCGTCAACGAGCAGCCCGAGCGCTGGGATGGGCTCGTCCAGCAGGATGGCAACCTCGGCCGCACCGATGTGCTCGTCGGCGCGGGCCTCGCGTACCCGATGGGGGCCGTGCGGCTCGGGCTGAATCTCCGCGTGCCCGTGTACCAGTACATCATCGGGCACCATGGACAGCTCACCTATCCGGGCATCCTTCAGCTGACCGCGGGCTCCACCTTCGGTGGCTCGAATTGAGCACGGTGATGGAGACCCTCACCCTTTCCCTCTCCCAGAGGGAGAGGGTGGGGGGCACGGTGTGTCGCCGCGATGCCGTGTGTGTCTGGCTCGTCAGCCTTGATGGGCGTCGTGGCCGAGCTCCTTCGCCGACTCCTCCACCGGGTCCGGCCGCTTGTCCCGCATCGTCACGAACTCCTCGGCCGCCGTCGGGTGGATGCCCACCGTCGCGTCCAACTGCTTCTTCGTCACCCCGCACTTCAGCGCCACCGACATCCCCTGGATGATTTCGGGCGCGTCCGCTCCCACCATGTGGAAGCCCAATACCTTCCCGCTCTCGCGCTCGACGATGACCTTCATCATCGTCCGCTCGTCCCTCCCGCTCAGCGTGTGCTTCATCGGCCGGAAGTTGGACACGTACACGTCCACCTTGCCGTAACGCTCACGCGCCTCGAGCTCCGTACACCCCACCGTCCCCACCGGCGGCTGGCTGAACACCGCCGACGCCACCCCCGTGTGGTCCATCTTCGTCGGGTTGTCGTGGAAGAGCGTCTCCGCCATCGCCCGGCCCTCGGAGATCGCCACAGGCGTGAGGTTGAGGCGGTCCGTCACGTCACCCACCGCGTAGATGCTCTCCACGCTCGTGCGAGACCACTCGTCCACCTCCACCGCGCCCCGCGCGTCCAGCCGCACGCCCACCTCCTCCAGCCCCAGCCCCTTCGTGTTCGGCACCCGCCCCGTCGCGTACAGCACCGCGTCCACCTCGAGCGTGTCCCCCATCCGCGTCAGCAGGCTCAACGTCCCGTCCGCCCGCTTCTCGATGTCCCGGACGAAGGTTTCCGGCCGGATGTCGATGCCCTTCTTGCGCATCTCCTGCGTGAGCATCGCCCGGATGTCGTCATCGAAGCCGCGCAGCACGGTGTCGCCCCGGATGAGCATCATCACCTTCGAGCCCAGCGCGTTGAAGATGCCCGCGAACTCCACCCCGATGTAGCCCCCGCCCACGATGGCCAGCCGCCGCGGCACCTCGTCCAGCCCCAGCGCTCCGTCCGAGGTGATGGCGTGCTCGATGCCCGTCACCTCGGGGAGGAAGGGATGGGAACCCGTGGCCACCAGGATGCGCTCGGCCGTGTACCGCTGACCATTCACTTCCACCGTGTGCCCATCCACCACCCGGCCCCGGCCCTCGATGAGCTGAACCCCCGAGTCCTTCAGCAGCCGCCGGTAGACCCCGTCGAGCCGCTCCAGTTCCTTGTCCTTCGCCGCCTGGAGCTTCTTCCAGTCGAAGCCGGGCTCCGAGAGCGACCAGCCGTAGCCGGCGGCGTCCTCGAACTCCGAGTGGAAGTGGGCGCCGTAGACGAGCAGCTTCTTGGGGACACAACCGCGGTGCACACAAGTGCCGCCGATGCGGTTGTCCTCGCAGATGGCCACGCGAGCGCCGTACGAGCCCGCTCTGCGGCTCGCCGCCACCCCGCCCGAGCCCGCGCCAATCGTGAACAAGTCGAAGTCGTACTGGGGCATCGCGTGTCTCCTATTTCGCCCAATTTCCCCTCTCCCCTCGGGAGAGGGACGGGGTGAGGGTGCCCGTCACCGTCTTCCAGTCCGTGAACGTGGGCAGCGTGGTCCCGATATGCTCCCACGGGAATCGAATGACACGGTGTGCATTCGCGCATCCGGACAGAAGCCAACGTTCTGTACGGGGTGAACCCGAGGCCTCCGATACCCTCACCCCGTCCCTCTCCCGGCGGGAGAGGGGATGGATGCACATCTCACGCGAGTGGACTCGGAGGTGACCGTGAGCGAGCAGGCGGACAGGCGTATTCTCCGAGGTCTCGGCGCGGGTGTGCTCGGGACCCTCGCCCTCACCGCCTCGGAGCCCCTCCGCGACGCCCTGCTCGGACGTCCGCCGCCCTACTCGGTGCACCACATCGCCAGACGAGCGGCTCGCGCATGGTTCGGCGTCCGGCTGCGTCCCCGGGAGGCTCGACGATGGGGACTCGTCATGCGTTGGCTTTACGGACCCACGCTCGGGGTGCTCGGCAGGTGGCTCCGGCCCATGCTCCCGGGCCCCGCGCCCCTCCACGGCCTCGTGCTCGGTGGAGGCGTGTGGCTCTTCGAGTGGCTCTCCTTTCCGCGCCTGCGCGTCACTCCGCACCCGCACACCTGGTCCCCCGCCGAGCGCCAGTGGCTCGCCGTCCAATGCCTGCTCTTCGGGCTCGTCACAGCGTCCGTGCGCCCACGCGGGCAGGCGGAAGGGCTCGCGAGTGCACGCCCGCCCTCCGAGACAGGACTCCCGGTTGCACCCGGTGCCCCACTCTCCCCACCTTGAACCCGTCAACGTTTCAAACGTCCGGAGGAGCGGCGAATGTGGGCTCGCTGGTTGAACGTCATCCTGGGCTTCTGGCTGGTGTCCGCGCCTTTCGTGCTCGATTACCGGATCCAGGAAGCCGAGTTGAATGACCTGTGCGTGGGGCTGGGCGTCATGTTGCTGGCCCTCGCGGCCATCGCCGTCCCCAAGCTGCGTTACGCCAACACCCTGCTCGGCGTGTGGCTCATCATCTCTCCCTTCCTCCTGGGCTTCGGCGGCTACCGCGCGGCCACCCTCAACGACGTCATCGTGGGCCTGCTCGTCACCGCGCTGTCGCTCGTCTGGGACCACCGGGACTGGACTCCGCATCGGAGGTCCGTCACCCACGCCTGACACATTGCCCTGATGCCCGCACGACACACCCCACTGGCACGGTCCTCCATGCCTTCATCCCTGAAGCCCTGCCTCATCGCGGCGAGCACCCTCGCCCTCACGGCGTGTGTCACGTTCGACATCGACAAGGAGAAGACGAAAGCGCCCCGGCTGACCTGCGCCCCCGGCACCGTGACGCTCATGAAGAAGCTGGGCCTGGAGCCGGGCCAGCAGGGCTCCCTGCAACTCGAGGCCGCCCAGCCGGGAGGCCCCAACGACTACGGCGTCTACCGTCAGGGCCCGGTGACGAGCCGCCTGGAGAGCGCCGTGGGTGACCTGCCCGCGGGCACGCTCATCTCGGGCGTGCTCTGGATGAACACCGGCAAGGCCCAGGTCCGCTACACCCAGGCGAACCTGCCCGATGGACAGATCCACCCCGTGTGCCTCGTGCTCGGCGCGGAGGCTCCGGGCGGAATCTACGCCGAGGCCGGCACCACCTCCGGCGACATCACCCTGCCCAAGAGCGCTCCCTTCACCGTCGTCTCCCAGTTCGAGTGACATGCCCCTCCCCATCGAAGACTACGCCCTCATCGGCGACACCCAGAGCGCCGCCCTCGTGGGGAAGGATGGCTCCATCGACTGGCTGTGCCTGCCGCGCTTCGACGCCGACGCCTGCTTCGCCGCCCTCCTGGGCTCCGAGGAGAATGGCCGCTGGCTGCTCGCCCCCTCGGGAGGCCTCCGCCGCGTCCAACGCCGCTACCGCCCTGGCACCCTCGTCCTCGAGACGGACTTCGAGACGGATACCGGCACCCTGCGCGTCGTGGACTGCATGCCCCCGCGCGGCCGTGAGCCGGACCTGGTGCGCGAGGCCGTGTGCCTGAAGGGCCACGTCTCCGTCCGCATGGAGCTCGCCATCCGTTTCGGCTACGGCAGCCGCACGCCCTGGGTCCACCCCATCGACGGCCGCTTCACCGCCATGGCCGGGCCCGATGCCCTCACCCTCCTGTCCGACGTCCGCCCGCGCAACGAGGACGCCACCCTGCGCGCGGACTTCTCCCTCTCCGCTGGCGAGCGAGCCCGCTTCCTCCTCGCCTGGCACCCCTCGCACGAGCCCGCGCCCCCGTGCATCGACCCGGCCACCGCCGCGGAGCACACCGAGGAGTGGTGGCGCGAGTGGTCCTCGCACTGCACCTATGAGGGCCCCTGGCGCGAGCAGGTGCTGCGCTCCCTCATCGTCCTCAAGGCCCTCACCTACTCACCCACGGGTGGCATCGTCGCCGCGCCCACCACGTCGCTGCCCGAGGCGCTCGGCGGCGTGCGCAACTGGGACTACCGCTACTGCTGGCTGCGCGATGCCACCTTCACGCTGCTCGCCCTGCTGGATGCGGGCTACCGGGAGGAGGCCCAGGCCTGGCGCGACTGGCTCCTACGCGCCGTGGCCGGTGAGCCCCGGGAGCTTCAAATCATGTATGGCGTTGCCGGCGAGCGCCGCCTCACCGAGCTGGAGTTGCCCTGGCTCTCCGGCTACCAGGGCGCGAAACCCGTGCGCCTGGGCAACGCGGCCGTGTGCCAGTTCCAGCTCGACGTCTACGGCGAGGTGCTCGACTGCTTGCACATGGCCCGGCGTTCGGGCGTGCCGCCGCGCGATGAGGGCTGGGAGTTGCAGAGCCACCTGCTCGACTTCCTCGAGTCCAACTGGGAGCGCACGGACGAGGGCATCTGGGAGGTACGCGGCCCGCCGCAACATTTCACCCACTCGAAGGTGATGGCGTGGGTGGCGGTGGACCGGGCGCTGCGGACGGCCGAGGAGTTCCGCCTGCCCGCGCCCCTGGAGCGCTGGAGACAGCTGCGCGCGCGAATCCATGCCCAGGTGTGCGAGCGCGGCTATGACGCCAGCCGGGGCAGCTTCGTCCAGGCCTACGGGGGCAAGGAGCTGGACGCGGCGCTGCTGCTCATTCCGCAGCTCGGCTTCCTGCCGCCGGAGGATCCGCGCGTGGTGGGCACGGTGGACGCCATCCAACGCGAGCTGTGCGAGGGCGGGCTGGTGCGCCGCTATGACACGCACCGCTCGGAGGACGGGCTGCCACCCGGCGAGGGGACGTTCCTGGCGTGCTCCTTCTGGCTCGCGGACGCGCTCACGCTGCTGGGCCGTATGGACGAGGCGCGCACCATTTTCGAGCGGCTGCTGCCGCTGTGCAATGACGTGGGCCTGCTCGCCGAGGAATACGACCCGCGCACGAAACGGCAGTTGGGCAACTTCCCACAGGCCTTCAGCCACGTGGCCCTCATCAACACCGCGCAGAACCTCACCTGACCAGCTTCACCGGGCGCCCGTGAATGCAACCCTTGCCCACCGTGCGGCGGGCCGAGCCCTGACAGGGCCTTGGAGAGTGCCCATCCTCCGCGTGAACCGGCTTCACCCAAAGGAGTCCACCATGGCCCCCTCCATTCCCGAGAAGATGAAGGCCGCGGCGCTGGATCGCTTCGGCGGCCCGGAGGTCCTCGGCATCAAGACAGTGCCCGTGCCCACGTGCGGGGACGATGAAATCCTCATCCGCGTCGAGGTGGCGGGAGTGGGCGTCTGGGATGCGCAGGAGCGGGAGGGGGAGATGGCGGAGATGATGCAAGGAGAGCCCCACTTCCCCTACGTGCCCGGCACGGACGGCGCGGGAGAGGTGGTGTCCGTGGGGAAGAACGTGCGGCGCTTCAAGGTGGGGGACCGCGTCTACGCCGCCGCGTTCCTGAGCCCCAAGGGAGGCTTCTACGCGGAATTCGTCGTGGCGAAGGAAAAGCACGCGGCACGGATTCCCAAGGGAATGAAGGTGGAACAGGCGGCGGCGCTGGCGGCGGATGGCATCACCGCGCTGCAAGGGCTGGAGGAGCACTTGAAGCTCCAGAAGGGACAACGCCTGCTCATCTTCGGCGCCAGCGGAGGAGTGGGACACATCGCGCTGCAGCTCGCCCGCCGGCTGGGCGCCCGGGTGCTGGCGGTGGCCTCGGGCGAGGACGGGGTGGAGCTGGCCCGCCGGCTCGGCGCGGAGGCAATCGTCGAGGGGCACCACGGGGATGTGGAGAAGGCCTGCCGCGACTTCGCTCCGGACGGGCTCGACGCGGCGCTGGTGCTGGCGTGCAATGACCGGTGCCTGAGCGCGTTGAAGCACGTGCGCCAGGGCGGCCGCATCGTCCACCCGAACGGCGTGGAGCCAGTACCGCGGGGCCCCGAGGGCGTCGAGCTCATCGCCTACGACGGCATCCCCAACCAGAAGACGCTGGAGCGGCTCAACGAGCTCATCGAAGCGGGGCCGTTCCACCTGGAGATCGGCCACGTGTACGCGATGGAGGAGGCCGCCCGGGCTCAGAAGGAAGTGCTCCAGCACCACCTGGGCAAGCTGACCCTGCGGATCCACTGAGTTGGGAATAGACCCCTCGAAGGGGTTGAAACGAAATCCCCAACACTGCCAAGAGAGCGGGTTCATGTCGAAGAGCCCGCGTTATCCCATCCCGGCACTTCTCCACCGGGTGGAGCAGGAGATCGAGCGCAGCCGCTTCATCACCACGGTTGCGCCCGCGCCCACGGTGGAGGAGGCCAAGGCGTTC
Source organism: Archangium sp. Cb G35 (assembly GCF_001896145.1). Classification (NCBI taxonomy): domain Bacteria; kingdom Pseudomonadati; phylum Myxococcota; class Myxococcia; order Myxococcales; family Archangiaceae; genus Archangium; species Archangium sp. Cb G35. The sequence continues at coordinate 154,236 of NZ_MPOI01000013.1, forward strand.
ATCGCCCGCGTCCGCGAGGAGTTCCCTGACGCCAACCACAACTGCTGGGCCTATGTGGTGGGCCCTCCCGGCACCACGGGAATGGCGGGCATGAGCGATGACGGAGAACCGCACGGGACCGCGGGCCGGCCGATGCTGACGGCCCTGCTCCACGGCAAGGTGGGAGACGTAGCCGTCGTCGTCACCCGCTATTTCGGCGGAACGCTCCTGGGCAAGGGCGGGCTGGTGCGGGCCTATACCGGCTGCGTCCAGCAAGGCCTCGAGCACCTGCCCACCACCGAGCGCGTGAGCAAGGCTCGCCTCTCCGTTGAAATCGAGTACGCGAGCGTCGATGGCTTCCGCCGGATGCTCCCGGCCCACGAGGCGGAAGTCGTCTCCGAGGAGTACGCCGCCACCGTGGGCTACCAGCTCCTGCTCCCCGTCACCCGCGTGGAGTCCTTCCAGACGGCGCTGCTCGACCTGACCAATGGACAGGTCCTGATGGAAGTGCTCGACCCCGGCGAGTGACGGTGGCGGGTCCAGGACTCACTTGCGGGACAGCATCCGTTCGAGCCAGGCCTCGCGAGCCGCGTTCGCTGCTCGGGAGATGGCCGCATCCGGCGCCATCTGGTTGAAGCCGTGGAACGCGCCGCCCCACACGTGGAGTTCCGCGTCGCCGCCGGCCGCCCAGATCGCGCTCGCATAGGCAACGGCCTCGTCACGGAAGACTTCCGCCGCTCCCACGTCGATGAACGTAGGCGGCAGGCCACTCAAATCAGTCGCGCGAGCAGGGGCCGCGTAGATGGATACGTCGTCCGTTCCGCGCCGGTCTCCGAGCAGGGCCGTCCAGCCGGTCAGGTTGCTGAGACGATCCCAGATGCCGATTCCCTGGAACTGGTACGACGAGACGGTTTCGTTCCGATCGTCTATCATCGGGCACTGGAGGAGTTGTCCGAACAGCTTCGGCCCCTTGCGGTCGCGCGCCAACAGAGTGGTACCGGCGGACAGGCCGCCCCCGGCGCTTCCGCCGAAAATGATGATCCGCTCCGGATCGACCAACAGCTCCTTGGCGTGTGCGGCCATCCACGCGAGTCCCGCGTAGCAGTCCTCGACGGGGATCGGATCTGGGTTCTCGGGTGCTCGCCGGTATTCGACCGTGACGCACACCGCGTCGAACTTCATCGCCCACGCCACCAGGTCGGAGGCGCCCGCGAAACGGTTGGCCATGACCATCCCGCCGCCGTGGACGTGAAAGATGCCGGGTCCCGGCCTGGCATGGTCCTTCCGTGAGATCACCGAGACGACGATGTCCACTCCCTGGTAGCCGGGAATGGTGAAGTCGACGCACTGGACCGGCCGGTCGCCGATCTGCTCCGAGATCGGAGGGATGGGCATGGCGCGGTACTTCTCGATCTGATCGGCCGTCATGTTGACGGGTACGAATCCGGCGAACGCCGGAAGGATCTCGGCGAGCTCGGGCTCGAACGGGGGCGGCTTTGGCCCCGTCTTCGTGTTACTCATGGTCATCGGCCTCGATTCATGCAGTGGGTGATGGGACGGTCAAACGTGACATCCACCAGGCGCATATAGCCCGGTGACGAGTGCGCCAATGTCCAGACCGCGCTGCTCGCTCTGACCAACGGGCAGGCCCTGATGGAAGTGCTCGATCCCGAGGAGTGACGCTGACTGATCCAGTACTCACCGGACGATGAAGTCGAACCGCTCAATCGCGGCCTTGAGCTCCGCCTCGGTGGTGCCGGCTCGCTTCGCCTCGGCTGGCGCGTAGTAGGTCACCGCGACTGTGGAGGGCACATCCTTGTAGGGCCCCTCCAAGATGACCGGAATGAAGGAGCCCGGCCACTCCACGCTCGTCAATTCACGCCCGTGGCCGATGGGGTCGAGGATGGTGAAGCAGGGCCACCGCGGCAGTCGCACCGTCCGCATGTCGCAGCCATGGAAGCGGCACTGGTCCAGGCGGGCCTCGGAGAAGTCACAATCCTCGACAGCTCCCTGCTCCCACCCCGTTGCGTTTCCCGGCCATGGGCCGAAGTCGCACCCCACCATGCGCCCCTTGAAATGGCACCCCTTCAGCGCCGCACACGTCCAGGACTTGTTCTTCAACTCCTGCTTCACCTCGATGGTGCAGTCGATGAGACGCATCGGGCTGATCAGCAGCCGGCTCGAGGGCACGCGGATGACGACCGTACACCGCCGCAGCGACAGGTTCGGCCCGAGGTAGATGAGGCGATCCGCCTCCGCCTTCAACTCCAACCGCTCGTCCGCGATCTCCCGGTCCTCATAGATAATGTTTCCGAGCCACATCTCCGCGCCCTCAGAAGAAGATCATCCGGAAGAACTCGGTGGCCATCCGCCGACCGTGTACTCCGAAGTTTTGCGCCGTCCCGGAGAGTATCTCGTACTTCAACCCTCCCGGCCGTGGATCCACCGCATCGACGCCCTGGGGGCTCCACGTGAGCTGCCTGAACTGATTCTTCATCTTTTCATGCACCCACCGTCCGCGCGCGAGTCCTTCCAGATGCGCGGCACTCTTCGCGTTCCCCGACGCACGTGCCCTGCTGATCGCCGCTCGCTCCGCGATGCTGAGCTCATGTGGACCCCACTCGCGTGCGAATCGCCGTGCCGCCGCCTGCAACTCGTCACCCAGCTTGTCCTCGACCGGGATGTCATCGAGCCACTTTCCGCGCGGGAGATGCCATCGCTGGCCATTGCCAAGAATGACCTGCACGTTGCCGCCACGGTGTCTGATTTCGATGGTGCCTGTATGACCGCCAGGCGCTCCCGTGGAGCTGTTCTGATTGAGCATGGCTCCCGCGAGAGCCGCCTGGGGCGACGTCACCACCGCGAGGGCACGGCTCGAGTCAGCCACGACCTCCACCGCGACGGCCTCCTGCACGGCCACCGGCACTGGCACATGAAGACCCTGGGCCTCCCACTGTGCCTGCATCAGGTTCAGCCTCGGCAGTGAGCGAACCCGCGCCACCACGTCGCCGAGCGTGCGCCCGCTCAAAGTGGCCACGGCCAGAATCATCGCCCGGGCCGCATCCTGGCCAATCAACCGTCCGAATTCCTCACCCGCCTCACGCAGCTCCGCGAACGTCGTGGCCTCGTGGGCCCGGTTCGCCATGCGGGCCTGTAGAGCGACAGCAAAATTGACCCCCTGGCGACACTAAAACTGACCCCCTCCCGGGGCCTCCACACCAAGGAGGTAACCTCGATGGGAGAGACGGCAGCAGTTGTGGCACCCCGCGCGGCGGAGGTGCCGATGGTCGAGCAGGAAGTGGTGCGACGCATCCGCGTGCTGGCGGAGGCGGGCTGGGGCCACAAGCGGATAGCGCGCGAGGTGGGCGTGGCGCGCAACACGGTGAGGCGCTACCTGCGCGCGGGCAGCGCGGCCGACAAGCAGGTGCGGCCCAAGGCGCGGCGGCTCACCGGGGAAGAGCAGCAGCGCGCGGTGGAGCTGTGGAATGGAGCGGCGGAGGGCAACGCCGTCGTCGTCAAGGCGCTGCTGGCCCAGGAGGGCGTGGAGGCCAGCGTGCGCACCGTGCAACGAGCGGTGGAGGAGARACGGCGGCAGGTGCACGCGGCACAGGTGGCCACGGTGCGCTTCGAGACGAAGCCGGGACAGCAGATGCAGGTGGACTTCGGTGAGAAGAAGGTGCTGCTGGGCGGGCAGTTGGTGAAGGTGTTCCTGCTGGTGGCGGTGCTGAGTTTCTCGCGACGGCTGTTCGTGCGCGCCTTCCTCAATCAGCGCGGAGACGACTGGCGCGAGGGCGTGGCCGCGGCCTTCGTGCACTTCGGAGGCGTGCCGCTGGAAGTGCTCGGGGACAACGCYCGGCCACTCGTCGACGAGCACGACAGGCAGGCCGGTACCGTGCGCTTCCACCCGGCCTGGGTGGAGTTCTGCCGGGACTGGGACGTCACCCCCAAGGCATGCGGGCCGTACCGCGCGCGCACCAAGGGCAAGACGGAGTCGGGCGTCAAATACGTCAAGCGCAACGCGCTGGCGGGCAGGGGCTTCGACTCCTTCGGCGCGATGGAGAGGCACCTGGAGGAGTGGATGGCCGAAGCGGATGCACGCGTGCACGGCACCACGCACGAGCGCCCCCTCGACAGGTTTGAGCGCGAGGAGAAGGCCGCGCTGCGCCCGCTGCCCTCGCGTCCGTTGCCACGCCGCCAGCAGAGGCTCAAGCGCAAGGTGGCCAATGACGCGCTCGTGGACGTAGACACGGTGCGCTACAGCGTGCCGCACCGGCTGGTGCGCGAGAGCGTCGAGGTGCAGGTGGGCGAGCAGCAGGTGCGCATCTTCCACGCCGGCAAGTTGGTGGCCACCCACGCACGCGGCAAGGAGCCGCACGCCCGTGTTGTCGACGAGGCGCACTGGGAGGGCCTGTGGCGGCCGCGCACTGTGGAGCCCGTTGAGGGGAGCTCCAAGCTGGCCGTGCACGGGCGCTCGTTGGAGGACTACGCCGCCGTGGTGGAGCATGCCGGGAAGCGAGGTGCCGCATGAGCCACGAGCTCATCCACGCGCGCGTGCTCGAGCACCTGGAGCGGCTGCGCCTTGGACACCTGGTCGAGCGGCTGGACGCGCTGCTGGCGGAGGCGGCGCGCACCGAGCCCAGCGGGAAGATGAAGTCGAATGAAGTGTGTTGACTCCCAACGCGGCGGTGATAGAAGCCGCGCCCCCTCGGACGGAAAGGCGAAACCGCACTGGCGGTCGGGTGATCCGGACGGGCTGAAGAAGGAATACGGAGTCGGCAGTGCGGAGTTGACTCCCAACGCGGCGGTGGTAGAAGCCGCGCCCCTCGACAAGGCGGAAGCCGCAACGGCGGCGAGGCCAGGTTGGAGGGAAGAAGAGAGTCGACGAAGGCGGTTGACTCCCAACGCGGCGGTGATAGAAGCCGCGCCCCTCGGACGGAAAGGCGACGTCGCACTGGCGACGGAGATCCCCGGCCGAAGCAGTGAAAGACGAAATAAAAAAGTCGGCGAGCGAAGTTGACTCCCAACGCGGCGGTGATAGAAGCCGCCTCCCCTCGAAGCGGCGAAAGCCGAAGCGAGGCGGAAGAAAGAGTCGACGAAGCAAGTTGACACGAGACGCGGTAACGAAGTAGGTTCCGCGCCCCCTCGACAGGAAACAGCAAGGCGCCACGGTGCCAGGTTGAATCCAGACGAGACGAAGCAGCGAAACGGAGCGGCAACGGCCGCTTGACAGAAAAGCAGCTTCAGAATAAAGAATGCGGCCCCCGAGGTTGAAGCGGGTGCAGCGAAGAAGTGGAAACACGGTAGCACACAAGTCGCGGCAGCAACAAGCGGCTCGGTCTTTGAAAACCAAATAGCAAGCCCAAGAAGAAGACGATTGCGGAAACCGCAGTCAATTCTAAATGGCACCTCAAGAGAGTCGGCGTGAGTCGATTCCGGGGTGCCCTGAACAGCGAGTCGGGAGTTCCTTAGCCGGACCCCGATGATGCCGGTTCAAAACACTTCAAATTAAAATTGGAGAGTTTGATCCTGGCTCAGAACGAACGCTGGCGGCGTGCCTAACACATGCAAGTCGAGCGCGAATGGAGCAATCCTAGTAGAGCGGCGCACGGGTGCGTAACACGTGGATAATCTGCCTGGGTGTTTGGGMTAACGCGCAGGCGGTGAGCAGCACCAGGAGCACGCTCCAGGTTCGTAAGCGCATCGTCACAGCCTTTCGTCAGCGCGGGGGCCAAGCTCCAGTCGGGCCCGTTGGAGCGTATGCCAGCAGGTTCCCACGGCAACGAACGAGCGTGGTGCCAGCGGGCGCGCTCTCGCGGACGATGCTGGGACAGGGGCCGCTTGCCTGGGACTGGCGGTGGTAGCGCGCTCGACTTCAGCGGCCTCGCTGGGTCCGGAACCACGCGGCGTAGGGCGTGTTCTCCACGCGGCGGCGGTTGAAGTCCGGGGTGCCGTCCGTCCACCACGGCGGCCCTCGCTCCCCGAGCGCCACCTTCGCCAGGTGCACACGCGCTCGGGCCTTCTGCTCCGCCTCCTCGTCATGTGCCCGCAGCGCCAGGCCCACGTCCCGCCGCGCGTGCATCAGCGCCTCCACCAACAGCGCTCGCTGTTTCTGCCCGAGCGCGGGGTTGGAGCGTCGCCAGAGCTGCCCCTCCACCACGATGTAACGGCCATCCGGCGTGGTGAGTGGCCCATTCTTCAATGCAGGGGACTCGCGTGGAAAGGACATGGGGGGCGATGGGGTGCTCCCCATGTTTCTCCGGGATACACCCCGAGTGCAATCCGGGGGGCTCGATACCCTCACCCCGTCCCTCTCCCGGGGGGAGAGGGGAAGTGGGCTCCGCGGACTCCAGGGCCTGCTGACTCCAGCGGCTCAGATGTCGAAGTAGAGCTGGTACTCCATCGGGTGCGGACGCAGGCGGATGGCATCCACCTCCTTCTGCTTCTGCTCGATCCAGCTGGTGAGCGAGTCCTCGCTGAATACGTCCCCCTTCAGCAGGAACTTGTGGTCCTTCTTCAGGCAGTCCAGCGCCTCCTCCAGCGAGCCCGGCATCTTCGGCACGTCCTTGAGCTCCTCCGGCGACAGCCCGTAGATGTCCTTGTCCAGCGGCTCGCCCGGGTCGATCTTGTTCTCGATGCCGTCCAGCCCCGCCATCAGCTGCGCCGCGAACGCCAGGTATGGGTTGCAGCTCGGATCCGGCGAGCGGAACTCCAGCCGCTTCGCCTTCGGGCTCGCACTGAACATCGGAATCCGGATGGACGCGCTCCGGTTGCGGCTCGAGTACGCCAGGTTCACCGGCGCCTCGTACCCCGGCACCAGCCGCTTGTACGAGTTGTTCGTCGGGTTGCAGATGGCCGCCAGCGCCCGCGCGTGCTTCAGGATGCCGCCCATGTAGTGCAGCGCCATCTCGCTCATGCCCGCATAGCCCTCGCCCGCGAACAGCGGCTTGCCGCCCTTCCACAACGACTGGTGCGTGTGCATGCCGCTCCCATTGTCCCCGTACAGGGGCTTGGGCATGAACGTCACCGTCTTGCCGTGCCTCGCCGCCACGTTCTTCAGCACGTACTTGAACCACATCAGGTTGTCCGCCGTCTTCACCAGCGTGTCGAAGCGGAAGTCGATCTCCGACTGGCCCGCCGTCGCCACCTCGTGGTGCTGGCGCTCCACCGTGATGCCCACCTCACCCAGAATCCTGCACATCTCGTCACGGATGTCGTTGTGCGCGTCCGTGGGCATCACCGCGTTGTAGCCGTCCTTGAAGCCCGGCTTGTAGCCGAGGTTGCCACCCGGCTCCTCGCGGCCCGTGTTCCACGCGCCCTCGATGGAGTCCACCTCGAAGAACATGTGGTGCGGCTCCGTGCTGTAGCGCACCCCGTCGAAGATGAAGAACTCGGCCTCCGGCCCGAAGTACGCCGTGTCCGCCAGGCCCGTGCTCCTGAGGTACTTCTCCGCGCGCGCCGCGATGTTGCGCGGATCCCTCATGTACTGCTCCTTCGTGATGGGATCGCTCACGTTGCACAGCAGCACCAGCGTGGGCGTCTGCGTGAATGGGTCCATCACCGCCGTGTTCGGGTCCGGCATCACCAGCATGTCCGAGTTGTGGATCTCCAGCCAACCCTTGATGGACGAGCCGTCGAAGCCCAGGCCCTCCTCGAAGATGCCCTCGTTCAGCTCGTGCATCGGCACCGCGAAGTGGCGCCAGCGGCCGATGAAGTCGATGAAGCGCAGGCTCACCATCTGCGTGCCGTGCTCTTTCGCGTACGAGAGCACGTCCTTCGCCGTCTTGTTCGTCATAGGGGGCGCTGTCCTTTTCCGCCGGGTGGTACTCCCAGTGCGCCGCGGACACTAGGAACGACCCCCTCTAGAGGAAAGAGCAACGTGCGCGGGGCGTGACACTCCGCCCGCCCCGAGTCAGTGCGCGGGGGTGCCACGTCAAAGTGACGACACTCGGGCTTGATGCCGGGCCCGTCCAGGCGGGGTTTTCAGCGCTTCGCGCGGGTGAGCAGCACCACCGAGCCGAGGATGGCGCCCATGGCGAGCATCCCCCAGGTACTCAGCGACTCGCCCGCGAAGAAGGTGCCCAGCAGCACCGCCACCATCGGGTTGACGTAGGCATAGCTGGTGGCGAGCGCCGGCCGCGCGTTGCGCAACAGGTAGCCGTAGGCGCTGAAGGCCACCAGCGAGCCGAAGAACACCAGGTAGACGAAGGCGCTGAGGGCGCGCGGCTCGGGCACGGCGGTGAGGCGCTCGCCGGACAGGAAGCTGACGAGCAGGAAGAGGGCGCCGCCGGTGAGCATCTGCGTGGCGGTGGACATGAGCCCCTGGGCCATGGGCAGCTTGCGCGACCAGATGGAGCCGAACGCCCACGTGATGGGGCCCAGCAGCAGCGCGAAGGCCGCCCACACGTTGCCGCTCATGTCGCTGCCGAGGTTGAGCAGGATGAGGCCGCAGAAGCCGATGGCCAGGCCCCAACGCTCGGCACGTCCCGGCCACTGGCCGAACAGTCCACCGAAGAGCGCCGCCCACAAGGGCACGCTGCCCACCACGAGCGCCGCCACGCCCGAGGGCACGTACTGCTGCGCGAACACCACGCTGCCGTTGCCCATCACCAGCAGCAGCGTGCCGATGAGCGCCCCCGCTCCCCACTCGCGCGCCGAGGGGTTGGCGTACCCGCGCACCCTCAGCACCGTGTAGAGGATGAGGCCCGCCAGCAGGAAGCGCATGCCCGCCATGAGGAAGGGCGGGAAGCCCCCCTGCAGCGCCCAGCGGATGGCCAGGTACGTCGAGCCCCAGACGACGTAGAGCGCGAAGAGGCAGAACAGGAGCATCCCGCGGTTGGGGTCCGCGGGGGTGGACTCCGCGGGCATCGCCGCGGTGGGAATCGAAGAGGTGGCGGAGGACACGGCGCCGCGCTTTTAACGCCGTGCCTTTTACCCGGCGATGTAATTCCTCGGCCTACCCTGCGGGGCAGTGCTCGGCTGCCTGCCTCACATCCGCCGCCGGGTGCGTCAGTTCTGCGACACCCGTCCCGGAGGGCGATAGAGGCGCGCGCAAGGCGCTTTCTACGGTGGCGGGGGGAGGAGAGGACCGTGAGCAAAACCCAGACGGGCTGGCGGGTGTGGTTCGCCTGCATGGCGATGGTGCTGGCGGGTTGTACGTGCTCCAAGCGTCCGGGCGAGGAGGGCACGGGAGGCTCCGGAGAGCCCGCGCCCCTGGGCCAGGACTCCGGCCAGCGGGAGGGGAAGGAGATCGTCCTGGAGGTGCTCGGCCTCACCGTGGGCGGTGAGGGCGCGGAGGCCTCGGGCACCTCCTTCGTCACGGGCGAGTCCATCACCGCGCGCGGCCGGGTCCGCAATGCGGAGGACCTGGAGTCGCGCATCCAGTGGAGCCTCCAGCCGGTGGGAGCCCACACCGGGCCCTCCACTCCGGCTTCGAAGGAGGGAGCCGAGGCCGTCTTCAATGCCAGCTCACGCGTGGGCACCCGGGGCAACCGCGAGCCCAATCCGCCGCTGGAGTACGAGCTGGTGGCCTCGCTGCCCCTGGAGGGCGGGGAGACGCTCGAGGTCCGTCTGCCCCCCACCACCTTCCTCCGCCAGGAGGAGGACGATGTGCTGCGGCAGGAGTACCTGGACTTCGGCACGCGCTTCCAGCCGGGCCGCGCCCTCATCTCCATTCCCGGCCGCCCCGTCCTCAACACCGGCAACTACACCGTCATCGCCGAGTCCGAGGCTGGTGGGCTCTCGCGCCTGTTGGACCAGATGGACGAGCGCGTCCGCGCCCTGCTCCAGAACGACGTGCAGGAGAAACCGGCGGGCACGCGCGGCCTGACGCCGAAGACGGTGGTGGTGTCGCCCGGAGCGCCCATCCTCACCGTGGGCGCGCTCGGGGACACGGACCCCCAGGGGGATGATGTCTGCTCGGGCCCCCTGGTGGGCGGACGGTGCGCCGGCTCCATCCTCGCCGGGCCCAATGGCATCGCAGACACACGCGCCAACAACCGCGAGACGAAGGTGAAGCTGGAGGACTTCGTCAGCAGCGCCTTCCGCAACCCGCAGCGCAACCGCGCCGCCGGCTCCGCCACCATCAACAGCCGCCACACCCGTGGCAGTGCGCTGGACATCGACCCGCGCCGCATGCCCATCCCCGGCAAGACGCCGCAGCAGTTGATGTGCATCGTCGAGGCCGCCGGAGACGCCGTCGTCGGCGAGCGCGACTCCTTCACCGAGCGCGGCGCCACCCTCTTCCTCGCGTGCGACAGCCCGGCCGCCGACCACGTCCATGTCCAGCGCTGAGGCCCGGAAAGGAAACATGCCCATGGCTTCCCTTCGCTTCCGTCTCTTCGCCTGTTGCGTGCTCCTGTCCTCCGCGGCGTGGGCCCAGCAGCCTCGCACCGCGCCTCCCCGCTACGTGCCCGCGCCCGTCTCTCCGGCTGCCCGGGCGGCCCTGCAACTCCACCAGGAGGGCTGCCAGGCCGAGTCCTTCGACGACGCCACGTGCGAGAAGGCCGTGCGCCAGTTGGAGGCCGTCGTGCGCGATGACCCGCGCCAGCTCGACGCGCAGCTCGCACTCGCGGATGCTGTCTGGAACCAGGCCTTCCGCCAGCGCGAGGGCTCTCCCGAGCGCGCCCGCCTCCGCCAGCGCTCGCTCGAACTCTACCAGCAGCTGGTGGACCTGGGCGTCCCGGATGCCCGGCCCTACTACGGGCTCAGCGTCCTCACGCGCGACCCGGACACCCGCCTCCGGCTGCTGCGCCGCACCCTGGAGCTCGCCCCGAAGCACCCCGAGGCCCACAAGGACCTGGCCGGCCTGCTGCTCACCCAGGGACAGGTGGACGAGGCCGTGCGCGAGTACCGCACGCACCTCTCGGTCCGCCCCTACGAGGGCCGCGAGGTCGCCCTGGAGGACATCCAGTTCGCCGACAGGCTCGCCGCGGCCGGGCGCGTGCGCGAAGCCGCCCAGGTATACGACGCCGTCTGGGACGCCACCGCCAACGAGCCCCGCTCCGAGCGCTGCCAGATCTTCAAGGCCGTGGACCTCGGCCCCTACGAGCGCATCGGCGCCCGCTTCGCCCAGCAACTGCGTGGCATCCGGGCCGCCTGCACCGGCACGCCCCGCATGGAGGGCGCGATGGAGCTGGAGCGTCAGGGCCGGGACGCGGCCGCCATCCAGGAACTGGAGCGCCAGATTCAGGAGAACCCCGTGCCCGCGGAGCCGTACCTCGCGCTGCAGCGCCTCCACCTGAAGCAGGGCCGGGTGGACGAGGCGGCGGACGTCATGAGCCGCTACTTCCGGCAGGAGAAGGACCTCGAGGAGCGGTGCCGACACTTCCGGACACTGTCCCCCCGGACGACGCGCGCCCTGGAGCCCAGGCTTATGAATGAATTGGACCGTGCCTGCCGCGCCCGGCAGCCCTGAGCCGTGTGTGGACAGGTACGGGCGCCCGAGGGGGGCTTCCTCGCCCGCTCGCTGGGGGGGCGGGGATTGAACCGTTCCCTCCACCTTCTTAATGTTTCAGGGCATTCTCGACGTCTTCACCCAGTCCGGGTGACGCGTCGTCGTTGGGGAGTGTGAGACAAGGATGTCCGAGGAACTGGGAGAGCGCGAGAAGGAGGTCCTCCGCGCTGTCGTTCAGGAATACATCTCCACCGGCGGCCCGGTCGGCAGTCAGCACCTGGCGCGCCGCCCGGAGTTCGACGTCTCTTCCGCCACGCTGCGCAACGTGCTCGCGGACCTGGAGGAGCTCGGCTTCCTCGAGAAGCCCCACACCTCCGCCGGCCGCGTGCCCACGGACCGTGGCTACCGCTTCTACGTGGACACGATGGTGCGGCTGAAGGATCCCGCGCCGCGGGACCGGGAGCTCATCCACGCCGGGCTGGCGCACGAGTCGGGCATGGAGGAGTTGCTGTCCGAGGCCTCGCGGCTGCTGCACTCGCTCACCCGGCACGCGGGAGTCGTCGTCACCCCGCGCCCGGACGTGGCCATCTTCCAGCGGATTGAATTCGTCCGGCTGCGCGAGGACCGGGTGCTCGCCATCCTGGTGGGGCAGAACGGCCAGGTGCACAACAAGCTGCTGGTGGTGGACTTCCCCATCACCTCGGACGAGCTGCTCAAGGCCAGCAACTACCTCTCCGAGCTGCTCCACGAGGTGACGCTGGAGGAGGCGCGCGAGCGCATCCGCACCGAGCTGGACCAGGAGCAGGCGCTCTACAACGCGCTGACGTCCAAGGCGCTCAAGCTGGGCGCGGCCGCCACGGATCTCCAGACGGGCGAGCGCGTGCTCATCGAGGGCACGGGCTCGTTCCTGGAGCAGCCCGAGTTCGCCGACGTGGAGCGCATGCGCGCGCTCTTCAAGGCGCTCGGGGAGAAGCACAAGCTGCTGTCACTGCTGGACCGGGTGCAGCGCGCGCGCGAGATGCAGATCTTCATCGGCACCGAGAGCGAGTTCTCCTCGGCCGGTGACGTGACGGTCATCGCGAGCCCCTACGGCAGCCGCGAGCAGGTGCTGGGCACGGTGGGCGTCATCGGGCCCACGCGCATGAACTATCAGCGCATCATCCCCCTGGTGAACTTCACGGCCCAGGTGCTGTCGATGGCGCTCGAGAAGGCCTGAGCCCCACTCCCTCTCCCTCTGGGAGAGGGCGGGGGTGAGGGTCGTCCTTCCCCTTCATCTTCGGACGTTTCGTGGCTGCTCCCGGGAGTCTCGGGAGCGGCCCGTCGCCGTTTCACGCGCGTGAGCTCCCACGGCTTCTCCAGGGATTGCTGTTTCGGCGTGTTTTTTGCATAAGAACTTTCTGGCGCGACTTTCTCACAATTGTTGCAATCCGGCTCTCACTTTCTCGATAGTCGAGAACCCGGAAGCAGCAAACCCCCTGAGGAAGGACCCAAAAGAATGCGCCCCCTGAACAAGCTCGCGGTCGCGGTGGTGTCTGGCCTGTTGCTCGGCGGTTGTGGAGTCTCGGAGACGGACCTGGGGGGCGACGGAGTCGCCAGTCAGATGGAGCAGGACTTCGGGGGTCCGGACGGCCTCATGGAGTTCTTCCAGAGCCACTCGGAGGAGGAGATCCGCGAAGCGCTGAAGGTCTACGGCCTTGGCTACGTGGTGCGCGGGAGGGTCACCGAGGAGGCGATCAGCGACTGTCCGAAGTACTTCGCGTCGGGCGACCGGAACATCTGGTTCAACTTCGACGGCGAGTACTACCTCATCGACGGCTCGGGCCGGCCGAGCCGGGCGTACAAGTACCTGCCGCCCATCGTCGCCGCGGCGCGCATCGACTCCTGCCAGTTGAACGTGGGGCAGTGGGGCGACGCGGAGAACCCCAGCAACGACTACGACGGGGGCCACATGATCGGCTCGCAGCTCGGGGGCTGGGGTGGCCGGGCGAACCTGGTGCCCCAGGACGCCAACTTCAACCGGGGCAACTGGGTGACGCTCGAGAACAAGATGGCCAGGTGCGGGAGCCTGCCGAGCGGCCGGATCCGCTACTACATCGGCGCGAACTACCCCAACTCCACCGCGCTCATCCCCAACAACATGACGATGGAGCTCCGGAACCAGTCCTCGGGCAGCTACGTGGCCTTGTCCTTCTCGAACACGGACTACGGCGGCTCCAACGGCACGAACGAGAAGAACCGTGGCGTGACCTGGCTGACGAACCAGGGCTGCAACTGAGCCGTCGCCCGCCTCATGCGGGCTCCACGCGTCCGTCGACGACGCGGACGCGGGAGCCGTCGAACCGGGTGAGCTGGAAGAAGGCGCCGTCCTCGTTGTGGGTGAGGCTCAGCTCGCACAGGAGCCCGAGGGCCACGCGCTCTCCGAGCAGGAGGGACTCGCAGTAGTCGGTGCGCCAGTGGACGCCCGCGGCGCCGCGGAAGAGGGCGATGTTGCCGGCCAGCTTGTTGAGCTCGCCGCCCACCGTCATCTGCGCGGCGTCGGCCCCCGTGTAGGGCACCAGGGCGGTGCCGTCCGCGTTGGCCATGAGGGGATTCTCGATGGGCGCGGTCTCATCGAAGTACGCCTTGAGCATGGTGGCGCACGCACCGGAGAGGGTGGCGTGGCCCGCGCCATAGGCGGGGTGGAGGGGGGCGCCCTCGGGGTAGGCCTGCGGGAGGAGGAAGGAGCCCCAGCGCTCGGAGAAGTACGGGCTGAGCAGTCCGGTGGACAGTGAGTTGAGGATGGACGTGTCCAGCGGGTAGGTGCGCCGGCCGGACAGGTGGTTGTCCACGCGCCCGCCATACTCCTCGGGACGCAGCCGCCGGTGCACGCCCCACTTCTGCCACCACACGGCGCGCCCGGCCCTTCCGGACACCTCGCCGAGCAGCTGCATCAGGTGGATGGGTCCGAAGGTGGTGAAGCCCACCTGGGTGCGCGAGTCGCCCGCGGTGCCCGGCGGGTCATAGGGGTTGCCCTGGTCGCAGGGGAACTCCTTGTCCACCTGGGGCCGGCTGGCGCCCATGCCCGCGAGCTGATTGCCCAGGGGCTCGGAGAGCAGCAGGAAGGCGGCGCTCAGGTACGCGTTCACCACCTGGTCGAAGTGGACGTATTGGGCCCCGTCGCGCAGGTTGCGGATGAAGCGGCGGCGCGTGGTGTCGAACTGATCCTTGCCCCGGTCATCCCGGCCGTTCTGCACGGCGAGCCAGGTGGCGAACTGGGTCAGGTAATCGGCGGCGGCCCCAATCTCGGGGAAGCCCTTCACGGTCCACTGGCGCTGGTCGATGACCTGGGAGCCGTAGGTGATGAAGCCCTCGTCGGCGTCGCGTCCCTGGCCATCGGGCTTGCGCGGGTCGCTGTTGCCCTTCCAGAGGAACTGGGAGACGTAGGGCCCCACCTGCTCGCCCGGGAAGATGCCGCGGAAGAGGTTCTGCGCGGTGACGGTGGGTGTGCCGCCGAACAAGGGGAACTCGGTGCCGAGCGAGCGGATGGAGCGCTCGATGATGCTGTTGGCGGTGCCCGCCTCGGAGGCGTAGTTGATGAAGGGGACGTCGCGGGCGAGCGCCATCCAATACAGCTCGCCCATCTCCGCCGCGGCCCGCTTGCTGTCGAAGCGCGGCGCGGGCGGCTGGGTGACGGCCTGGGGGTCCGGGCCCGACAGCTCGAAGGCGAGGCCGGCCTGCGGATTGACGAGCTTCACCGCCCCCGAGGGCTGGAGGATCTCCTCGAAGTCACCCGGGTCCTGGCTCTCCAGGGCACGCAGCAGCGAGCCGTAGGAGATGGGATCCGGATCTCCGGCGGTGTCGTGCTTCAGGCCCTTGGAGAAGCTGCCGATGAAGGGACGGTCCGGGTAGTTGACCTCGTCGTTGTTGTTGAAGTGCTCGGGGTGGTGACGCTCGGCGGCGAGCCGGGTGGCCTTCTCGCGGGTGGCCCGCGCGGACAGGCGCCGCTCCTCCACGCGCCGGGGCAGGCGCTCCGGGGGGGTGTTGAAGGAGTCGAAGATGGCCACGCCCGGGGAGGCGGTCGGCTGGTCGCAGCCCGCCTGGAACTCGACGGTGAGGGTGGTGAGAGCGGTCCGGAGCGCGGCATCCAGCTGTTTGCCAACCAGGACGGTCCACTCCCGCCCGTTGGCCGACACATCCCAATGGAGTACGCTCGCGGACTCGCGCATGCGCCACCAGCGGTGGCGTTCCGGGTCGTAGGGCACGCGCGCGAGAATCGCCCCGTTCAGGTGGCAGAACAGCTCGCCGCCTCCCGCGACGAACATGACCCTCTCGGTCCCCGTCCCCCTGGCGAAGAACGCCGTCCCGGTCGCGGGCACCGACTGCAGCAGGGCCTGGCTGACCTCGATGTGGAAGAAGGAGTCGGTCAGGTCATACGCGGCGGTGGCCCTGCACCCCGCGTAGCTCGGGATGCCTCCGTCCGGTCTGAATTCGAGGCGGCGATTCACCTCCTGGACGGGCCCGTAGGCCGCCCACTTGGAGCTGTTGAGCGAATTGTCATTGAAGTTGTCGGTGAGCGTCTGCGCCTTCGCCATGGGACACCTCGAGGTGCTGTCTGGCGATTCTCGGCTTCGGGTCTGACATGGTTTGAGAGCGTGGAAAGATGATATGTGTTTGGAATGAGATGGTCCAGTGGTATGTCCAATTCCTGGCAATGCAATGGAGGGGCACGCATGCACGTGGCGCGGACGTTCGAGCTCAACGGTATCGAAATGCACTGCGAGGTTCGTGGGGACGGTGAGCCACTGGTGTTGCTGCACGGTGGCACGGGCGCGGGCAGTGACTGGCGCTATGTCTTCGATGCGCCCCTCGAGGGATACCAGGTCATCGTGCCGGACCTGCGCGGCCACGGACGCTCGACGAATCCCTCCGGGACGCTCACCTTCCGTCAGGTGGCGCGTGATGTGCTCGCGTTGATGGATCTCCTCGGCGTCGAGCGCTTCAAGGCCATTGGGATGAGCATGGGCGCCAAGACGCTGCTGCATGTGGCGACCGCTCAGCCGGCGCGCGTCGACGCGATGGTGCTCGTGAGCGCGACTCCGTACTTTCCTTCGCAGGCCCGCGAGATCATGGCGCGGAGCACCGCGGATACCTTGAGCGATGGGGAGTGGGCGATGCTGCGGCAGAAGCACGTCCACGGCGATGAGCAGATTCGCGCGCTGTACGCGCAGATGCGGGCGCTCAAGGACAGCTACGACGACATGAATTTCACGCCGCCGTACCTGTCGACGATCTCCGCCCGCACGCTCATCGTGCACGGGGACAGGGATCCGCTGTATCCGGTGAACCTGGCGGTGGAGATGTACACGGCCATTCCGCGCGCGGCGCTGTGGGTGGTGCCGAACGGGGGGCATGGCCCTGTGTTCGGTCCGATGGCCCCGCGCTTCCGCGAGATGGCCCTGGAGTTCCTCAATATTCCCTCTCCCCTCGGGAGAGGGCCGGGGTGAGGGTGTCCGGGCCTGTTCTTCAACCCGTGGCACGTACTGTGGGCAGGGGTCCAACCCGGGTTCGCCCGATACCCTCACCCCGTCCCTCTCCCGGAGGGCGAGGGGAAATTGACGCGGTGTCAGCGCATGACGGAGATTGGGCTCAATCGGCTCGGGTCAACAGCAGCGTCTGCTCTGCTCCGCCCTCGCGCCGCACCGTTACCTGTACCGGCGTGCCAGGTGCGCCCTGGGTGTGGCGCTCCGCCTCCGTGCGGCTGCGCACCACCTGCCCATCCACGGACAGCAGCCGGTCCCCCACGCGCACGCCACCCCGGGCCGCCGGCCCCTCCGGCGTCAGCCACGCGATGGATACCTGCCCCTGGTTGTCGCTGAAGCCCGCGCCCACGCTGCCCGCGTTCGCCTTGCGCGCCGTCACCTGCACGTCGCCGAGGTCCACCGCTTCGCTCGCGGCCACCGTCACGGTGCGCGTCTCCGGCTTGCCCTCCGGCGCGAGCAACTGCACGGTGTGCGTCCCGGGCGTCACGTCCTCCAGGCGAAAGCGCCCGTCGGGTCCCGAGCGTGCATCCGACGCCGAGCCCGGTGCCCGGTCCAGGTAGAGGCCTACTCCCGCGGCCGCTGCTGCCGAGGGGCTCCACACCACCCGCCCAGAGATGGAGGCCGCACCGCCCGTCAGCGGTACCTCCACCTCCGCTCGCTGTCCCGGCGAGAGCGTCACCTGTGCCTCGCCCGTGCGCCCATCCGTGGTGCGTACGCTCACCTTCAGTGGTTGTCCCGGGGCATCGGTGAGGAGGAACTCGCTGCCGGGGAACGTCCGCTGTGTTTCGCGAGCCCATGCCGGCACCGAGCCGTCCGCGTTCAGCAACCGCAGCGTGAAGCCACTCGGCGCGGCGCCGCCACGGGCCACCACGCGTCCCCGAAGGGTGGCCGCTGGCTGCAACTGAAGCTTCAGCTCGCCCGTGCCCTCCGGGATGGGCAGGGGAGCACTGAGCCGGCCCGCGTTGTGCGCCTGCAGCGTCAGCTGGGTGGGCTGGGGGTGGGGCGGGACGCTGAATCGCCCCTCCTCGTCCGCGTCCACGGGAATGGACAAGGGGAAGTCTCCCGCCTGGGTCGCCACCACCAGGGCTCCAGGGCTCGGCGCTCCCGAGGGCTCCAGCACCACGCCGTGCAGCCCGCGCTCGTTCAGCAGCGTGAGGTCCATCGTCACCGAGGTGCCGGGCTCCACCGTCACCGCCGGGTCGTCCTCGTGGCGGTAGGTGTAACGGGCTCCCGGCAGCACGGCGGTGAGCTGGTAGACGCCCGCGCGCAGCTCGAGCTGGTAGTGGCCCTCCGCGTCCGTCTCGGCGAGGCCCATGTCCAGTACGCCACCGGAGCCCTCCTTCGCCATCGCGCGCACCACGGCCGGCTCGGGCAGCGGCGCGCCCGAGGCCTGCGTCACCCGGCCTCGCACCATGCCCGTCTCCGAGAGCGTGAAGTCCACCCGGCCCCGTGCGCCCGGAGTGAGTTGCGTGGTGCGGCTCGTCCACACGGCCGAGGCGTCCTGCTTCGCTCGCACCCGCACCGTGCCCACCGGCAATCCTTCCAGCAGGAAGGCGCCCGCCGCGTCGGTGCGCGTGTAGAGCTCCTCGCCCGAGGCGCCGCGCAACAGGCCCGCGCGCACGCTCACTCCGGCCAGCGGCCGTCCCTGGCCATCCGCCACCGTGCCTTCCACCGACGTGGTGCCCTCCAGGCGGAAGTCCGCCACGGTGTACCGGTCCGCCTCCACCACCAGCCCCTGGCCCGAGGTGTCCGTGAGGCCCGGGGCCAGCACCCTCACGTCGTAGTCTCCCGGCGGCAGCTCCAGCGCGTACTGGCCCGAGGCGTCCGTCCGCGCGCGGCCCAGCTCACCCCCGGCACCGGCCGGGCTCGCCACCAGCCACGCATCCTCCACGGGCCCCGCGTCCGCCGTGCGCGTCACCGTTCCCACGAGGTGCCCGGAGGCCCCGAGCCGCACCGTGATGTCGCGCGCCGTCTCTCCCGGCCCCACCACGATGAAGCCCGGCGCCCGTCCCACCTGGCCGCCCTTCCGGGCCACCACCCAGTACGTCCCGCCAGACACCTCCAGGGAGAAGCCTCCGCCCGCGCCCGTGGTGGTGCGGAAGTCCGTGGGCCCTCCCAGCACCCGCACCTCCGCGTCCGGCGCCGGCTGTCCGTCCGCGCCCACCACGAATCCCTCCAGCGTGGAGGCGGGCCACAGCCCCACCTCCAGCTCACCCGAGGCGGGCACCGCGACGAAGCGCAATGTCCGGCGGCTGAAGCCCGGGGCCTCCACCACCAGCTCGTAGCGGCCCGGCGCGAGCCCCGTGAAGTCGAAATGCCCCCGTGCGTCGCTCGTCGCCACCGCCACCTCCTCGGGCAGCGCGTGCGCCCGGGCCGAGGGGCTTCCCGGCTCGGTGTAGGGGCGCAGCGTCAGCTCCGCGAGGGGCACGGGCTCCCCGCTGCCCTCGGCCACCGTGCGCCCACGCAGCGAGGCGCTCGCGGGCAGGGACAGCTCCACCACCGTCTCGGGCTCGCCCTGGTGCCGGGGTACCTCGCGCCTCGCGGGAGCGTGGCCCTCCGCCTGGGCGCTGAGGAGGTAGAGGCCCGGGGCGGCGGGCAGACGCAGCGTGCCTTCCTCTCCCGTCGTTCCCTCACCCGCGCGGCGCCACGAGGGCTGGCCCGAGCCGTCCTCCGGCCCCTTCAACCAGGCCCGTACCCTCGCTCCTGGCACGGGCGCGCCCGAGGCCCTCACCCGCACCACGAAGCTGCCATCAGCCAGCGTCGCGGGCACCTCGAGCGGTGGTGTGGGGCGCGGCGATGCGCGAGCCGGTGTGGTGCCAGCGGCACCCGGGCGCGCGGTGGCCCGGGGGCTCATGGCCGCCGTGCCGGGCGTCTCTCCCAGAGTGGGGCGGAGCCACAGCAGGAGGAGCGCCGCCACCGAGAGGGCCGCGGCCACGATGAGCGGGAAGAGGGGTCGTTGGCGCACGGGCTTCTCCGCGGGGATGAACGGCTCCCCTGGGTGAGACTACCCGTGAAAGTGGCCCGCGCCGAAATCCCGGCTCAGTGCGGGGTGGGCGCGGGCGCGTAGACGCGCAGGGCGGCGGGAGCGAGCTCGAAACGCACCGGCGTGTGGCCGATGATTTCCCCATCCGCGTTGATGTCCTGCGCGGGCTGCGCATCCACGTACAGGTGCGTGCTGTGCACCGAGGTGACGGCCGGGTGACTCACGTGCTCGCCCCGGCGCAGGGACAGGGCGATGCGCGCCAGGGTGGAGACGTCCTGCACGTGTCCCAGTCCGGTGCCCTCGCGTCCGGATTCGGCCGAGGGCGCGGCGATGGTGTAGGCGTCCAGGCGGCGGTCATCCAGGCGGGACTCGGGCGTCACCACGTTGCCCGCGCCGTGGTAGCGCCCATTGCCCACCACGAGCTGGAGCACGTCCAGCTCCATCTCGCCGCGGTCGGTGCTCATTCGCACGTGGAAGGGCTGGTGCTCCCAGAGCTCGGCGACGGCCGCCACGGGGTAGGCCAGCTTGCCGGCGCGCCGTTTGAGCTGGGGCGTGAGCCGCCGGGCGATGGCGGAGGCCAGGCCGAGGCTCACCGCGTTGAGGAAGGGCCGTCCGTTGGCGAGCCCCACGTCCACGCGTGCCGTGTAGCCCGCGGCGATGACGTCGCAAGCGGCCTCGAGCGTGGGCGCGATGCCGAGCGAGCGCGCGAAGTCATTGCCCGTGCCCAGCGGCAGCACACCCAGCGTCACGTCGCGTCCGAGCAGCTGTTGGACCGCGGCGTTCAGCGTGCCATCGCCGCCGCCGATGAAGATGCGCCGGACGCCGGCGTCCATGGCCTCGCGCAGCACCCGGTCCATGTGCTTCTGGCGCGAGAGCCGGTGGCAGGCCGCCAGGGGGATGCCTCGGGCCGCGAGCGCCTCGCGTGCGGCCGGGAAGGCCTCCTTGCCCATGCGGCACTTGCTGTTCACGACGAGGAGCGCGGGCCCATCGTCGAGGGCACCGCGCTTGGGAGGCTTCGTGAGTGCGACTTCTGGAGACGCTTCGCTGGCCATCATCAGCAAGGGTGCGCACGAGCGATCGGAGCAGCCAGGAGGACAGTGTACGCCTGGGCACCCCCGTCTCGTCCCTCCCAGGGCAGGGGAGGGAGCGAGGGGTGTTCAGTTCAGTTGGCGCCCTGGCCCTCGATGATGCGGCGCTGGAGGTGGGCTCGATGGCGGTGTCCACGTCCTCGGCGCTCATGTTGGCGCTCATGGAGGTGAGCGTCTCGGTGGAGGCATCGACGGAGGTTGTCGTTCTGTTGGGTCCCCATCGAGGATGGCACTAGATTGTGTCGGTATCGCTCTTCGTTGCACGTATGGGTGCGAGGATGCCGCGAAAGGGTGAGGCGAAGGAGTTGCTCCGTGAGTGACGTTCCGGCGACCCGAGGACTTTATGGCCAGCGGCCGAGCAAGAGCGCGGACGCCGCGCGGCGGCGCGAGTTCGAGGAGACCTTTGCGATGTCTCCGATGGAACGAGTCCTGCTGGCGCTGGAGTTGGGTGAAGTTTCCCTGCTGCTGGAAGCGCCATCGCGGTCACGCGCGGAAAGAGGAGGGGAGCGGTGAGTTCGACGGCGTCCGAACGAGCGAAACGAACGGTTGTCGTGGCCGAGCGGGTCTTCCGGATTCTGCAACAGTATGAGATTCCGGCAGCTGTTATTGGTGCGGCGGCTCTTGCCGCTCATGGCTATCCACGGGCGACGCGGGACTTCGACCTCGCCACGAATACCGATCCCTTTCCCCTGTTCCGCCGTCTGGAAGACGCGCTTCGCCGGGAAGGCTTCGAAGTCCAGTTCGAGGCGCCCGATGCGAGCGATTCGCTCGGAGGTGTCCTTCGCGTGAAGGGCGACGACTTCGAACGCGTGGAGGTCGTCAACTTCTACAACCCCTGGCCTGGAGCGCGTGACTGCACCGTGCTGGCCCGGGACGCCCTCCGCGAAGCCAAGGTGGAGCTGAGCCCGGAGAGCCCGTTGCGTGTCGTCAGCTTGCCCTACCTCATCGCCCTGAAGCTCTACGCGGGAGGGCGAAAGTCGACGAACGACGTTCTCGAACTCCTCGAACGCAACCGGGACCACATGAACCTCGCCGAGCTGCGTGACGTGTGCACCCGCCACGGGCTCGGCGCGGCCCTGGAGCCCCTGCTGACGGAACTCGGCTTCGCGTAGCCGTCAGCGCGGCTCCTCGTCCTTGGCGGCGGCCACCGCGTCCGCGGCCCACGGCCAGGTGTCTCGCGAGGACTCGTAGTGCGCCAGCAGGTCCGTTGGATCCTTGTAGATGGCGCGGCATCCCGCCGTGCGCAGGTCCTCCTCCGGGAAGCCTCCGCACAGCACCCCCACCGTGGGAATCCCCGCCTTGCTCGCCGCCAGCGCGTCGTAGGGCGTGTCCCCAATCACCACCACGCCGCGCGGATCCGGCCGGCCCAGCCGCTCCAGCGCCGCCTCGAAGATGTCCGGGTGCGGCTTCGACTTCGACGCGTCATCCTTCGACGTCTCCCCGTCCAGCATCCCCTGGATGCCGCACAGGCGCAGGTAGTACTCGAGCTCGTCTCCCTTCGCGCTCGACGCCACCGCGAGGCGCAGCCCGTCCTTGCGCAGCCGCTGGAACAGCTCGCGCACCCGCGGGAAGGGGCGCAGCTTCGGCATGAACTCGCGCTTGAAGAGCGTGGAGCGGAAGTCGCTCAGCTCCTGGCCGAACTTTTCCAGCTCGTCCTCGGTGAAGAAGACGGGCAGCAGCTGGTCCGCGCCTTTTCCAATCTGGCTGCGCACGTGGGCGAAGGGCACGTCGCGGCCGAACTCCAGGAAGGCCCGCCTCCA
The DNA here is from genome assembly GCF_001896145.1 of Archangium sp. Cb G35. Taxonomy (NCBI): domain Bacteria; kingdom Pseudomonadati; phylum Myxococcota; class Myxococcia; order Myxococcales; family Archangiaceae; genus Archangium; species Archangium sp. Cb G35. Next base: position 176,957 of record NZ_MPOI01000013.1, read on the forward strand.
GGCCTCGGCATGCTCATCCACCGAGTCCACCAGCGTGCCATCCACATCGAAGATGACGTTCTGCACCAGGGCCATGACCTCGCGCTCCTTCCCGGTGGGGAAGGTGGGGATGCCCTCCGAGCCCATCAACCCCGTCCGGATGCGTCCGCGCGCCCTACCGCCCCCCGAGCGCCGCGAGCGTCTTCGTCTCAACGTCGTAACCCCCAGGCGCGCTGAGCGAGAACGTCTCCGCGGGCAGGGCCGGGTTGAGCTCCACGCGCGTCAGGGTCGTCTCGGCCACCTGCTGTCCGCCGCCCCACTGTGTCAGCCGCCTGGGAACGCACAGCCCGAGAGCCTGCTCGCAGTGCTCCTCCTCCACGCGCAGCTCCGCCGTGTCCCCGCCGCTCCGGGTGCGCTTGCCCAGGAAGTCCATGGCCGGCCAGCGCAGCACGTACGTCACCTCCACGTCCGTGCCCGCGGGCTTCACCGTCAGCTCCACCGCCTCGGGGCCCTTCGGGTGCTGCGTCCGGCGCGCGCTCACCCCCTGGCCCGGCAGCAGCGGCACGCGGAAGCCCTCGGGGGTGAAGGGGGCGAAGAGCCCCGTGAGCACGCCCGCCCGCTCCTCGGGCCCCACCCCTCCGTCATAGGTGCGGAACTTCTTCGCCACGTCGTCGCGCTCGAAGAGGTGCTCCCCGTCCCAGGCGAAGGCCCGCACGGCCGGCGTGCCCAGCGTCCCCAACATCTTCTGCGGGGCCCGGTAGGCGAACTGGAAGTCCATCGTCTGGCCCGCCTCGCGCGCGGTGCCCGCCAGCGCGTAGCTGGTGAGCTTGCCGTCGCGCGCGGCCAGGCGCTGCCGGGCATCGGCGAGCAGGGTGGACGAGTCCTCACCCCGGCGGCAGCCGGCGAGGACGAGCAGGAGCAGGGGCAGGTGGCGGGCGGCGGACATGAGCGCTGAAAAAGCAGAAGGCCCCGCTGTCGCCAGGGGGCCTTCGCACACTACGTGCAAACGGTGGAGACTGACTACTTCACCGCCACGCCGGTGGCCTGGGACATCGGGAAGCCGATGATGGTGCCGGTGAGGGCGAAGATACCGTGACGCGGCGTGGTGCCGGCGCCCAGCAGCTGGATCTTGTTGCCGCCCATGGCCTTGGCCTCGGCCACCAGGAGCTTGTTCACCACGGTGTCCAGGTCGCTCTGCACCAGGTCGATCACGTGGAAGATGGCGGTCAGGCCGAGCGCGGTGCCCTGGATGACGGCGATGGGCTCGCCACCGGCAGCGGACACCTCGTTGCCCGAGACCACCGCGGTCTCCACGCTCGTGCACGCCACCAGGCTGCTCGCCAGAATCGCCGAAACAATCGCCTTCTTCATCGGGTGCTTCCCTCCGGTTGGTCGCTGGGGCGCGCTGACCATCCGATAGACCAGGCCCCCAACAGATCGATGGGTCTTCAAGCTGCCGGGCCGTCGTAGCAAAGGCGCCTTTCAAGTCAAGCAATGGATCTTTCGATCATCTGGCCCAGCCCACTGGGGGCCGGGCCGCATTGAAATACCGGCCAGCCGTGGCTACCCCCTTCCATTCCATGGAGAGCGCCCCCGCCCGAGTCGTTGACCGTCCGTGGTTGCACCTGCTGCTCTTCGTGCTGACCGTCGGCACCACCTCGCTCACCTTCGACAGCCTCTTCCTCGGAGCGTCGCTGCCGTGGAGCGCCCGCCTCACCGAGGCGCTGACCTTCAGTGTCGCGCTGTTGACCATTCTCGGAGCGCACGAGATGGGGCACTACGTGCTGGCGCGCCTGCACGGCGTGGACGCGTCGCTGCCCTACTTCATCCCCCTGCCGTACCTCGGGGTGGGCACCCTGGGGGCCGTCATCCGCATCCGCGGCCGCATCCCCACCCGCAACGCCCTGGTGGACATCGGCGCCGCCGGGCCCCTGGCCGGCCTGCTGGTGGCCCTGCCCTTCCTCCTCTGGGGCCTGGCCCATTCACCCGTGGTGGAGGTGCCCGTGGTGTCCAGCTCCTTCCCGGGCCGCACCTCCCTCTGGAGCCTGGGCGGAGACTTCTTCCAGTGGCTCCAGGTGAAGCTCTCCCTGGCCCCGGCCTCCCCGGCCCGCGACGCCCTCCCCCAGCACGCCCTGCTGATTTTCGGGGACGGGCTGCTGATGAAGGGGCTGAAGTGGCTCGTCGTGGGGCCGCTGCCCCCCGGCAGGGCCCTCCAGGAGCACCCGGTGGTGATTGCCGCCTGGTTCGGCCTGCTGGTGACGCTGCTGAACCTCGTCCCGGTGGGGCAGTTCGATGGTGGACACCTCTCCTACGCCCTCTGGGGCCCGCACGCCCGGTGGATAGGCAAGCTCATGGCCCTGGTGCTGCTTTTCCTCACCCTGTTCTACACGGTCACCTGGGGGCCCTGGTTCCTGGTGGCTTCCAAGGTGGTGGGATTCGGTCACCCGGAGGTGACCCGACCAGCCGAGCCTTTGGGACTCGGGCGGAAGCTGGTCTGCGCGGTATGCTTCCTCGCGCTGGCGGGGTGTGCCATGCCCGTGCCCATCCGAATGGAGATCTGGTGAAGTACTTCTGCGAGGCTTGCGAGCGGCTCGTTCCACCGGCGTCGTTCCGGATGGAGGACGGTCTGCTCGTGGTCAAATGCTCGCGCTGCAAGGTGGAGATGCGCAGCGTGCCCGAGCAGGTGTTGGAGCCAGGCGCCGAGCTCCCCTCCAAGCCGGCGAAGAAGCCGAAGGCGTCCAAGTCGTCCAAATCGTCGGAGACGGCGGAGCCCGTCATCATGCTCGGCCAGAGCGAGGCCGAGCCGGACCCCATCGAGAACGAGCCGACCCGGCGCGTCGCGGTGCCGGCGGAGATCCTCGCGGCCATCGAGGCGGAGGCGCGGGAGACGCGGCGCAAGTCGAAGGAGTCCGAGCCGGCGAAGACGCCCGTGCCCATGGCGGCAGAGCCGGTGAAGACCCCGGCGCCCATGCCGGTGGTGCTGAAGCCGCAGGTGCCCGAGCCGGTGGTGACGAAGTTCCACGCCCCCGAGCCGGTGGCGGCGAAGGCACCGGCCGCCGAGCCGGTGGCTGCGAAGAGCCAGGCGCCCCGGCTGGCGATGTCGGAGGCCGCGGCGGCGTCCAACCTGATGGTGTTGCGGCTCTCGGAGGTGCAGTCGCGCGGTGGGGGCGAGTCCACGCCCGCGCCCGTGGCCCCGGAGCCCGCGGCGGCCAAGGCCCCGGGCGTCCAGCTGCGCGTGGTGCAGGACACGCCCGCGCCCGCCGCTCCTTCCTCTCCGGCGCTGTCGTCCCCGTCATCGGACGACCCCTTCATGCCGCCGGCGGGCTTCTGCCCCAAGTGCATCGGCCCGAAGAAGGACGGCGCGACGGTGTGCCCCTTCTGCGGCCTGGACTACGCGCGCTTCCGGCCCGAGGAGTCCCGGCCCTCGGGGGCGGTGGCTTCCACGTGGTTGGGCGTGGTGGAGCTGTGGGAGAGCAAGGGCGCCCACGACAAGGTGCTGGCGCTGTCCTCGGAGCGCGGGGAGCTCGCCGCGCTGGGCCGCCTGTACCGCATCCGGCTGGCCCGCAACCCCGAGGACGCCATGGCGAAGCGGGGGCGCGAGGAGGTGCTGCGGCTGGCGGCGGCCACCTCCACCTTCCTGGCCACGCCTCCGCCGGACAAGCGCGCGAAGCTGAAGACGGCGGGCCTGGCTGTGCTCTTCCTGCTGCTGATGGCGGCGGCGGTGATGATTGGCGCCCAGGTGAAGCAGATGCTGACGGCGGGAGCCCCGTAGGGCGGTGCGGGACGCGCAGGCCATCAACCTCTCCTGGCTGCTGCGCCTGCGATGGGGCGCCGTCGTGGGGCAGGCGGCCATCATCCTGGGAGTGCACTTCGGACTGGGGATGACGCAGCGGCTGCTGCCGCTGTTCGCCACCATCGCCGTGGCGGCGGCGAGCAACGTGGCGCTGGGGCTGTGGGCCCGGCGCGAGCGCCCCATCCGCGAGCGGCTGCTGTGGGCGGTGATGGCGCTGGACGTGGTGCTGCTCACGGTGCTGCTGGACCTGAGCGGAGGCCCCTTCAATCCCTTCAGCGCGCTGTACCTGGTGCACATCGCGCTGGCGGCGGTGGTGTTGCGCGCGGGGTGGACGTGGGCGCTGACGGGGCTGGCCATCGCGAGCTTCGGCGCGCTCTTCGTGGACCACCTGTGGTTTCCCAGCCAGGGGAGCGAGTTGTCCTCGGCGCACCACCCGCAGCACCACATCCATGACGTGCGGATGCACCTGGAGGGGATGTGGGCGGCCTTCGCGCTGGCGGCGGGCTTCATCGTCTACTTCGTGCAGCGGGTGACGCGGGCGCTGGCCGCGCGCGAGGCGGAGCTGGTGGATGCCCGGACGGCGGCGGCGCGCCACGAGAAGCTGACGGCGCTGGGCACGCTGGCGGCCGGGGCGGCGCACGAGCTGTCCACGCCGCTGTCCACCATCGCGGTGGCGGCGCGGGAGCTGGAGCGGCAGTTGATGCGCAAGGGCTCGGAGGCGGCCACGCTCGAGGACGTGCAGCTCATCCGCCAGCAGGTGGCGCGCTGCCGGGACATCCTGACGCAGATGACGCTGGACGCGGGGGCGAGCCAGGGTGAGTCCATGGTGGAGCTGGCACCCGCGGCCCTGGTGGAGGAGGCGCTGGAGGGGCTGCCGGGCCGGGAGCGGGTGCGGACGGAGCTGGACGTCCGGACACGGGAGGAGCGGGAGCTCGTTCCGGCGCACGCCTTCGCCCGCGCCATTCGCGGCGTGGTGAAGAACGCGCTGCAGGCCTCGGGGCCGGGGGCGCCGGTGCGGCTGGGGCTGGTGCGCGAGGCGGCGGGGTGGCGGCTGACGGTGGAGGACTCGGGCGAGGGGATGCCGGCGGAGGTGCTGGCACGTGCGGGTGAGCCCTTCTTCACCACCAAGGCGCCGGGAGAGGGCATGGGGCTGGGGCTCTTCCTCACGCGCGCGGTGTTGGAGCAGTTGGGCGGAGGGCTGGTGCTGCGCTCCACGCCCGGCCAGGGGACGACGGTGGTGCTGACGTGGCCGGCGGGGGGCCTGCGACAATCCGCCGCGTTGCCTGCGGGGACGTCCCGGGTGAAGCCAGAGGCATGACGAGCCCGACGAGCCCGACGCCCGGTCATGCGCCGACCCTGTTGCTGGTGGACGACGAGGCGGTGTTCCGCGAGCGGCTGGCGCGGGCCTTCCGCGAGCGCGGCTTCGAGGTGAGCACCGCGGGCTCGTATGACGAGGCGCTGGCGCTGGCCACGAAGGACTCGCCGGAGCTGGCGGTGGTGGATTTGAAGATGCCGGGGAGGGGCGGGCTGGAGCTGGTGCGGGCGCTGCACGCGTTGGATGCGTCCACGCGCATCATCGTGCTCACGGGCTACGGGAGCATCGCCACGGCGGTGGAGGCGGTGAAGCTGGGGGCGTTCAACTACCTGCCGAAGCCGGCGGACGTGGATGACCTGTTGCTGGCCTTCACGAGGGGCCCGGGCGAGGCGGCGCAGGTGACGGAGGACTTCCAGCCGCCGACGCTGGCGCGAGCGGAGTGGGAGCACATCCAGCGGGTGCTGACGGACTGTGGCGGCAACATCTCCGAGGCGGCGAGGCGGTTGGGCCTGCACCGGCGCTCGTTGCAGCGAAAACTGCAGAAGTACCCGCCCGCGCAGTAGGAACCACGGCGAGCGGCTACGGGGGCTCTGGGGCGCAGCACTCCCCTCTCCCCTCGGGAGAGGGACGGGGTGAGGGTACCCGGGTCCGTTCTCCGACCCGTGGCCTCCAGTGTGGACAGTGGGTTCAACCCGGGATGCGTGGCACCCTCACCCCGTCCCTCTCCCGGAGGGCGAGGGGATATTATTGTCCTCCCGGAGCCACCTGGCGGCGGAGGAGACGTCGTCGAAGAACACGGCGGTGCCTGGGGTCGCGTTCTCCACGGCGGTGTTCGCGGAGAGCTGGCTGAGCCGTGAAGGGGATTGCACCCAGGCGAAGTGCCGCAGCCCGGCCTCGCGCATGCGGGGGAACCAGTTGCTCGCCACCCAGTAGGCGGCCCCCACCCAGATTCCCGTCACGTTGCTGTTGTCGTTCAGCACCTTCGACAGCCGGAACTCCCTGAGGTGGCGGAGGATCTCCTCGCACCCGGCCTTCACCATGTCCACGGACTGGTAGCCCTTCCAGTCCGCATGGAGCCATCCCTCCGGCTCCAGATGGATGTCGATGTGCTCGCTCGTATGGAGCTGACGGCGGCCCACGCGTTTCCCTCCGTTCCTCGAGCAGTTTAATTCCCGGGCGCACCGCGGCATCCCGAGAGGAAGTCTTCGTCAACGCGGAGACGTCGTGTCCGTCGGCTGTCCGGCAGAATCAGGGGTCCCGGGGCTCGCGGAGGGCCACTTCCGGACGAAACCCCCACCCTCCCGGGAGGGGAGCGGGGGCGCGGGAAAGTCCTGGCACCCGCCCCACCGGGCAGGCAGCCGGGCCGCTCCTGTACAAAACCCGACGAGCGAGCGGCGCACTGTTATCCTCTCGTGCCCCTTCCTCCCGCGTTTCACCCCTCCATGTCCCTGCCTGCTTCCTCGCTCCGGCTCTCCGTCGACACCCTGCTCGGCCCTGGTGGAGCGCTCCAGTCCGCGCTGGAGGCGTACGAGTACCGTCCGGAGCAGCTGCAGATGGCGCGCTCGGTGGAGAAGGCCTTCAACGAGCGGGGCTACCTGCTGGCCGAGGCGGGCACGGGCACGGGCAAGACGCTGGCCTACCTGGTGCCGGCGCTGCTGTCGGGCCGGCGGGTGGTGGTGTCCACGGCGACGAAGACGCTGCAGGAGCAGATCTTCTTCAAGGACCTTCCCCTGCTGCGCGAGCGCATGGGCCTCAGCTTCGAGGCGGCGTACCTCAAGGGGCGCAGCAACTACCTGTGCCTGCACCGCTACGATTCCTTCAGCAAGGACCCGCAGTTCTCCTCGCGCGAGGAGGGGCGGTACTGGAAGCACCTGCAGGCCTGGGCGAGCCGGACGGAGACGGGGGACCGGAGCGAGCTGGAGCTGCCCGAGTCCTTCAGTGCATGGAGCCGGCTGTCGACGACGTCGGACACGTGCCTGGGCTCGAAGTGCCCGGTGTACGAGAACTGCCACGTGACGCGGGTGAGGCGGGCGGCGGAGTCGGCGGACCTGCTGGTGGTGAACCACCACCTCTTCTTCGCGGACCTGGCGCTGCGGGGCCGGGGCCAGCGGGGCGAGGGCGTGCTGCCCCAGTACGACGCCGTCATCTTCGACGAGGCGCATGCAGTGGAGGACGCGGCGGGGAGCCATTTCGGACACTCGGTGTCCAGCTTCCGGCTGGAGGACCTGGTGCGGGACGCGCTGGCCGTCCTGGCGCCCACGGACTCGCGCTTTGGAATGCTGTCCTCGCTGGTGGTGCGCCTGCGCACGCATTCGGAGGCGCTCTTCTCGCAGGCGCCGCGGGTGCTGGGCCTCAAGGAGCACGAGGGCGCGGTGGCGCTCAACCCGGAGCGGCTGGCGTTGCTGTCGGGCTCCATCGAGCAGGTGAAGGGGGCGCTCTCGGCGCTGGGAGCCTTCACCACGAGCGAGCGCGAGCCGGAGTTGACGCTGCTCACCCGGCGGTGCGCGGAGCTGGTGGCGGACCTGTCCTTCCTGGAGAAGGTGGAGTCCCACGACCACGTGTACTGGGCGGAGGCGCGCGGACGGGGCGTCTTCCTGCGCGCGAGTCCCATTGAAATCGCGAGGGAGCTGCAGGAGCGGCTCTATGGAGGGGTGGACACGGTGGTGTTCACCTCGGCGACGCTGGCGGCGGAGGGGCGCTTCGACTTCTTCGCGCGGCGCATGGGGCTGTATGACGAGGAGGGCGTGCCGGTGGCGAGCGTGCGCACCGTGTCGGTGCCCAGCCCGTTCGACTTCGAGCAGCAGTCGGCGCTGTACCTGCCCACGCACCTGCCGGATCCGGCGGCCCCCGGCTTCATCGAGGCGGCGGCGGAGGAGATCATCCGGCTGTGCGAGGTGACGGGAGGCCGGGCCTTCGTGCTCTTCACCAGCCTGCGCAACATGGAGCGGGCGCACGCGCTGGCGCGCGGCCGGTTGCCCTACCAGGTGTTGTTGCAGGGCGAGCGGCCCAAGCAGCAATTGCTGGAGGCCTTCCGCGAGCTGCCCAGCGTGCTCTTCGCGGCGCACAGCTTCTGGGAGGGCGTGGACGTGCCGGGGGACGCGCTGAGCCTGGTCATCATCGACCGGTTGCCGTTCGCCTCGCCGGGAGACCCGGTGGTGGCGGCGCGCATCCGCCAGCTCGAGGCCCGGGGCGAGGAGGCCTTTGGGGGCTACCAGCTTCCGCAAGCGGCGCTGGCATTGCGGCAGGGGTTCGGCCGGCTCATCCGCACGCGGGCGGACCGGGGAATCGTCGCGATGCTGGACCGGCGCATCGTCACCAAGAGCTACGGGCGCGCCTTCCTCACGAGCCTCCCGCCGGCCCGGCGCATCCACCAGCTCGAGGCGCTGAGCGCCTGGTTCGAGGGCACGGCCGAGCCCGAGCGCGAGGACGACGTCGACTTCTGAGTCGAATGTGCCTTCACTGCCCGTTTCACTTCTACGCACGTAGAAGTGGATTGGGCGCCGCTGACGGAAGTTTTTACGCGCTTTCCCGCCTGTCCGGGCGCCGCTGCGTTGGCTGTTGCGCATTGTGAGCCGGGCGTCCTTCGCGCCCGTGGCGGGCCCGATATTCTCCGCGACGTGAAGGCCGCAGTGCCTCGACCGGGGGAGCGGAGGCGTCCATGCTTGCACACGAGATGGAGTGGGAAGTCGATGGGGAGCGGGAGGAATCGGAGCCGCTGCTGACGCGACTCCAACAATCGGAGCGCACACTGCTCCAGCTCTCCGAGGCGCTCGGGGAGGGAGAGCCGGTGGCGATGGTCTCGGCGCTGCGGCGGGAGGCCGAATCCCTTCAGGGGCTGCGGAGTCAGCTCGAATCGCTGATGGGGAGCTGGGCGCTGGTGGCGGAGCTGTCCCACCGTCTGCTGAACCTGCCATTGGAGGAGATGGAGCCGGGGCTGCGCGCCACGCTGGCCGTGCTCGGTGAATGGTTCGGGTCCCAGCGGGCCTACGTCTTCCTGCTGTCCGAGGACCGGCGGCGGCTGTCGGAGGTCTACGAGTGGTGCGCGGAAGGAGTGGCGCCCCATGACGTGGACGGCGCGCGGAGTGTCCCGGTGGAGGCCATGTCCTGGTCGCTGCGCCAGCTGCTGGCGGGGCGGACCGTGCTCGTGAAGGACACGGCGCTGTTGCCTCCGGAGGCCGTGGCCGAGAGACGGCTTTGCGAGATGCTGGGCACCCGCTCCTACGTGCACATGCCGTTGTTCCTCGGGGGCCGGCTGCTCGGGTGGCTGGGCTGTGACGCGGTGGGGCGTCCTGGTGCCTGGCCGGAGGAGGTGTTGCGCCTGATGGCCGTCTCCGGAGGCGTGCTGGTGAATGCGCTGCAGCGCCAGCGGGTGGCGGCGTCGAACGTCCGGCTCTCCGAGAGCCTGGAGCAACTGCAGGAGGCGCAGAGCCAGTTGCTCTTCGCGGACCGGCTGGCGACCATTGGCCAGCTCGCGGCGGGCGTGGTGCATGAAATCAACAACCCGCTGTCCTTCCTGCTCAACAACCTGGCGCTGGTGAAGCGTGGGATGGGGCAGGCACGGCCGCCGGAGGTGACGCAGGCGCTCGCGGACGCGAACGAGGGGGCCGAGCGGGTGCGCCTCATCGTGCAGGACCTCAAGCTGCTGTCCTCACCGGACGAGATGGAGCGGGGCCCGGTCGAGGTGGGGAAGGTGGTGCGCACCGCGGTGAAGCTGGCGGCGCATGAAATCCGCAACCGGGCGCACGTGGTCGAGTCACTGGACGAGGTGCCGCGGGTGCGGGGCAACGAGGCGCGGCTGTGTCAGGTGTTCCTGAACCTGCTGCTCAACGCGGCGCACGCCATTTCACCGGGGCAGCCGGAGCACAACCGCATCCAGGTATCGGCGCGGGAGGTGAAGGGGGAGCGCGTGCTCGTCGAGGTGAGTGACACGGGCTGCGGGATACCGCCGGAGCTGCTGGAGCGGGTATTCGACCCGTTCTTCACCACGAAGCCGGTGGGGGTGGGGAGTGGGCTGGGGCTCTCGGTGTGCCGGCGCATCATCGGCGCGCACGGTGGGGAGCTCACCGTGGAGAGCGAGCCGGGGCGGGGCACCACCTTCCAGGTGTTCCTGCCGGTGCACACCGGAGACCACTGAGCTGTGTGAATATCCCCTCGCCCTCCGGGAGAGGGTCAGGGTGAGGGTATCCGGGCCCGTTCTTCAACCTGTGGACCCCAGTGTGGGCAGAGGGTTCAACCCGGGATGCGTGGCACCCTCACCCCGTCCCTCTCCCGAGGGGAGAGGGGACATTCGTCAGTGTGAGCCGCCGGCCTCCCCGAGGTCGAACTCGGGCACCTCGAACTCCGGCTTGAGCCGCTGCAGCACCTTGGCGAAGGCCTCCTTGTCCTGGGCCTTCTCCATCGCCGCCTCCGGAGTAATCGTGTTGGCGGCCACCAGCTTCTCCATGTGCATGTCCAGCGTCTGCATGCCCAGGTTCTGGCTCGCCTGCATCTTGCTCGCGATTTGGAACACCTTCCCCTCGCGGATCATCGACGCGATGGCGCTGGTGCCGATGAGGATCTCCAGCGCGGCCACGCGGCTCTTGCCGTCCGCGGTGCGGATGAGCTGCTGGGCGACGATGCCGGCGAGGCCCTCGGCGAGCATGCCGCGCACCTGCGGCTGCTCCTCGGCGGGGAACGAGTTGATGATGCGGTCGATGGTGGCCGGCGCGCTGTTGGTGTGCACCGTGGCCATCACCAGCACGCCGAAGCTGGCCAGCTGCAATGCCAGCTTCATCGTCTCGTTGGTGCGCAGCTCGCCGATGAGGATGACGTTGGGGTCCTCGCGGCCCGCCGAGCGGATGGCGGTGGCGAAGTTGGAGGCGTGGATGCCCACCTCGCGGTGCGTCACCTGGGACTTCGCCGACTCGTGCACGAACTCCACCGGGTCCTCGATGGTGAGGATGTGCGCCGGGCGGGTGTGGTTGATGTGGTTGATCATCCCCGCCAGGGTGGTGGACTTGCCGCTGCCGGTGGGGCCGGTGACGAGCACCAGGCCGCTGCGGCGCTCGGCCAGCTTGCGCACCACCTCGGGAGTGTTGAGGTCCGCCAGCGACAGCACCTTGCTCGGAATGGTGCGGAAGACGGCCGCGATGCCCGTCGTCTTGTAGAAGTAGTTGGCGCGGAAGCGCGCCTTGGTGCCGTAGCTGTAGGCGAAGTCGAGGTCGAAATCCTCGGTGATCTGCCGCTTCTGCTCGGGGCTGGTGAGCTCGAAGAGCATCGCCTCCAGCTCCGGCTGGGTGAGCAGGGCCTCGCGCAGGGCGGTGAGCTCGCCGCGGATGCGCCCCAGGGGCGGGTGGCCGATGCTCAGGTGCAGGTCGCTCCCCTTGTTCTCCAGGAGCTTGTCGAAGAGGGCGGCGATGCGCGGCGCGGTGCTCATGGTCAGGCGCTCTTCCGGTTGAGGAGGTTGCCCATCTTGGACAGCAGCTTGCCCCCGTCCGGCGAGGGGCCCTCGGGAGGCGCGCCGGGCCGCTTGCCCGTCACCACGGCCTCCAGCTCGTCGGGGTTCTCGGCATAGGCCTTGGCGATCTCCAGCGTCGTCTTCCCCGAGCGCACCAGGTCGGCGAGCGAGTCGTCGAAGCGGACGATGCCCAGCGACTTGCCGCGCTGCTGCAGGGAGGGAATCTGGTACGTCTTGTTGTCGCGGATGAGATTGCCCAGGGCCACCGAGCCCGGGAGCAGCTCGGCGGCGACCACCATGCTCTGGCGGTCCGCGCTGGGCAGCAGCCGCTGGCTGACGATGAGGCGCAGGCTGCTGGCGAGCGTCATGCGCACCTGCGCCTGGTCCCCCGGCGGGAAGAGGTCGATGAGCCGGTCGATGGTTTTCGCCGCGCTGGGCGTGTTCATCGTGGAGACGAGCAGGTGGCCCGTCTCGCTGGCGGACAGCGCCATGCGCACCGTCTCGGTGTCGCGCAGCTCGCCCACGAGGATGACGTCCGGGTCCTCGCGGAGGCTGCCCTTGAGGGCGGTGGCGAACGTCTTGGTGTGGGTGCCCACCTCGCGCTGGCTCAGCAGCGCCCTCCTGCGCGGGTGGAGGTACTCCACCGGATCTTCCACGGTGAGCACATGGTGGGACGTCTCGCAGTTGATGCGGTTGACGATGGCCGCCAGGGTGCTCGTCTTGCCGTGGCCGGAGGGGCCGGTGACGACGATGAGGCCCTGGTGGTGGTGGGTGGCCTTGGCGATGTCGACGGGCAGGCCGAGCGACTCGAGGGTGGGAATCTCGCGGGGGATGAGGCGGAAGCAGCCCTTGTAGCCGGTGCGCTGGCGCGAGACGTTGACGCGGAAGCGGCCGGACTGCCCCAGGTCCAGCGAGAAGTCACAGCTCCCCTCGCGGTCCAGCACCGGGCGCAGGCGCTCGGGGATGTGCGGCCGCAGCATCGTCTCCACCGTCTCGGGCGGCAGCGGATCTCCGTGGGGCAGCAGCTCGCCGACGAGGCGGAAGAGGGGAGGGCGGCCGGCGACGACGTGCAGGTCGCTCGCGCCCACGGTGCGCGCATCCTCCAGCAGCATCGTCAGGTTGCGCGCGGACTCCGGCCGCACGACGAGGCGCGGGCCCTGGGGCACCTCGGCCACGGGCTCGGGCGCGGGCGGAGGGGGCTCGGCGGGCGGTGCCGCGGGCGCGGGCGTCTGCTTCTCGGTGGGGAGGATCTGCACGCCCTTGGACGGCTTGGGGGACGCCGGACGCGAGGCGCTGGGGGCCGGCGTGGCGGCGGGAGCGGGAGGCCGGGGGGCAGGCGCTCCGGCCAGGGCGGGCTCGGTCCGCACGACGCGCACGTTGAGCACGTCTCCCCGGCGCAGGGCTCCGACGATGACGGGGCCCAGGCCCTCCAGGCGCAGCGCCCACTGGCTGGGCTTGTCGGAGACGGTGGTGGCCCGGGCCTCTCCCACCAGGGTGCTCAACATCCCCTGCACCCCCTCCACCGTGAGGGGGGTGGGATCCAGCGCCTCGAAGGCACCGGTCGCCAGCTTCACCATGGGGTTGCGCCCGGAGATCAGGGCGAGCTCCACCGCGCCCGGGCGGGTCAGGTGGCGCATCAACTCCGTGAGGGTCTTCATGCCCGGCTCCTCTTTCTTCCAGTCCCGGGGCGATGCCCCCCCCGGGAGCGCGGGTGCAGCATAGCCGCGAATTGCCACGAATTCTGGAAAGAGGACGGCCGGCGCGCCGTCAGGCCCTGGAGCGGGCGAGGAGGCGGCACGAGGGGTGCTCCAATAAGGAAGCGCCCGGCTCGGGCCCTCGGGGAGGGTCCAGGCCGGGCGCTTTCAGGAGAGGGAAGGGGCCCTGGAGGACGCGGCCCTCTTCCCCTCCCGGGGCACTCCTCAGCTCACAGCTCGCGAGACATGAGGAGGCGCAGCTTGCCGGACTTCTTGGACACCACCGTGGCCACGGTGGTGAAGCCCGCGTTGCGGTAGAAGCTCACCGCCGGGGCGTTGGCCGGGTCCACGCGCAGGGCGATCGTCTTGCGGAACATGTCCCGCGCCACCTGCAGGCCCTGGTTGAGCACCGCCTGGCCCAGGCCGCGCCGGCGCAGCTCCGGCCGCACCACGATGTTGCGCATGTAGGCGGCGCCGGGCACCGGACCGTCCCGCTCCACCGTCACGTAGCCCACCACCTGGTTCTGCACCTTGGCCACGTGGATGAAGGGCCGCAGCGCCGTCAGCGACTTGAGGCTGTCCTCCATCGTCTCGCCGCGGCTCTTCCAGGGCTCCGAGCTGGAGCGCAGGGCGGCCACGGACGCCATGTCCTCATCGGTCGGGGCGGAAAACTTCACCGCCGGCGCCAGATCGTTGGGCAGGTTGGCCATGTCCGGCACTGGTATCGCGGCCACCTCCACGCCCGGGTCCACCCGCTTCATCGTCATGCCTTGCTCCTCCATTGCGATACGATCCTAACCGCTTCACCGGGGCCCATGCACGCTCTGGGTGCGGCGCACATTTCCCCCCACGGGGGGGAGCCGGACTTTTCCAAACTGCGCATGGGCTGCCGGCATTCCAAGGCCGCCCGCTCCCGCCTCATCCGGGGGTTTTCGCTCGGGTATGGTGGGGGGCGGCTTTCAATGCTGAACACCTTTCACTATAAAAACCGTCCGCCTGGGGCGGGTTGGCCCACCCTTCACCCTCCCTCTCGGCAGCCTGAGCTCCGCACGTGCAACTCAACCACGCCCAGCGCGAACTCACCCTGAAGATCGTCTACTACGGCCCAGGGCTGAGTGGGAAGACGACGAACCTGCGTGCCATCCACGCGCGGGCCCGGCCGGAGGCACGCGGCCGGTTGCTCAGCGTGGAGACGCACGAGGACCGTACGCTCTTCTTCGATCTGCTTCCGGTGTTCTTCACCAGCAGCTCGGGCTTCAAGGTGAAGCTCAAGCTCTTCACCGTGCCGGGACAGGTGGTGCATGACGCCACGCGGCGGGTGGTGCTGCAGAACGCGGACGCGGTGGCCTTCATCGCCGACAGCCGCCGCAGCGCCTCCGCGGAGAACAACGCCTACTGGCGCAAGCTCCGGGCCAACATGAGGGAGATCGGTCTGGACGCGACACAGGTGCCGGTGGTCATCCAGTTCAACAAGCGGGATCTGCCGGACGCGCAGACGGACGCGGAGCTGGACGAGGCGCGCAAGAAGGGTGGGGAGCCGGTGGTGGGGGCGGTGGCGCTCCGGGGTGAGGGCGTCATGGAGACGCTGCATGTGCTGCTGCAGTCGGCGTGGCGCAACCTGGACGAGCGCGCGCGGCTGTCGCGCAACATCAGCCTGACGGAGAAGGAGTTCCTCACCCACATCTTTCAGCAGATGGACCTGACGGGCACCAGCCTCGAGTCCCTCTATCCGACTTCAGCAGGGAGGCCGCGATGAGCGCCGACAAACCAGGCGCCGCGGGCAGCGGGCCAGAGCACGCCGGCTCGGTGCTCCAGCGGAAGGCCTCGTTGGTGGACATGTTGGATCCCCTCAGCTTCGGGGACGTGGTGGACAGTCTCGGGGAGCTGTACCGGGTGGGCATCCGGGTGCTGGACGATCGGGGCCGGACGCTGGCGGACGCCAAGGGGAGCAACGGGGACTTCTGCGGCTTCGTGAACACCACCGCGCAGGGCCGCGCGCGCTGCACCGCGTTGGTGTCGCGGTTGAACGAGGGTCCGCTGACGCCCACGCAGGGCGCGCAGGTGCTGCCCGGGACGAGCCCGCTGGGTGGCGAGCTGCTGGGGCAGCCGTGCTTCACCGGCCTGCGCTACGTGGTGCTGCCGGTGCAGTGGGAAGGGGACGTGCTGGGGCGGGTGGTGTTCGGGCCGTTCGCGCCGGAGGAGCTGGCGGACGTGCCGGTGGCGCTGGCCGAGCTGGAGGGGCTGGAGCTGGAGCGGGCGCGCGAGCTGCTGGCGCACGTGGGGCGGCAGAGCGAGCACCGGGCGGTGAAGATGCTGGCGCACGTGGCCCAGGTGCTGGCGGCGCTGCTGGCGTCCGGTCAGAAGGCGTACCTGACGGGGCAGCTGCACCTCGAGGCGATGCTGGAGACGCAGCGCGATCTGGAGGCGCAGAACGCACAGCTGATGCGGCTCAACCAGCGGTTGAAGGAGGCGGACCGCATCAAGTCGAGCTTCCTGGGGACGGTGAGCCACGAGCTGCGCACGCCGCTGTCGTCCATCATCGGCTACTCGGAGATGCTGGCCGAGGGGCTGGTGGGCGGGCTGAACGCCGAGCAGATGCAGTTCGTGCGCACCATCATCGAGAAGGGCAACACGCTGCTCAAGCTCATCTCCTCCATCCTGGACATGAGTCAAATCGAGGCGGGCAAGGTGCGGCTCGCCTTCGAGTGGGTGGACGTGCAGGAGTTGGTGGAGAGCGCGCTGACGAGCGTGACGCCGCAAGCGCAGCGCAAGGGCCTGACGGTGAAGGTGCAGCTGCCGGAGGCCGCGCAGCCGCGGGTGGTGGCGGACCGGGAGAAGCTGAGTCAGGTGGTGGTGAACCTGCTGGCCAACGCGGTGAAGTTCACGCCGGGCGGTGGGCAGGTGGAGGTGCGGTTGTCGGCGCATGGCCCGCAGCCGGGCCTGGTGGGAGAGGGCTACCGCATCGAGGTGGAGGACACCGGGGTGGGCATCCCGCTGGATCAGCGCGAGCGCATCTTCCAGAGCTTCTACCAGGTGGACGACAGCCCGACGCGCGAGTACGGCGGAGCGGGGTTGGGGCTGGCGATCGTGAAGAGCTACGTGGAAGGGCACGGCGGGCAGGTGTCGGTGACGAGCGAAGTGGGGCAGGGCTCGTGCTTCCGGGTGGTGTTGCCGAAGGAGCCGCCGCTGTCGGGGCAGGGTCCGGCCTACATCCCGCCGCCGATCGACACGGATCCCGAGCGTTTCTGAGCCGCCTCGGCCCATCCGGTCCAACGATTCCAATGGGTTGGATGGGCGCTGGGGGGGATTCGGCGCTTACATCCCGGGCGGACGCAACACTTTGATTCTGGAATCGAGAATGTAAGTACCCCCCGCCACACCCTGGGCCCCGATCATGAAGATCCAGAACGACTTCTCCCGGACCGCCGTCTCCCGTCTTCCCGAAGCGAAGCCCACTGTCGCGGCGGAGGTGAAGGGCAACGAGATCCCCCAGTCCACCGGCACCCCGTCCACCGGCTTCGACCCGGCGTCGAGCTTCGCGCCACAGAGCAACAAGGCCTCCGTGAGCCTGACCGGGGATCTGCGGAAGACCGGTCCGGTGGCCCTCGACAGCGCCGCGGGCCAGGCCGCCATCCAGAAGACCGTGGACTTCCTCCAGCAGCAGGGCCCCGCCGTCGCGAGCGCTCGCAGCCTGATGGCCAGCCCGGGCGTCACCGCCTCGGACTTCGCGCCGCGCACCGTGGAGCAGGACAACCTGGGCATGACGCACGTGCGCATGGACCGCGTGAGCGAGGGCACCCGCGTGTTCGGCGAGCAGGTCGTCGGCCACATCGACTCCTCCGGGAAGATGGACAGCGTCACCGGCGATGCCGCCCCCATCCCCGCGGGCCTGGGCAGCGCACCGACGAAGCTGTCCGCCGATCAGGCGCTGGCTGTCGCGCAGAAGGACTTCGCGGGCGGGACGGACCGTCAGCCCACCTCCGAGCGCGTCATCTTCAAGGGTGACGACGGCCAGTACCGCGCCGCGTACCACGTGCAGTTGAGCAACACGACGGACATCGGTGAGGGCAAGCAGCCCCGCCGGATGAACTACCTGGTCGACGCCAACAGCGGAGAGCTCCTCTCGAAGTACAACCAGATGGGCGGCTTCGAGCACGAGCATGCTCACGCTCACGCTCACGCTCACGGAGCGAAGACCCCGGGCAGCGTGCCCGCCACCCCGGCGGACGTCCCCACCACCGGCCAGGCGGATGACACCTCGCAGTACAGCGGCAAGGTG
Source organism: Archangium sp. Cb G35 (assembly GCF_001896145.1). Taxonomy (NCBI): domain Bacteria; kingdom Pseudomonadati; phylum Myxococcota; class Myxococcia; order Myxococcales; family Archangiaceae; genus Archangium; species Archangium sp. Cb G35. The sequence continues at coordinate 194,453 of NZ_MPOI01000013.1, forward strand.
CAGCTCGACAGCACGAAGAACGCCGATGGCACGTACACCCTGGCGGACGAGACCCGTGGCGAGGGCGTGGTGACCCGCGACGCGCTCAACCGGAACCCGAACACCACCTCGACCAAGAACGCCCCCATCACCGACGACAACGACATCTGGGGCGAGGCGACCGACCCGGCGCGCAACAAGGACGCGGTGGATGCCCAGTACGGCGCGCAGACCACCTACGACTTCTTCAAGGAAGTGCTCGGCCGCGACTCCATCGACGGCAAGGGCGAGAAGCTCATCTCCGACGTGCACGTGGGCACCAACTTCGCCAACGCCTTCTGGGACGGCGAGAAGATGAACTACGGCGATGGTGACGGCCAGACGTTCGGCTCGCTCACCACGCTGGACATCGCGGGCCATGAGATCAGCCACGGCCTGACCGAGCGCACCGCGGGCCTCCAGTACCGCAACGAGTCCGGCGCCCTCAACGAGGCGATCAGCGACATCATGGGGACCGGCGTGGAGTGGTTCGCCAGCCAGAAGAACGGGGCGGTCAAGTTCGACTGGACGGTGGGCGAGGACACCTTCACCCCGAACAACGGCGACCCCACCGACGGCCTGCGCGACATGAGCGACCCGACGAGCGACGGCCAGTCCCCGGACCACTACTCGAAGGCGTACAAGGGCACCCAGGACAACGGCGGCGTGCACATCAACTCGGGCATCCCCAACAACGCCTTCTACCTGCTGTCCGAGGGCGGCAAGAACCGCACCTCCGGCGTCGAGGTGAAGGACGGCATCGGCATCGAGAAGAGCCTGAAGATCTACTCCCGCGCGCTCAGCTTCTACATGACGCCGACCACCAACTTCGCCCAGGCGCGCGAGGCCACGTTCAAGGCCGCCCAGGACCTCTACGGCAAGGACTCCACGGAGGCCAAGAAGGTGCTGGAGAGCTGGAGCGCGGTGGGCGTCGGGTAGCCGCCCGTGAGTCCAAAGGGTGCCAAGGCCGCGGGCGAATTCTCCCTCATCGAGCTCTTCCTCTCCCACTTCCCACGGGCGCGAGTGCCCGTGGGCCCGGGAGATGACTGCGCGGTCCTCGCTCCTTCCAAGGGAGCGCAGTGCATCACCACGGACGCGGTGGTGGAGGACGTGCACTTCAAGCGGGCCTGGTACTCACCGGAGGACATCGGCCACAAGGCGCTGGCGGTGAACCTGTCGGACCTGGCGTCGATGGGGGCGGTGCCGCGCTGGTTCGTCTGCGCGCTCGCACTGCCCCGGGACTTCCCGAGCCGCGCGCTCACCGGCATCGCGAAGGGCATGAGTGCCCTCGCCCGCGAACACGCCATCGCCCTGGTGGGCGGCAACTTCACCTCGGCGCGCGAGCTGTCCATCACCCTCACCGCCGCGGGAGAGCTCCTCCCGGGCACCGCGCCCATCATCCGCGCGGGAGGCCGGCCTGGAGACGTGCTGTACATCTCGGGCACGCTGGGTGACGCGCGGCTGGGCCTCCAGCAACTCCTGGCCGGCACTCGCCGCTCCGCGGCCATCCTCCGCCAGAAGCGCCCGGTGCCCAGGGTGGCCCTGGGCCTGATCGCCGCGCGCTTTGCCTCGGCGGGGTTGGACGTCTCCGATGGCCTCGCGCAGGATCTCGGGCACCTGTGCACCGCCTCGCGCGTGAGCGCCGAGCTGGAGCTCGACCGCCTGCCCCTCTCCCGGGCCGTCCGTGCCTCCCTGGGGAGCGAGGGGGCACTCGCGGGAGGCGAGGACTACGAGCTGCTCCTCGCCGTCCCACCTGAGCGCACCCAGGCCTTCGAGCGGGCCTGTCTCCGAGGGAAAGAGCCCATCACGCGCATCGGCCGACTCATCCGGGGCGGGCCGGGACACATCCGTGACGCAGCCGGGCGAAGCCTGCGCCTGCCTGCTGGCTTCGACCACTTCCAGGGGGGTGGGCGGATTGACCGTTCCGGACGAGAGGGCTAAACCCGTACACCGCTGCCGCTGTCCCCCCGGAAAAGCCAAACCGTGCGCCGCCCTCTCCGCGACGATCCATCTCCCGGCCTCACTCCCCGCCGTGATCCCGTGCAGCGGTTGCTGCGCTCCGTGGATCAGCCCGGCACGGGGGGACACGAGGTCTCCCTGCAGCTGAAGATCCTCACCGGCTACTTGATGATGGGCTGCGTGCTGACGGCGGCGCTCCTCATCTCCGAGACGCTGCTGGACTTCTACTGGCGCATCGGCATGGCGCTGGGCCTCACGCTGGGGCTGGCGCTGATCCTCCCGCGCTACCTGGCCCGCGTGACGCGCGTGCGCGTGCTGTCGCGCTCGGCCTTCGAGATCTCCCAGGGCGACCTCTCCAAGCCGCTCGTCGTCGAGCCGCCGCGCGCCCTGCGCCGCGATGAGATCGACGAGCTGGCCATGGCCATCCGCCGCATGCAGGAGAACCTGCGCGACCTGGTGGGCAAGATCCAGGATACCGCCAAGAGCGTGGCCGACACCGCCAAGGACCTGCAGGGCTCGGCCGAGAACGTCAACGCGACCAACGAAGAGGTGGGCTTGTCCATGGACAAGATCGCCCAGGGCGCCGAGACGCAGTCGCAGCTCGTCGGCAAGACGTCCAAGGTGATTACGGAGATGGCCGGCAGCATCCAGCGCACCGCCGCCAGCGCCGAGGACGCCGCCCGCACCGCCGCCGAGACGAGCAGCGCGGCCGAGAACGGCAGCAAGGCGGCGCTCCTGGCCGGCGAGAAGGTGAAGAAGGTCTTCAACCGGATTGAAGCCGCGAGCCAGCAGGTGTTCGCCTTCGGCGAGAAGACGCAGGAGATTTCCAAGATCGTCGACGCCATCACCCAGGTGGCGCAGCAGACGAACCTGCTGGCGCTCAACGCCACCATCGAGGCGGCGCGCGCGGGCGAGTACGGCCGCGGCTTCGCGGTGGTGGCCGACGAGGTGCGCAAGCTGGCCGAGAGCGCGGGCCGCTCCGCCGAGCAGATTTCGCGCCTGGCGCGCGACATCTCCGGCCAGTCCACCTCCGTGGTGAGCGCCATGAAGGAGGGCATCGAGGAGCTGGCCGAGGGCCGTGAGGACCTCACCGGAATCGTCCGCTCCATGAGCGCCATCACCGACACCGTGCGCAAGGTGGCCGAGAAGGTGCACCTCATCTCCGAGAGCGCCCGCGAGCAGCTCAAGGGCAGCCAGGAGATGGTCAACGCCACCGAGGAAATCTCCCTGGTGGCCCGCAACAACGCCGCCTCCACCGAGGCCATCCAGGCCGTCATCCAGGATCAGACGGACGCCATGGTGCGGATGACCTCGCTGGCCAGCGAGCTGACCAACCTTTCCATCGAGCTGCAGAGCGTGGTGCGCAGCTTCCGGTTGAACGCCTGAGTGTCGTCCAGCCTGAATCCTCCATCTCCATGAATTTCCCCGAACCCCTGGCTTGCTGATAGAAAGTCGGCTCTGTGCGGCATGTCATCTTCCGGGTGGAGAAGGAGCGCTACGGGCTGCCGCTGGCCGCGGTGAAAGAAGTGGTGGTACCTCCGGAGCGCTTCACCCGGGTGCCCCGGGCGCCAGCGGCGGTGACGGGGGTGATGAACCTGCGCGGACGGGTGGTGACGGTGGTGGAGCTGCGCCAGTTGTTGGGCCTGCCGGATGGGCCCACCCCCTCGGGCCGGGTGCTGTTGTTGGAGCGGGGCCGCAAGGACCTGGGCCTGCTGGTGACGGATGTGGATGGAATCGAGGCGGTGGAGCGGGTGAGCGCCGCTCCGGGCAAGGCGGTGCCGGCGGTGCGTGGGGTGGCTCGCTTGAAGGGTGTGGCGGTGACGGTGTTGGATCCAGAGGGACTGGATTCCGCGGTGGTTGGACTCTTCACCGCGGCTCAACAGAAGTGAGTAGCCCCCTGAAATGGGCGGATGGTAGTGTCCGCGGCCCTCTCGGGGCCTTTAGCGGAGGCGGAGCTGCACATGGCTAAGCGGGTGCTGGTCGTCGACGATGCCATCTTCATGCGTAACATGATCAAGGACATCTTCGCGTCCGGCGGCTTCGAGGTCGTCGGAGAGGCGGCCAACGGACTGGAGGCCGTGGAGAAGTACAAGGATCTGAAGCCGGATCTCACCACGATGGATATCGTCATGCCGTTCAAGAGCGGCATCGAGGCCACGCGGGAGATCATCAAGTATGACGCCAACGCGGTCGTCATCATGTGCTCGGCGCTGGGTCAGGAGAGTCTGGTGATGGAGGCCATCGAGGCGGGCGCCTCGGACTTCATCGTGAAGCCCTTCCGGGCCGAGGACGTGCTGGCCGTCGTGAAGAAGGTATTGGGCGAGGGCTAGCGCCCCGTCCCGGAGAGTTGTCGTGCGCCACCGAGGCCGGACATGACGATGGACATGTCCCGCTACCTCGGCCTGTTCCTGACCGAGGCGAGCGAGCACCTGGAGGGGCTGGGCAGGGATCTCGTGCAGCTGGAGCGCGAGGGAGCCCCCGCCGTGGTGGATTCCATGTTCCGCCACGCCCACTCGGTGAAGGGCATGGCCTCGTCCATGGGCTTCGAGTCCATCGCCGTGGTGGCCCACCGGGTGGAAGACCTGGTGGACGCCATCCGCCAGGACCCCGCCAAGCTGGAGCGCTCGCTGGTGGACCTGCTGCTGTCGGCCACCGACGTGATGCTCGCCCAGGTGCGCGCCGTGTCGGAGAGCAAGCCTCCGGATGACGCCTCGTCGCTGCTCGGCCAGCTGGCGGAGAAGGTGAGTGCCGTCACCGGCCGCACGCCCGGTGCCACGCGGGTCATCAACCAGGCGAAGGCCAGTCCTCCCGCCGCGCCCGCCCCGGTGACCGCCGCCGCGCGTGTCGTCTCCCAGGCCGTCGAGGCCCCGCCTCCTCCCGCGTCCGAGCCCGCCGCCGAGGCCCGGGTGGCCGCCGTGGTACCGCCGTCCGAGGACGCGGCCGCGAAGACGGCGAAGCGCTGGGCGGTCCGGCTGCGCATCGCCCCCACCTGCCAGACGCCGGGAGTGCGCGCCTTCCTGGTGCACAAGCGGCTGACGGGCCTGGGCACGTTGCACGGCCTGCAGCCTCCGCTGGAGGACCTGAAGGCCGGCCGCATCCCCGAGGGCAACATCCAGGTGGAGCTGGAGACGGCCGAGGGCGAGGAGGCCATCCGCAAGGCGCTGCGCAACGTGGCCGAGGTGGATCTCGTCTCGCTCAAGCCGGCGGTGGTGGCGCCTCCTCCTGCGCCCGTCCCCGCGGCTCCCGGTCCCGTGCCCGCCGAGGCCCCGCGCGCTCCCACCGGCACGGACGCGACGGCTCGCACGGTGCGCGTGCGCACGGAGCTGCTGGACTACTTCCTGGACACCGTGGGCGAGCTGCTGCTGGCCACCGCGCGCCTGCGCGAGCTGGGCAAGGTGCTGCCGGAGAACTCCCGTCCCCCCATTGAGGAGGGCGTCTACCGGCTGCACACGCTGGTGAAGGACCTGCACGACAAGGTGATGAGCGCGCGCATGACGCCGCTGTCACTCATCACCGACCGGCTGCCCCGCGCCGCGCGCGACATCGCCCGGCGCCGCGAGCGCGATGTGGACCTCGTCATCACCGGCGCGGAGATCGAGCTGGACCGGGCCATCCTCGACGAGCTGGCGGATCCTCTGCTGCACCTGCTGCGCAACTGCATCGACCACGGCCTGGAGTCGCCGGAGGATCGCGTGGCGGCGGGCAAGGGCGCGCGGGGCCGTGTGCTGGTGTCGGTGCGGCGTGCGCGAGACCGCGTCGTGGTGGAGATGGAGGACGACGGCCGCGGCATGAACGCGGCGAAGCTGAAGCTGGCGGCGGTGGCTCGCGGCGCCCTCAGCGCGGAGGCGGCGGCGCGGATGACGGACCGCGAGGCCTTCATGCTCGCGTGCCTGCCGGGCGTGTCCACCGCCCAGGACGTGTCGGAGATCTCCGGCCGCGGCGTGGGCATGGACGCGGTGAAGCGGGTGGTGGAGAACGTGGGCGGCACGCTGGAGATTGAAAGCGAGCTGGGCCGCGGCACGCGCTTCACGCTGCGGCTGCCGCTGACGGTGGCGGTGGTGCACCTGCTGCTGGTGGCCGTGGGCGACGAGGTGTTCGGCCTGCCCATCGCCAAGGTGGTGGGGGCCATGGAGGCGGACAGCGAGAAGCTGGACCGCAGCCGGGAGATGCCGCTGCTGCCCCACGGACAGGGACTCCTGCCGGTGTACGGGCTGGATGAGCTGACCGGCGTCCAGGCGCCGCCGCGCAAGGGCGTCCGGCCCTTCGTGGTGATGGAAGGAGACGCGGGACGGGTCGCGCTCGCGGTGGATCGATTGGTGGGGCAGGAAGAGGCGGTGCTCAAACCGCTGTCCCGTCCTCTGGACTTGCTGCCGGGCCTCTCGGGAGTGACCATCCTGGGAAGTGGCCGCCCGGTCTTCATCCTGGACGTGCCGAGGTTATTGTCCGCGTGAGCCCTTCCCCGAGCGACATTCAGCTGGACGCCCTCCGCGAGGTGGCCAACATCGGCTGCGGGCACGCCGTCAACGCGCTCGCGCGGCTGGTGGGGGGCCGCACGGTGAACCTGTCCGTGCCCCGCGCCGTGCTGGCGGCGGCCGCGGAGGTGGCCGAGATGCTGGGCGGCGCCGAGGCCCCCGTGGTGGCGGCGAAGCTGGGCATGGAAGGCCAGTTGCGCGGCGTGCTGCTGCTGGTGCTGCCCCGCGAGGACAGCGCCGCCCTGGAAGCGCTGCTGCTCCGGCGTCAGGACGCGCCAGCCGAGGAGCGCGAGAGCGCGCTGTCCGAAGCGGCCAACATCGTGGCGAGCGCGTGCCTGTCGGCCATCGGGACGCTGACGGGCTGGCGGCTGCTGCCCTCCGTGCCGGAACTGGTGCGCGGCGCGGCGGGCCTGGTGGTGTCGCACGCGGTGACGGAGGCGCAGGGCGGTGATCGCGTGGTGGTACTGGAGACGCGCTTCTCCGCCGTGGGCGCGCCCGCCGTGTCCGGCCAGGTGCTGCTGGTGCTCGAGCGCGAGAGCTCCAGGGCGCTGCTCACCCGCCTCGGCGTGTAGAGCAACCGGGCAGCCGTTCCCCCCGTGTTCGCTTGCGGACTCCGGGGGCTCTCGCCACCTTCCTCCGTGGGGCGCCCTTTCACTCGCCCCGGGAAGGCAGGCGGGCATGAGGAAGATCGTCTGGGGCGCGTTGGCGGGCGCGTTGGTGCTCGCGGGTTGCAGGACGGACAGCACCGTGGCGATGCGTAGCGGCTCGGGCGCCGAGGGCCCCGTTGCGTCGAATCCCTATTCGTTCGAGCGCGGCTTGACCATCAAGGGCACCGTGGCCCGCGACTACTCGGACGTGCTCGTCATCAAGGACAAGTGGGGCCAGCCCCGCTACCTGCGCATCAACGACCAGACGCGCTACATCCAGGATGGGAAGCTGATTGGCCGTGAGTACCTGGCCCCCGGTTCCACCGTGCGCGCCTCCTTCGAGGACAACTACCGCGAGATGATTGCCCAGGAGATCACCGTCGTGAACGACGTGGGCACGGCGGACCCTCTCCAGCTCCCGGATCGCACCAGTCCCAACCCGTATTGACACGGTGCGCCGTAAACGCCGTACCCTCCGTCCCGTCACTCGCACATGACGTGACGTGACGGGGAGTAAGGGTTCACTTTCCAAAGCGGGTGTGAAACAGTCCCGCGCAATGGTTGAGTCGTCGCCTCGTCACCCCCCGGACAGACGCGCGAACAGTCGTCATCCACTCGCTACTTCGCTGCTGCTCCTCCCGCTGGCGCTCGCGGGCTGCGCTCACCCGCAGCCGGCTCCCCGGGAGCCCAGCTCGGAGGTGAGCACGGCCGCGCCCGCTCCGGCCGCGCCCGAAACTCCCGCGCCCGCCGCCGCTCCCGCGCCCGCCCCGGTGGCCGCGCCCGAGCCACCCGCGCGCCGTTGGGCCGACGAGGTCCTCTACTTCGTCGTGTTGGATCGCTTCGCCGACGGTGACACCACCAACAACCTCAAGGTGGACAAGAAGGCCCCCGGCGCCTTCCACGGCGGGGACTTCAAGGGCCTGCGCGAGCAGCTCGACGAGCTGTCCTCCCTGGGCATCACGGCGCTGTGGATTACGCCGGTGGTGAAGAACATCGACGGCTTCGTCACCGGCGCCGGCTTCCCGGACTGGGGCTACCACGGCTACTGGGCGGATGACTTCCACCAGCTCGACCCGCGCTTCGGCACCGAGCAGGACTTCAAGGCGCTGGTGGACGCGTGCCACGAGCGGGGCATCCGCGTGCTGCTGGACGTGGTCTACAACCACCCCGGCTACAACTCGCGCTACCTCAAGGCCCCCGAGACGAAGGGCTGGCTGCGCTCGGAGGAGAAGGGCACCTGCGGGCAGGATGACGTGACGAGCTGCGTGTCCGGCCTGCCCGACTTCAAGACGGAGCAGCCCGAGGTGGCGAAGTACCTGCTCGACGCGCAGATGTCGTGGGGCAAGCGCTCGGGCGTGGACGGCTTCCGCCTGGACACGGTGAAGCACGTCGACCATCCCTTCTGGCAGGAGCACCGCCGCCGCACCCGCGAGGAGCTGGGCAAGGACTTCTTCCTGCTCGGCGAGGTGTGGGGCGGGGACCGCGAGTCGTTGGACCCGTGGTTCGTCAACGACGAGATGGATGCCGGCTTCGACTTCGGCTTCCAGGGCAACGCGCTCGCGTGGGCGCTGGGGCGCGGGCGCACCGTGGCCTTCGACGCGTACCTCCGTTCGCGGCACAAGGTGCGCAAGGGCTACCACCTGTCGCACTTCCTGTCCTCGCACGACGTGCCCGGCCTGCTCTTCCAGCTCCAGGGCGACAAGACGCGCTTCCGGCTCGCGGCGGCGTTGCAGCTCACCACCTCCGGCATCCCCGTCATCTACTACGGCGAGGAGGTGGGCCGCCCCGGTGGTGATTGGCCCGCCAACCGCAGTGACATGCCGTGGGGCTCGCGCGCCGTGCAGCCCGGCGCGGGCCTGCCTCGCGACGAGGCCCTGCGCGCCTTCTACCAGAAGCTCATCGCCGTGCGCCGGGCCCACCCCGCGCTCTCGCGTGGCACCCACAAGGGGCTCGCCACCGACGGTGATGTCTACACCTTCCTCCGGCACGACGCGGAGTCGGGTGACGCGGTGGTGGTGGCGGTGAACCGCGGTGCGAAGAAGGCGTCCGTTTCGTTCCCCTGGCCCGAGGCCTGGAGCGGTGCGGACGCGGAAGATCTGCTCGATGGGGGCCGCCTCCCGGCCGCTCCGGCGCTGGACGTCTCCGTCGAGCCACTGTCCGTCCGCATCCTGGGCCGGGCGCGATGAACTGGACGCAATCCCGAGTGGAGAGAGCCTGAGATGGCCGGAGTCGTTTTCAAGAATGTCGCCAAGCGGTACGGAGACGTGTCCGTCATCGAGGGGTTGAACCTCGACATCCGCGACCACGAGTTCATGGTGCTGGTGGGCCCCTCGGGCTGCGGCAAGTCCACCGCGCTGCGGATGATCGCCGGCCTGGAGGAGGTCACCGGCGGCAACCTCTCCATCGGTGAGCGCGTCGTCAACCAGCTGCCGCCCAAGGATCGCGACGTCGCGATGGTCTTCCAGAACTATGCGCTCTACCCGCATATGACCATCCGGGAGAACCTCGAGTTCGGCCTGAAGATTCGCAAGACGCCCAAGCCGGAGATGGACCGGCTGGTGAACGAGGCCGCGGAGATCCTCGGCATCACCCACCTGCTGGAGCGCAAGCCCAAGCAGCTCTCCGGTGGCCAGCGTCAGCGCGTGGCGCTCGGCCGCGCCATCGTGCGCAAGCCGGCGGTGTTCCTCTTCGACGAGCCCCTCTCCAACCTCGACGCCAAGCTGCGCGTGCAGATGCGCTCGGAGATCAAGAAGCTCCAGCAGCGCCTCGGCGTCACCTCGGTCTACGTGACGCACGACCAGATCGAGGCCATGACGATGGGCCACCGCATCGCGGTGATGAAGGACGGCAAGCTGCAGCAGCTCGGCACCCCGCTGGAGGTGTACGAGCGCCCGGCCAACGTCTTCGTGGCCCAGTTCATCGGCTCGCCGCCCATGAGCTTCACCTCCGCCACGCTCTCGGCCAATGGCGAGGTGCTCGAGGGCGACGGCTTCAAGCTGCCCGTTCCCCAGAGTCTGCGCGCGGTGACGGCGGGCAAGGGCGGCCGCAAGCTCAAGGTTGGCATCCGCCCCGACAACATCCTCTCCCCCTCGGCCACTGCTCGCGGTGAAACGGCTTCCCTGGAAGTGAAGGTGGAGCTCGTCGAGCCACTCGGCAACGAGGTCATCGTCCACTCGCGCCTGGCGGAGAACTCGCTGGTCTTCCGGCTCCCGCCCCAGCACACTCCGGAGACCGGCGCGAAGATGGCGGTGGTCATCGAGCTGGAGTCGCTGCACCTCTTCGACGCCGAAACCGAGCAACGTCTGTCCGTCTAGTCCGAGTCCCTACCCCTCAGGAGCTCCCGACATGAAGAACCTGCGACTGATGATCGCGGCCATGGCCTTGTGTACCCTGGGCCTGCTGTCCACGCCCGCCTCCGCCCAGCCCAAGGAGATCGTCCTGTGGCACGGCTACCGCGCCGAGGAGAAGGCCGCGCTGGAGAAGGTGCTCAAGCAGTTCAACGACGCCAACAAGGGCATCGTGGTGAAGCCGCTGGCCGTGCCCTATGACGCCTACGCGGACAAGATTTCCGCCACGGTGCCGCGCGGCAAGGGCCCGGATCTCTTCATCTTCGCCCAGGACCGTCTGGGTGGGTGGATCGAGGCCGGCAACACGGTGGAGCCCATCGACTTCTACCTGGATGACGCCGTCCGCAAGCGCTTCATCCCCACCACCATGGAGGCGATGACCTACCGCGGCACCATCTACGGCCTGCCGCTCAACTACAAGGTCGTCACGCTCATCTACAACAAGAAGCTCGTGCCCACCCCGCCCAAGACGAGCGGCGAGCTGGTGACGATGGCCAAGAAGCTCACCGACAAGAAGGCGGGCCGCTTCGGTCTGGCCTACTCGTACGGCGACTTCTACTACCACTCGGCGCTGATGAACGGCTTCGGCGGCGGCGTGTTCGGCCCGGGCACCACGCCCACGCTCAACTCGCCGCAGAACGTGAAGTCCGTGGAGCTGATGATGAAGTGGGCGGAGAAGGACGGCATCCTGCCCGCCGAGCCCTCCAGCGCGCTCATCACCTCGCTCTTCAACGATGGCAAGGCGGCCATGGTGTTCTCCGGCCCCTGGTTCCTCGGTGAGATCGCCAAGAGCGTGGACTACGGCCTGGCCCCGCTGCCCACCCTGGACGAGGCCGGTGGCAAGCCCATGCGTCCGTGGATGACGGTGGAGGGCGTGTACGTCTCCGCTCCGTCGCAGAACAAGGACGCCGCCTTCGAGGTGGCGAAGTTCCTCACCGACGCCGCCGCCGCCAAGGTGCTCGCGCTGGAGGGCCGCCAGAGCCCCGCCAACCAGACCGTGTACGCGGACCCGAAGATCGCCGGCGACGCGCAGCTCAAGGCGTTCCGCGACCAGGTGGAGGTGGCGGTGCCCATGCCCAACGTGCCGGAGATGACGATGGTCTGGTCGCCGGCCACCTCGGCGATGAACGGCATCCTCAAGAAGGCTTCCACCCCCAAGGCCGCGCTGGACGTGGCCCAGAAGGCCGTGGCCAAGGACGTGGCCGGGCTGCGCAAGAAGTGAGGTACTGAGTGAGCACGACGGCCCCACAGCGTTCCGGCGGTGAGTCCGCCGCCCCCGCGTCCTCCGGGCGCGGTGCCACCGATGCCCTTCACGACGCGGGCACTCCCCCTGGGGGCTCCCAGGGCCATGCACCGCGCCGCATGCGGGTGCTCGTGGGGCTGTCCCTCGCCCTCGGCCTGTCCCTCGTGCTCGCCCAGGGTCTGCTGGCCAAGGCCCTGGAGACCGTCGCCACCGAGCGCGCGGACCGCCAGGCCTTCGTGTCCCTGCGTGCGCTGGAGGATCTCGTCCAGCGCGCGGGGGGCAAGGGTGATTCCGTTCGCGCCGTGGTGTCCGCCTGGCAGCAGCAGCTCCCGGCGGGCAGCGCGGTGCGTGTCATCGCCTTCTCGGGCATCCAGCTCGAGGCCTCCACCTTCCCCGAGGACAAGGACGACCGCGCGGCGCCGCGCCGGCTGTCGCGCGAGGAGAAGCCCCTCTACGACCGTGGCCAGCGGCTGCGCGCCGCGGTGGAGACCAACCGCGAGGAGGGCACCGCGCGCAAGCTGGAGGTCGAGGCCGAGGCGCTGCCCAACGGCGGGCGTCTGCTGAGCGCCCCTGTGACGGTGGATGGCTCGGTGGTGGGCATGGTGGAGCTGGCCACGCCCCCGCTGAAGGCACCGCTCGTCCCCAGCAAGGGCGCGCTGGCGATGTGGCTGCTGCTGCCGCTGGCGCTGTGCGCGGCCGCTTCCTTCGTGGTGCGCAAGCAGGGCCTGCTCGTCATCGCCTCGGTGGTGGCGCTCGTGGCCGGCGTGGGCGGCTATGCCTCGTATTCGATGGGCATGCTGGACGCCCAGGTGCGTGAGACGCAGACGCTCGTGGCCGGGCAGCTGCGCGCCATGTCCGAGCGCGCCCAGGCGGTGATGGCCGAGCAGCAGCTCGCCGCCGAGCCGGCGCTCCAGCCCGGCAACTGGGACGCGGATCCGTTCCGCCGTCCGCTCGGGCTCGTGACGCCCGCGGGCGCGGTGAACGAGGCGGCGGTGGCGGCGCGTGTGACCGAGCTGCGCTCGGGCGCGGGCCGGGCCCTGGGTGGCCTGGGCGCGCTGGCGCTCGCCGTGCTGCTCTTCATCGGCATGGGCGGCCTGGCCCGTACGGTGGAGACGGTGGTGGAGAACCGCACCGCGTACGCCTACATCGCCCCGGCGATGGTGGGCATGGTGGTGCTCGTCTTCTTCCCGTTCTTCTACGGCATCACCCTGTCCTTCACCGACTCCAACCTCTACAACACGGGGCAGTCGATCACCGACATCTGGGTGGGCCTGCGCAACTACGTGGAGATTCTCGGCGACTTCAGCATCGCCAAGAGGGCGCAGGACGGCTCCATCGTCTTCAACTACCTCAACTTCTATTACACGCTCTTCTTCACCGTGGTGTGGACGGTCACCAACGTCACCATCGGCGTGACGGTGGGCCTGGTGCTCGCCCTCATCCTCAACGTGCAGGGGCTGGCGCTGCGCCCGGTGTACCGCGTGCTGCTCATCCTGCCGTGGGCCATGCCCAACTACATCACCGCCCTCATCTGGAAGGGCATGTTCCACCAGCAGTTCGGCGTGGTGAACCATGTCATCCGCATGTTCGGCGGCCAGGGGCTCGCCTGGTACGACACCCCCGTCAGCTCCTTCCTCACGGTACTCGCCACCAACGGCTGGTTGAGCTTCCCCTTCATGATGGTGGTGTCGCTCGGCGCGCTCACGTCCATTCCCACCGAGCTCTATGAGGCCGCCCGCGTGGACGGCGCCTCGCGCTGGCAGCAGTTCACCGCCATCACCCTGCCCGCGCTCAAGCCCGCGCTCGTCCCGGCCATCATCCTGTCGGTGGTGTGGACCTTCAACCAGTTCAACGTCATCTTCCTGGTGACGGAGGGCGAGCCGAGCAACTCGACGGAAATCCTCGTCACCCAGGCGTACAAGTACGCCTTCCAGCGCTACCGCTACGGCTACGCGGCGGCGTACTCCACCGTCATCTTCGGCATCCTGCTGCTCTACAGCGTGGTGCAGAACCGCGTGTCCCGCGCCACGGAGGCCGCCTGATGTTCTCGCGCCGCGAAGGGGTTCCCCACTGGCCGCTGCACGTGCTGCTGGTGCTCTTCACCCTCTTCACCCTCTACCCCATCCTCTGGGTCATCACGATCGCCCTCTCGGGCAAGCAGAGCCTGGCCATCACCACGCTCCCCGAGGCTCCGTCGATGATGGACCGCGTCCGGGCCGTCACGCCGTGGCCGGAGACGCTGTCCTTCTCCAACTTCACCTCGGTGATGACGGATCAGCCCTTCGCCCAGTGGATGCTCAACAGCGCCATCATCGCGCTGGGCACCACGGTGGTGGGTGTCTTCCTGGCCTGCACCGCCGCCTACGCCTTCAGCCGCTTCAAGTTCGCCGGCCAGCGCGCCGGTATGATGGCCTTCCTCGTGTCCCAGATGTTCCCGGGCACGCTGATGCTCATCCCCCTCTACATCATCCTCGTGCAGTGGCTGGGCCTGGGCAGCTCGCGCTTCGGCCTCATCATCGTCTACGCCACCACCTCCATCCCCTTCAGCGTGTGGATGCTCAAGGGCTACTTCGACACCATTCCCAAGGAGCTGGAGGAGGCGGCCGTCATGGAGGGCGCCTCGGCGGGGAAGATCTTCTGGACCATCATCCTGCCGCTGGCCAAGCCCGCGGTGGCCGTCACCGCGCTTTTCTCCTTCATGACGGCGTGGAACGAGTTCATCCTCGCCGCCACCTTCATGGACCAGGAGACCATGTACACGGCGCCGGTGGGCCTGCGCTTCTTCGTGGGCGGCTTCTCGCAGCAGTGGGGCTACTTCGCCGCCGGCTCCATCATCGTGTCCATCCCGGTGGTGGTCCTCTTCCTCTTCCTCCAGAAGTACCTCGTCTCCGGCCTCACGGCCGGCAGCGTCAAGGGTTAGTCCGCAGTCCCTCAGCGCAGTTCCCTCAACCCGGAGAAATTGCAATGAAGACCTCGCGTCTCGCAGTGCTCTCGCTGGCCGCCGCCCTCCTGGGCGCCCCCGCCCTCGCCGCGGACAAGGTGTCCTTCAAGGACCCCACCGGTGACGACAACGGCCCCGGCACCTACAAGTACCCGACCGACGTCGTGTACAAGCGCGGCTCGTTCGACCTGACGGACTTCACCTTCGAGAAGAAGGGCAACAAGGCCGACGTCACCCTGGGCTTCAACACCACGCTCGAGGACCCCTGGAAGATGGGGAGCGGCTTCTCCGTGCAGATGGCCTTCATCTTCATCGACACGGACGGCAAGGAGGGCTCCGGCTCCACCGACGCTCCCCCGGGCCTCAACGTGAAGTTCGCCCCCAACAACGGCTGGGAGAAGGTCATCGTCATCTCCCCGCAGAACTCCGGCCGCGTGAAGGCCGAGGTGGGCAACAAGGCCGGCGCCTTCAAGGACAACATCATCGTCCCCACCCGCACCAAGGGCTCGGGCCGGAAGATCAACGCCACCGTGGACCTGGCGGGCCTGGAGGGAGATCCCTCGCAGTGGGGCTTCCAGGTGGTGGTGCAGTCCAACGAGGGCTTCCCCTCGGGCGGTGATCTGCTCACCCGCAAGGTGAACGAGTACGAGGGCCAGCACCGCTTCGGCGGCGGCAACGACAACGAGTGTGATCCGCACGCCATCGACGTGCTCGCCGGCCAGGGCAAGGGCGATGCGTCCGAGGTGAAGGCCCAGCACGAGATGCTGAGCTACGAGTGCGCCGAGGATGGCGCGGCGAAGAAGCCGGCCACGCTGACGATGGTGGGTGGCACGGCCAAGGCCGCTCCGGCTCCCGCCCCGGCCCCGGCGCCTGCCCCGGAGCAGAAGTAGTCCTACCCGATTCACGCATTTCCGCCGGATGCTCGAGCGGACGGTGATGAGCCGTCCGCGCCGGCGGCCGGGAAGCCCCCGCTTCCCGGTTCGGCTGCCTAACGGAGGGGAATCATCCATGAAGACGAAGTCCCTGCGGAAGGGCGCATTCGCCCTGACCGCCGCTGCCACCCTGCTGCCCGCTACCGCCTCGCTCGCCCAGGAGGCTCCCAGGCTCCAGATTGGCGGTACCACCTACACCAAGTGGCTGTACGGCAACTCGCGCTCCCAGGGCGCGATGTTCAACTTCACCACCATCCCGGGTGAGGGCGCGGGCGAGAACGGTATTGGCACCGAGCTCGAGCTGCTGCTCAACGCGCGGCTGTCCAGCGCCGTCGAGGTGCGTGGCCGCATCCACAGCCGCTTCAGCCAGAACTTCTGGTCGAACTTCGGTGGTTTCGGCAGGGTCACCACCGACTGTGTCGCCGGCAACTGCGGTGAGTTCGATCCGCGCTCCAATCAGTACATCAAGCTGCGTGGCGTCGCCGTCACCCTGACGCCGGGCTACCTCATCGACTCGGCCACCATTGGCGCCAATGACTTCGGCCAGTTCGACCCGTTCGTCGTCGGCCGCATCCGCTACATCGACCGCGACAACGCCTCTGGCGTGCTCGTGCAGGGCTCGGCGTTCGATCGCAAGCTGACGTACGACGTGGCCGGCATCTCGCTTCCCCGCCTCTGGGCCGGCCCCAACTACAGCACGGGCGCGTTCCACACCACGGACGCCTCCTACGTCTTCCAGGGCAAGTACACCGTCAATGACATGTTCGACGTCGGCGGCATCTTCCAGTACGCCATCGACAACGAGCTCAACGCCGGGGACCTCAACCCGGACAACGGCAGGGATCTCTACCCGCGCTTCCGCAACGGCGTGGGCGGTGTGAAGGCCGGCTTCCACCTGGGCTCCGTGCTGGACGTGCGCGGCGCTTTCTACCGCTCGTACATGCACGCGGAGGAGAGCAACCGCTTCGGGACCAGCCCGGACAACAACCCCGCCTTCGTGCACAGCAGCTTCGGCCTCAACGGCTACTCGCCCACCATGGCGGGCAAGCACGAGGACAACAGCTGGCGGGTGGACGCCACGCTGAATGATCCGCTGGAGATCGGCCTGTCGCTCAACGTGCAGGCGTTCAGCATCGGCGCGGACTACATGGCCATCATGGCCTCCCGCCGCGAGTCGGACGTGCTGCTCACCGAGGGCCACGACGCCACCTTCGCCTTCCCTGGCCCCAACAACGCCAAGTACGGCGTCTTCGCGGGCAACCCCACCGTCATCGGCTACGGCGGTTGGACGAGCGAGGCCCAGCAGCTGGCCACCATCAACGTGGACAACGAGTTCACCGACTTCGACGAGCCCATGGCCGAGACGGCCATCGGCTGGAAGGGCGTGACGTTCAACCCGGTGTACAGCAACGGCGCGTTGGATATCGCCGGTGAGTACTCCTACATCACCTACAACCAGAACTGGCAGGCCTGGGGTAACGACTCCCGCGCCCTGAACGACACCCAGTACCCGGGCGCCGAGCTGGACTCGGGCGTGCTGCACAACTTCCGCAGCGCCTTCCAGCCCTTCCAGGAGAAGCAGACGCACATCCTGGTGGCCAAGGCCCGCTACGTGCTCGACCTGGGCCGCGGCGTCGACGTGTTCGGCAAGGTGAAGTACATCCACGACACCGACAAGCGCCTGAACGACAGCAAGTACCTGCCCTACCAGGATGGGGACTGCCCGGGTGGCGACGTGGCCTGTGCCGGCAACAAGCGCTTCTACGGCACGGACGCCAACGGCAACCAGCTCTCCACCGCGGACTCCCTCTACGGGAACCCGGGGCTCATCACCCGGGATGGTGTGACGGGCTACCAGTGGAAGCCCTTCGACGACATCTCCGATGACGATCGCGTGTTGAACTACACCAGCTTCAACCTCGGCGCCGGCTACCAGCTGACGGACGACCTGTACGCGTCGCTGAGCTACACCAAGTTCCTGGCGGACCTGCAGGACGGCAACACGGCCTTCCAGTCCTACAACCTGCACCAGATGGTGTCGGGCAAGCACGACAAGAACCTGGTGTCCCTGAAGGCCAAGTACATCCTGGCCGGTGTGGAGTTCGGTCTCGAGGGCCAGTACCTGTTCGGCTCCTACACGCCGGACTACGGCACGGGCTTCGTGCCCACGACGGCCGACGAGGCGACCGCCCGGGACTTTGGCGTGGAGGTGGGTTCGCTCGGCTTCCGCAACCGCTTCAACGGGTGGAACCCGCTGGTGACGCGTAACTTCGAGCAGGTGCGTCTCAAGGCGTTCATGAAGGCGCAGTTCTAACCGTTTCCAAGGCAGTCCGAGGGGGGCCCGGTGCGCGGTGACGCCCGCCGGGCCCCTCGCTTTTTTCCCGCTCCGAGGTCCCCGCGTATGGTGCTGCTCCGCCGTCTCTCCCTGCTCCTGTTGCTGGCCGCGTGTGCCAGCGCCTGCCGTGGAACGCGTGGTGACACGCGGCTCTTCTCCCTGGAGGACCCGCGTGGGGATGACCAGGGAGATGGCGAGCTGCGCTACCCGCTGCGCCAGGACCTGGGGCCGGGCTCCATGGATCTGCTGTCCTTCCGCGCGTACGCGGAGAGCGGAGGCACCCGCTTCGAGGCGGCATTCGCCCGTCCCATTCCCGTGCCCGCGCGGCGGACGATGGACGCGGCGGGGACCACGCTGGCGGACATGGCCCGCTTCGGCTTCTACACCTTCAACCTGGACGTCTACGTGGACGAGGACGGACAGGAGGGCTCGGGCCGGACGGACACGCTTCCCGGCCGCTACCTCACGCTGGCGCCGGGCAGTGCGTGGGAGAAGGTCATCCTCCTCACCCCGCGTCCCTACGAGGCGCGTGACGTGCTGCGCGCGCTGTGGCGGCAGGAGGCCCTGGCGGAGCTGCAGCGGCAGCAGGGCGAGGTGAGCGAGTCGACGGCGCGGGCGCTGGAGACGCAGGTGGAGCAGCGCATCGAGCGGAGCGTCTTCTTCCCCACCCGGGTGCGCGTCTCGGGCCCCACGGTGTCCTTCTTCGTCCCGGAGTCCTTCCTCGGTGGCCAGGCGCGGCCCACGTGGGGCTACGCGGTGGCGGTCACCGGAGCCACGTTGGAGCGCCGGGTGGAGCTGCCCGCCTTCCTGGGCGCGGTGACGGCTTCGCCTGCGCGGGGGCTGATGGTGCTCGGCATCGGTCCGGGCACCTCGCACGAGCGCTTTGGCGGAGGGCGACTGGGCAGTACGAACCAGTCGCCGGTGGTGGACCTGCTGGTGCCCGAGGGCGTGCTACAGCAGGAAGTGCTCGGGCTCCAGGCGCGCCCCTGGCCGGCGGTGGTGCCGGCCTCGCCCGGCCTACCGCAGGCGCCAGATGCCGGTGGCACGGCCGGGCAGGGTGACGCTCCAGCCCCCTCCGTTCCGCAGCAGTGAGCCCACGGACGGGTCCGCGAAGAGCACCTCGGAGGAGCCGCCCTCCAGCTCGAAGGGGCCCGCCGTCAGCGGGACATCCGCGAGGTTGTGCACCACGAGCACCCGCTCGTCTCCCACCGTGCGCAGGAAGGCGAGCGTGGGGGCGCGGCCCTGGGTGGGCGTGAGCAGCTTGAGGCCGCCGCGCTCCAGGGCGGGTGAGGCGTGGCGGGCACGGATGAGCTCGCGGTAGCGCGAGAGGAGCGAGCCCGGGGCGTTCACCTGCGCGGCCACATGGGTGTGCTCGGCGCCCGGGGAGAAGGAGAACCAGGGCGTGCCGGTAGTGAAGCCGGCGCCCGCGCTGGCGTCCCAGGCCATGGGGGTGCGCTTGGCCTCGTCGTTGTGGGTGGTGCCGTTGGCCATGCCCAGCTCCTCGCCGTAGTAGAGGAAGGGCGAGCCGGGCAGGGTGAGCAGCAGCGAGGCGGCGGTGGCCAGGCTCCCGGCCTTGCCGCCTAGCGCCGTGGCCACGCGCACCTGGTCGTGGTTGGTGAGGAAGGGCGCGTCCGCCACGCCCGCGGGGTAGTGGCTGCGCATCTCCGCCAGCTTCACGGTGACGTCCGCCGCGTCCCCCGTCCGGGCCGCCTCGAGCAGCTCCTCGGCCAGGGGGAAGTTGAAGTTGAGCGGCAGCTCGTCCCCGCCGGGCACCCGGGCCGTGGAGCCGTAGTAGGTGGCGATGAGAGGCGTGGTGGTCCAGTTCTCTCCCACCAGCACCGCGTCTGGCTTCACGCTCCGCACGTGGGCGGCCAGCTCCTTCCAGAAGGCGTGCGTCTCCGGCGTGTCGGCCTGGCCCGACAGTCCACCGCCGGTTTCGATGAGGTAGCGCGCCGCGTCCAGCCGGAAGCCATCCGCGCCCTTGCCCAGCCAGAAGGTGGCGATGCGTTTGACCTCCTCGCGCACCGCGGGCGTCTTCAGGTTGAGGTCCGGCATGCCGCTCCAGAAGACGCCGTAGTAGTACGCGCCGTTGCGCTCGTACCAGGTGGCGCCCTTGGAGAAGAGATCCCACGGCTGCCTCCAGCCCGGGTCCGTGTCGTTCCACTGGTACCAGTCCCGCTTCGCCGAGGTGCGCGAGGACGCGGACTCCACGAACCACGGGTGCTGCGAGCTGCTGTGGTTGAGGACCAGATCCAGGATGACGCGCATGCCGCGGCGGTGGGCCTCGGCGCACAGCCGCTCGAAGTCCTCCAGGGTGCCGTAGTCCGGGTGGATGCGCTCGTAGTCCACCACGTCGTAGCCGTGGTAGCTGGGCGAGTCGAACACCGGCATCAGCCACAGCGCGTCCACGCCCAGGTCCGTGGTGGTGCCCGGGTCTCCGTCGTTGAGGTAGTCCAGGCGCGAGATGAGGCCGGGCAGATCGCCTTTGCCGTCGCCGTTGGAGTCCTGGAAGCTGCGCACGAAGATTTCGTAGAAGACGGCGTGCCGGTACCACTCGTCGCCCGCGGGCGCGGCGAGCTCCACGGGAGGCCGCGCCTGCGGGGTGCCGGTGGAGGGCGGTTGCGGGGCGCAGGCCAGCAGTGTCAAGGCGGGGAGGAAGCGGAGGGGGCGCGGGAGCGGCATGGCGCCCTGGTTTAGCAGCGCCCCGGTGATCCCGGCCAGCCGCCGCAGGTGAAGGGGCCGGGGCTCTGCTAGGCTTCTCCCGCTCCCACGCGCGGTGACGTCCTCACGCGCGTGTGGCGCTTCCTCAAGACCCGATGGTGCGGACTGGCTCGCCCCCCGACAGGCCGGCCCGTGCCTCCAGGAAAGGTGTGCTGATGCGATTCGCTGTCATTTCCCGGCTCCCGGTATGGGTCCGGCCCCTGTCCCTCGGCCTGCTCGGCCTGCTGTCGTCGAGCACGGTGGCCTCGGCCGCCGAGCCCCCCCGCGTCACGCTCGTGGGCAGCTTCCAGTCCGAGCTCGGCTGCAGCGCCGATGGTGATGCGGCGTGCGCCGTGACGGACCTGACGCACGAGCCCGAGGACGACGTCTTCCAGAAGTCCTTCAACCTGCCCGCGGGTGATTACACGTACCGCGTGGCCATCGACGGCGGCGCGGGCGGCATCTACGGCGCGGGCGCCGCGCTCGACGGGGCGGAGATCTCCCTCAAGCTCACCGAGCCCGCGAGCGTGAAGTTCTACTTCGACGCCAAGAGCCACTGGGCGACGAGCCGTCCGTCCAGCACGCCCAAGGCCGTCATCGCCACCGTGGCGGGCAGTTTCCAGAGCGAGGTGGGGTGCCCCGGTGACTGGGCGCCGTCGTGTCTGCGCTCGATGATGCAGGACCCGGATGGGGATGGCGTCCACGTCTACTCCGCGACGATTCCCGCGGGCGGGTATGCGTTCAAGGTGGCCCTCAACGAGGGCTGGGACACCGCCTACCCTGGAAGCGACGTCGCCTTCAGCGTGCCGGAGGGGGGCTCCCTGGTGACCTTCCAGTTCGACTCGGTGTCCCTCGTTCCGGCCGTCAAGGTGCACAGCGCGCCCTCCGGTGACATCAACCTGGCCCGCGCGCACTGGGTGACGAAGGACACGCTGCTGTGGGATCCGACGGAGCTCCCCGAGGCTCCCCAGCTCAAGCTGCACTACGACGCCACGGGCGCCATGGTGCTGAGCACCACGGGCATCGAGGGCGGGCAGTCCATCGCCCTCGAGGTGGACCCCGCCGGCCCGAGCGCCGAGCTCAAGGCGAAGTTCCCGCACCTCGCCACGCACAAGGTGCTGAGGATTCCCGCGGCGGAGCTGGCGAAGGTGCCCGAGCTGCTCCAGGGCCAGTTGGCCCTCTCGCTGGCGGACAAGGACGGCAAGCTGGTGGACGCCAGCTCGGTGCAGGTGCCGGGTGTGCTGGACGCGCTGTACACCTACAACGGGCCGCTGGGCAGCACGTGGAGCGACGGCGTGCCCACCCTGCGCCTCTGGGCCCCCACCGCGCGCTCCGTGCGGCTGCACGTGTTCGACTCCGCGGACGCGGCCACCGCCAGCCACGTGGCGGACCTGTCGCATGACGCGAACACGGGCGTCTGGAGCATCACCGGCGCGGCGGACTGGAAGGACAAGTTCTACCTCTACGAGGTGGAGGTGTTCGTCCGCTCCGAGAAGAAGGTGGTGAAGAACCTGGTGACGGACCCGTACTCGCTGAGCCTGGCGATCAACAGCACGCGCAGCCAGCTCGTGGACCTGGATGACCCGGCGCTCGCGCCCACGGGCTGGGGCACGCTGAAGAAGCCCCTCCTGAACGCTCCCGAGGACATCGTCCTCTACGAGCTGCACGTGCGTGACTTCAGCATCAACGACAGCACCGTGCCCGCGGAGAAGCGCGGCACCTTCGCCGCCTTCGCCGAGAAGGGCTCCAACGGCATGAAGCACCTGGCGCGGCTGGCCGGCTCCGGCATGACGCACGTGCACCTGCTGCCCGTGTTCGACATCGCCACCATCAACGAGAGCCGCGCGGATCAGCTCGTGCCCGCGGGGGACCTCGTCTCCCTGCCCCCGGACTCCCAGGAGCAGCAGGCCGCGGTGAACGCGGTGCGTGACGCGGACGGCTTCAACTGGGGTTATGACCCGTACCACTACACCGTGCCCGAGGGCAGCTATGCGGTGGATCCCAACGGCGGCGCCCGCATCCTCGAGTTCCGCCAGATGGTGAAGGGCCTGTCCGAGGCCAACCTGCGCGTGGTGATGGACGTGGTCTACAACCACACCAACTCCTCGGGCCAGGACTCGCGCTCGGTGCTGGACCGCATCGTCCCCGGCTACTACCACCGCCTCGGCAAGGACACCGGCAACGTCGAGACGAGCACCTGCTGCCAGAACACGGCCTCCGAGCACGCCATGTTCGAGAAGCTGATGGTGGACTCGCTCGTCACGTGGGCGAAGTACTACAAGGTGGATGGCTTCCGCTTCGACCTCATGGGCCACCACATGAAGTCCAACATGCTGAAGGTCCGCGCGGCCCTCGACGCGCTCACCCTGGAGAAGGACGGGGTGGATGGCTCGAAGATCTACCTGTATGGCGAGGGGTGGGACTTCGGCGAGGTGGTTGGTGGTCAGCGCGGCGTGAACGCGACGCAGCTGAACATGGCGGGCACGGGCATCGGCACGTTCAGCGACCGTCTGCGTGACGCCGTGCGCGGCGGTGGCCCCTTCAGCGGCATTCAGTGGCAGGGCTTCGCCAGCGGCCTCCTCCATGACCCCAACGGTACGGACCAGGAGACCGAGGATCCGCGCGGACGGCTGCTGCACTACGCGGACCAGATTCGCGTGGGCTTGGCCGGCAACCTGCGTGACTTCCAGCACGTCAACAAGGCGGGCGCGACCGTGAAGGGCTCGGAGGTGGACTACAACGGGCAGCCGGCTGGCTACACGATGGATCCGCAGGAGGTCATCACCTACGTCTCGGCGCACGACAACGAGACGCTGTTCGACGCCATCCAGCTGAAGGCGGCTCCGGGGGCGAGCATCGAGGAGCGCGTGCGCATGCACAACCTCGCGCTGGACCTGGTGCTGCTGGCCCAGGGCATTCCCTTCATCCACGCGGGTGACGAGATGCTCCGCTCCAAGTCGCTGGACCGCAACAGCTACAACTCGGGCGACTGGTTCAACAAGCTCGACTTCACCTACGCGTCCAACAACTGGGGCGTGGGCCTGCCGCCGGCCGGTGACAACTCGACTCACTGGCCCACGATGGGCCCGCTGCTCGCCAACCCGGCGCTCAAGCCGTCCCAGGAGCACATCGTCTCGGCGTTGGACCACTTCCACGAGATGCTGCGCATCCGCAAGAGCACCGCGGCCTTCCGCCAGCGCACCGCCGAGGACATCCAGTCCAAGCTGCGCTTCCACAACGAGGGCCCGGACCAGGTTCCCGGCCTCATCGTGATGGAGCTCAACGACGAGCAGGCCGAGGACGGCCGCACCCGCGTGGTGGTGCTCATCAATGCCAGCAACGAGAAGCAGGCGTTCTCCCTGTCCTCGTACAAGGACAAGAAGATGCAGCTGCACCCGGTGCAGAAGGGCTCGCGTGACGCGCGCCTCCAGGAGGCCGGTTTCGAGGCCGCCCAGGGCGTGTTCACCGTGCCGGCCCGGACCACGGCGGTGTTCGTGAACACCCCGGGCAAGGGTGACACGCAGGGCTGCGGCTGCTCGGGTTCGAGCGGCGGTGCCTTCGCCGCCCTGGCGATGCTGCTCGGCGGAGTGCTGCGGTCGCGGCGCCGCCGGGCCCAGGCGTAGCCGTCTTCCGTGAGAGCCCTCTCCGCTTCGGGGGAGGGGGCTCTCCGGGCCACGGTGCCCTGTCGCACCGCGTTGTGCCGGGACCCCCCGGGCGGTCAGGAGGGGGGTTCTGCTATACCGGGATTCCTGTTGCCGCCGCTGGCTCCGTCAGTGTGCCCGGGTGTCCCCATGAAATTCGAAGCCCCTGTTCTCCGAATCGCGCGGGCCTGCTCGCTCGTGCTCGGTGCCTTCCTGCTGTTGCTGTCGGGGACCGCGTCCGCGCAGCCCGTGTCCGTCTCGCTCGTGGGGTCCGTGAAGGACGCACTGAGCTGCCCGGTAGGGGATACGGCCTGCGCCGGGGCGCTCCTGTCCTTCGACGCGGGGGACGGCGTCTGGCAGGGCTCCTTCCCCCTCAAGGCCGGCACCTGGACGTTCCGCGCCGCCGAGGACGATGGCGCGGGCACCCTCACCATCTACGGCCGGGGGGCCGCGCTCGGAGGCCCCGAGGTCATCCTGCACCTCGCCACGGACAGCACCGTCAGGTTCTTCTACGACCCCAAGAGCCACTGGATTACCAGCAACCGCAACGCGGTGATCGTCACCGCGCCCGGCTCCTTCCAGAGCGAGCTGGGCTGCCCCGCGAGCAACCCCGAGGGAACTCCCCCGGCCAACGGTGACTGGCAGCCGGGGTGCCTGCGCTCGTGGCTCAAGGACATCGACGGAGATGGCATCTACACCTTCTCCACGGTGCTCCCGGCGGGCTCCTACCAGGTGAAGGCCACCATCAACGAGAGCTGGGACGAGAACTACGGTGCGGGAGGTGTCCCGAATGGTGCCGACATCGCCTTCACCGTGCCGGCGGGCGGCGCGCTGGTGCACTTCCAGTACAACGCCACCTCCCACGTCCTGACGGCGGTGCCCGAGGGCGCTCCGAGGGGCTCCATCGCGCTGGCCCGGGCGTACTGGGTGTCCACGAACCTGCTCGTCTGGGAGCCCGGCGTCGCCGAGGACCGGTCGAACCTCCGCTTCAAGCTGCACCATGACCCCAACGGGGCGATGACCCTGGGGCTCGATGGCATCTCGGGTGGGAAGCCGCTTCCCCTCTCGCTGGAGCCCCTGGGGCTGCCGCCGCACATCGCCGTGAAGTTCCCGCACCTGGCCGGCAAGCCGGTGCTGCGCATCTCCGAGACGGACCTCGTCGAGGTGAAGGACATCCTCGAGGGACAGATTGCCCTGTCCGCCACGGACCTCGAGGGCCGGCCGCTGGATGCCACCTCCGTGCAGCTCCCGGGCGTGCTGGACGAGTTGTACACCTACGAGGGGAAGCTCGGCGTCACCTGGAGCGGCACCGGCGTGCCCACGATGCGGGTGTGGGCGCCCACCGCCCGGAAGGTGACGCTGCACCTGTTCCCGAACGTCACTCCCACGCAGCCCCGGGGGGCGGGCGAGGTCCCGGTGCTCATGAACCACGACCCCTCCACGGGCGTCTGGAGCTACACCGGCGATCCCAGCTGGAAGGGGATGTTCTACCTCTACGAGGTGGAGGTGTACGCCCGCTCCGAGAACAAGGTGGTGAAGAACTTCGTCACCGACCCGTACTCGCTCGGCCTGTCCATGAACAGCCGGTTCAGCCAGCTGGTGAACCTGGAGGACCCGGCGCTCGCGCCCGAGGGATGGAATGCACTGGCGAAGCCTCCGCTGGCCGCGCCCGAGGACATCTCGCTCTACGAGCTGCACGTGCGTGACTTCAGCATCAACGACCCGTCCGTGCCGCTGGCGGAGCGGGGCACGTTCGCCGCCTTCGCCCGGAGCGGCTCCAACGGCATGCTGCACCTGAAGCGCCTGGCCTCGCACGGCCTGACGCACGTGCACCTGCTGCCCGTGTTCGACATCTCCTCCGTCGAGGAGGACCGCTCGAAGCACCAGGTGCCCGCGGGCGACCTGGGCTCGATGGCTCCCGGCTCCGACCAGCAGCAGGCCGCGGTGAACGCGGTGCGCGACCAGGATGGATTCAACTGGGGCTATGACCCGTACCACTACACGGTGCCCGAGGGCAGCTACTCGGCCAGTCCCCACGGGTCCGCGCGCATCCGCGAGTTCCGCGGCATGGTGAAGGGGCTCTCCGACGCCGGCCTGCGCGTGGTGATGGACGTGGTCTACAACCACACCACGGCCTCGGGACAGAGTGACGTGTCGGTGCTCGACAGGGTGGTGCCCGGCTACTACCACCGCCTCAACGCGGACGGGAACGTCGAGACGAGCACCTGCTGCCAGAACACGGCCTCCGAGCACGCCATGTTCGAGAAGCTGATGGTGGACTCGCTCGTCACGTGGGCGAAGCACTACAAGGTGGATGGCTTCCGCTTCGACCTGATGGGCCACCACATGAAGGCCAACGTGCTGAAGGTCCGGAGCGCCCTCGACACGCTCACCCTGGAGAAGGACGGGGTGGAGGGCTCGAGAATCTACCTGTACGGCGAGGGCTGGAACTTCGGCGAGGTGTCGGACGGCCAGCGTGGCGTGAACGCGACGCAGCTGAACATGGCGGGCACGGGCATTGGCACGTTCAGCGACCGTCTGCGTGACGCGGCTCGCGGCGGCGGCCCCTTCAGCGGCCTGCAGGAGCAGGGCTTCATCAGCGGCCTTTGGTACGAGCCCAACGGCACGCCCCAGGGCAGCTCCGAGGACCAGCGCGGGAAGCTGCTGCACTACGCGGACCTCATCCGCGTGGGCCTGGCCGGCAACCTGCGCGACTACGAGTTCGTCAACAAGAACGGCGACACCGTGAGGGGCTCGTGGGTGGACTACAACGGGCAGCCGGCCGGCTACACGGTGGACCCGCAGGAGGTCATCACCTACGCCTCGGCGCACGACAACGAGACGCTGTTCGACACCGTCCAGTTGAAGGCGGCTCCGGGTGCCAGTGTCGATGCGCGTGCGCGCATGCACAACATGGGCTTGAGCCTGGTGGGGCTCGGCCAGGGCATCCCGTTCTTCCACGCGGGCGATGAGATGCTTCGCTCCAAGTCGCTGGACCGCAACAGCTACAACTCGGGCGACTGGTTCAACAAGCTCGACTTCACCTACGCGTCCAACAACTGGGGCGTGGGCCTGCCGCCGGCCGGTGACAACGGGAGCCAGTGGTCCATCATGGGGCCGCTGCTCGGCAGGCCGGAGCTGAAACCCGGCTCGGCGCAGATCACCCGCACGCTCGACCACTTCGAGGAGGTGCTGGCCATCCGTAAGAGCGCGGCCCTGTTCCGCCTGCGCACGGCCGGGGACATCCAGGCGAAGCTGCGTTTCCTCAACACCGGCGCGTCGCAGATTCCCGGCCTCATCGTCATGAACCTCCGGGACGAGCTGGCCGCGGACGGCATCACGGACATCGTGGTGCTCTTCAACGCCAACGACGAGCAGCAGGAGTTCCGCATCCCCGAGTACGCGTGCCGCCTGCTGGCGCTGCACCCCGAGCAGGTGGCCTCGACGGATCCGATCGTCCGGGGTTCCCAGTTCGTCGCGTCGACGGGGAGCTTCATCGTTCCCGGACGGACCACGGCGGTGTTCGTGAACGAGCGGAGCGGTGGCCTGCCCGAGGGCTGCCTCGACGGCGGCACGGGCGATGGCGGGATGGAGCCCGATGGGGGTGACCTCGATGGGGGCATGGCGCCCGATGCGGGAACGGACGTTGACGCGGGGACGCCGGTGGATGGTGGCACCGACGTTGACGCGGGCACCGACATCGACGCGGGCTCGCCGGTGGATGCAGGCACCGACGTCGATGCAGGCACGGACCTCGACGCGGGTTCGCCAGTCGATGCGGGCACTGGTCCCGACGCGGGCACGGACCCGGGCGAGGGTGACGCCGGTACAGACCCCGATGCGGGCACGGACCCGGGTGACGGCGACGCGGGCACGATTCCGGGCAACGACGCGGGCGTCACTCCCGATGCGGGGACGGGCAACGGTGGCGGTCATGGCGGGGGCTGTGGGGGCTGCGCTGGTACTGGCGGTGATGCCTTCGGCACACTGTCGTTGCTCCTCGGCGGCCTGCTGTGGTCTCGGCGCCGCCGGTCCCTGCCGTAGGACGTACACAACAGTCGGACCAGTTGCTCCCGAGCGCGGCCGGAACGTCCTCCCCCGGGCAGGATGACCCCAACGCGGGGTCATTCCGTACGCTCGTGATTCCACCGCCGCGCACAGTGGGGTAGAGGGGCGGGCATGGACGAGAAGACGCTCACCCGACTGCTCGAGCAGGTGAAGGGCGGCAAGGTCTCGGTGGATGACGCCGTGGGCCAGCTGAAGGATCTGCCGTTCGCCGAGCTCGGCTATGCCACCGTGGACACCCACCGAAGCCTGCGCTTCGGCTTTCCCGAGGTGGTGCTCGGCGAGCCGAAGACGGCGGAGCAGGTGCTGGGCATCGTGGGCAAGCTGGTGGAGCGCAAGCAGCCGGTGCTGGTGACGCGGTTGCAGCCGGACAAGGCCGAGGCGCTCCTGGCCGCCTTCCCCAAGGGCGAGTACCACTCGATGGCGCGCATCTTCCATTTGAAGCAGGGCAAGCCGAAGGCGGGGAAGGTGTCGGTGGTGACGGCGGGGACGAGCGACATCCCGGTGGCGGAGGAAGCGGCCATCACGGCGGAGGCGATGGGGGCCACGGTGAAGCGCGTGTACGACGTGGGGGTGGCGGGCCTCCACCGGCTATTGCGGCGGCGCGAGGAGATTCAAGACGCGCACGCGGTGGTGGTGGTGGCGGGCATGGAGGGGGCGCTGGCGAGCGTGGTGGGTGGGCTGGTGGGCATTCCGGTGGTGGCGGTGCCCACGTCGGTGGGCTACGGGGCCAACTTCGGGGGCGTGTCCGCGCTGCTGACGATGGTGAACTCGTGCGCCTCCAACGTGGCGACGATGAACATCGACAACGGCTTCGGAGGCGGCTTCTACGCGGCGCTGATCTCGCGCACCAAGGGCCAGCGCTGAGCCAACAACCCTGAGCGAATATCCCCTCTCCCCCCGGGAGAGGGACGGGGTGAGGGTATCCGGCCCCGTGGGAGAACCAACCGTGCGCAAGATTCTCTACCTGGAGCCCGTGGGCGGCATCGCGGGGGACATGTTCCTGGCGGCGGGAGTGGACCTCGGCGTGACGCCGGAGGCCATTGCCCGGGCGCTGAGTGGGCTGAATGTGCCGGGCTGGAAGCTGGCGGTGAGCCGGGCGGTGCGGCATGCCATCAGTGGCACGCACCTGGACGTGGTGCTGGACGAGCGCGAGGCGCACCCGCACCGGGCATACTCGGACATCCGGCAGCTCATCGAGGCGGCGGACACGCTGTCACCGCGGGCGAAGGAGCGGGCGCTGGCGGTGTTCCGGGCCATCGGCGAGGCCGAGGCGAAGGTGCACGGGGTGTCCATCGACGCCATCCACTTCCACGAGGTGGGGGCGGTGGACTCCATCGTGGACATCTGCGGGGCGGCGGTGGTGTTGGATCTGCTGGGAGACCCGGAGGTGTACTCAGCGCCGCCGCCGCTGGGGAGCGGAACCATCCGGGTGGCGCACGGGAACATGCCCATTCCGGTGCCGGCGACGCTGGAGTTGCTCCGGGACGTGCCGGTGCGCTTCGAGGGCGTGGGCGAGCTGACGACGCCGACGGGGGCGGCGCTGCTGAAGGTGCTGGCGCGCATCGGCCAGCCGCCGCCGGACTTCATCGTGGAGCGCATCGGCTACGGGGTGGGGACGAAGGACTTCAAGGACAGGCCCAACGTGCTGCGCGCGGCCATGGGCCGGGCGGAGGCACGGGCCGAGGGCCTCTGGGTGGTGGAGGCCAACCTGGACGACAGCACGCCGCAGTTGCTCGGGTACCTGCTGGAGCACGTGCTCGGGAAGGGCGCGCTGGACGCCTGGGTGGTGCCGGCGACGATGAAGAAGGCGCGGCCGGGGCACGTGCTGAGCGTGCTGGTGGAAGGGGGCAAGAAGGAGACGGTGGTGGACACGCTGATGCGCGAGTCCACCACGCTCGGGGTGCGTTCCTACGCGGTGGAGCGCACGGCGCTGGAGCGCGACTGGGTGGAAGTGGAGACGCCGTGGGGCAAGGTGCGGGTGAAGCGCGGCCTGCGCAACGGCGTGGTGCTCAATGCCCACCCCGAGTTCGAGGATTGCCGCAAGGTGGCCGAGGCCGCCGGAGTGCCGCTCAAGCAGGTGATGGCGGCTGCGCTGGCGGCGCTCAGTTCGGCGCGGTGAGTCTGTCCAGCACCAGGCCGAGGAAGCTGCTCTCACCGTGGAAGGCCCAGCCCAGGTGCGTCTTGCATTCGGCGCACATGGCGTACTGCCAGACGAAGCCAGGGAACCAGCTCGCCTCGGCGGTGGGCGGGCCGGCGACGAGACAGCCCTCGGCCCGCGCGAAGCAACCGAAGTGGAAGACGAACCCGGACGGATTGACGCGGGTATGCGTGGAGCGGCCGTTGACGGTGGTGCGGTCCCGCTCGCGGGTGATGACGTGGCCGCAGCGCGCGCAGCACAGCGGTGTCTCCGGTTCACGCGTCTCCGTCGTATCCTCGGCCTGGCGGGCGGGCGTGGCCTCGGCGGGAGCGGCGGGGCTGTCCTTCTTGAACCACCGTGCTCCAGGGGGCTGTCGTGGCCAGGGGGACGGATTCATGACGCGGCGAGTCTCCTCGACTGCTCTTGCCCATGCTCGGGGCGGGATGCAAGGCCGGGCCCGCGTGGTATGTCCGCCGCGCGAGTGGGAGGGCGATCGCCTGGCTCTGAACGAACACGTACCGCTGGAGGTCTCCAGCGTCACCAAGGTGTACCCCGGCGGCGTCCAGGCGCTCGACCAGGTGAGCTTCCGGATTTCGCCCGGGGAGCGGGCGTGCCTGCTCGGCCCCAATGGCGCGGGGAAGACGACCCTCATCCGCCTGCTCACCGGCGCACTGCGGCCCTCGTCCGGGCGGGTGAGCCTCTTCGGGCTCGGCGTTGAGGACCCCAGCTTCCTCCAGGCCAAGCGGCGCGTGGGCATCGTCCCCCAGTCTCCGGGCATGTACCGGGACCTCACGGTGGATGACTTCCTCCAATTGGTGCGCGACCTGTACGGCAGCGGGAACATCCCCGAGGTGGTGGAGGCCTTTGGCCTGGCGCCCTTCCGCACGCGGCGGATGGCGGAGTTGTCCGGCGGCATGCAGCGCCGGTTGTCCATGGCCGCCGCGCTCGTGTCCTCGCCGGAGGTGCTGCTGCTGGACGAGCCCACGGTGGGGTTGGATCCGGTGGCCACGCGCGAGGTGCACACCTTCCTGCGCAAGGTGATGCCGGGCCGCACGGTACTGCTGTGCACGCACAACCTGGCCGAGGCCGAGGCGCTCTGCGAGAGCGCGGTCATCCTCCGTCAGGGCAAGGTGCTGCTGCACGAGCGCATCGCCACGCTGCGCCAGCGCATCCAACCCGTGCTCGTGCTTCGCGCCACCCAGGGACCCGAGCGGCTGGCCGAGGCGCTCACGGGACAGGGCCTCGCGTTCACGCACGAGGCGGAGGCGGTGCACGTGCACGTGGTGGATGCGGAGGCCCAGGCGCCCGGGTTGCTGCGCCACCTGCTCGGCGCGGGGCTGGACGTGTACGAGTGCCGCGTCGTGACGCCGAGCCTCGAGGACCTGTTCCTGGAAGTCGTGGGGGCGAACGATGCTCGCGCGTGAGGTGCGCATCCTCTTCCGCAAGGAGTGGCGCCAGTTGGTGCGCAGCCGCGGCGCGATGCTCACGGCGCTGCTGTTGCCCATCATCCTGCTGGTCATCGTCCCGGGGCTGCAGATGCTCGGGATGAAGATGGGGGCCGCGAAGCCGGTGAACCTCCCTCCCGGTGTGACGCTGCCCCCGGGGATGCGGGAGCTCGTGGACGATCCCGTGGCGATGATGCGGGCCATGATGGTCCCCTTCGTCGCGCTCGGCGGGCTCATCGTGCCCTCGGTGACGGCCAGCTACATCCTCATCACCGAGCGCGAGTCCCGCACGCTCGAGTTACTGGTGGCGCTGCCCGTGCGCGTGGGGCAGATATTGCTCGCCAAGCTGCTGGCCCTGCTCACGCTGGCCTCGCTCGTCACGCTGGTGCTCTTCTCCGTGGACGCCGTGCTCATCATCGGGCTGGGCATCGGCTCGCCCGGTTTCGTGCTGGCCCTGCTGGCGGTGCTGCTGACGTCGCTGACCTTCTCCACCACCAGCGCGCTGCTCGTCAGCCTGCTGGCGCGTGACTTCCGCACGGCCAACAACATCAACGGGCTGCTGATCGGCCCCACCATCCTCGTCTGCTTCGCCGTCACGCTGGTGGTGCCGGGCCCCTCCCTCTCCTCGCTACTGCTCGCGGCGCTGTTCGCGGTAGGGTCCGGGGCCGCCACCTTCGTGGCCATGAAGGTGGTCACCTTCGAGCGTCTGCTGCGTTGAATCCCCCCTGGAAGCCCATGCTCCCCACCCTCATCACCGACCTGAACTTCGAGCCGTTGGACCTCGCGCTCACCGAGCCCTTCGCCATCGCCACCGGGGCGCCCACCATGGCGAACAACGTGCTCATCCGGCTGACGCTGGCGGACGGCACGGTGGGCCTGGGCGAGTCCGCGCCCCTCACGGCGGTGTCGGGCGAGACGCAGGCGAGCACGCTCGAGGCGCTCCGCTCCGTGCGTCAAGCGGTGCTCGGGAAGGACGCGCGCGGCTGGCGTCCGCTCGCGGCGCTGTTGGGCGAGGCCCTGCCGGGGGCTCCCTCGGCGCGCTGCGGCCTGGAGCTGGCGTTGCTGGACGCGTTGGGCCGGCACTACCGGATGCCGCTGTTCGCCTTCTTCGGCGGGGCGGGCACGGGGCTGGACATCGACATGACGGTGACGGCCGGTGACGAGGCGCACGCGGCGTCCTCGGCCCGGGCGATCATCGCGAGGGGCATCCGCACCATCAAGGTAAAGGTGGGGGCGCTGTCGGCGGAGGAGGACGTGCGGCGCATGGTCATCATCCGCCGCGAGGCGCCCGGTGCGCGGCTGTTCGCGGACGCCAACGGGGGCTACACGGTGGCGCAGTCGCGCGCCTTCCTCTCGGGACTGGAGGCCGAGGGGGTGCCGCTGGCGCTCTTCGAGCAGCCGGTGCCACGCGAGGACTGGGAGGGCATGGCGGAGCTGACGCGCTCGTCGCGGGTGCCCATCTGCGCGGACGAGTCGGCGCGCTCGGCGAAGGACGTGCTGCGTCTGGCGCGCGAGGGTGGGGCGCACGGCATCAACCTCAAGTTGATGAAGAGTGGCGTGGTGGAGTCGCTGGCCATGTGGAACCTGGCGCGTGCCTCGGGCATGGAGCTGATGATGGGCGGCATGGTGGAGAGCACCCTGGCCATGAGCAGCGCGGCGCACTTCGCCGCCGGGTTGGGCGGTTTCGACTACGCGGACCTGGACACGCACCTCTTCATCCGCGAGCACTCCTTCCGTGGCGGCCTGCGTATGCAGGACGGGCGGGTGGACATCGGCCACGTCCAGGCGGGCCACGGCGTGGACCTGGATTGAGCGAGCCGGGCTCCTGTGCCAGGGTGGCTCGTACCGGCGGTGTGAGCCGGGCAGGGGAGACGGCATGTTGGACGCACTCGTGGTGGGAGCCGGGCCCACGGGCCTGACGATGGCCTCGGAGCTGGCGCGGCATGGCCTGCGGTGCCGGCTGGTGGAGCAGCTCGAGGCGCCCTCGGTGCTGTCGCGCGCGTTGGCGGTGCAGGCGCGCACGCTCGAGGTCTTCGACGACTTCGGCATCGCCGAGCAGGCGCTCGCGCGGGGGCGCAAGACCGAGGCCTTCAACGTGGTGGGCGCGGGAGGCGTGCGCACGCGAGTGCCCATGCAGGCCTTCTCGTGGTTGGAGACGCGCTTCCCCTTCATCTTCATGTTGCCGCAGGACGCCACCGAGGCGCTGCTCACCGAGTACCTGGGCACCTTGGGGGTGAAGGTGGAGCGGGGCCTGACGCTGGAGGATTTCCGGCAGGACGCGGACGGCGTGGAGGCCACGCTGAAGCGGGCGGAGGGGGGAGTGGAGCGGGTGAAGGCGCGTTGGCTGCTGGGGTGTGACGGCGCGCGCAGCCGGGTGCGCAAGGGGGCGGGCATCCCCTTCGAGGGCGAGACGTATGACGACGCGTGCGTGCTGGCGGACGTGCGCGTGGAGTGGCCGCTGGGGCAGGGGGAGCTGGTCCTCATGCCGTCCATGCACGGCGTGGTGGGGGCCTTCCCCATGCCGGGGGAGTACCGCTACCGGCTGTTCTGCATCATGCCGAGGGACATGCTCCCGGAGGGCGACGAGACGACGCCCCTCACGCTGGAGGAGATGCAGCGCATCCTGGAGCGCATGTCGAACGTGCCGGTGCGTGTGAGCGAGCCGCGCTGGTTGACGCGCTACCGGCTGCACCGCCGGGGCGTGCCGCGCTACCGGCAGGGCCGGGTGTTCCTCGCGGGGGACGCGGCGCACATCCACAGCCCGGCGGGAGGGCAGGGGATGAACACGGGCATCCAGGATGCGTACAACCTCGCCTGGAAGCTGGCGCTCGTGAGCAAGGGGCGTGCGCCGGAGTCGCTGCTCGACACCTACGAGCTGGAGCGGCATCCGGTGGGGCAGACGTTGCTGAAGGGGACGGATCGGCTCTTTGGCCTCATGGCTCAGGGAGGGACCCCTTCCCGGTTGCTGCGGACGTACGTGGTGCCCCGGGTGGCGAAGAGGGTGCTTGGGGGCTCCTACACACAGCGGCTCATGGCGCGTTTCGTCACGCAGCTCGCCATCCATTACAGGCGCAGCCCGCTGGCCACCGAGCGCATCTGGGGCGAGGAGGTGGGCGGCGTGCGGTTGGAGGAGGGCCCCGCGCCCGGGGAGCGTGTGCCGGAGCTGCCGGTGAAGGGGGAGGGGGTGGAGCGCCTGCACGAGGTACTGCGCGGCCCCCAGCACACGCTGCTGCTGTTCACCGGGCTGAAGCCCGAGGCGAAGGCGCGGAGCGGGCTGGTGGCGCTCGCGAGGCGGTTGGAGGAGGCGTATGGGCCGCTGCTGAGGGCGCGCGTGGTGGTGGCGGGAGAGGGAACGCCGGGGCCCTTCGTGCTGGCCGATGGGGAAGGGGCGTTGCATCGACGCTTCGGGGCGGGGGCGGAGTGCTTCTACCTGGTCCGGCCGGACGGGTATGTGGGGCACCGGGAGAGGCCCATCGAGCCGAAGCGGCTGGAAGCGGAGCTCGCCCGGCGGATGGGTCCACCCGGAGCGGGCGGCGAGAAGCGCGTCGCGAGCTGAAACACCCTCTCCCTTTGGGAGAGGGCTGGGGTGAGGGTCTTCCTGCCGTCAGGAGCACAAAAGTCCGGTGCTCTTGCTTGCCTGGCGGGTTTCACTGGTCACCGGTGACGAGTGGAATGGACCTGAGGCAATCCACTCGTCACCGGTGACGAGTGGAATGAGAGCGACGGGTTTCACTTGTCACCGGTGACAAGCGGAATGGCCTCGGTGCGTTTCACTTGTCACCGGTGACAAGCGGAATGGATCCGGCGCAATCCACTGGTCACCGGTGACAAGCGGAATGGCCTCGGTGCGTTTCACTGGTCACCGGTGACGAGTGGAATGGGTCCGGCCGGAGTCTTCTCAGCCCTGGGCTTCTCGCGCCGGAGTCCGCGCGGAGGCGCCGGCGCCCAGCAGCGTGCGCCACGCGGTGGCCAGGAGGATGATGGCGCCGCCCACCAGGGCCCACGGTCCAGGCCGCTCCCCGGCGAGGAGGAAGGTCCACACGGGGTTGAGCACGGGCTCGATCAGGATGAGCAGCGAGGCCTCCACCGCGGGTGTCTCGCGCAGGCCGCGATGGAAGAGCGTATAGGCGAGGCCGAGCTGGAATACGCCGAGGAACAGGAGCAGCCCGGCATCCAGGGCCGTGGGCGTGGGACCACCGAGCGAGGGCACCAGGACGCTGAAGCCCGCGATGAGGTTGCCCCACACGAGCACGGACGATCCCTCCTCGCCCACCGCGCGCAGCCCGAGAATGGCCATGGCGAACGCAACGCCCGAGCCCAGGGCAATCACATTGCCCCAGAGCTGCCCGGGCGCGAGTTGATCCAGGAAGAAGAGGCTCAGGCCGAGCAGGAACACGGGGACGGCGGCGAGCTCACCGCGCGAGGGGCGCTCGCGCAGCACGAGCGGGGACAGGAGCAGCACGTAGAGCGGCGCGGTGTCCTGCAGGAAGATGGCGTTGGCGGAGGTGGTGAGCTTGTTGGCGATGATGAACGACACCACCGTGACGGCGTAGGCCAGCGCGGCCACGAGCCCTCTCCGGGAGGGGAGCTTGCGGCCGGCGGGGAAGGCGAGCGCGAGCACCAGCGCCGCGATGAGCGAGCGGCCAGAGGCGATCTGCCAGGCCGTCAGGGAGCAGAGCTTCACGGCGGCGCCGGCGGTGGACCAGAGCACGGCGGCGGCGAGCAGGTAGAGGCGGGAGCGAACCATGGGACGCGCGGGTGACTCATATGCCGGTCACCCGGGGAAAGCCACCCGCGCGGGCGCGTTCAGGGGGACGGTCAGGCGCCGAGGAATCGCCGGTACCGGGCCTCGACGGCCATGTAGACGGCGTAGGCCACGAGCCCCGCGGCGGCCACGGCGAGCAGCACGGCTCCGTGGGGTTGGGCCGCGAGTGTCTCCAGGGCGCCGTCCAGTCCCCGGGCTCGCCGGGGGTTGGCGGTGAGCGCCGCCTGGACGAGGAACCCGCCGATCAGCACGAAGACGAGCCCACGCGCGAGGATGCCCAGCTTGGAGATGCGCACCGCCCACTCCGCCTGCTGGGGGCGCAGCGTGTCCAGCCGGAGCTTCTTGCGGAACTTCTCCTTCCAGGCCTTGTAGGCCTGCCACACGCCCATGCCGGCGATGACGAGTCCCACGACGGCGACCAGCGCCTGTCCGAAGGGCTGCGACATCAACCGGGCCGTCCAGGATTGGGCGCTCTGGTCTCCACTCGAGCCGGCGCCTCCCGCTCCCAGCACGAGGCGGAAGGCGGCGAGGGCGAGGAACGTGTGGATGGCGGCGCTCACCAGGTAGAAGCCCCGGAGGAGGAGCCCCTTCGCGCCGGTGCCCTTGCCGTCCGGATCCATCCAGGCCTGCACCACGCGCCAGAGCACGTAGCCCACCAGGCCCACCGCCACCACGGCGAGCAGCACCTTGCCCCAGGACTCCTGGGCGAGCGTGGCCAGCGCGCCCTTCGTGTCGGTCGTCTTTCCTCCCGAGCCGAAGGCGACCTGGAGCGCGAGCACGCCAATCACCGCGTACACCACGCCCTTGGCCAGGTAGCCCAGGCGGGCCAGTGGCACCATCCACGGGTGGTGCATCGCCTTCGCCCCGAGACGGTCACCCTGCTGCTTCAACTCCGAGGCCTTCCGGCCGAGTCCGTTCACCATCGCTCCTCCCTCCCACACCGGAGCGCCGGAGCCACTGTCCGGCGGTGCGGTGCATCCCTTCGGAAGGTAGGCACACGAGGCGACATGTCTCGGGGAGCGCCTGGCCGCAAGCCCGCTCCCCGGACCGGTGGCTAGAAGTCGCTCCCCTCCGCCCGCTTGCCCGGCGAGGAGCCGAGCCCCGGGTTCAGCACGTTGTGCAACACGAAGCTTCCGGTGCGGTTCGCATCCGGGCTCCGGTTGTACGAGACGGCTTCGATGGAGGCGTCGTAGGTGGTGCTGTCCACGAGCTGCTTCGCGCCGTTCTGCAGGTAGACGGCGTCACCGCTGCCGCCGTGGTTGGTGCCCTTGTTGAAGAAGAGCCCGCCGCTCGAGGCCGCCACCGCGTTCGTCGCTCCCGGGGGGATGGCGGTGGCGCCCGAGTAGATGACGACGGACTTGCCTGGACCGAGCAACGTCCCCCAGGGGAAAGCGTGCCGGGGCACCGGGAGCCCATAGCTGCCGCGGTCGTTCACCCCCCAGCCGCCGAGGTCCACCGTGCTCGTGGAGCCATTCACCAGCTCCACGAACTGTTGCGCGTAGTCACGGTCGGTGCCACCGGAGACGGGCGGCTCGTGGGGCAGGTACTCATTGATGAACACCGGCGGAGGCCAGGACACGGTGAACGCCGTGTCGCTCTGGTCCGCCGCCGCCGGAGCCGCGGCATCGCTCACCCGCACGCGGGCCTGCGCCGTCGTCGCCGGAACGGAGGGGACCGTCCACGTGTACTGCCCGCTCTCCGCGGGGACGCTCGAGGCCAGCACCTGCCACGTCACGCCGTTGTCCGGTGAGAAATCGAGATTCACCGAGCTGACGTCTTCCGCCGTCCAGGTGAGGGTCTGCACGGTCCCCGATGCGAGCTGCTCACCGCCGTTGGGCGAGGTGATGTGCACGGGTGGCGGTGGCGGGGGCGTCACGTTGAACGTGAAGCGGCTGAAGATCGGGTAGTGGTCCGAGGTGGTGTCCTTGTACTGGGAGATATAGGTGTCCGGCCGCAGGGCCTGGGTGGAGTTGCTCACGTAGCCCGCCCGGAGCGCGTTGCTGACGAGCTGGTGGTCGATGAACTCGGTGTTGCTCACCGTGCTGCGCACGTTGGCGAAGGACAGGGGCTGGGTGAGGAAGGCGTAGTCCGCCGAGTCATCCACGAAGTTCTGGTACGGCGTGGGCATGTAGGCGCCGCTCGTGGAGTCCTTGGTGATGGAGATGTCCACGTCATCGTTCCAGTCGCCGAGCACGATGACGGACGTGTCCGCGGGCAGGGCATCCAGGTAGCCCTTGAGTGCCGCCGCCGCGCCCTTGCGGCGGTTGTAGGAGGTCGTGTCGCTGAGCGCCTTCATGTGCAGCACGATGGCCACCACGTCCACGCTCGTCTCGCCGCGCGTGATGCGCAGCTTCACCTGCAGGGGCGGCCGCGTGCCGAATTCGTAGTTGTAGGAGGTGAGGATGATCCGCGCGTCCAGCACGCTCACCACGCCCGGCCGGTAGAGGATACCGACCATCTGCTCTCCGTCGTAGTAGTAGGTGCTGCCGTACAGGACGAGCGGGTCGTTGGCCATGAAGCCTTCGTAGCCCGTCAGTTGTTTCAGCTCGTTGAACTCCGTGGCATCCACCAGCTCCTGCAGGCCCCAGAAGTCCGCGTCCGTCCGGGTGATGACCGTCTTCACGTTCTGGACCTGCAAGGCGTCGTCCGTGGGACCGCCGGCCGGGGAGCCGAACCACTCGACGTTCCAGTTGGCCGCGCTGAAGGGCAGCGGGGGGATGCCCGCGTCCGTTCCACCGTCACTTCCACCACCGCCGTCCGTCCCTCCACCGCCGCCATCGGTGCCGCCGTCACTGCCGCCGGCCGTGCCCGCGTGGACCACCAGCCCGAACACCTTCCCGGCCTGTGCGCCGTGGACGTCCTGCACGCGCACGGTGGGGTAAAAGGAGCCCGATTCCAGCGGCACGCCCGTGAGCTGGCCGTCCTCGCTCAGCACGAGGCCCGAGGGCAGCGCCCCACCCATCAGAGACCAACGCAGGGTCCCCTTGCCTCCGGTGGCCGCGAGCCGCACGGTGTACATCTCCCCTGTCGTGGCGGCGGGCAGCGAGACGGTGGTGACAGTGGGAGCGGGGTGGACGAGCAGCTGGTAGGTGCCCGTCTCCGTGGTGCCCGCCGCGTCCTTCACCTGCACCGTGAAGGTGTACGGGCCCGCCACCGTGGTGGCGCCCCTCAGCAGGCCGTCGCCGGTGGAGAAGAAGAGGCCGGGCGGCAGCTTCTCCAACGAGTGCCGCAGGGGCGGGATGCCTCCGGTGGCGCCGAGCTCCACCTGGAAGGACGCGCCCGCGGTGGTCTCCATCGGCTCCAGGCCGGGCAGCTGGAGGGGCTCGGGCTCGGGGGGCGTGGGCTCCGGGCAGGCACCGAGGAGGGTGAGGACGGCGAGCATCCCCAACAGGCGGGCGAACGGCATGACGGGTCGGGCTCCGGACTCGGGGCATCTCCAGCCCCGCGGGGAAGCCCGATTCTAGCCCGTCAGCGGGCCGGCACAGAAGCGTGACACGGCGGACGGGGTGGACGTTGTCAGGAGGCGTTCGCGCTCGTCCTTGAAGCCCTTCCCGGTGTTCCGCGCCAGGGCCGGCACCGCGAGCGGGACCGCCGCGGCAATCAGGGCCGCTCTCATCCGTCTCTGCGGGGGTGAAGATTGCTTTTGCGCTCCAGTCGGGGGTGCAGTCTGATGAGGTGGTCTGCGCTCGCCGGGGCGGACCGCACTGTCCGTGAGGGAGAAGAGACCGATGGCCGAGAAATGGGACAAGCAGTTGATGGACTTCTTCAAGCGCACCGGTGAGGAGCTCAAGCGCTCCAGCGAGGAGCTCAAGACCGAGGCGCAGCGGCTGATGGTGGAGGTGAAGGACCCCGCCAAGCAGGCCAAGGTGAAGGAGGGCATCGAGAACCTGCGTACCTTCGCGGTCACGGCGGGCAAGCAGGTCGCCGAGCGCCTCGAGTCCGCCGTGCGTCAGGTGGAGCAAACCATCGAGGGCGCCATCGAGGGCAACAAGGGCGCCTCCACCCCGGCGGGCCCGCCTCCCGGGACGGCCGCCCCCAAGGCGAAGGCCCAGCCCCCGGCCGCCGCGCCCCCCGCGGAGAAGAAGGCCCCGGCCAAGACGGGCGCCAAGTCCATCGGCCGCAAGAAGACGGCCGCCAAGGCCCCCGCGAAGAAGGCCGCGGCCAAGACGGGCACGAAGAAGTCCATCGGCCGCAAGAAGCCCGCCCGTCCGGCCTCCTGAGGAGCCTTCATCCGCTGGAATCCTCTAGGGAGGGCACATGGGCGGCCTGCGTCAGGCCGCACCGGGCGTTGGATCAACCTGCGCCCCATGACATAGTGCGCCCGTGGCCGGCTCCAACCGAGACGAGAAGGGCAGCTTCCAGACGGACATCTCGCAGGACGTCATCGACGCGGCGCTCGAAAGCGTCGATCGTCACGTCCAGTCTCCCGCCCTGGAGCGGGAGGGCGAGGTGCCCGAGACCATCACCACCATGTCCATGGACCTCCCCGAGAGCGGGGTCGCCATGGACATGGATGGTCCCGAGGGCGTGGTCACCATGGAGATGGAGATCCCCGAGGGTGGGGTCACCATGGAAGTGGCGATCCCCGAGGGTTGTGTCACCGAGCCCGAGCCTCCCGCGGCTCCCAATGATGGCGGGCTCCGGGCCGCGTTGCATGACGCCCATCGGGATTTGAAGGAGATGCGCCGCGCGCGGGACGAGGCGCGTGAGCTGCTGGCTCAAAGCCGCCGCGAGCTGGAAGAGGCGCGCCAGCAACTCGAGTTCAGCCAGTCCCGCAGCCGCGAGACGATGGACCGGCTCAAGGACACCCACGAGCGGGCCCTGCGCGCCGCGGCGGACCTGGAGAACTACCGCAAGCGCGCCCAGAAGGAGAAGGAGGAGGTCCAGAAGTTCGGCTCCGAGCGCCTGCTCAAGGACTTCCTTCCGGTAGTGGACAATCTGGATCGCGCGCTGGAGGCGGCCCAGAAGTCCTCGGACTTCGAGAGCCTGCGCACCGGTGTGGAGATGACGCGCAAGCTGTTCGACAGCGCGTTCGGCAAGCACGGCGTGAAGGGCTTCTCCGCCGCCGGCCAGCCGTTCGATCCCCGCCTGCACGAGGCCATGCAGCAGGTGGAGAGCGCGGCGGTGCCCGCGGGCCACGTCCTCTACGAGGCCGTGCGCGGCTACACGCTCAACGAGCGGCTCATGCGGCCCGCGCTGGTCGTGGTGGCGCGTGCGCCCGCCGCCCCGCCGCCCGCGGCCGAGGCAACCTCTTCAGAAACGACGCCGGAGGGTGGACCCACGGGGGGAACCACCGCCGAGCAGAGCGGAACCACTCCTTCGGAGAATCAGTAGAACGCCATGGGCAAGGTGATTGGAATCGATCTGGGGACGACCAACTCGTGCGTCGCCGTCATGGAGGGCGGCGAGCCGGTGGTCATCCCCAACAGCGAGGGCAGTCGCACCACGCCTTCCATGGTGGGCTTCACCGAGTCCGGTGAGCGTCTGGTGGGCCAGATTGCCAAGCGGCAGGGCATCACCAACCCGGAGAACACGGTGTTCGCCGTCAAGCGGCTCATCGGCCGCAAGTTCGACTCGCCCGAGGCCAAGAAGGCCATCAGCGTGAGTCCCTTCCGCGTGGCACCCAGCCCCAACGGGGACGCCTGGGTGGAGATCCGCGGCAAGGGCTACAGCCCGCCGGAAATCAGCGCCATCGTGCTGATGAAGATGAAGCAGACGGCCGAGGACTACCTGGGCGAGCCCGTCACCGAGGCGGTCATCACCGTCCCGGCCTACTTCAACGACAGCCAGCGCCAGGCCACCAAGGACGCGGGCCGCATCGCCGGCCTCAACGTGCTGCGCATCATCAACGAGCCCACCGCCGCCGCGCTCGCCTACGGCCTGGACAAGGTGCGCGACTCCGGCTCCGAGCGCATCGCCGTCTACGACCTGGGCGGTGGCACGTTCGATATCTCCATCCTGGAGCTCAGCTCGGGCGTCTTCGAGGTCAAGAGCACCAACGGCGACACCTTCCTGGGCGGTGAGGACTTCGATCAGCGCCTCATCGACTTCCTGGCCAAGCGCTTCGCCGAGCAGAACAACGGCCTGGACCTGCGCAAGGACCGCATGGCGCTGCAGCGCCTGAAGGAGGCGGCCGAGCGCGCCAAGCACGAGCTGTCCAGCGCGACGGAGACGGAGGTGAACCTCCCCTTCATCACCGCGGACGCCACGGGCCCCAAGCACCTCACCGAGACGGTGGAGCGCAGCACCTTCGAGGCGCTGGTGGCGGACCTCGTGGATCGCTCCATCGAGCCGTGCCGCATCGCGCTCAAGGACGCGGGCATCTCCGCGCAGCAGGTGCACCAGGTGCTGCTGGTGGGCGGCATGACGCGCATGCCGGCCGTGCAGCAGAAGGTGA
This sequence comes from Archangium sp. Cb G35, assembly GCF_001896145.1. Classification (NCBI taxonomy): domain Bacteria; kingdom Pseudomonadati; phylum Myxococcota; class Myxococcia; order Myxococcales; family Archangiaceae; genus Archangium; species Archangium sp. Cb G35. Next base: position 237,500 of record NZ_MPOI01000013.1, read on the forward strand.
AGGACTTCTTCGGCAAGGAGCCGCACAAGGGCATCAACCCGGACGAGGTCGTCGCCGTGGGCGCGGCCATCCAGGGCGGCGTGCTCAAGGGCGAGGTGAAGGACGTCCTCCTGCTGGACGTGACGCCGCTGTCGCTCGGCGTGGAGACGGCCGGCGGCGTCTTCACCAAAATCATCGACAAGAACACCACCATCCCCTGCAAGAAGGGCCAGGTGTTCTCCACCGCGGTGGACAACCAGCCGCTGGTGAGCGTGCACGTGCTACAGGGCGAGCGCGAGATGGCGGTGGACAACAAGACGCTGGCGCGCTTCGAGCTGGTGGGTATTCCCCCGGCGCCCCGTGGTGTGCCGCAGATCGAAGTGTCCTTCGACATCGACGCCAACGGCATCGTGCACGTGAGCGCCAAGGACCTGGGCACCGGCAAGGTTCAGCAGGTGCGCGTGGTGGGCAACTCGGGCCTGTCCGAGGCGGAGATCCAAACGATGATCTCCGACGCCCAGGCCAACCAGTCCACGGACAAGCTCAAGAAGGAGCTGGCCGAGCTGCGCAACAACGCCGACTCGCTCATCTACACCACGGAGAAGAGCCTGGAGGAGTACGGCAACGTCCTCCAGGAGAAGGACCGCGAGGAAATCAAGGCGGACGTGGAGCACCTCAAGGAGCTGTTCAAGGGCACGGACGCGGCCGCCATCAAGGAGGCCTACCAGCGCCTGGAGACCAGCGCCTACCGCATCGCGGACGCGCTCTACGCGGACCAGTCGAAGTCCGGTTCCTGATTCTCTCCCGAGCTTCAAGGAGGGCTCTTCCCGGAGCCCTCCTTCTCGTTGTTCAATCCGCACCGTGGAATTCCCTTCGCTCGAAGCCGAAGTCGCCTTCCTGCGCGGCCTCAACGCCGTGGTGCGGATGGCGGACGACATCCTCGAGGACTGCCTGGAGCGGGGGCTGAGCCTCGATGCGGCGGTGGATGTCTTCCTCACCCAGTGCGCGCGGCTGGTGCATGCGTCGGCGGGCTTCGTCAGCCTCCGGGGCACGGCGGGCCCCGTGCTCACCCGGGTGCTCGGCCAGCCCGGCGTGGACGTCTTCGAGGCCGCCACCTGGAAGGGCGCCCACCCCCTGTCCGACACGCGGATGTTGTTCTGCGCGCCGCTGGCGCTCGGGCGGTTGGAGCTGGGCACCCTGGGGCTGGTGGTGGAGGGGCGCTTCGAGGACGGCGGCTGGCTGGTGATGAAGCTGGTGGAGGCCATTGGCGACCAGCTGGACAACGCGGTGCTGGCCTTCCTGTCGCTCACCGACGGCCGCGGCGTGCTGGAGCGGCTGGACGAGCTGGCCCCCGAGGATGATCCCCTCACGGGGCCGCGCGGGCGCATCGGCCGCTACGAGCTGGTGACGCCGCTGGGCACCGGGGGCATGGCGCAGGTGCTGGTGGCGCGCACGCGGGGCCCGGAGGGGCTCGGCCGGCTGGTGGCGCTCAAGCGGATCCTGCCGCACCTGGCCTCGGACCCGGACATCGTGAAGCAGTTCCTGGACGAGGCCCGCATCGGGCTGCGGCTGAGCCACCCCAACCTCGTCACCTTCCACGACTTCGGCGAGTCGCAGGGCGCCTACTACCTGGTGATGGAGCTGGTGCGCGGGGTGGACTTCGACCGGGTGCTGAAGACGGCGCGGCCCTCGCCGGACATGACGGTGGCCATCGTCCTGCAGGCGCTGCACGGGCTGCACGCGGCGCACCAGGCGCGGGGCGAGGACGGCGTGTCACTGCGGCTGGTGCACCGGGACCTGTCGCCGCACAACCTGATGGTGGGCTTCGACGGGCGGGTGAAGGTGCTGGACTTCGGCGTGGCCAAGGCACGCGCCCAGCGCACCGTGACGCTGCCGGGCATCGTGAAGGGCAAGCCGCTCTACATGTCGCCGGAGCAGGCGCGGGGTGACCGCCTGGACGCGCGCAGCGATCTCTTCGCCATGGGCCTCATCCTCTACGAGGCCTTCACGGGCAAGCGTGCCTTCGACCGGGGGGACGAGCTGGAGTCCATGCACGCCATCTGCGACGACAAGCTGAGCCGTCCAGCGAGCCTGTCCCTGCCGTTGTGGGAGGTGTTGGATGTGGCGCTCGCGAAGCAGCCGGGCAACCGCTTCGCCAACGCGCTCGAGATGGCGGAGGCGCTGGCGGAGGCGTGTGCCCCGGCGCGCGAGGGGGACCTGGGCCGGCTCATGGCCACGCACTTCCCCGAGCGCCTGCGGGGGTTCGAGCGGTTGGAGCGCGTCCACCTCGCTTCGAACACGCCCGCCGTGGGGGAGACGCGGTTGCGCCCCGCCACGACGAGCCGCTCGCGCGGTTAGATGCCGCGCTTGTTCTTCGGATCGTTCTCGCCGCTGAGGTCCAGCTTGCGCGTGCCCTCCGTGTCGTCCCGGCGCACCGCCGTCCGCATGTGGCCGTCGCCGTAGAGCTCGTCGTGGACGTGCAGCAGCTCGTCATCCGTCATCACGCGCTCCCGGGCGGATTCCTCCTCGGCGCGCAGGGGCGTGGACGTCACCACCGTCTCCTCGTAGGTGGCGCGCATCACGGGCCGGTCCACCCCCTCGCGCGGGATGGGGATGCCGATGCCCCGGTTCCGGTCCTCCTCGGTGAGGATGGGGCTGGCCCGGGCGCCTTCCGTGTTGTACGGGCCGATCTCCTGGGCCCCCAGGTCCTGCGTGCGCAACTCCTCGGGGCGCGCGTTGAAGGGCAGCCCCGTGCGCTCACCCTGGTTCATCCATGCGCTGTCCGTCCCCGACACCCGGCCGTTCCCGATGCCCTCGCGCTGGGCGATGGTGTCCGAGCCGTAGGGCACCTCGTCGGAGAACGCCCGGAGGCTGTCCTTGCCATGGGCCAGGATGATCTCCCCGTTGCGCAGGTCGCTGATCTCCGAGTACCGGACGGAGTAGTCCTTCGGGAAGAACAACCCCTTCTCGATATGGAACTCCATGTCCCCGACGGCATACACCTTGCCGAGCTTGTGGCCGTCGATGCTGCGGACCGTCATGCCTTCCTTGATGTCGCCTCGCTGATACATGTCGGCCTCCTGGGAATGTTCGTCTCCTGGAAAGGTGGGGACCGGGGCGGGGGAGGGCATCCTCCGGGGAGGAGAGGGGCGAGGGCCTCGGCGGCTCGGGGGTCCTTCGAGGGGGGAAGGGCTGGGACTCCGGGTGGAAAAACCCGGGGGGGAGCGGGCTGGCGAGGTGTTGCGAGCTTGACCCCTCTTTCGCATCCCCATAGAAAACCGGGGCTTTTCCGTGGCCCGACCCAGGAGATGCCCCTCATGCGCCGTTTCGCCCCGATGATGCTCGCCGCGTTCGCGCTGTTCGCGGGCGCCTGCGAGAAGAAGACCCAGCCCGCTCCCTCTGGCCAGGGAGCGCCGGGCGGACAGGCGGCCCAGCCGGCGGCCGGCGGTGGCACTCCCGCGGCCTCGGACACCATCGTGCTCGGCGAGGTGGGCAGCCTCACCGGCGCCCAGGCCACCTTCGGGGTCTCCACCCGTAATGGCGTGGACCTGGCCATCAAGGAGGCCAACGAGGCCGGTGGGGTGAAGGGCAAGAAGCTCCGGGTGATCGTCTATGACGACCAGGGCAAGCCCGAGGAGGCCGCCCAGGCCGTCACCCGCCTCATCACCCAGGACAAGGTGGTGCTCATCCTCGGCGAGGTGGCCTCGTCCAACTCGCTGGCCATGGCCGAGAAGGCCCAGGCGGCCGGGGTGCCCATGATTACCCCGTCCTCCACCAATCCCTCCGTGACGCAGAAGGGCGAGTACATCTTCCGCGTGTGCTTCATCGATCCCTTCCAGGGCTTCGTGATGGCGAAGTTCGCCCGCGAGAACCTGAAGGCGGACCGGGTGGCCATCCTCCAGGACAACAAGAGCGCCTACTCCATCGGCCTCACGGACGTGTTCACGGCGAAGTTCAAGGAGATGGGCGGGGCGATCGTCACCACGCAGAGCTACTCGCAGGGTGACACGAACTTCCGCGCGCAGCTCACCGCCATCAAGAAGGAGAAGCCGCAGGCCATCTACGTGCCGGGTTACTACAACGACGTGGGCATCGTCGCCCGCCAGGCGCGCGAGATGGGTGTGTCGGTGCCGCTGATGGGCGGTGACGGGTGGGACTCCGAGAAGCTCTTCGAGCTGGCCGGGAACTCGCTGGACGGCAGCTACTTCTCCAACCACTACTCGCCGTCCAACCCGGATGCGAAGGTGCAGAAGTTCATCTCGGACTACAAGGCGGCGTACGGCGGCGTGCCGGACGCGCTGGCGGCGCTCGGTTACGACGCGGCCAAGGTGGCCATCGCGGCGCTCGAGCGGGCCAAGGACATGAGCGGCCCGGCGGTGCGTGATGCCATCGCCCAGACGAAGGACTTCCCGGGTGTGGCGGGCAACATCACCCTGGACCAGGACCGGAACGCGGTGAAGTCGGCGGCGATCCTTCAGATCGAAAACGGCACGACGAAGTTCGTCACCACCATCAATCCGTAAATGTCCGAGTTCATCCAGCACCTCATCAACGGCATCTCCGCGGGTACCATCTACGCGCTCGTCGCGCTCGGGTACACGATGGTGTATGGCGTTCTCAAGCTCATCAACTTCGCCCACGGCGACGTGATGATGGTCGGCGTGTACATGGGCTACGCCACGGCCTTCGGGCTGGGGCGTCAGGCGCAGAGTTCCGCCTGGGGCGTGTTGCTCATCTTCCTGGTGGCCATGGGCGGCTGCGCGCTCATGGGCTTCCTGATCGAGCGCTTCGCCTACCGGCCGCTACGGGAGAAGCCGCGGCTCACCGCGCTCATCACCGCCATCGGCATTTCGTTCACGCTGTCGTACGGCTTCCAGCTCGACATCGGCTTCCTGCCGGGCTCGGCGCCGCGCGCCTTCCCGCAGATCATCCAGCCCTCGCAGTGGTTCACCCTGGGCGACCCCGAGTTCCCGGACGTGGTGGTGTGGAACTGGCAGGTCATCTCCCTGGTGCTGGCGGTGGCGCTGATGGCGGGCCTGCAGTACCTCGTCTACGGCACGCGCTTCGGGCGGGCGATGCGGGCGGTGTCGTTCGACCACCGCGTGGCGGCGCTGATGGGCATCCCCACGGACCGGGTCATCTCGGTGACGTTCATGATCGGCAGCGCGCTGGCGGCGGGCGCCGGCCTGCTGTACGCCATCAAGGACACGTCGGTGAGCCCGCTGATGGGGCTGTACGTGGGCCTGAAGGCCTTCGTGGCGGCGGTCATCGGGGGCATCGGCAACGTGCCGGGCGCCATGGTGGGCGGGCTGCTGCTGGGCCTGGTGGAAGAGTTCGTGGTGGGCTACGCGGCGAGCACCTGGCGTGACGCGGTGGCCTTCGGCTTCCTCATCCTCGTGCTGCTCGTCCGGCCCGGCGGTCTCTTCGGCCGGGTCGCGGCGGAGAAGGTCTGACGCCGCCCATGCAAACCGCTTCCGCTGTCTCTGGGTCCGGGAGCTCCTCGGGGGTTCCCGCCTCGCTCCGGGGCATCCTCCCCGTGCTGGTGGCCCTGCCGGTGCTGCTGGTGCTGGAGTGGATGCTGAGCGACTCGCCGTTCGCCAGCTACCTGCTGTCCATCATGGCGGTGAACATCATCCTCGCGGTGAGCCTCAACATCGTGAATGGGATGACGGGCCAGTTCTCCATCGGCCACGCGGGCTTCATGGCGGTGGGGGCCTACCTGGCCGGTGTCACGTCACTGGCGCTCAAGGACGTGGCCATCTCCTTCCTGCCGGTGGCGGTGAGTGACCAGGTGTTCCTCGTGGTGGCGCTGCTGGCGGGCGGCATCTCCGCGGCGCTGGCCGGCTTCCTGGTGGGCCTGCCCAGCCTGCGTCTCCGGGGTGACTACCTGGCCATCGTGACGCTGGGCTTCGGGGAGATCATCCGCGTGGTGGTGACGAACACCGAGGCCTTCGGACGGGCGCTGGGCCTGAGTGGCATCCCCCAGACGTCCACGGTGGCCATGGTGGGCTTCTGGGTGTTCCTGGTGGTGCTGGTGTCGCGGCGCATCGCGGGTTCCAGCCACGGCCGCAGCCTCTGGGCCATCCGCGAGGACGAGGTGGCCGCCGAGGCCATGGGCGTGAACACCACGGGCTACAAGGTGCGCGCCTTCGTCATCTCCTCCTTCTTCGCGGGCATCGCCGGCGGGCTGTTCGCCCACTTCGTGCCCATCATCAACCCGGGCTCCTTCACCTTCGTGAAGTCGATGGAGATCGTCGTCATGGTGGTGCTGGGCGGGCTGGGCTCGACCACGGGCGCCATCGTGGCGGCGGTGTTCCTCACGCTGCTGCCCGAGGCGCTGCGCTCGGCCTTCGCCGCCTTCGGCTCCGAGAGCAACCTGGCGCAGCAGGTGGATCAGATCCGCATGCCCGTGTACGGCCTGCTGCTGGTGGTGCTGATGCTGTCGCGCCCGCAGGGTTTGTTCGGCACGAAGGAGCTGTGGGAAGTGATTCCGCGATGGATTCCTCGCCGCCGGAAGGGGATGTGATGAGCGGCCCGCTGCTCGAAGCCGTGGGGGTGAGCATCCAGTTCGGAGGCCTCAAGGCGCTCTCGGACTTCAACCTCGCCATCCACAAGGGAGACCTGCAAGGCCTCATCGGCCCCAACGGCGCGGGCAAGACGACCGCGTTCAACGTGCTGACGGGCGTGTACCAGCCCACCCAGGGCGAGGTGCGCGTATCCGGGTTGCGCGTGAACGGGCGGCTGCCGCATCAAATCAACCACCTGGGACTGGCGCGCACCTTCCAGAACATCCGCCTGTTCCGGGCGCTGACGGCGTTGGACAACGTGAAGGTGGCGTGCCGGGGCCAGGCCGCGCTGCACGCGGAGGGCGTGGGTCCGGGCGCGAAGTTCCGCGGGGCGCTGCTCAACTACCGCGACTGGTGGCGGGCGCTGATGCTGACGCCGGGCTTCCTGGCCGAGGAGCGCGAGCTCACGCGGCAGGCCGAGCACCTGCTGGAGGTGATGGGGCTGTCGCACCGCCGCGACGAGGAGGCGCGCAACCTGCCGTACGGTGAGCAGCGGCGGTTGGAGATTGCTCGCGCGCTGGGCACCCGGCCCAAGGTGCTGCTGCTGGACGAGCCGGCGGCGGGTATGAACACCCGCGAGAAGGCGGACCTGATGGTGCTCATCCGCAAGCTCCGGGACGAGTTCGACCTGGGGATTCTCGTCATCGAGCACGACATGAAGCTCGTGATGGGCATCTGCGAGAAGATCACGGTGCTGGACCACGGCGAGACGATCGCCCGGGGTGCGCCGGCAGAGGTGCGCAGCGACCGGAAGGTCATCGAGGCGTACCTGGGAGACAGCTACCTGGAGTCGCACGGAGGCGCGGCGTGAGCGAGGCACAGGTGAAGGTGCTGGGCGCGCGCCAGGAGTTCGCGCCGCTGCTGGCGGTGGACGGGGTGAAGGTGTCCTATGGGGCCATCCAGGCGCTCAAGGGCGTGACGCTGAAGGTGGGCAAGGGCGAGGTGGTGGCGCTCATCGGCGCCAACGGCGCGGGGAAGACGAGCACGCTGAGGGCGGTGAGCGGGATGCTCAAGCCGGTGGGCGGGCGCATCTCCTTCGGGGGCGAGGACACCACGGGCGCCAAGGCGCACACGCTGGTGCCGCGCGGCATGGCGCACGCGCCCGAGGGCCGGGGCATCTTCCCGAACCTGACGGTGCTGGAGAACCTGGAGCTGGGCGCGTACCTGCGCAGCGACGCGGACGGCATCGCGGCGGACATGGAGAAGAGCTACGCGCTCTTCCCGAAGCTGAAGGAGCGGCGCAAGCAGTTCGCGGGGACGCTCTCGGGAGGCGAGCAGCAGATGCTGGCGATTGCCCGCGCGCTGCTGAGCCGGCCCAAGCTGCTGCTGCTGGACGAGCCCTCGCTGGGGCTGGCGCCGCAGGTGACGGAGACGATCTTCCGCAACCTGAGGGATGTGAACGCCTCGGGTGTGAGCATCCTGCTGGTGGAGCAGAACGCGCACCTGGCGTTGAACTTCGCCCACTACGGCTACGTGCTGGAGACGGGCGAGGTGGTGATGGCGGGTCCGGGCAAGGCGCTGCTGGAGAGCCCGGAGATCCGCAAGGCCTACCTGGGCGAGTAGCCGCCCTCCCTCTCCCTCTGGGAGAGGGCTGGGGTGAGGGTCTTCCGCGTCAGGGCAGGACGCCGAGGACGCTCACCCCACCGGGGCCCACCGAGAAGGCGGCGACACCCGGAGCGGGCGGAGCCTTCCGATCGCTGAGCCAGAGATAGACACCGGTGCCGACGAGCGCGGCCCCCACGCCAGCACTCACGCCCGCGAGGATGCGCTGGGTGGTGGCCTGCTGACGCAACTGGCTGATGTTCGCCAGCTCGGACTGGGGCGGGTAGCGGTTGTCGGCGTAGGGCTTGTTGGACTCGATCATCGCGTTGTTGCCGCTGACTACGAAGAACCCCGCGAGCCCGAGCGCCACGATGCCCGCGCCTCCGGACGTATAGGCCAGGGGCGTCTTCCAGGTGCGCCCATCGCTCGAGACCTGTTTGCTCACGCCGACGGCCGGCGGCGGGGCGGACACGGCTGGAGCCTCGGACGGTTTCGTGCTTGGGGTGGGCTCCTGGGCGGGCGTTGGCGTGGCCGCCACGAGCGGCGGGGGAGGCGGCTGCTCGACGAGGGGCGTGACCTTGAGGGGGACGAGGTTGAGTTGCTCCCGCAGGCGGGTGATGGCGGTGCGGACGAGCTCGGACTGGGGCTGACCCCGGCTGCGGATCTGGATGCTCTTCTGATCGACCACCTCGCCCTGGGCGTTCACCACGAGGCCGGAGACGCGGGTGAGCTGGCCGGGATTGAGCGTGATGAGGACGGCGCGGCTGGCCTGGGTGGCGGTGGCGAGCCTGCCGAGGCACTCGGCGGGCTTCTTGGTGGGAGCGCAGGATTTCCTGGGCTCCTTGTCGAGGAAGGCGCGGACCTGGTCGGAGGGAACGAGCTGGATGTCGCCGCGGGCGATCTCCGTGGCGCAGGTGGCCTGGAGGTCCTGGACCTTGTTCTTGTCCTTCTCGCCGACGATGGCGCACGGGTGCAGGGCGACGGAGTCCGTCTGGGCCGAGGCGGCGGGAGCGAGCAGGAGGCCGAGCGTGAGGAGGAGGGGCCGCGGGGTGGGGAGATGTTTCACGGAGGACCCCCGAGAAGGGACAGGTCGTTCGCGGAATGGTCATCGAGTGGAGATGGCCAGGGAGCGCAACTTCCGCGAGTAGGGGCACCATGCTATCCACCAGAGGTGGGCCGTCAAATGGGTTTGGGGAGATGAGCGTGATGCTTCGCAAGGTCCTCGGAACGGTGCTGCTGGTGGGAGCACTCGCTGGATGCACCGCACCGCTTCGCGTGTGCGAGACGGACGCTGATTGTCCGAACGGTGGAACGTGCGATCCGGAACGGAAGCTGTGTTACTCGGCGAGCGCGGAAGGTGGCTCGTGCGAGCCGGCGTGTGCGCCGTATGAAGCGTGCACGCTATCGAACGTTTGTGTCCCCCGGTACACGGGGCTGGTGGTGACGCCAGGGGACGGAGGGGTGGTGGGGGCGGGCCCGGTGCCGGTGACGGCGGAGTTGGTCGTGAGCTCGGGGTTCGTCGGCAACTTCCCCGAGACGCTGAACTTCCGTGTGGTGGCGAGCGATGGTGGAGCGGGTGGCGTGCTGACCACGGTGACGCGGAGTGAGGGCGTCTACAGCACGCAGTGGACACCGGCGGGGGAGGGGGAGTTCCGGCTGACGGCGGCGCACCCGCAGGATGGAGGCCCGAGTGCCACGGTGAGTTTGACGGCGGACACGACGGGGCCGGCCTTCGTGGTGTTCGTGCCTCCGTCGGATGCGGGCGTGGCTGCTGGAGGGACGACTTACGGGGATCCGTCTCTGGCGAACGCGTGGCGCCGCGATCAGGTCGTGCCGGTGGAGATTCGGACGAACGAGCCGCGCCTGGACCCCAGCACCGTGACAGTCGCATTGACGGGCACGGATGGTGGAACCATGCCCGCGGTTGCGGTTACCGCCTTGAGCGGGGCTTGTGACGCGGGCTTCTGCGGCGTGGCTCAGTTGAATCTGTGGGAGCCCCCCTTTGATGCATTCCGCGGCACGATGACTGCTGCTGTGCAGGGCAGGGATACGGTCGGCAATTCGGGCAGTGGCTCCGAAAACATCAATGTCACGCGTTGGAAGTGGACGTTTGATGCTAGCGCTGGCGGAACGTTTGCCATCAAAGCTCCTCCGGCTATCGGCGCTCGGGGAATGGTCTACTTCGGTACGAATGCAAACACTAACGGAAAGGTGTTCGCCCTATCTCCAGAAGGAACTCAGCTCTGGGAGTCGCAGGTTGGTGCGGTTGTTGGCGGTCCCGTGGTGGGGGCTTCTGATGGGGGCACTGAGTTGGTGTACGTGGGGGCTAACAGTACCAGCAATGGAACGCTGTATGCCCTTCAAAGCGAGGACGGCGGAACGCGGCAGACATGCACTCCATCAAATGGTGCCTTTGAAGGTGCATTGGCACTGGGCACGACCGGCACGGCCCAGGCGGAGACTGCGGTCAGTGTCTATAACTCTAATAGCAGTGCCATCGTCGTTGGCATCAGGCCTGGAACTTCTGTGCCTTGCCCGTTGATTGAGAGTCCTGGCAGTGGGGAGCCGATTCCTGTGCTTACCGCAGGAACTCCAGTTGTAATGCGGAACGACAATATTTTCTTCGCTGGTGCCGCATCGGGTGCCCCCAAGATTACGAGTTATGTTTTCGGTGTTAGCGTCCCTCGCAGTAACTGGCCGGTGAACCCCCCTGCCGTGACGCGCAGCTTGGTGCTAGTTGGATCTGACGTTATCGGTGGGGCGGCTGCTACTGACTTTGTCGCTGGTGGGCTGTTCAAGCTCCCGCAGGCCGGTGCTGCGGATGTAACGCGCCTGTACCCAGCAGGTGCATCTTGGTCTTCGCGGGTCTTCAGCTTGGCGGTGGGGAGCGCGTTGGAAACTCCGGACAACGTCTTCTTTGGCTCGGAGCCAACCGGAAGCACCAACTTCAATCGGTTCAACTTGACCACTGCTTCGTTGCAGCCTGTTTCGAGCAACCCGGCCATTCGCGCCACTCCAGTCGTCGGGGCGAATGGCAACGTCTACACCGCTACGACCAACGGCACCGTCAGGGCATGGATCGCCGATACCCTGACTCCGAGATGGACGCTCACTCCGAGTCTGGGCGCGGTGGAGGCTTCGCCCACGCTCGATTGCCCGCGTGATGCCTCGGGCTCATTGGTGGCGGGCACTCATGGCGTCCTCTACGTCCCCGCCGGGGGCAAGCTGTACGCCTTCGTCGTGGACAGCCGGGGCCTGGACACCTCGGCCCCGTGGCCCAAGTACCAGCACGACTCGCGCAACACCGGCAACCCGGCCACTCCCATCACGTCGTGCCCTTGAGCGGTGACGGATTGTTCCTCGTGAAAGCCGTCACTGCGAATACTCCCCCGTAGCACCGGCGATGGACTCGTCGTAGGGTCCGCCGCCATTCGTCTTCAACCCCCAACCTTCAGGACTCGCTCATATGTCATCGCTGTCCCGACTGTTCGCCGCCCTCGTCACCGTTTCCCTGCTCGGCGCCGCTTGCGCCACCCAGGGCTCCTCCACCACTGGCGCCTCCTCCACCGTCGAAGAGGTCCCCAACGAGGGGAGCACCACCCCTCCCGCCGAGGAGGCCCGGCCCGCCACGCAGCTCCAGAAGCTCTCCGCTCCCGAGGGCTTCAACGTCATGTTCCCCGGTGAGCCCCAGCCCCAGCGCGGCGAGGTCGCCATCCCCGGTGGCAAGGTGAACACGGCCGCCTGGACCATCTCCGACCCCAGCGGCGTCCTCTACTCCATCAGCACCGCCGACTATCCCGAGAAGATCGTCGCCGCCAACCCCTCCGCCGCCTTCCTCAACGAGGGCAAGACCGGTCTCGTCAACCAGCTCAAGGGCACCATCAAGGCCGAGGAGGACATCACCCTCCAGGGCTACCCCGGCAAGTCCTTCACCGTCTCCTCCGACAACGGTGAGGTGCGCGCCCGCAACTTCCTCGTCGGGCCCCGCCTCTACACCCTGCTCGTCCTCTTCAACCCGAGCATCGGCGCTCCCCAGGCCGATGCCTTCCTCACCTCGCTCGAGCTGGTGAACCCGCCGCCCGCCATCACCCCGGCCACCTCCGCCACCGCCACCGACGGCGGCACTCCCGCCACCGACGCGGGCACCCCCGCCACCGACGCGGGCACCACGCCTCCCACCGACGCCGGCACCGCCACGCCGCGCAAGTAGTCCCTCCCGTCCGGGACACGCGACGCTTCGGTGCTCGCGTGTCCTGGCCGCCCGGCGTGAGTCCCTCCTCCCCCGGGCCACCCGCTTCAGCTGGACCCGCGGAGGCAACGCCATGTGGGATCCCCAGCAGTACGAGCACTTCCGTGACGCGCGCAAGCGCCCCTTCTTCGAGCTGCTCGCCCGGGTGCCCGCCTCCGCTCCCCGGCTCGTCGCCGACCTCGGTTGTGGCACGGGGGACCTCACCCTCACCCTCGCCGAGCGCTGGCCCGGTGCCCACGTCTCTGGCGTCGACTCGTCCGAGCCGATGATCTCCGAGGCCCTTCGCCGCCCCGCTCCCGCGCACGTCCGCTTCGAGCTCGCCGACCTCGCGCACTGGCGGACGGATTCGCCGCTCGACGTGCTCGTCTCCAATGCCGCCCTGCACTGGCTGCCCGGCCATGGCGCCCTGCTCTCGCGGCTGGTGGGGCTGCTCGCTCCAGGCGGTGTGCTCGCCTTCCAGGTGCCCGCCAACTTCGAGGAGCCCTCGCATCGGCGCATCGACGAGGTGCGCGCGCTCTCCCGCTTCGCCCCCGCGCTCGCCTCCGTGCGCCGCGGGCACGCGGAGTCACTCGCCTTCTACGAGGCCCACCTCGCTGGGCTCGGCCTCGCCGTGGATGCCTGGGAGACGGCGTACCTCCACGTGCTCCCCGGCGAGGACGCCGTGCTTCAGTGGCTGCTCGGCACCACGCTGCGGCCGGTGCTCGCGGCGCTCGGCCCTGGCGAGGACCAGGCCTTCCTCGACGCCCTCCGGCCCCTGCTGCGCCAGGACTACCCGGCGGCCGCGCACGGCACGCCCTTCCTGTTCCACCGGCGCTTCGTCGTGGCCGTACGCCCCTCCTGAGGCGCCGCGCTCACTGCGGCCAGTGCAGGATGCGCCCCCCGCTGCCCACCACCCAGATGTCGTCCGGGCGTGAGGCGGCGATGTCATTGAGGGCGCCTCCACCCCCCGTCGCCGGCATCGCGCTCCACGTGCTCCCGTTGTACCGGAAGACCTTGCCGTTACCCGTGGAGACGTAGATGGAGCTCTTCCCGAAGGCGACCACGGACAGCAGGTCATCCCCCGAAGGCGACGAGTGTTTGCTCCAGGTGCTGCCGTTCCACATGAGCACGGAGCCTTTGTTTCCCACGGCGTAGGCGAGCCTGGAGTTCACTACCCAGACGCCCCGGAGCTGGTCGTTCACCACGCTGGGGATGCCCTGGACGTTCTCGGTCTTCCAGTCGTTGTCCGCCGGTTGGAAGCGATAGACGCGAGGGGTAGCGCCCTGGCCGGGCACATATCCCCCTATGGCGAACAGCGCGTCGCGCGAGAGGCCATGGACGTCCATGAGCGGACCGATGGTGGTGAGGTTGTAGCGATCTCCGCCGAGCGTTCTGGAGACCACCCGCCCGTAATCGCTATTGGCCACGGAGATGCCGGCGATATGCGCCTCGGTGCTCCCATCGGCCAGGGAGAAGATGGTGACACCCCGGGCGTTGTTGTCCGTGGCGGCGGGGGCGGGGATGCAAGACGCGTCGGTGGGGCCATGGTAGGCGACGGCGGTACCCTGACCCACGAGCACGGCGTATTTGAAGACGGGGTCCACCGAGATGCCGTACCAGTCACCCGCGCAGTGTCCGTCGAAGTTGCGGAACGCCGTCTCGCCGGGCGGCCGGGAGCGCAGGGCGTTGCCGCCTCCCGCCACCCACACGCCCCCATCGCCCCACAGCGTCACCGAGCGCCAGTTCTCCGAGGTCGTCGTCGACTGGCTCACCCAATCGCCACCGCCCGCGGGGCACACGCCGCCCTCGTCCGCCGTGCCCTCGCAGTTGTTGTCCACCTGGTCGCACAGCTCGGGGGCATTCGCGTAGGTGAAGGGGTTGCCATCGTCGCAGTCGTCACCCAGGGGGACGTACCCCGCGTCCGGCGTGCACGTCAGCACCCCCGCGTCCGGCTTGCCGTGACTGTCGAGGTCCTCGTCCAGGTAGTAGTTGGAAGGATCGGTGGTGAAGACGCACCGGGTGCCGCCATCCGCGGCGCACGCCGTCGCGCCCGGGCAGTTGGAGCCCGGACTGCACGCGGTGCCCACGGAGTAGCCCTCGTTCTGGGTGCCGTCGCAGTTGTTGTCCAGCGTGTCGCAGAGCTCCCGCGCGGCGGGGTTCACCTGGGCCCGCGTGTCGTCGCAGTCCCTGTCGTTGGCGACGTAGCCGGCGCGGGTGGGCCCGCAGTTCATCACGCCCGCGTCCGCCGCGCCGTACGTGTCCGAGTCGTTGTCGGCGTACAGCGTGGTGGGCTTGGGGTTGTTGCAGATGACGCCGCCATCCGTGCCGCAGACGCGCTTGCCCATGCAGCTGCCCTCGCCCGTGCAGTCGGCGTTCAGCTGCAGCCCATCATCCGGCACGCCGTCGCAGTTGTCGTCCACCGCGTTGCACAGCTCGGGCGCGCCCGAGTAGCGCTGGGGATTGGTGTCGTCGCAGTCGTAGTCATTGGCCACGTAGCCGAGCGGCTGGCTGCAACTGGTGAGGCCCGTGCCATTCTTTTCCCCCTGGCCGTCGTTGTCCGCGTCCTTGCGCCACTGGCCCGGCTGCTCCACGCAGGCGCGCGCGCCCTGGGGATTGCACGTCCAGACGCCCTTGCATGTGTTGGGCGCTTCGCACAGCTGGCCCACGTCGAAGGGCTCGTCCTTCCTGCCGTCGCAATTGTCGTCCCGGTCGTTGCAGAGCTCCTGTGCGCCCGGGTTCCGCTCCTGGCTGCTGTCGTCGCAGTCGGTGCCGCCGGTGGCCATGGACACGTACCCGTCCCCGTCCGCGTCGGTGGCCTCCAGCCGCAGCTCCTTCGCGGTCACCTCGCCCGGGGTGACGGTCACTTCCTCGGCCTTGATGGTCACCGGGGTGCCCGAGCACTCCTTCTCCTCGAAGGCCTCGGCCGTCACGATCAGGGTGGTGCCCCAGCCGGACTCGCGGAAGGCGGCCACCGTCACCGAGCCGCTCCGCGGTTCGCCCTTGCCCGGCAGCTGCGTGGTGCGCGGCTCGCCCGCGCCTTGTGCGTCCCTCACCCCCACCCGGATGCACGTGGGTTTGAAGCCCGAGTACGAGACGGTGAGTTTCACCGCCCCCTCATTGTTGCGGCAGCCGGTGCCAAGAAGGGCCAGGAGGCCAATGAGGAGCACGAGACGCGGGGACATGGCTCCCCATTATGCCTCCTTTTGGGCATTCAGCGGACTTTGGGGAAGTCGTTATGCACCACCGTGAGGCGCTCGTCCGCGGCGAGGCTCGCGGGGGTGATGAGCTCCAGCTCCAGGGGCACCTTCCCGCCGTAGCGTTGCTGGAGCGCCGGCCCCAGCCTCTTCACATCGAGTGTGCCCAGGCGCTCCATCTTCCCGTAGTCCACGCCCGCGGCGGCCGAGTACGCCTTGCGCGCCAGCTCCGAGCAGTACATGGCCCGATCATTCCACTCGAAGCGCCAGTCATAGGGCTTGCCCAGGTGCCGCTTGGCCTCCTTCACGGCCGCCTCGCGCTGGGACTCGGGGAGCTGCTCGGGCCGCAGCACCAGGAGACGGCCGCCCACCCCCCGCGCCTTCCACTTGGCGAAGGGCACCCGCTTCACCGGCTGCACCGCCTCCACCACGTACACGCCCCCAGGGGTGACCTCCACCAGTCCCACGTGAGACAGGGGGCTGTCCGTCGCCGCCTGGATGGCCGCGGATTGCTGCGAGCGCGAGGTGTGGAAGACGAGGTCCCCCGTCCGCAGCTCGCCCTCCAGGGGGCGTGGCGCGCCAGCCGCGGTGTGGGCCAGGAGTGACAGCGACAGCAGCGAGAGCTTCAGCCAACGCATGGAAACCCGGTCCTTTCGGGCGCGTCCACCGCGCCTCGCCGGGTTTCACTGCACGGTGGATGCCAGGGGATTAGCGGCCCAGGGGGACTTCGGCGCGGGGGTGGTATCTGCCACCCAGGCTCTCGAAGAGGAGGAGCCGGTCCACCCGTGCCTCGCCCCACTTCTCGTCCTGGAGCACGCGCACGCACTCGGCCAGCTGCCGGTCTCCCCGGGGCATCTTCGCCCGCGCCAGTGTGAGGTGCGCGGCGTACTCGCGGTGCTCGGGCTCGAAGCCCAGCGGCTTCAACCCCTCCGCCACGTCCGCCTGCAGTGCCCCCAGGGCCTGGGTATCCCCGCTCACGCCGGCCCAGAGGACACGCGGGTGGGCCGGCGAGCCGAAGCCGCCTCCGCCCTCGATGCGCAACACCAGCGGGGCGTGTGCCGGGCCCACGCGGGTGAGGACGTCGCTCACGGCCGGCACCCGCTCGGCCTCCACCTCTCCGAGGAAGCTCAGCGTGAGGTGCAGGTTGGCCGCGGGCACCCAGCGCGCGTGTGGCGCCAGGGCCTTGAGGCGCGGGAGGGCGGCCGAGACCTGGGACTCGATGCCGGGTCCCAGGGTGACGGCGACGAAGAGGCGCATGGCGTCATCCCTCCACTGGCCGGACGGCGCGGCGGCGAGGCCAGAGGGCATAGGCCCAGAAGGGCAGGAAGAGGAGCAGCTCCACGAGGACGACGTACAGGCCGCGCCGGGAGAGCATGCCCGCGCCGATGGGGGCCACGGGAATGGGACGCAGCGGGAAGAAGTAGCGGGTGTCGTCCAGTGGCCAGAGGAGCGCCGCGCCGAGGCCACCCGTGGTCATCGCGTCCAGCAGGCCGTGGCTGCCCAGGGCGGCGAGGGTCAGCAGCCCCGTCTTCAGGGCCGGTCCCCGCGCCAGCCGCGTCCCGGCCGCCACTACCCCCGCCACCGCCGCCGCGAGCAGGACCGAGTGCGAGGCCCCCCGGTGCCCCCACGTCGCCGCATAGGGAATCCTCAGCACGAAGGCGATGACGTCCGCGTCCGGCAGCATGGCCAGTGCGGACATCCCCAGCATGGCCAGGCCCACGCGCCTCGGGGACGCCTGCCCCACCCCCAGGCGTCCGAGCGCCATTCCCACCGCGACGTGACCGAAGCTTGCCATTGGAGCTCCGAGGATAGTCCAACACGGCCGCTCTCTGGAGAACACGCGGGGGCTGGACTAGCCTCCCCGGCTCGTGTCCACCGAGTCCGTTCCCGAGTCCGTCGTCGACGACATCCTTCGCCAGCGGCTCGACGCACAGCGTGTGCGGATGGGCCGCTGGGTGTACCGCTTCCGCGCCCTGGGGGCCCTGGGCTGGCTCGCCTGTGCGTTCGTCTTCGATTGGAGCATCCACCTCAGGAGCGTGAGCGCCTACGTGCTCCTCTCCGTGGCCCTGTGGGCGGGCCTCCGCTTCGTCCCGCTGCTCCGCCACAGGCCGGAGCTCGCCGTGCTGGTGCTCGACATGCCCGCCATCTTCGTCATCCAGGCCCCGGCGGCGGCCCTCTCCATCAACGGCCAGGTGCTCTCCGGCGTCACGGTGGGCGTCTACATCATCCTGGTGATGCTGATGGCCCTGCTGGGCGGCTCGCGCGTGGCCCTGGCCCTGGCCACCCTGCTGGGCATCGCCCTGGAGACGGCGCTCATCCAGCGCACGGGCCGGAGCGTGGCGGACAACCTCCCGGGCGTGGCCCTGGTGCTCATCCTCGCGGCCGTGGCGGCGCAGTACACGCGCCGGCAGATGTTCAAGCTGGTACTCGAGGTGTCCCAGGAGCAGACGCACCGCACGCGCCTGGGCCGTTACTTCTCGCCCGAGGTGGCCCGCCGCATCCTCCAGGCCGGCGCCACCTCCGACGGCGCCCAGGGCGAGCACCGCGAGGTGACGCTGCTCTTCGCGGACATCCGAGGATTCACCTCCATGTCCGAGCGCATGGAAAGCCCCCAGGTGGTGCGGCTGCTCAACGAGTACCTGGCGCGCATGGTGGAGGTGGTGTTCCGCCACGGAGGCACGCTCGACAAGTTCATCGGGGATGGGATTCTGGCGTACTTCGGCGCGCCGCTGGAGCTGACGGGGCACCCGCAGGCGGCGGTGGCGTGCGGGCTGGCCATGCTGGACGCGCTGGAGACGCTCAACGCCGAGCGCCGCTCCCGGGGCGAGGAGCCCCTGAGCATCGGCATCGGGTTGCACACGGGCAGCGTCGTCGTGGGAGACGTGGGCCCGGAGCAGCGGCGCGAGTACACGGTGATTGGAGACGCGGTGAACCTCGCCAGCCGCATCGAGGGGCTGACGAAGAAGGTGGGGGTGTCCCTGCTCGTCTCCGAGGCCACGCGCGTGCGCTGCGGCGACGAGTTCCACTTCGAGGCCGCGGCGCCGCTCCCGGTATCCGGCAAGAGCGAGCCGGTGGCCACCTTCGTCCCGTCCCACAAGGGGTTCCGTGCCGCGGGGTGACGCCATGGATTCCTCTCACTTCGAAGAGCTCCTCCAGCAGCGGTTCGAGGCGCAGCGCGCCCGGGTCGGCCGCTGGACGTACCGCCTCCGCGTCCAGGTGGTGCTGGCCTGGTGGCTGGTGGCCTTCACGTTCGACTGGAGCGTCCCCCTGAAGGCGGTGGCCTTCTACCTGCTGCTCGCGGTGGGGTTGTGGCTCGGCAGCGGCTTCCTCCCGGTGCTGCTCCGGCGGCCCGAGTCCGGCCTGCTGCTGGTGGACATGCCCCTCTTCTTCTTCATCCAGTTCATGGGGCTGGCCGTCTCCCCGGACAATGCCTTCACGGCCGGACTGACGGTCTGCGCCGCCGGCTGCCTGGTGATGGGCGTGGCGACCCTGAGCGACTCGTACGTGAGCGTGGGCGCCGCCACCGTGCTCGCGTGCTTCCTGCAACTGGTGTTGATGTCCCGCCTGGACATCTTCACGGCGGGCCGGGCCTCGGGCGTGGTGCTGGTGCTGCTCATCGTCGCGGCCATTTCCTCGCTGGCCAGCCGCCAGGTGCGCGGGCTCGTGCGCGAGGTGAGCCGGGAGGAGATCCGCCGCAACCGCCTGGGCCGCTACTTCTCGCCCGAGGTGGCTCGCCGCATCTCCGAGCGCGGCACCAACGAGTCCGTGGGCGAGCACCGCGAGGTGACGCTGCTCTTCGCGGACATCCGCGGCTTCACCGCCATGTCCGAGCAACTGGAGAGCCCCCAGGTGGTGCGGCTGCTCAACGAGTACCTGGCGCACATGGTGGAGGTGGTGTTCCGCCATGGGGGCACGCTCGACAAGTTCATCGGGGATGGGATTCTGGCGTACTTCGGCGCGCCGCTGGAGATGGCCGGACATCCGCAGGCGGCGGTGGCGTGCGGGCTGGCCATGCTGGACGCGCTGGAGACGCTCAACGCCGAGCGCCGCGCCCGGGGCGAGGAGCCCCTGAACATCGGCATCGGCATCCACACGGGCCGGGTGGTGGTGGGGGACGTGGGCCCGGAGCAGCGGCGCGAGTACACGGTGATTGGAGACGCGGTGAACCTCGCCAGCCGCATCGAGGGGCTGACGAAGAAGGTGGGCGTGCCCATGCTCGTGTCCGAGGCGACCCTGTCGCGCTGCGGCGACGAGTTCCACTTCGAGGCCGCGGCGCCGCTCCCGGTGGCCGGCAAGAAGGAGCCCGTGGCCACCTTCGTCCCGGCCAGCAAGGCGCTCCGCGCCACGGTGTGAGGGCGGCCTCCTCGCTCAGGCGCGCGCTCCGGCGGAGAACGGACTCACGTACGGCGCCACGGCGAGCTGCTCCCAGGTGTCGTGGAGCCCGTCGAGGTACGTGACCTTGATGCCCGTCATGTCCGCCCCATCGAGGCAGTTCACGTTCACGGAGTAGTAGTCCCCGCCCATTTCGGGGATGTGCCCGTGCCCGAACGCGCGGATTGCGCACACCTTGCAGAACCGGGAATGCGCGGCCTCGGACTTCGAGTAGTCGCCCAGGACCTCCTTCCCGGAGAGCAGCCGGAAGGCCCCCGGCTTCACGTTGATGCCCCACCACGCCGTCTTGGTGCAGATGGTGCAGTTGCACCGGGTCGTCCCCTGGCTCGGGTCGAAGTCCACTTCGAAGCGCACGGCGCCGCACTGGCAGCTGCCCTTGTACGTCCGGAGGCCAGGGGTGAGGGGGCTCTGCGCGGAGGGGGTGTGGCTCATGGCGGGATGCTCCTCGGTTCGGGGCGGGCTTGCTGGGCTCGCCCGTGTGATGAAGAAAAGGTAGGAAGGGTCGCGGACAGATTCGGTCCGCGATGAGAGGAGGCGTACCGTGGTTCAGACGTCCGCCCGGCTGCTCAAGGTCCTGTCCCTGTTGCAGTCCCGGCGCTTCTGGGCCGGCGGAGACCTGGCGCGCGAGCTCGGGGTCACCGAGCGCAGCGTCCGGAGGGACGTGGACCGGTTGAGGAGCCTTGGGTACCCGGTGCATGCGGCCGCGGGGGTTGGCGGTGGGTATCAACTGGGCGCTGGGAAGGAGTTGCCCCCGCTTCCGTTGGAGGACGAGGAGGCGGTCGCCGTCGCGGTGGGGCTGCGTGTGGCCGCGAGCGGGCCCGTGAAGGGGCTGGAGGAGGCCGCGGTCCGGGCGCTCGGAAAGCTGGAGCAGGTGCTGCCGAAGCGGCTCCGGCGGCGGGTGAATGCACTTCAAGCCGTGAGCGTGCGGCTCGGCGACTCGGCGCCCCGGGTCGATGCCGAGGCCCTGGCGGTGATCGCCAATGCGTGCCGTGACTCGGAGCTTCTGCGTTTCGACTACAGCAGCCGCGAGGGCACGGCGAGCGCGCGGTCCGTCGAGCCCTATCGTCTCGTGCACACCAGCTACCGGTGGTACCTGCTCGCCTATGATCTCGACCGGGAGGCGTGGCGGACGTTCCGGGTGGACCGTATCGGGCCTGGACCGAGGACCGGGCGCTCCTTCAAGCCCCGCCCGCTGCCGTCCGAGGACGTGGCCGCCTATGTCTCACAATCCGTCTCGACGGATGCGTACCGGTTCCGCGCGCGGGTGACGGTGCATGCCCCCGCGAGTGTGGTGTCCGAGCGGCTGTCGGGAGTGGCGGGGCGCATCGAGGAATTGGATGCGGAGCGCTGCCTGGTGCATGCCGGTGGCGATAGCCTCGAGGCGCTCGCGTTCTACTTCGCGTGGCTCGGGTTCGAGTTCGAGGTGCACGAGCCGAGGGAACTCATCGAGCACCTGCGCCGCCTGTCCGAGCGGCTCGCCCGGGCCGCACAGCGGTAGTGGGGTTTTGGCTCAGACTTCCGTGAAGCGTGTACCCGTTACGCCGGCTTCCTCCAGGGCCTGTTTGACGCGCTCGGAGACGATGATGATCGTCTGCCAGCCCCATGGACGGAAGATCTCGGTTTCCCCCACCTTGCTGGGGTCGATGCGCATGCCGACCACCTTCCGGTACTCGCCGATCCTGTCCTCGTAACCGTCCTCGATGGTTCGATACGCGACCTCCTCACAGCGCGCATCGTCGATGCAGCGAATCACCCGGAGCAGGTTCATCACGTAATAGGGCTCTGGCTGTCCTTCAACGGTGATGGGGAACAGTTGCATCTGGTTGTTCAGCTCGAGCTGCTCGAAGAGCGCTTTGACCTTGCCGTGGATGATGGGGATGCTGAGCGCGTTGGTCGAGAAGTCCAGCGCGCGCCCGGGGACATACAGAGCGATGTGAGCCGGCTGCTGCACCGAGATGGGCAGCCCGTCGGTCATCTTCCCATGCCATAGCTCCTGGCCGTTCCCCTCAATGGGATCGTTCAGCGCCCAGCGATCCAGGATGCGCATGTCGTCCGACAGTTTGAAATACTTCAAGCCGCCCTCCTCGAATGGCGCTCATGGCGTGGTTGCCAATTGGTGGAGCCTGGTGCCCGGGGTACAGACTTCATCCGCGATCATGTTGAGCTCTTTTTTCAGCTCGATCTTGCAGGCGTCCTTGTTCGGGCATTTACGCACGGCATCGCTGAGGCGTACGAAGATTTCCGTGTGGTACGCCTCGGAATGCGGCCCCGCGTGCTTCAGCAGATAGACCTTGTTCGCGGCATCCTCCAGGCTCATTCCCGCCTTGGCGAAAATGCGCTCGAAGAGTGGCGTCCAGGGTCCTCCTCGCGCATCTGAAATCCTGTTCTTGTTCGTCGCGAGGTGGTGCCAGGTGTACCCGAGCAGCTCGAGGAGGCCGTCTCCGCAGGCTGAACGGAGCGATGCACCGGTCGCGCCCGTGGCCACTCCCGCCATGAGGAGCACTCCCTGCTTCATGCCCACTCGCACCGTGCTCGATGCCGTGGCTTCGAGCAGCCCCGCTCCTTGTGGCAGGGCGAAACGTTGGGGCAACCGGAGCACGTCCTTGAGTCCGGCCCACGTCGTCCCCAGCCCACCCGGGACCGGCTTCGGCACCACCCTGGCGACTCCCCAGCTCGCCACGGTGACCAGCACTCGCAGCGTTGCTCCGCCCGCGTACCGGCCGAAGTGCTTCGCTGCCTCCTCCACCTCCGCCAGGGTGTGGATGTCGCGCGTGGCCTGGTACAGCTTCAGGGCGGCTCCTCCCGCATGGGCCAGTTCCGCAAGGGAGAAGGCGGACACGAGCACCACTGTCACTCCGACCGCGAAGGTCTTCGTGAACAGTGGCTCCGGCGCTGCCCATGACGTGACGTAGACCACCAGTGAGACAGCGACTCCCGCGAGGAAGGCGGGATCGCGGAAGAGCTCCTCGGCTCCCTCTCGCATGCCCTCCGGCATGTATTGGGGGGAGAGCCTCAGTGCCATGAGCAAAGGGCTGTCGCGCAGGGATTCCGGCAGCGGGAGGCGGGGTTCTCCGTAACGCTCCGTGTACTCCTTCAGGAGAACCTTCTCCGAGTCGGGTTGCCGCACCGAGGCGAACACAGGTGCCGCGGATGCCACCCACCGCTCGCGCTGCTTCAACTCGGCCAGGTCTTCATGGAACCGCTGGAGGATGCGCTGGGCGTCTTCCCGGGTGAATCGCTGGAACGAGGGTTCTGTCTTCGCCTGTGGGAGGTACAGCCGGACACCGCCCTTGGGTAATACCTCCATACGCACGAGTGGCAGCGCGGACTCACGGGAAGAGCCCTCTGGGCGCACGTCGCACGAGAACTCCTCCACGGAGGGGTCGACGTCGTCCCTCACCGCCTCCGTAGGGGAGGCGCAGGCCGTCGTCACCGCGAGGTACAGCACCAGTAACAGCTTGATGCGCAGAGGATGCTTCACGGGAAGAAGAAGAGGGCTCGGGCGGGGCGTAGACCCTCACCTCAGCCCTCTCCCAAGGGGAGAGGGGGCTCACACGGGTCCAACCTGGGACCCGTGGCACCCTCACCCCGTCCCTCTCCCGGCGGGAGAGGGGTTCTTGGCTCAGTACGCCTTCGAGAAGACGATGCGGCCCGGCGACGGCTCTCCCGTCACCACGCACTTGCCCGCCTCCTGCTTCTGCGCGAACGGCCGGTTGCGCGTCGTCAGGCCCGTCTCCTCCTTGATCCGCGCCTCCACCTTCGCGTCCCCGTTCCAGTGCGCCAGCAGGAACCCCGCGTCCGCCTTCTCCTTCATCTCCTCGTAGCTGTTCACCTCGAAGGTGTTCGCCTCCCGGAAGCTCTTCGCCTTCTCGAACAGCGCCGTCTGCATCTGCTCGAGCATCTCCTGGGCCTTGCCCACCGCCTGGTCCAGCGGGATGAACTCCTTCTGCTTCACGTCCCGCCGCACCATCACGCACGAGCCCTTCGCCAGATCCTTCGGACCCAGCTCGATCCGGAGGCACGTGCCGATCAGCTCGTGCTCGTTGTACTTCCAGCCCGGAGCCTTGGTGTCGTCGTCGTCTACCACCACGCTCAGGCCCGCCTTCTTCAGGTCCGCCGCCAGCGCGTGCGACTTCTCCATCACCTGCGTCTTCTCCGCGTCCGTCGCCTTGCCGGCAATCGGGATGATCACCACGTGCGTCGGCGCCAGCCTCGGCGGAACGATCAGCCCCGAGTCATCCGAGTGCGTCATGATCAGACCGCCGATGAGGCGCGTGGACACGCCCCACGACGTCTGCCACACGTGGTGCTGCTTGCCGTCCCGCCCCTGGAACGTCGTGTCGAACGCCTTGGCGAAGTTCTGCCCCAGGTTGTGGCTCGTGCCCGCCTGCAGCGCCTTCTTGTCCTGCATCATCGCCTCGATGCTGTACGTGCGCAGCGCGCCGGCGAACTTCTCCGACTCCGTCTTGCGCCCCGTCATCACCGGCATCGCCATGTAGTCCTCGGCGAACTTCCGGTACACCTCCAGCATCTGCAGCGTCTCCTTCTCCGCGTCCTCCTCCGTCTCGTGGCAGGTGTGTCCCTCCTGCCAGAGGAACTCCGTCGTCCGCAGGAACAGGCGCGTGCGCATCTCCCAGCGCATCACGTTCGCCCACTGGTTGATGAGCAGCGGCAGGTCCCGGTAGCTCTGGATCCACTTGGAGAAGCTGCGGTTGATGATCGTCTCGGACGTGGGCCGGATGACGTACGGCTCCTCCAGCTTCGACCCACCGGCGTGCGTCACCACCGCCAGCTGCGGGTTGAAGCCCTCGACGTGCTCGGCCTCCTTCTTCAGGTAGCTCTCGGGGATGAGCAGCGGGAAGTAGGCGTTCTTGTGCCCCAGGTCCTTGAACATCTTGTCCAGGACCCGCTGCATGTTCTCCCAGATGGCATAGCCATTGGGCCGGATGACCATGCAGCCCTTCACGTCCGAGTAGTCGGCGAGCTTCGCCTTCTGGACCAGGTCCACATACCACTCGGAAAAGCCCTTCTCGCGCGGTGCCAGCTTCTCGGCCATCTGCTTGAAATCCTTCGAAAATGAGTGAGGGCCGTTGCCTACGCCAGCCCCCGCCCGGAATCAATGGTTGCGGGCTATTCGCAGCGTGTGGCCTCGTGCCGGCAGTCATGGCCGGAACGGTCCAACTCCAGCTGGTAGAGGGACTGGAGGGCCTCGTTCTCCAGGGACACCCCCAGCCGCCGGGGGCCCGTCCCCGGCTCGTTGAGCAGGATGTCCACCGTCTCCAGCCCCCGCTGGGGCACTGGATCCGCCGGGGCCGCCATCACGCTCCGCTCCTCGAAGCGCTTCCAGGTCCGCCCGCCCGTCGTGCCCGCCACCGTGGCGAAGCCCTCGGCGCAGCGCGCCGCCCCTCCCACGAAGCCCGCCTGGTACACCCGGGCCCGATGGCCCCCCGAGGCCGCGCACATCCCCCCGGACGCCCCGGACTCGAAGCTGTTCCACAGCACGCACCCGTTGACGATGGACGTCCCGCTCCCCGTCTGCTCCCGGGACGCCCCGTAGCGCACGTACCACCCGGCCTCCAGGGAGCCGGCTTCCTTCTCACCCGTCGTCACCCGCCCGTCCGCCCCGAACTGGGACACGTCCACCAGCGAGTCCTCCGTCAGCATGCCGGCCTCGTACGCCGTGGCCGCCGCCGCCGTGTCGAAGGTGCGCGCCTTCTTCACCCCGTAGCTCCAGAAGCCGTAGAAGCGGTTGACGCTGGTGGCCGGCAGGGGCTTCGTCGCCGCCACGGGCACCCAGTCGTCCTTCGTCACCCGGCAGCCGCTGGCGTCACAGGTGTACTCCAGCCGCCCCGAGCTGCTCGCCGTGCAGCCGTTGGCCGCGTCGTAGTCCCAGTCCAGGGCCACCTTCGTCGAGCCGCACGTGCCCCCCTCCGTCGCCGGGGTGGGGGTGCTCGGGGTGTACTGGTAGCCCTCGTAGGTGGTGCTGGCGCTCCAGAGCGTCGAGCCGCCACGCTGCACGGTGACGGTCTGGCTCGCTCGGCACCCGAGCTGCGCGCACCCCAGCGGGTTGGACAGCCGGCACGTCGTCCCGCCGCTCTCCGCCAGGTTGTAGCGGTCTCCCGTCCCCACGAAGGTGCGCAGGTAGCCCGTGTCCGACTGCACCGTGTTGGAGGTCATGTAGCTGAAGGCCGGCCGCACCGTGTCGGCGCCGGGGCTCGCCACCGTCTCCGGGGGCTTCACCTGGAAGGCGCGAGCGGCGAACCAGTTGGCCATCTTGCCTCCGCCCGCGGGCCGCTCCCCGGGTTGCCAGAAGCGCACCGTCCACACCTGGCCCCCGTAGTCCGCCACCGTCGCCGTGTCGAAGAGCAGATCTCCATCCGGCTTGGAGCTGAGCTCGCCGCCAATGTCCATCATCGCCACGCTGGCCGCGAAGGGGTGGCGCAGGTGCTCGGAGCGCACGCTGCCGTCTCCGTGGAAGAAGCTCCACAGCGTCTCGCCCGTCTTCATGTCCACCATGGCCAGGCCCCGGCCCCGGTTGTGCGAGCGGTCATATCCCCCGTTGAGCATGACGACCCACTCCTCGCGCGCCGGCTTGCCCGCCACGCGCCACGGGCCGTCCGGGTCCGCCAGCGCCACCGGGCCAATCGGCGGAGGCCGCGGCGCGAAGTGTCCATCGCTCTCGCCCAACTGGAGCGCGAGCGCGTCACACGGCTGCGGCCACATCCACAGGAAGTCCCCCTGCTGATTGGGCGGGCGGCCCGTCTGTCCCACGCCCGGGCTGTTCATCAGCGCCGTCACGTCCAGCGCGAAGCGGTGCACCCCGCCCGTGCCCGAGCCCACCACCGCCACCGTGCGGAACTCGCTGGCCTGTTTCTTCCCGTCCGCCTCCGCGTCCCCGGCGGCGCCCACCCCGTCCAGCCACACCTCGCGCACCATGGGCGTGCCGTCCACGAACCAGCCGTGCTGGCCCAGCTTGGGTAGCAGCTTCGGCAGCAGGTCCGGGGGGATGAAGGCCCAGAGCTCCTCGCCCGTGCCCTCGTCGTGCTTCGGCAGGCCGGTGAGCGCATCCTTCCCCGTGCGGACGCCATTGTGGAAGGCGTGCAGCATGCCGCCGTTGGAGCCCACCAGCACCACCCTGTCCCGCTGCTCGTGGCGCGCCACGTACTCGTCATAGGCGTCGCGCGTGCGGCCCGTGCCCGTCTCCGTGTAGCGCTTCTGCTCCGTGCGGCCCGCGTAGAGCGTCTGCAGGCACTGCGTCGAGAAGCCACAGAATTCCCGCGGCATGGGCGGCTCCACCGTCTGCGGCGCCGAGTGGAAGATGTCATGCAGCAGGAAGGGCCGGTCGAAGTCGCGCCGCGTCTTGTCCGTGTTCAGCACGTCCGCGCCCCGGTAGTAGCGGATGACGGCACGGGCACAGTCGTCCGGGCCCAGCTTCTCGCCCGCCACGGTGCACCCGCTGGCACTGATGCCGAGGACCTCGCGCAGGACGGACGCATTGGCCTCGGTGAAGGCGACCGGCGTGTCGTGCGAGTCCAGCTTCCCATCCGGTCCGCCCGAGGGGCCACCGTTGTCCACGAGCGTGTAGATGTCCCGCGTCTTCCACCGCTGGGACGCCACCGCCGAGGGCTTGAGCTTCTGGCCCGCCTCCCAGAAGGGCCTGGCGGGCACCAGCCGGTCCTTCAGCTTCACGAAGTCACCGGCCTCGTTCTCCACCACGGCGTCCCCGTCCATGTCGATGAGGTGGACGTCGTCACAGTCCTTGTCGTGGTTGAGGTCCCACGCGTCTCCGCCCGAGGCGGCGAGCGCCGTCTTGCAGCCGAGCAGCAGCTCCGAGGCGAGCTTGTAGCGGTAGAGGTAGCCGCGCCACGGCTCCTCCCGGTCCCGGCCCGGACGCAGGCGGGGCACCAGCGTGCCGCTCGCCGAGCCGAGCTGTCCACCGGACGTGGATGCCGCGGAGAAGGACGTGGAGCGCCGGTTCACGTTGGCGATGATGTCCTCCAGCGCCTGCTTCAGCCCCGCGCCGTCGTTGGCCTGGTAGTAGAGGCCGCCTCCCACGCGCGCCGCGTTCTTGAGGATGTTGGCGTTGATGCCGAAGCCGATGGCATGGACGGTGAGGCTCTGCCGGCCCCCGGTGTCGAAGTCCCCCACCACCGCGGGGCCGCCGGTCTGAAGGTCCTTCGTGGCGAGCAGCTTCGCCACGTCATCCAGCTTGTGCAGCGCGTCCTCCGGGCAAGGCTCCGAGGCGGGGCACTCCACCGCGCCGCCATTGAGGGCCTCGATGGTGCCGGCCGGGACGTGCTCGTCGGCGCTCGGCTCGCCGTCCGTGACGATGACGATGGAGGTGGCCTGGCAGCCCCAGCACCAGCTGCGCTCCGGACGCGAGAGCGAGGCGTTCTGGAAGCCGCTCTTGAGGAAGCTCGAGTCGAAGCCGAAGACGTCCGTGTACACGGCGTTGCTGGAGGAGAAGTACTGCCCCAGGTTGAGGAGCGACTCGGCCAGCGGGGTGGCTGCCTTGAAGCGCAGCGCGTCCACGGCCGCGAGGTAGCTGGGGCGCACGGTCTCGAAGGCCCGCGGGTCCGCGCCGAGCTGCTCGCACGAGGGGCCCTGCGGCATGGACATGAGCGCGCCGTGCACCGTGTTGTCCGCGTCGAAGTAGCTGAGGCCCACGCGCACCTGGCGCATGTCCCGGAGGATGGCCTTGAGCACCGCCTTCGCCGTCACGTACTTGGGCGGGTTGAAGTTGAGGAAGCGGCCCGAGAAGGCATACGTGTAGCGCCTCGGGTCCGTGCCCGGCCTCGAGCCCGTGGCCCCCGGCCGCTTGTAGAAGCCCTTCGTCTCCATGCAGGAGAGGCAGGCGTTGTAGAGCGCCCGCGTGGGGTCCGCGCTCTCCGGGTGCTGGTACGCGCAGACCTCCTCCTTCGTGTTCCATTGCGAGGCCGGCGCGTTGAGGTCCTCCCAGAACATGTACGCGTAGAACTTGTCGTCGCGGAACAGGCCGGGGTGGTCCGCGTCCGGCACCGGGTACGCCGTGGTGGGGTTCCACCCGTTGGCCGCCTGCATCGCGAGCACGTCCGGATTGGAGCAGCCGTCCCCGGCGGCGAAGAAGGCCTCGTGGTTGCCCTCGTTGACCTGGGGCAGCTCGCGCATGGACGCCGAGGTGTCGATGAGGAAGTGCACGTTGGGCGGCGTGCCCTCGCTCATGAAGAAGCGCTCGTCGCCGGTGATGTCCTGGCCTCGCAGGGCCTCGGCGGCGAGCGACGTGGTGAGCTGACAGCATGCGGCCTTCGCTCCGGGGTCCTCGGCCGTGGCGGAGGCGGCCGTGGCGGAGGCGAGCAGGAGCGCGGCGGCGGACAGGCGGCGGAGGTGGCTCCGGGCGTTCATGGAATCGGTTCCTCGGAGGAAGGGACTACTGAAGGCCGACACGGATGACGAACTCGACCTCGCGCTCGGGGCCGCCGGGGTACTCCAGGCAGAGCGCCGTCACGGAGTACCAGTAGGCGCCCTCCGCGGCGTCGCCGAGCGTGTTGCTGATGTCGCGGGCCGCGTCGCGCGAGGCGCCCACGGCATTGGCGGGCAGCCGCTCCACGTGTGTCAGCGTGGGGGCCGGTGTCGAGCCGGTGAAGTGGCCCGCGCGGATGATGCCCTGGCCGTACGCATCATCCAGGTGCACCTGGGCGGTGCTGCCGGGGGTGAGCACCCGGAGGCGGGCGAGGAAGAGGTTGCGAGCCGCCTGGGTGCAGGCCGAGAGCGCGTCGTCGCGCGTCTGGAGCACGGAGGCATTGCGCTCGGTGCCGGTGAAGGAGATGGCGCCGGCCACCAGGAGGGTGACGAGGACCACGACGAGCAGTGCCATCACGAGGGCCATGCCGCGGGGACCGTTGGGAAGGGAACGGGTGGTGTGGTGGAACACAGCGGGGCGGGACCGGATGGACAAGCGGAGGACTCCTTCCGCCCGGCTGCTTGTGCAAAGCGTGGCCCATGTACCCCACGGGACAGGGACTCCCTGCGCAAACCCTTGGAACGAGAGGGAAGTCCGCTACCCCACGTGACCGCCGGAGTTGCCTTGGGCTGGCCTTTCTACTGGGAAAGGAATTTCCCTTCTTGTAACCATTGCACGCCTGCCTGCTCCCGGCTGACGGAGGCGAGCCGTGTGTCCCGGGCATGGGCCTGGGGGTGGACCATGCGCGTTGATTCGTCAGGGGCGAAGGGGACGGGACTGCTGCTTGCCCTGGCCCTCCTGTCCAACGCCTGTGTGCCGCTGACGCCACCGCCTGGCCCGGGGCGGAGCCTGCGCTACTCCCCGCACGGTGCCACCAGGTTCGCCGTGGCCGGAGTGATGGCGGCGGGCCCTGGCAGCTCCGACGCGACTGTGCGGCAGAGCGCCCTCGCGACCCACATGGCCTTTCGCAGCGCCCTGCGTGAGGTGTCCGGCTCCAGCCTTCGCGTTTCCAGCGAGCTCTCCAGACTCAAGGCCAGCGGCTCGGGCATCGCCGGCGCGGGCAACGGCATCTTCGTCCGCTACGTCGAATATGGCGAAGCCCGGTTGCGGTGGATTGACGCCGAGCTTGCCGCCACCACGGAGGTGGCCGCCGCCGCGTCGGAGGTGGAGGATCCGGAGATGCAGCTCGCCCTGCTGCGCCTCGCCGGCCCACGGCTGGAGGCCGCGATGATGGGCTCCATGCTGCTGGCCGTGTGGGTCGACTTCCTCACCCTCGCCGACGCAGCACTCTCCCGGCGCCTCGATGGTGGTGTCCGCCGAGTGGGTGGAGATGATGCGCCAGTTGGTGCGCGCGGGCGTCCTCTCCCTGCCCGCCATCAGCGCCGCCGTGCGGATTCAGGCCGGCCACGTGATGATGGCACAGGGGCACGGCGACCTCCCGAGGGGCGTGCGCGACGCGCTGGGTGACTCGCCCGAGGTGCGGGCCATGCGCGTGACGGGCAAGACAGGCGCCGGCATGGCCGAGCCCCCGCGTCACCACGTCATGCCGAACGAGTTCCGCGAGTGGTTCGAGAAGCGCGGCTTCACCGGCAAGATGAGCATCGAGAGGTTCTGCGTCACGATGCAGCAGGCACACCATCAGGCGATTCACGGCGGTGGAAACTGGAAGTTGGGACGCACGTGGCCCGGTGAATGGAACCGGATGATCATGGAAGCTCTGCGCAAAGCCGAGTCCAAAACGGGCCAGATGTTGACGCGGAATGAGGTTCTGGACATCGTCGCGGAGAGCATGAGGGACTATGACATCCCGATGAACTTCGTCCGCTGTCGTGGGAGCTGAGCGATGACCGACGGACGTTCCTGGGAGGGTAACTGGAAGGTGCGCCTGTATGAGCGGGTCCGCGAGCGCGGCTACGACTCGCTCACCGCCTTCGCCGAGGCGCGCCCTGCTGTCCCATTATACTTGTTGGCCGAAGAGCTAGGAAAGGACGACATTGCAGCAGTGCAGGTGCTGAGCGGATTGCTCGCCGAGGCGGAACACCGCAAGCAGGTCACTCGCTTCGTGCGGGATGTGCTCGTGCGCATGTTGTCCCAGAGTCTTCCCGATGGGTGGCCGACTGTGCTGGACCATGCCAACCGCTTCAAGGTTGCCAAGGCAATGGGGCGCTGGTTCGCGTACACCCCAGAAACCCACAAGGAGCGCGCCGACAGGGCGGGTGATGCACTCCTGGCCACGCCACCGCCGCCCGGTTGGCTCCCGCGCGGGCCCGACGACGAGCTGCTGCTCACGCTTCTGCCTGACGAGGAAGTCTGAGGAGATGCTCGCTCACCCTCCTCCCAGGTGGACGGGGGTGAACTGGGAGCGCATCAGCAGGTTCTTGGGCGCGATGGCGCCGCGCAGCACCGCGCGGGAGAAGCCACCGCCGCGCGGCTCGAAGGCACGGGCCGGCGTGGTGCCCAGGTTCTCCAGCGGCCGCCACGTGGGCGGGCTGGTGGGGAGCGCGGAGCTCCCGTCACTCGGCGCCCCAGGCGTGAGCACGTCGTCCCCCGGGCGCGCCGTATCGGCCTTGGTGCTGCGCGCCACCAGGGTGAGCCGCACCTGGCGGATGTTGGCCGGGTGCGAGCCCAGGCGCCGGGGCGAGGAATAGGCATCCTCCATGCGCGGCCGATCCAACTCGGGCGTGGCGATGTGCCACGTCTCGCCCCAGGGCACGTCATCGTCGTTCACGCCCACCAGCGGAGGCGGCGCGTCGCCCAGGGTGTTGAGGATGTATGCCACCTGCAACTGCTCGACGCCCACCGCGATGGGCGTGGCGTCCTCGCCGTCGATGGCGCCGTCGTCGTTGAGGTCCACCCCACGGTGCAGCATGAGGTAGGGCGTGCTGCTGGGAGTGGCCGGGTCCCCGTCATCGTCGAAGGCCGTGACGTAGAAGCTGTTGCGCTCCACCCGCACCACCACCGGTGGCTCCGTGTCGTGGAAGCAGGCCTCGCCGTCCAGCGTGTCCAGCTCGCGGAAGAGCGCGCCCGGAGGCCCCATGGGCGAGTCCATCGGCGCCGGCGCGGTGTCCAGCTTGACGGAGAAGCTCTTCGCGGGCGCCGTCTCTCCCACCGTCACGTAGGCGTAGCGCACCGCGCCGGGGCAGAGGACCAACAGAATCTCCCCCTTGCGCAGCGGCCGCTGGAGCTCGGTGTCGAAGCGCAGGAAGTCCGTGCCCACCTCGGTGGCGCGGCGGCGGAAGTACAGGTCGCGCGCGTGGACGGTGATGCCATCCGGGAAGCCCACTCCCCGCGTGTTGCCGAGCGCGTCGAAGGAGTCGTAGGCGAGGATGGCCCGGTCCGGGTCCACGCCGTACCCCGCGTTGCGCACGTGCCGCTCCATGAAGCTCATGGCCTGGCGCACGCTGGACTGCACCGCGCGGCGGCTCGCGTGGGCCTGGTACTGCGAGGCCTGCGAGACGAAGACGAGGCCGATGCCCGTGAGCACCAGGGCTCCGATGGCGGTGCCGACGAGCAGCTCGACGAGGGTGAAGCCACGAGGACGGCGGGGCGTGCGCATGCTCAAATCTCCGGAATGGCCGCGGCGCCCCGGCCCATGGCCTGGGGGTTGGCCTTCACCGCCCAGACGTTGACCTGCTTGTACGCGCCCGCCGTGGTGGGGAAGCGCACCATCACCAGGATGCGGCGGGCCTCGGTGTCTCCCTCCGCGTTCTTCACGGGGGCCACCCGCCACGCCACCTCGTAGATGGATTCGGTGCCGGTGCCGCCCCCGGTGCTCACGCTCGCCTGCGCCGCCCCGAGCAGCGGCCGCTCCCCGATGAGCGCCAACGTGTCCTCCAGCTTCACCCAGCCATCCGCCTCCTCGAAGCGCGAGAAGCCCGGGTCCGCCGGGTCCAGGGTGCTCTCGTTGGACAGCAGCGTGTGCTCGTAGGGCAGCCGCTCGAAGGCGTCCACGAGGTCTCTCGCCACCTTGCTGGCGGTGGACTGGCGCCGGGCGAGCCCGTTCTGCTGGCTGGCCAGCACGTTCATGTGCAGCACGCCCAGCAGGCCGATGGAGAAGATGGCGAGTGCCGCCATGGCCTCGATGAGGCTGAAGCCTCGGGCGCGCCAGGCGCGGGGAGTCGGAGACATGGTGACGGTTTCCTCCTAGTAGACGCGGATGGCACCGGCCGGCGCGGCGATGACGACCCAGCGGGCCGGGCTGTCCTGGCCGCCGCTCGACTCGGGGGCGAAGGCGATGACGCCGCCCGCGTCCGAGCCGCCCGTCATCACGCGCACGGTGCCATCGGGAGAGAAGCGGAGGACACCCCGGGCGCCGCCGGTACCCTCGGTGCAGAAGGTGCAGCCCCCCAGCAGCCGGCCCTCGCCGGAGGGGGTGAGCGGAATGGCGGAGAAGGGCGCGGGCAGGAAGCTCAACTCCGTGCGCGGCACGCTCATGTCCAGGAAGCCCAGGCCCCCCTCGTTCGAGAGGCGCAGTTGCTCGTGGCGGACGCCGCCCACGCTGGCGGCGTCGAGCACGTCCTCGCGGGACCAGTTGAAGGGGCCCACGGCGTCCGCGCGCTCGAGCAGGTAGACGCCGAACTCGGAGCCGTCGTCGTGGAAGACGACGTAGTGGGGCACGCCCATGCTGGTGGCCCGCATCTGTGCGGCGGTGTACAGAGCCCCCACCTCGAAGGCCGCGTTGCTCACGCGCACCCGGGTGGTGCCGTGGAACACCGCGAGGCTCGCGAGCGCCGCCAGGACGCCCACGATGGCGAGGACGATGAGAGTTTCGATGAGAGTGAAACCAGCCGGGCGGGAACGGGCGGACACGCGGAGGACTCCTTCCGCCCGGCTGCTCGTGCAAAGCGTGGCCCACC
The DNA here is from genome assembly GCF_001896145.1 of Archangium sp. Cb G35. Classification (NCBI taxonomy): domain Bacteria; kingdom Pseudomonadati; phylum Myxococcota; class Myxococcia; order Myxococcales; family Archangiaceae; genus Archangium; species Archangium sp. Cb G35. The sequence goes on from NZ_MPOI01000013.1 coordinate 271,696, forward strand.
CACCCCATGGGGCAGGCACACCCTGTCCAAGCCCTTGGAACGAGAGGGAAGCCCGTTACCTCGCGTGACCGGAGGAGTGACCTCGGGCTGACCTTTCTACTGGGAAAGGCGTTTCCACTCTTGTAACGATTGCACGCCCGCCTGCCCCCGGCTCCGATGCATGGACGTGGAACGTCCGGTGCGCGTCAGTCCGCGGAGCGTGGGCGCGACACGTCGTACGCGTGCAGGGCGAAGAGCCACGCCAGACCGAGCCCGAGGAGCGCCATGAGGGAGAACACGGCGGCTCCGGCGAGCTCATGCGCCGGTCCACCCCAGGTCGAGAGAACGAGCACCTTCGGCGCGCCGGTGCGGCGGCGTAACTCGGCACCATTCCTGCCGCCCATCTCGTGGAGCACGCCGCTCGCCTGCTCGCCCGGACAGCTCTCGTCGTCGACGGCGACGACGACCGGCACCCCGCCGCCGTCCTGGCCCGCGAGGTAGTAGTTCGTCCCGTGGCGACGAATGGGGGCCGAGCCACAGTCGATGCGCAGGCCTTCGAGCGTCACCCACGCGTCGTCGGGCTGCGTGCCCGCGGTGGCGAGCGCGACCCGGGGCGGGTGCTCCGGGAACGACACGAGCCTCGCCAGGGACTGGACACCGAGCGCGAGGAACGCGAGGCCCAGGACAGCCAGGAACACGGCCATGTACTTCGCGCATCGGTTCACGACGGCGAGCACCCCTCCCGCGCGCTTGCGCCGGATGGGTCGCGGCACCTGCCCGCCGTGAGGATGGGCCGCCCCGTCGACCATCAGGTGGTACTGGAAGCGGATTCCGTTCCCGGTGATCACCACCTCGCACGGAACTCCGGCGACCTCGAACGGATGCTCGCTCCCGAAGTCGATGATGCCGGGAGTCTGCTCGAGGATCGTCCGTCCATCGACGGTGAGCCGGCGCCGCCCCGTGAAGTACCCGTGCTCGAGCTCTATCCGATGCATCCGGTTTCGCAGGAGCACATCCCAGACGCGGCGGGCCATGGGTACCGAGCGTACACCGGGCTCCGGTGTCAGCGCTGGAGCAGCAGCGTGCCCTGGGGGTACATGGGGGCTCCCGAGAGGATGTCCGGGCGCCCATCCGCGTTGACGTCGAACACCGCGAGCTCGTGGGCGCCGTTGCGCACCCCGAAGATCCGGGGCGCGGCCAGCCATCCGTACTCATCGCCCCTCATCAGCGACACCGAGTCCATGCCCGGGTTGGCGCACAGCACGTCCCGAGAGCCGTCCCCATCGAAGTCCAGCACGGAGATGGAGGCGCAGTTGCCGCCCGCCGGGTAGCTCCGGGCATTCCACCCCACCCAGTCTCCCCAGCCCAGCAGCACGTGGACGCTGTTGTCGATGCTGTTGCTGCGCACGGCATCCAGGAAACCGTCCTCATTCATGTCCACCAGGATGAGGTGGCCGCCGTACCGGCCCGCCCCGGGGGTCGAGACGAGGACGGGGGGAAGGAAGGTGCCATTGCCCCGGCCCTTGAGCAGCAGCACCCCTTCACTGGTTGAATCCTGCAACACGGCCAGGTCCAGCGCGCCGTCCTTGTCGAGGTCTCCCAGGGCCAGCGCATCCGGATTGGGGCTCGTCGTCACGAGCGTGGGGGACGCGAAGGTGCCGTCGCCCTGGCCGAGCAGCAGGCGGACCTCCTGGGTGTAGTAGCCGGGCTCGAGGTAGTAGGACACCTGGCAGACGAGGTCCGTCCGCCCATCCCCGTTCACATCGCCCAGGGCGACGTGGCCCGGGTTGGCCCCCACGGGGATGTCGGCGGCCGGGCGGAGGGTGCCGTCGCCGTTGCCCAGGAGGAGCCCGAGCGTCATGGCGCCGCCCATGCCGCGCCGCACCACCACGTCCAGGTTCGCGTCCCCGTCCACGTGGCCCACCGTCAGGCTCCACACCGGGCTTCCCACCGGCACGGGCGTCTGGGCCCGCAGGCCCTCCGGGCCGCCGGCGAGGTGCACCTGGACGCTGTCCTTCACCGGGGCGCTGACGAGGTCCATCTTCCCATCCCCGTTGAAGTCTCCCTGGGCGAGGGCGCCTCCGGGGGCCTCTTGCAGCGACAGGCTCCCGGGGCCGTCGCGCCACACGCGCACGTCCTCGCTGTGGCCCTGGACCGACGCCACGTCTTCCAGGCCGTCCCCGTCGAAGTCGCCGGTGAGGAGGGAGATGGGGCCGCGTCCCGCGGGCATCAGCACCGCCGGCTCGAAGCTCCCCGCTCCCTTCCCCCGCAGCACGGCGAGGGCATCCTTCCACTCGAGTGCCACCACCAGGTCCTTCAGGCCGTCACGGTCCATGTCCACCGTCGTGAGGCCCAGGGCCGTCGAGAACCCGTTGGCGTCCAGGAGCGTGTCCACGAGCTCCGCCGCGGAGAACCCTCCCTGGCCATCTCCCCGCAGGAGGTGGACCTGGAGTTCCTTGGAGAGGTCCTTCCGGGCGAGCACCAGGTCCAGGTGCCCGTCGCCGTCGAGATCGTCCACCAGGAGGGTGTGGGCCTCGGGAGCGGTGATGCTCCGCGTGCGGAAGGTCCCATCCCCGTTGGACAGCAGGGCCACGCTTCCCATCCAGCCCCGCCCGATGGCCAGCAGATCCTTCCGGCCGTCCTCGTCGAGGTCCGCCGCGGCGATCAGGGTGTTGGCGGTCACGCTCAACTTGCTGACGAAGGCGCCCAGCGTCCCATCGCCCGCGTTGGCGAGGATTCCCAGGGTAAGGGCGGTGCCGGATCCTCCGATCGTGGCCACGTCGAGGCTGCCGTTGCCGTCGAAGTCGGCGAGGGCGATCGAGTCGTCCACGGTGGTGGTCAAATCGGCGAACGACATGCGGTAGGAGACGGGGGGCGCGAAGAATCCACCCCCGCCTCGCGCGACCCACAGGCTCCCGTACCCGTCCGGCCAGATCAGATCCTGCGTGCCATTGCCATCCAGGTCCCCGGTGGTGAGGCGGTTCATCTGGGAGCGGAGCGTCTGCTGGATGCGAGGCTGGAAGCTTCCGTTGCCCAGCCCCAGCAGGATGGAGACGGTCTCGCCGGAGGCGGGGGCGACCACCAGGTCCAGCTTGCCATCTCCGTTGAAGTCTCCCTTCACGGCGCGGCGTGCCGTGGCGTTCAGCGGCTGGACGCTGTGGGTGGGCAGCCGGACCTCGCAGCGGCGGGCGGCGGCGGGCAGGGTGCGCTCGAGCGTCGCCGAGCTGAGCGTGGTGCCGGGGACGCGGGCGCTCAGGCGCACGCGGACGGTGGCGGCCTCGGGCACGTCGAAGCCGCGGTCCCAGAGGAACTGGTGGGTGCTGCCCTCCGGTGCGGTGAAGCGCGCGAGCAGTCCCGCATGGGTGGCGCTGCCGGCCTGGGTGGCGCGAGTGAAGGAGCCGCTGCCGGTGGAGTCCACTTCCACGGAGACATCCGCGAGCAATCCATCCGGCTGGCGCAGGGCGTAGGAGACGGTGAGGCAGCCCGCGTTCGAGGTGTCGAACTGGAGGTCCGTCACCTCGGCGGGAGCGGGGAGGGGACGCACGGCGGCCGAGGACGCGGAGGGGCCACTGCCCAGGATGTTGGTGGCGGACACGCGGAGGGTGTGGGCCTGGGTGCTGCTCAGGCCCGGGACGGTGGCGGTGCGCGTCGCGGCGTCCACCGTCACGCGGGCGCCGGAGGGGGAAGCCTCCACCACATAGCCGGTGAGGGGCGCGCCGCCATCCTCGGCCGGGGCCTCCCACGTCACCGTGGCCGAGCGGATACCCGCCGTGACGCTCACCGCGCCGGGCTGGGCGGGCACGCCGGGGGTACGCACGGAGGCGGAGCGGAGCTTCGGTCCCTCGCCCATCTCGTTACGTGCCGCCACGGTGAAGGTGTAGGCGGTGCCGTCCTTCAGGCCGCTGTACTCGAAGCTGTGGGTATCGGCATCCACCTCCCGGGAGAGTCCGTCCGGCTCGAGCGTCACCACGTAGGTCCGCACCAGAACGCCCCCGGTGCTCGCCGGAGGGCTCCAGGTGACGGAGGCGCGGCGGATGGTGACGGTGGCCTCGACGCTGGCGGGGGCCGAGGGCACGGTGGCGGGCACCACGCTGAGCGAGGCGGGAGAGTCGGGGCCCAGGCCCACGGCGTTGAGGGCGCGCACGGTGAAGGTGGAAGGCTCGCCATTGCTCAGCCCGCCCACCACGGCGGAGCGCGCGCTGGAATCCATCGTCACGTGTGTGCCCTGGGGATGAGCGGTGACGAGGTAGCCGATGATGGGCGAGCGCCCATCGGAGCCGGGCTCCGTCCAGCTCACGCGCACCTGGCCATCGCCGCGCACCACGGACGGCCGGGGCGGAGCCCCGGGGACGTCGGGCAGGGTGACGGCCTCCGAGCGGGTGGAGAGGCCTTCACCCATCGCGTTCACCGCGGCCACGTAGAAGAAGTAGGTGGCGCCCGGGCGCAGGCCCGTGACGCGGGCGGTGGTGCCGTCCACTTCGATGGATTGAGCCTCCTCTCGCGGCGCGGCGCTCACCCGGTAGCCTGTGACGGAGCTTCCCCCATCGCTCTCCGGTGGGCTCCAGGAGAGCGTCACCGTGCCCGGCTCGGTATGTGACTCCACCACCCTCGGGGCCGAGGGCACCGTGGGCTCCGGGTTGCCGGGCGGCGGGTTGCCGGGCGCCGGGTTGCCGGGTGGCTGGGAGGTGATGGGTTCCAGCTCACAGCCACCCGCGCCCACCAGCAGGGCGAGGAACAACGGAATCAGTCGACGGGACATGCTCCAGGACACGGCTTCCCCCCTCGGGACGAATCGAAAAGACGGCATCGGTCGTCCTGGATACGGAATGAGGCCGCGCGCCTGGTCGTTCGCCCCTGCTTTTTTCAATACCCGAGCGCCACTTCGACGCCCGCGATGGGGTCTCCCCGCTCCCGGCCGTCCGCGGTGAGGACGTCCACGCCGAGGAAGCCGGCCACGCGCACCCGCAGACGCTCCTGCTGGACGACCATGCCGCCGGACAGCTGGGCGGAGAAGACGGTGGGGTCTCCCTGCGTGGCACCGGGGTAGCTCACCCGCACCAGGCTCCAGCCGCCCGAGGCCTCGATGAAGGGAGCGACGGGCCCGGAGGCCTGAAGTCCCAGCAGCCCCTGCACGGACAGCCGATGGAGGGACACGTCGTCCCGCGTCAGGGGCGAGAAGACGTACGTGGCGCGCAGTCCGAGCGTGTACGGCGCTCCCCCGTAGCGCAGCGCCACGCCCGGCCCGGTGACGAAGGGGGAGAGTCCGAGCGGGGCTCGCTGGGTGACGAGTCCCGCCTCCCAGGCGAGCACGGGCCGCGGCTCGGCATGCACCACGAGCGGCGCTCTGGCGTCCGGCGAGAAGTCCACCGGGACGAAGGAGGAGGTGGCCACGTATTGCTCGTAGAAGCTCCGGTCGAAGGGGATGGCGAAGAGGCCGCGGCGCAGGGCGTCCTCGGCGGGGCCGCGCTCGCGCAGCTCGCGGGGGTTGAGCCGGGGCAGCCCGTTGCCGAGCTGGGCGAGCGTGATGCGGGCCTCGGCGGTGGGGGTGCGGACCCAGTAGGAGTCGCGGACGGGCAGGCGCAGGGACACCGTCTGGTGGTCCGCGCGGCGCACGTCCGCCAGCCGCCGGCCCCCCTCGTCCTCCACGGAGATGCGCGCGTGCTCGAGCCCGGCCGGGAGCAGGAGGCTGGGCCCGCGAGGCGCGGAGTCCACCAGCGGGCGGCGCGGCTCGCGGGACGGGGCGTAGGCGTGCACGGAGAGGCGGATGGGGACGGCCTTCACCTCCTGCAGCGAGGCGGTGACGAAGGCGGCCAGCTCGCTGTACTCCACGGCGCCGTCGCCGTTGACGTCCGCGCCTCCCATGAGGCCCGAGCGCACCACGTGGCTGAAGACGCCGGCGCGCAGGCGGGACCATTCGTGCGTCTCGCCGCTGTCGCTCTCGGCGAAGGTGGCGCCCACGTGGGGCCGCGTGGCCAGTTGCTCGCGCTCCAGCACCCCGCGCAGCTCCGCGAGCACCGCCACGTCCGGCTTGCCCCGGCTGCCCACCACGCCCGAGGCCCGGCATGCATCCACCACCACGTGGACGAAGTCCGCCCCGAGCGGATCCACCAGCCGCGTGTAGAAGGCGGAACGGTCCAACCGGCTGCCGAGCAGGGTGAAGTAGGCGCGTCCGAGCGCATCCGTGTTGCCGTGGCCCACGTAGATGAGCAGCACGTCCGTCTGCCGCCCCTGGGCGTGGTCCGCCTGGACGTCCTCGCGCAGCGCGGCCACGGCCCGGGACACTTCCTCGAGGGTGGGAGGCCTTGTCCCACTCAGCACCGCGGCGTCCGTCCGGAGTGTCTCCTCGTCCGCGTCCACCAGGAGGGTGGTTTCCACGCCGAGCCGCCGCAGCGTCTCCGTCCACAGCACGCCATCATCGTCCGCGTAGCGGAGGGCGGGGAGGGACGGGTCATCGCTGGTGTTGTGGGCGATGACGAGCGCCCGGCGAACGGGAGGGGCGGCCGAGGCGAGGGTGGCGAGCAGCAGGGTGGTCGCGAGCACCACGCCGGAGAGGCGGAGTCTCATGGCGTCTCCTCTACCCGAAGGGGCAGCCGGAGGACCACGGCCCCCTGGTGCGTCTCGCCGCGCAGGGCCGCGAGCGCCTCCCGGGGCGAGTCCGCGAAGGCGGCGAGGACTTCCACCTCACCGGCGGGCACCTGGAGGGGGAGGGTCGTCTCCAGGGGATGCTCGGCGCCGGGGCGGCCGGTGACGGAGAAGGGGCCCTCGATGGACTGGAGGCTCCGGGTGTGCAGGCCCACCGCGACATGGGAGAGCGGTGCATCCGCACCCACGGCGAAGGCCAGCTGCGCGCCCGGAGGACACGCCTGGGAGGGCTCCAGCTCGCGCAGGGGCTGTTGTTTCGCGGCGCAGAACACGCGCAGCGCGGCACGGGCGGGACGGCCCGAGCCTCCCCGGGCCTGCAACGAGCCGGTCTCCTCCTGGGGCTGGACGAGCACCACCAGCACCGCGAGGCTCACGGCGGCGAGCGCGCCTCCGGCGAGGGAGAGCGAGGGCCAGCGGATGCGCGAGGCCTCCGGCTCCGCCGCCGCGAGGGCCGCCGCGAGCCCGGTGTCCGCCAGGGCCGCGAGCTCGGTGCCGGTGGGGACGTACGGGTCGGCGTGCTCCAGCAGCCGCGAGGCCCGGACGAGCCGCTCGTAGGACGCGCCACACCGCTCGCAGGCGTGGGCATGGCGGAGCAGGCGGGCGGATTGGCGCGGGGACAGGGTGCCCTCGGCCCACCGCGCCAGCAGACCGTCCACGTGGGGGTCGAACCAGCTCATGGGAGTTTCTCCATTCCACCCAGGGGGACGTCCAACCAACCCCGGGCCAACAGGTGCTCGGTGAACTGCGTGCGCAGGTGACGCTCCCGGACGCGGACTTCTCCGCGGGTGAGCTGGAGGCGCGCGGCGGCGGCCTCCTGGGAGAGGCCCTCCATGAAGCGCAATTGGGCGAGGGCCCGGGCCTCCTCGGGCAGCCCATCGAGGAACTGACGCACGAGGGTGCGCACCTCGGCCCGCAGTGCCTGCTCCTCGGGGCCGTGCTCCTCGGTGGGGGCGTGGGCCAGCTCGGGCGCGTCATCCAGGGGCACGGCCTCGCGGGCGATGCGGCCCGAGGCGCGCAGGAGGTCCACGGCGGTGGAGCGCGCGAGCGTCAGGAGGAAGCCGAGGTAGGGCCGTATCCCGTCATAGGCCTGGCGCATGGCGGGCCGGAAGGCGCGGACGAAGGTCTCCTGATGCGCCGCGTCGAGGTCCAGGGCGCCGAGGGAGACACTGTGGACGCTCGAGCCGGAGCGGACGGAGAAGCGCCGGGCGAGGTAGCGGGCCACCTGGGGCGAGTAGGTGCGATACACGCGCGTGAGGGTGGCGCGATCCCCCTCCCGGAAGGCCTGCAGCACGCTCCGGTCGTCTCCTGGCAGCACGTGTCTCCCACTCCCTTTTCCTTCGATACGGAGCGAGCCCGCCAGTCTGGTCGTCCGGTGTGAAGAAAAATCGCCCCGCCCTCTGGAGGAGGGCCCGGGTCAGCGCTGGAGCAGCAGGGTGCTCCGTGAATCCGAGGCGGCCCCCAGGACGATGTCCGGGCGTCCATCCGCGTTCACGTCGAGCACCCCGAGCCCGATGACGCCGGGGCGCACCCCGAAGAGTTGGGGCCCGGCGAGCTGACCGTAGGGCTTGCCCCTCAGCAGCGACACCGAGTCCGAGCCCGGGTTGGCGCACACCACGTCCTTTCGCCCGTCCCCATCGAAGTCCAGCACGGAGAAGGAGGAGCAGTCGCCGCCCGCGGGGTAGCTCCAGCCCTCCCAGCGTCCCCAGGTCGTGGCGGTGTACGTGGTCAGCACGTAGACGTTGCCATCGCTGCTGCGCACGATGTCCGGGACGCCGTCCCCGCTCATGTCCGCCAGGGCGATGTGGCCGCCACGCTGGCCCGCGTTGTCCGTGGTGAGGACGGGGGGCAGGAAGGTGCCATCCCCCTGTCCCTTGAGCGTCAGCACCCCGCCCCCGGAGGAAGTCTGTGCCACGGCCAGGTCCAGGACGCCGTCCTTGTTGAGGTCTCCCAACGCGAGGGCGCCCGGACTGGGGCTCGTGGTCACGAGCGTGGCGGGGCCGAAGGTTCCCGAGCCCTGGCCGAGCAGCACGCGCACCTCTTCCGAGGAGAAGCCGGGCTCGATGGAGCGGCTCACCTGACAGACGAGGTCCATCCGTCCATCCCCGTTCACATCGCCGAGGACCGCGTGGCGGGTCTGCCCTCCCACGGAGACGGGGGAGGTGAGGCGGAAGGAGCCGTCGCCATTGCCCAGCAGGAGCCCGATGGTCTTGTTGGCGCTCTCGCCGCTCAGCACCACCACATCCAGGGACGCGTCCTCGTCCACGTGGCCCACCACCAGCCGGTGCACCCAGCTTCCCGCCGGCATGGGCGGCAGGGCACTCAGGCCGTCCGGGCCACCGGCGAGGTGCACCTGGACGGTCTCCGGCGCCGGGACGCTGATGAGGTCCATCTTCCCATCCCCGTTGAAGTCTCCCTGGGAGATGGCGCCGGTGGGACCCTCGGGCAGCGACAGGGCCTCGGGGTTGCTGCGCCAGACGCGCAGGTCCCGGCTGGAGGACTGGACCGTTGCCAGGTCCTCCCTGCCATCCCCGTCGAAGTCAGCCGTCGTGGCGGAGATGGAGCCGCGTCCCGAGGGCAGCCTCGTCGAGGGCGCGAAGCCCTCCGCGCCCCGGCTCTTCAGCACGGCGAGGTTGTGCATGGACTCCATGTCGTACAGCCCCACGGCCAGGTCCTTCAGGCCGTCGTGGTCCATGTCCACCACCGCCAGGGCCAGCGGCGACGTGGCGAGGCTGATGTCCGTGAGCGAGGCCACGAGCTCCGCCGCGGAGAAGCTTCCCTTGTCATCTCCGCGGAGCACGTGGACCTGGACGCGGCCGGCGGAGTCGTCCTTCCAGGCGAGCGCCAGGTCCGTGTTGCCGTCGCCGTCGAGATCTCCCACCGCGAGGGCGTGGGCCACGGAGGTGGTGGGGGGAGCGGGAAGACGGATGGCCTGTTGGCGGAAGGTCCCATCCCCCTTGGACAGCAGGGCGGAGCTTCCAAACCAGTTCCGCCCGATGGCCAGCAGATCCATCCGGCCATCCTCGTCGAGGTCGGCCACTTCGAGGATGGCATCCCTCGGCACGTACGCCTTGGGGGTGAAGCTGCCCAGCGTGCCGTCCCCCGCGTTGGCGAGGATGCCCAGCAAGGGGAAGGAGGAGCTGGACCCGCCCAGGGTGGCCACGTCGGGGCTGCCGTTTCCGTCGAAGTCGGCGATGGCGATCGGCCGGGTCGAGGTGTCGCTCAAACTGGCGGACCCGAGGGGGTAGGAGACGGGCTCGCCGAACCGTCGCATGACCCACAGGTACCCGGACGTGTCCATCCAGAGCAGCTCGTCCAGGCCATCGCGATCCATGTCCCCGGTGATCAGGCGCTTGGGGCTGCCGCGGAGCTTCAGCTCGAAGGGAGACTGGAAGCTTCCGTTGCCGAGCCCCAGCATGACGGAGACGGTCTCGCCGGAGTCGGGGACGGCCACCAGGTCCAGCCTGCCATCCCCGTCGAGGTCTCCGCTCACGCTCTTGGAGGGCGTGGCGGTCAGGGACTGGACGGTGCTGGTGGGCAGGCGGAGCTCGCAGCGGCGGGCGGGGGCGGGCAGGGTGCGCTCGATCATCGCCGAGCCGGGTGTGGTGCCGGGGACGCGGGCGCTCAGGCGCACACGGACGGTGGCGGCGCCGGGAACGTCGAGGCTCCGGTTCCAGCGGAAGAGGTGGGGGAGGCCCTCCGGAGAGGAGGAGCGGGCGCGTGTGCCTTCATGCGTGAACGAGCCGTCCTCGGCGAGGGCGCTGGCCTGGGTGGCGGGAGCGAAGGTGCCGCTGCCGGTGGAGTCGATCTCCACGGAGACATGGGCACGCACGCCATCCGGCTGGCGCAGGGCGTAGGAGACGGTGAGGCAGCCCTCGTCCGAGGTGTCGAGTTGGAGGTCCGTCACCTCGGCGGGAGCGGGACGGGGAAGCACGGAGGCCGGAGGAGTGGCGGGGCCGTTGCCGGTGGTGTTGGTGGCGGACACGGTGAAGGTGTGCGCCCGGGTGCTGCTCAGGTTGGTGAAGGTGGCCGTGCGCGCCGAGGCGTCCAGAGTCACGCGGGCGCCGGAGGGAAGGGTCTCCACCACGTAGCCGGTGAGGGGACTGCCGCCGTCATCGGCCGGAGCCTCCCACGTCACCGTGGCCATGCGGGGGCCCGCCGTGACGCCCACCGAGACGGGCTGCGAGGGCACGCCGGGGGTGCGCACGGAGGCGGAGAGAAGTCCCGGGCCCGTGCCCACCTCGTTGCGCGCCGAAACGGAGAAGGTGTACGCGGTGCCGTTCTCCAGCCCGCCGAGGGTGACGCCGCGGGAGCCGGCGTCCACCTCGCGAGAAGCCCCGCCCGGCGTGGCCGTCACCACGTAGCCCTGCACGGACAGGCCGCCGGTGCTCGCGGGGGCGCTCCAGGTGACGGTGGCCTGGCGGATGCCGGCGGTGGCCTCGACGCTGGCGGGGGCCGAGGGCACGGTGGCTGGCACCACGGATTCCGAAGCCAGTGAGTCGGGGCCCAGGCCCACGGCGTTGAGGGCGCGCACGGTGAAGGTGTAAGGCTCGCCATTGCTCAGCCCCCCCACCACGGCGGAGCGCGCGCTGGAATCCATCGTCACGTGCGTGCCCTTGGGATGAGTCGTGACGAGGTAGCCGATGATGGGCGAGCGCCCATCGGAGCCGGGCTCCGTCCAGCTCACCCGCACCAGGCCATCGCCGCGCACCACGGACGGCTGGGGCGGAGCCCCGGGGACGTCGGGCAGGGTGATGGATTCCGAGAGACTGGCTGGTCCTTCACCCGCCTTGTTCACCGCGGTGACGGAGAAGCGGTAGGAGGCGCCCGCGCGCAGGCCGGTGACGCGGGCGGTGGCGCCGTCCAGCTTGATGGCCAGGGTGGCCTCTTGCGGCTCGCCGTGCACCCGGTAGCCGGTGAGGGCACTGCCTCCGTCATTCTCTGGAGGGCTCCACGAGAGCGTCACCGCGCCCGGCTCGGCGAGCGCCTCCACCGGCCCGGGGGCCGAGGGCGCAGTGGGCTCTGGGGTGGGGGGCTCGGTGGTGATGGGCTCCAGGCCCTCACAACCGCCCGTGCCCACCAGCAGGGCGAGGAACAACGGAATCAGTCGATGGGACGCACGACGGGACACGGCTCCCCCCCTCGGGGCGAATCGAAAGGACGGCATCGGTTGCCCTGGATACGGAGCGAGCCCGCGAGTCTGGTTGTGGGGTATTTATTTTTGTCCCATGGCGGCCTGAGCCAGCCGAAGCAGGTCCGTTCAGGGGTCTGTCCTCAGCTCGAAAGCAGGAGGGACCCTCCGGGCGCGGTCTCGCCAGACTTGTCCAACTGTTGGACAAGTTCATGAAGAGCGCGCCCGGAAGGCGGACTCACTCACCCCTGAACGGACTTTGTTCGGGACGCGGGATTACCTCCCGTGAACCGTTCCATCGAGGGGGGAGGCGCTGAACGCGAGCGCGGCGCGGGGAGCTGGAGTTGCACCGTGTGGAGGGGCCGCTTCCCGGAGGCTCCGTGGCGCTGGAAGACACGCCCGGAGCCTGAGGTCCTCCGTGCCTCAGCGCACGCCGAGGAAGTCCGCCTTGCCGATGTCCAGCCCGTTGTGGCGCAGGATGGCGTAGGCGGTGGTGACGTGGAAGTAGAAGTTGGGCAGCACGAAGCCGAGCAGGTAGGGCTGCCCCTTGAACTGCATCTCGGTGCCGCGCATCTTGAGGATGACCTCGCGCTCCTCGCTGCCGTCCACCTGCGCCGCGCTCACGGTCTGCAGGAAGTCGATCGTCTTCTTGATGCGCTCCTGCAGCTCGGGGAAGGTGCTCTCCGTGTCGGCCATGCTCGGAGGATCGATTCCCGCCAGCCGCGCGGCACAGCCCTTGGCCATGTCGCTGGCGATCTGGATCTGGAAGGACAGCGGGCGCATGTCGGGGGCCAGCCGGGAGTTGATGAGCACGGACGGCTCGATCTTCTTCGCGGCGGCGTAGGCGGCGGCCTTCTCGAGGATGGCCGACAGGTTGCCCAACATGCGGATGAAGACGGGGATGGAGGCCTGATACATGGACAGGGACATGGGTTGGCTCCGGCAGGGGAAGGAAAATGCCGCCCTGGTATGTGAGCCGGACCGGTGCCTGTCAACAGAAGGAGACGCGCCGGATGGCGTTGTTCCTGGTGGCCCTGGGGCAAATTGTCCCGTTCGGTCCCAGCCGCGCACCCGCGGTCCGTGCCGCTCAGGGATGCAGCTTCTCGTTCCGGGCGAGCATCTCGACGAACTGGGCGATGCGCCTGGCGCGGGTCTCGGCCTTCTTCGCGGTGTGGATGCGGAACAGCACGGCGTAGCGGTTGGCCGAGTTGAGCGTGGCGAAGAACGCGGCCGCGCGGGGGTTGGCGGCGAGGGCGGCCGTCAGGTCCTCGGGCACGGTCGCGCGGCTCTGCGAGTCATAGGCCGCTTCCCAGCGTCCGTCCTGCTTCGCGCGCTCGACCTGTTCGAGCCCGGGTGGCTTCATCTCTCCCGACTCGATGAGTGCCAGTGCCTTGTCGCGATTGATTTTCGACCAGATGCTCCTGGGGCCGCGCGGGGTGAACTTCTGGATCCACGCGGTGTCGTCGAAGCTGCGCTTCAGTCCGTCGATCCACCCCCACGCGAGCGCCACCTCGAGCGCCTGCGCGTAGGTGATGGACTCGATGCCGGAGTCCTTCTTGGCGAGCTTCACCCACAGGCCGCGCGAGGACGCATGGTTCCTGGCGAGCCAGTCCGCCCAGTCGCGTGGTTTCGCGAAGGGGATGATCGGCGGTTCCTCCGCGGGGGCCGCCTTCGTGGCCGGCGTCTTCGTCTTCGGTGCCGGCGTCTTCGCGGCCTTCTTCGCAGCGGCCTTCTTCGGCGCGGCCTTCTTCATCGGGCTCATGGCTGGGCTCGCTATCGGGACTTCTTGCGGCTGGTGCGTTCGCCCGCGTCACCGTTGAACCCCGTGACGCGCATGCCGAGCGACTGGGCCAGGAGCACGGCGGTCTCGACGGGGACGTGGGTGCCCTTGAGGCGGTTCTGGGCGGGGTCCAGGAACGCGCCCACGGCGGTGGAGAAGTCCGCCTTGGTGAGGTTGCAGCCCCGGAAGTTGCTGCCCGTGAGGTCCGTCCCGGAGAAGTCCGCTTCCGTCAGGTCGAGGTCGAAGAAGTTCGCCTCCAGGGCCGAGCAGCGCAGGAAGGACGTCTTGCGCAAGCTGAGGCCCACGAAGGACGTGTAGCGCAGGACGCAGTTGTCGAACTCGACCTCGGGGTTGGACGATACCGGCGTCCAGTCGATGCCCATCAGCTTCGAGCCCTCGAAGCGCACGCCCCTCAGTCCCGTGGACGGGAGCTGGGCGCGGCTGAGGTCACAATCGCTGAAGACGCAGGATTCGAGCTTGCTCTCCTTCCAGCGGCTCTCCTGCAACTGGCACCGCTGGAAGGTGCACCGGTAGAACTCCTTCTGGCCGAGGTCACCGCGCTGGAGGTCCAGGTCGGTGAACGTCTCGTTCTCGAAGAAGTCCTCCCGGGCGAGTCTTTGTGCATCCATGCCGCCCATCCTAGGAAGGGCGGCGGTTTTTCCAAGCGCTGGATGCGCTCAGGCGGCCGAGTGGGACGTCTCGGCGGCGCCGTTCGACGCCTCCAGCTCCCGGAGCATCCGCTCCCCCTCGAGCTCGTCGATGGGGGTGAAGCGCTCGAGGTCCGGGCGGTAGGCGTGCACCCGCGCCTGGCCGATGTCGAACCACCAGCCGTGCAGCCGCAGCGTGCCGGCCGCCAGACGCTCGCGCACCAGGGGGTAGGTCTTCAGGTGCTCGAGCTGCTGCAGCACGCTGTACTGGCTGAGCCGGTCATACGGGGCGAGCCCCTCGCCGACCTTGCCACCGCGCTCGTAGGCGGCCAGGGCGGGGCGGCCCACGTCCAGCCAGCTGCTGAGGTTGGGCGTCTTCTGGTCGTTGTACCCCGAGAGGATGGCCTTCATGGCGCCGCAGCTGGAGTGGCCGCACACCACGATGTCCTTCACCGGCAGGGTGAGCAGGGAGAACTCCAGGGCCGCGGCCTCGGAGCGGTCGCTCAGGGACAGGCCCGTGGAGTCCGAGGGAGGCACCATGTTGCCCACGTTCCGCATGACGAAGAGGTCACCCGGGTTGGTGGACGCGAAGAGGTTGGGCACCACCCGGCTGTCGGAGCAGGCGATGAACAGACAGTCGGGAGTCTGTCCATTGGCCAGCCGCGCGAAGGTGGAGCGGTAGGCGGGGAGGCTGTGACGCTGGAAGTCGAGGAGACCCTGAACGAGCTTCTTCATTAGGCAGCACCTTCCGAGGAGAGAGTCGAGGAAACGGAAACAGGGGACTTGTTGGCGGGGGTGGAGCCCTTGCGGGTCCACACGTCCTCGAGCGGCTCCATCCACACCTTGCCGCCCGTCTTGCGATGGTTCTGACACCAGCTCTCGAGGGCCTCGTAGCCGGAGTGGTCCAGCGTATCGACCGCGAGGTCCAGCTCCACCTGGGAGCCGTTGGGCACCGCGGCGAGCGCGGCGGACAGCTGGGGCACGCCCACGAAGGTGAGGGCGCCGCTCACGCGCACCTGGTGCACCTCACCCTCCTTCTTCACCTGCACCTGCACGCGGCCCAGCCGCCACAGCAGCCGCGCCACCGCCACCGCGAAGCCCAGGCCGATACCGGCCAGCAGGTTGATGCCCACCACGCCGGCCACCGTCACCACGTACACGGACAGCTCGCCGCGCCGGCGCAGCTCCTGGATGTGGTGCATGTTGACCAGCTTGGCGCCCACGTGGACGAGCAGGCCGGCCAGCACGGTGAGGGGCACCAGCCCGAGGTGCGCGCCCAGCAGGGAGACGAAGAGCAGCATCCACACGCCGTGCAGGATGGCGGACATGCGCGTCTTGGCGCCCGCGGCGATGTTGGCGGCGCTGCGCACGATGACGCCGGTGATGGGCAGGCCGCCCATCAGACCGGACAGGGTGTTGGCCATGCCCTGGGCGAACAGCTCCTTGTCCAGGTTGGCGCGCGGGCCGGTGTGCAGCTTGTCCGTGGCCACCGCGCTCAGCAGCGACTCGGCGCTGGCCACCAGGGCCAGGGAGAACACCGCCGCCGCGAAGGCGCCCCAGTTGGTGGGCAGCGTGGGCAGCTGGATGCTCTCGAAGAGGCTGCCAGCCAGCTCCACCCGCTTCACGTCCGTGCCCCACACCGCCGCGGCCACCGAGCCGGCCACCACCGCGACCAGCGGGCCGGGCACCTTCTTGAGCGGGTTGTTGGGCATCAGCTGCCACAGCACCAGGATGCCGATGGTGACCAGGCCCAGGATGGTGGCGGGGCCGTGCAGGTCGGCGATCTGCCCGGGCAGCTCGCGCAGGTTGGCCCAGGCGTTGGACTGGGGAGCGCCACCCAGCACGATGTGCAGCTGGCCCAGCACGATCAGGATGCCGATGCCCGCGAGCATGCCGTGGATGACGGCCGGGGAGATGCCCAGCGCGGCGCGCGCCACCTTCACGCCGCCGAGCACCATCTGGATGATGCCCGCGGCGGCCACCGCGGCGCACGTGGCCGCGAAGCCCAGCTCCTGGATGAAGCCGAACACCATCACCGCCAGGCCGGCCGCCGGGCCGCTCACCAGCAGCGGCACGCCACCGAAGAGACCCACCACCAGGCCGCCCACCACTCCGGCGATGAGCCCGGACATGATGGGGGCGCCCGAGGCCAGGGCGATTCCCATGCACAGCGGCAGGGCCACCAGGAAGACCACCAGGGAGGCGGGCACGTCACTGGCCAGCACCGACCGGAGAGAGCCGGAGTCACCGGCCTTCTGCTCGTTGGACTTCATGTCTCTCAGCCTCCACACCAGAAAGAAGGCGTCGTGCTCCTCGGAGGAGCACGGCGCGTGTCCGCCCAGACAGGGCAAGGACCGTGCCACGGGTGTGGAAGGGACTTCCCTCGGAGGGAACGCGAGGGGAACCCCGGGGGACTTCAAGAAATTTGAAGTGGGGCCGGGGGCGATGAAAGAACCTTGAACAAGAATCTTGAACTGCCCACCTCGGACTACTCCTCGCCGAGCTTCCGCAGGAAGGTGGGATAGGAGATGCCGAGCGCGCGGGCGGCATCCATGCGGCGGCCTTCCATGCGCTCGAGGACATGGCGGACGTATTGACGCTCGACCTCCTCCAGGGGAGGCGGGGGGCCGGCCACGACGAAGGCATGTGGGTCCGACAGCTGCGTGGGGCCTCCAGGGCGGGGAGCGAGTGCCTCCAGCTCCAGGTTGGGGCCGGGCTCGAGCACCAGGGCGCGCTCGAGCACGTTGCGCAGCTCGCGCACGTTGCCGGGGAAGGGGTAGCGCTCGAGCCGCTCGTGCGCGGCGGCGGAGAAGCCCACCGGGCGGCGGCCCAACTCGGCGCACAGCTCGGCCACCAGCGACTCGGCCAGGGGCAGCACGTCCTCGCGGCGCTCGCGCAGCGGGGGGATGTCCACCTTGAAGACGCTCAGGCGGAAGTAGAGGTCCTCGCGGAAACGGCCATCGGCCACCTCCTGGTTGAGGTCGCGGTTGGTGGCGGCCACCACGCGCGCGGTGCTGCTCAGCTCGGTGCTGCCGCCCAGCCGCCGGAAGGCGCCCTTGTCCAGGAAGGTGAGCAGCTTGGCCTGCAGGGGCAGCGGCAGCTCGCCCACCTCGTCGAGGAAGAGCAGGCCGCCGTTGGCCACCTCCACCAGGCCGCGCCGGGCGGTGCGCGCGTCGGTGAAGGCGCCGCGCTCGTGGCCGAACAGCTCGCTCTCCACCATGGTGTCCGGCAGCGCGGCGCAGTTGACGTGGACGAAGGGCCCCTGCTCCTCGCGCAGCGCGTGCAGGTGGCGGGCGAGCACCTCCTTGCCCACGCCCGTCTCCCCCAGCAGCAGCACGGGGCTGCGGGGCGAGGTGGCGATGCGCTCGAGCATCTGCAGCGTGTGGCGCATGGCGGGCGAGCGCGGCACCAGCATCCGGTGCCGGCCTCCCAGCGCGCTCTCGGCCCGGCGCAGGCGCTCCTGCAACCGCATGTCCTCGGCGGCGCGGCGCGCGCGCAGCACCAGGTCATCCAGCTCCACGGGCTTGGAGAGGTAGTCGCGCGCCCCGGCCTTGATGGCCTCCACCGCGCTGGCGATGTCTCCGTGCGCTGTCGCCATGAGCACCACGGCGCCGGGGACGAGGGTGCGCAGCTCCGGCAGGAAGGCGAGCCCGTCCCCATCCGGCAGCCGGCGGTCGAGGATGACGAGGTCGGGCGCCTCGCGGGCGAGGGCGGCGCGTGTCTCGTGCAGCGAGCGCGCGATGCGGACGCGGAAGCCCTCCTGGGTGAGCACGGAGGCGGCCAGCGAGGAGAAGCTGCGGTCGTCATCCACCAGGAGCAGGGAGGTACTCATAGGGCGGTACTCATGCGGTGCTCTCCAGGGGCAGGCGAAGGGTGAAGCGGCTGCCGTCGGGCAGACGGGTATAGGTGAGGTGGCCCCCATGGGACTCCACGGCGGTGCGGGCCATGGGCAGTCCCAGGCCCACGCCCTTGGCGCGCGCGGTGGCGAAGGGCTCCCACAGGCGCGGCTCCAGGTCGGGGTCCACGCCGCCGGCGTTGTCCTCCACGCGCAGGACGGCCTCGTTGTCCTCGCGCGCGAGGCTCACCCGCACCCACGGGGAGGGACGCAGGCCCGTGTCGCGCGCCACCGCGCCCGCCTCCACGGCGTTGCGCACCAGGTTGTCGATGGCGGACACCAGCAGCGCGGGGTCCGCGTGCACGTTGAGGCCCTCCGCCAGGGTCACCTCCACGGGCACGTCCTCGGCCTCCGGCAGCAGGCGCACGGTCTGGAGGGCCTCCTCCGCCAGCAGGCGCAGCTCGCAGGAGCGGCGCGCGGGGGCGGCGCGCGGGGCACCGAAGGACAGCAGCGAGCGGGCCAGGTGCCCCAGCCGTTGTATCTGCGAGCGCAGCGCGGGCAGGGCCACCTCTCCCGCGGAGGCGGCGGGTTTCATCAAGGAGAGGGCCGCCTGGATGCCGTTGAGGGCGTTCTTCACCTCGTGGGCGATGAGCTGGCTGGCGGCGCCCAGCGCGGCCATCGTCTCCTGGTGGCGCAGCCGCTCCTCGGCGGCCAGCAGCGAGCGGTACGAGCGCCGCAGCAGGAAGGTGAAGAGCAGCAGGGTGCTGCCCAGCAGGGCCATGTGGAAGAACAGCTGCCCGAGGAAGCGGCGCCGCAGCCGCGCGATGTCCCGCTCCTCGTCCTCCACTACGGCCAGCAGCAGGCCGCTGCCGCCCGGGAAGGGGACCCGGGCCGCCGCGCCCAGCATCCGCGAGTTGTTCATCACGATGGGGCCGGGGGCATCCGCCAGGGCCCTCACGAGCGCGGAGCGCTCGGCGGTCCAGGCGAAGCGCTGCGGCGGCGCGGGCAGCAGGAGCTGTCCCTTCTCGTCCACCAGCAGGGACATGTCCGGGCCTCCCGAGCGCACGCCCGGCAGCGGACGGGCCCCCGCGCGCAGCTCCCCCACCAGCAGGCCCGTCACCTTTTCCCCATGCCGCACGGGCACCGCCACCACCAGCGGCCCCTCCGTCCCCTCCAGCAGGCTGATGTCCGAGACGCCCTCTTCCATCGCCCGGCGGAACCAGGGGCGGGAGGTCAGCGGCGAGGCCCCCAGTGGCATCTGGGGCGGGTCGCTCCACACGCGCCGCCCCGAGGCGGTGAGCAGGGCCACGCCCTCGGAGAAGAGGGGCGAGTGGCGGAAGGCGTTGTCCAGCATGGCCTGCTCCTGGCCGGAGGGGCCGTCCTCGGGGATGAGCTGGGGGTGCTCGGCGAGCCGGCGCAGCTCCGCCTCCAGCAGCCCCAGGTGCACGCCCAGCGCCTCGGCCTGCACCTGGGCCTGGCTGGAGAGGCTGGCGAGCTCCTCGTCGCGGGCGTTCTGGAGATCCTCCCGGTAGCCCAGCAGGGGGCTGGCCAGCGCCACCACGCCGAGCAGCGCCAGTCCCACCGTGGCGGAGCGTCCGGCGCGCTGCTGGGTACGCGCGAGTTCCCCGAGGGCGGAGGACAGGGAGGGACCCGGCAGGGGCGGTGGTCGCGACATGGGGCGCATCATGCGTCAAACACCCCGGGGGACGTCTTCTTTCCATTCCCCGGCCCCCCCTCCCGGACCGCCGCCAGGAGGAAGACTGGCGCTTTTTCTGACCGTTGGTTAGAATTTGATGTGCCGGTCGAGAAAAGGAGCCACGCCATGCTGCGCCCGCTGTCCGAAGATCTCTTCGTCCTGGATGTGCCCTTCAGCGTGGGGGCGATGGCCCTGGGGGGGCGGATGACGGTGATCCGCCTGCCGGATGGAGGCCTGTGGCTGCACTCGCCGGTGAAGCTGGACGCGGAGAAGAAGAGCGCGGTGGACGCGCTGGGGCCGGTGCGCTTCCTGGTGGCGCCCAACACCATGCACCACCTGTCCCTGGGAGACTGGGCCGCCGCGTACCCGGAGGCGAAGGTGCTCGCACCCGCGGGGCTGCGCGCGAAGCGGCCGGACCTGCGCATCGACGTGGAGCTGTCGGACGTGATGGACGTGGGCCAGTCGCCCACCATCGAGCTGCTGCTGGCGCACGGCATCCCCAAGCTCGAGGAGTTCGCCTTCTTCCACCGGCCCAGCCGCACGTTGCTGCTCACGGACCTGGCCTTCAACATCCACGAGACCCCCTCGTGGCTGACGCGCACGTACCTGAAGCTGTGTGGGGCGTACGGGAAGCTGGGCGCCACCTGGCTGCTCAAGTCCATGGTGAAGGACAAGGCGGCGCTGCGCGCCTGGAGGGAGCGCGTGCTCGGCTGGGACTTCGAGCGCGTGGTGCCGTGCCATGGCCAGGTGCTGGAGAAGGGTGGCAAGGAGGCGATGCGCGATGCCTTCGCGTGGGCCTAGGCGTCCGGCCTCCAAGGGGGCGAGGACCGGCACGGAGTCGTCCGAGGCGAAGCGCGAGGAGCGCAAGGCCCGGCGGCAGGAGGATCGGCGCGCGGCGCTGCTGGAGGCCGCTCGCGAGGTGCTCACCCAGAAGGGAGTGGGCGGGCTGACGATGGAGGCGGTGGCCGCCGCGGCGGACGTCAGCAAGCCGGCCGTCTTCTACTACTTCCGCACCAAGGAGGAGCTGATGGGGGCGCTCGCCGCCGGGCAGCTCGAGGCGGAGGTGGAGGTGCTGCTGCGGGCCATCGCCGCGGCGCCGGACGGGGTGGAGGCGCTCGTGGCACTGCTGCGGGCGAAGGTGGATTTCTACGCGGATGATCTGGATGCCTTCCGGGTGGCGTACCTCTGGCCGCAGCTCATCGGGATTCCGCCCGAGGTGTTGCGCGAGCGCGTGTACCCCGCGAGCCAGCGGGTGAGCGAGGCCCTCGAGGCACGCCTGAAGGTGGACGCCCGTGAGGGCCGGCTCGCGCCCGGCTTCGAGCCCCGGCGGCTCGCCAACCTGGTGTGGATCACCGCCCACGGGCTGCTGTCCCTGGTGGCGGGCATGCAGCAGGTGGGAGGGGCCACGCGGCACACGCTCACCCAGCTACGGGACGAGGCCTGCCTGCTGCTGCGCCGCGCGAGGCTGGAGGGCTGAGCCCGGCTGCCCTCCGGCCTGGCTCGGAGGGGTAGGGAAGACGGTCCAGGGGATTGCTGACATCATCGCCCCCCTTCAATGCGAATCGACCGACTCCTGGCCGGCCTGTTCCTCGCGAGCTCTCTCGCGTGTGCCTCCTCCCCCTCGACCCTCCGCGCTGACGCGGAGCCGGTGACGCTCCCGGCTCCCGAGTCCGAGGGCGGTCTGCGGGTGATGACCTTCAACATCCAGTCCGCCATTCGTGGCCTGGACAAGGTGTCCGAGGTCATCCGCTCCGCCTCGCCCGACATCGTCGCGCTGCAAGAGGTGGACGTCGGCTCGCGGCGCGCCAACGGGTTGGATCAGCCCGCCGAGCTGGCCCGGCGCACCGGCCTGAAGTACTTCGCCCACTTCCGCACCACCTCGCTGTTCGGCGGCGACTACGGCGTGGCCATCCTCTCGCGCTTCCCGCTGGAGTCGGTGGAGCAGCACCCGCTGCCGGTGGAGACGGGCACCGAGCCGCGCACCGTGGCGCGCGTCCACATGAAGGTGCACGGGCAGGAGGTGAGCGTCTACGTCACCCACCTCACCCGGCGGCCCTTCAACGGCGGCATCCGCGTGCGCCAGAGCGCGGCCATCATGAAGCTGATGGCGGCGGACCCGCGGCCCAAGCTGTTGATGGGGGACATGAACGACACGCCCGACTCGGGCTCGCTGCGGCTCTTCAAGCGCGAGCTGGCGGACGCGTTCGACCTGCGGGGCGAGGGGCGCGCGGACACCTACCCGCTGCCCGTCATCCCCAACCTGCGCATCGACTACGTGCTGGCGAGCGACAGCTTCATGCCCCGGCACAGCAAGGTGTTGCGCGTGAATGCGTCCGACCACTACCCGGTGGTGGCGGACCTCACGCTGCTCGAGCCCATGAAGGCGCCCACCGCCGAGGTGGTCGAGCGTCCGCACGAGGCGGCTTCCGCCAGCAGCCCGTAGGGACTCCGGGCCGCCGGCTCACTCGAGCTGGAGGCCGCAGTCGCTGCACGCGCCCCGGACGAGGGGCGCCGCCGTACCGCATGCGGGGCAGGGAAGCTCGCCGTCCTCGGGCACCGCCTGCATGGCCTGTCCCTCGGGGACGAGCCCCTCGCGCTGGAGGCTGTCCGCCCAGCGTTGCTGGAGGAGGCTCGCGACGCGGGGTGTGTCCTCGGGGCGCACGAGCACCTGGAACTTCGGCGAGCACGAGGGCTTGCTGCACGCCTCGCGGTGGACGAGCGCGGGCACGCCCTCGGCCAGGCACGCCTCCACCAGTCTCCGGGCGTCCGCCAGGGTCGCCTCCACGCACGGCACCACTTCCGCGTCCGCCAGGGCCTTCTCTGCATCGTGAGGAGTCATCGCTTTCAGTGAACCCCGGACCGGGTGCAACCGTCCACGGTTTCGGAGGGCTTCCGTCCGGCCGGAGAGCAGGAGGGCGGGCGTGGGGAGGCGCTTCCCTGGGAGGAGCTTCCAATTGGCGTCTCCAGGCGCCGTGCCGAATTTAGGCCCGTCTGAGAAAGCCTACGCAACCCATGCAGGAGTGGAGACAGCCATGGTGGACGCCATCGAGTTGTTGAAGAAGCAGCACCGCGAGGTGGACGAGCTCTTCGAGAAGTTCGAGAAGGCCAGCGAGGGCAAGAGCGAGCAGGTGTTGATGGACCTGTTCGCGCGCATCGCGGACAACCTCGCGGCGCATGCGACCATCGAGGAGAAGATCTTCTATCCCAGCGTCTACGTGGGCCCCACGGCGGACAAGCTCCAGGAGGCCGTGGAGGAGCACCTGGCGGTGAAGCGGGTGATCGCGGACCTGCTCGACATGGACCCCTTCGACGCGCAGTTCAAGGCCAAGATGAAGGTGCTCCAGGAGATGGTGGAGCACCACGTGGAGGAGGAGGAGAAGCAGCTCTTCAAGAGCGTGAAGAAGCTCATGACCAAGGAGGAGCTGGCCGTCCTGGGTGAGCAGATGGAGGTCATGTTCAACGAGGTCATCCAGACCCAGCCGCGCATGCTGGTGCCTCGCGAGACGGACGAGGCGGCGCCG
The DNA here is from genome assembly GCF_001896145.1 of Archangium sp. Cb G35. Taxonomy (NCBI): domain Bacteria; kingdom Pseudomonadati; phylum Myxococcota; class Myxococcia; order Myxococcales; family Archangiaceae; genus Archangium; species Archangium sp. Cb G35. The sequence continues at coordinate 294,924 of NZ_MPOI01000013.1, forward strand.
CTGCCGCAGTAATGGCCCGTGAGATGACCCGGTAGTACCCGGGCTGGACGCGCCCCGTGGAGGTTTCCACGGGGCGTGCGTCGTCAAGGTGATGTGAACCACCGCTGGTCCACGGTGGCGAAGCCCGCGAGCAGCTCTCCGGCGAGCCGGGGGTAGGTGGCCTTCTCGGGGCGGCGCAGGTAGTCGTTGAGCACCCGGCCCTTCGCATCCCGGCGGAGGGCGGGTTGGCGCAGGTGCAGCTTCGCGCGTTTCACACCTCCGCCCGCGCGGTGCACGAAGGTCACGGTGCCGTCCCGGTCCACGCGCTCGACGACGCCGATGTGCGTGAGCCCGTCGTTGCGCCGGCCGTCGCGGTTGCGGTCATACGTCTCGCGGAAGAAGACGAGGTCACCCGGGCGAGGGGTTTTGTGGAGCGAGCCGAGGCTCCGGGCCTTGCGGTAGATGGCGGCGACGCCGTTTTCGCCGGGGAGGGTGCGCTCGGGCATGAGGCTCAGACCGCGTTTGCGGTAGGCGAGGTTGGCCAGGCCGGAGCAGTCATCGTTCACCGAGTGGCTCACCCTGCGCAGGGAGGAGAGTCCGACCCAAAGGGAGGCGCGGGAGGCGGCGCGGCGCGCGAGCGTGCCGGAGGCGTTGTGGGTGCTCCGGTTCGAGGTGGCGCGGCGCGCGGCCTCGGAATCGGTTCCCCAGAGCATGACACCCATCAAGGCACACAGCAGGAAGGCACGGTGCATGCCCGAGGCACCTCAGCAACCGGCGTGCCTCCGGCATTTGAGGGGGGTGCTGTCCACCCGGAGACGGACCTGACCCGGTGCAGTGTCCTGTACGGGGAAGATTCTTACCCAGACTGTTTCCCGGGCTCAGACTTCCTCGTCGGGCAGGAGGGTGAGCAGCAATTCGTCGTCGGGGCCGAGTGGCCTCCAACCGGCGGGAGGCGGAGAAGCGCGAAGTGCCGCCCTGGCCTGCTCGACGTGCTTCTCATGGGTCTCTGGGGTGTAGGCAGACCATCGGCCGATTGCCTTGGCCACCTTGAACCGGTTGGCGTCATCCATTACGGCTGGCCAGCCCTCGGGGAGGCTCTGGGACAACATGCGCACGAACACATCGCGCACGAAGCGGGTGACCTGCTTGCTCCGTTCCGCGTGTTCACCCAACTTCTCGGCCAAAGCCACCAGTGAGTCGGTGGGATGGGCGCTCGCGAAGGCGGTGAGCGACTCGTAACCAAGGTCGCGGATCCGCTCATACAGGCGAGTCTTCCAGTTGCCCTCCCAGGCACGTCCGTCGCTCATCGCTTTCTCCAGCGGATGAAGTTCGTGTGCACCCAAGCCATCTGAAGAAAGTCCGTGCAGGGGTCTGTCCTCCGCTCGAGAGCAGGAGGGGCTCCTCCGGGCGCGGTCTTCTAAAACTTGTCCAACAGTTGGACAAGTTCGTGAAGAGCGCGCCCGGGAGGTGGGCTGAGCTTTCCTCCTGTTCGGGGCGAGGTGTTGTGAACCAGACGACAGGAGCCCTCGCTGCTTTCGAGCTTTTCCCCATTGCTCGCAACCTCGTGGGTGAGCAACCGTCGCTCTCTACCCCTACAGGGACGGCGCCGATGAACCCCGCATCAGGTCAGGACTCTCTTCCCGTCATCCGCGCGGTGGAGCGAATGCTTCCTCCCCACTACGCCCGCCAGGACCAGATCATCGGCGCCCTGCGGGAGCTCTGGGCCACCCGCCACTACAACCTCGAGCGGCTGGAGGAGTTGCACCGTTCGGTGCAGGTGGACGGGCGCTTCCTCGCGCTGCCCATCGAGCGATACCCCGGGCTCGTCACGTTCCAGCAGCGCAACGACGCGTGGATCCAGGTCGCCACGGACCTGGGCGAGCAGGTGGTGCGCAAGGCGTTGGACCGCGCGGGGCTCACTCCCCAGGACGTGGACCACGTCTTCTTCGTCACCGTGACGGGCATCGCCACGCCGAGCATCGAGGCACGGTTGATGAACCGGCTGGGCATGCGCCCGGACATGAAGCGCACGCCCATCTTCGGACTCGGCTGCGTGGCGGGTGCGGCGGGCACGGCGCGGGCCTCGGACTACCTCCGGGCGTGGAAGGGCCACACGGCGCTGCTCATCTCCGTGGAGCTGTGCTCGCTGACGCTGCAACGCGAGGACCTGTCCATTCCCAACATCATCGCCTCGGGACTCTTCGGGGATGGGGCGGCGTGCGTGGTGCTGCGGGGCGGGGAGTGCCCGGACGCCGGCCCGCGCGTCGTGGCCACGCGTTCGGTGATGTACCCCAACACCGAGCGCATCATGGGCTGGGACGTGGTGGACACGGGCTTCAAGGTGGTGCTGTCGGCGAAGGTGCCACAACTGGCGCGCGAGTTCATCCGCCGGGACGTGGACGGCTTCCTCGCCGAGCACGGCCTCACGCGCAAGGACGTGAAGCACTGGGTGGCGCACACCGGTGGCCCCAAGGTGTTGCAGTCCTTCGAGGAGGCGCTGGAGCTGCCGCCGGAAGCACTCGCGCGCTCGTGGGCCTCGTTGCGCGAGGTGGGCAATCTGTCCTCGGCCTCGGTGCTCTTCGTGCTGGGCGAGATGCTCGAGTCGGGCGAGGCCCAGCCCGGGGACTGGGGTGTGATGATGGCCATGGGCCCGGGCTTCTGCGCCGAGCTGGTGCTGCTGCGATGGTGACCACACTCGGGGGATATCTCGGCTTCCTGGGTCTGCTCGGCGCCGAGCGCCTGGTGGAGCTCGTCATTTCCAAGCGCAACGCGGCGCGGGCCTTCGCGCGCGGCGGGGTGGAGACGGGACAGCGCCACTACCGGGTGATGGTGGTGCTCCACTCGCTCTTTCTCGTGGCGTGTGTGGCCGAGGTGGTGGGGCTCTCCCGTCCGTTCCCGGGGGCGCTCGGCTTCGGGGCGCTCGGCGTGGCGCTGGTGGCGCAGGCGTTGCGTTACTGGGCCATCGCCTCGCTGGGAGACCGCTGGAACACGCGCATCATCGTGGTGCCCGGCCTGGAGCCGGTGACGCGCGGGCCGTACCGCTTCCTGCGCCACCCCAACTACGTGGCGGTGGTGCTGGAGCTGGCCGCGGTGCCGCTCATCCACGGGGCCTGGGTGACGGCCCTCGTCTTCTCGCTGGCCAACGCCCTGCTGCTCCGCGTGCGCATCCGCGCCGAGGAGGAGGCGATGGGCGCACTGTATGCCGAGGCTTTCGCCGACAAGCCGCGCTTCATTCCGGAGGTGCCCCGTGGTTGAGAACGAGCTCGCCGTGCTTCGGGAGATCCGCCGCATCGTCTCCCAGGAGTTGGAGTGGGAGGGGGAGGTGGAGCCCACGCACCACCTGATGAAGGACCTGCAACTGGACAGCATGGGGCTGACGGTGCTGGCGGTGGAGCTGGAGAACCACTTCCGCATCCGTCTGTCCGCGGAGGACTCGGTGGGGGTGAGCACCGTGGGGGACCTGATGCGACTGGTGGCCACGCGGGCCGCCGGAGAGCCCCAGGCGGCCGCGGGAGGTGTCTCATGAAGGGCCCGGCGTTGCCGGCGCTGAAGCATGCCACCGTCAACGAGGCGCTCGCCGCCGCGGCCCGGACGCAGCAGGGGCTCGTCTTCGTGGACACCAGCGAGCGCGAGACGCACCTGCCCTGGGCGCAGGTGTATGGGCGGGCGCGCCGCTTCGCCGCGGGCCTGAGGCGCCTGGGCGTGGCTCCGGGGGAGCGCGTGGCGTTGTTGCTGCCCACCTCGCCGGGCTTCATGGATGCCTTCTTCGGCGCGCTGCTGGCGGGCGCGGTGCCGGTGCCGCTCTACCCGCCGGTGCGGTTGGGACGGCTGGAGGAGTACCACCGCTCCACCGCGCGCATGCTGGAGGTGTCGGCCGCGGCGGTGGTGCTCACGGACGCGAAGGTGCGGCTGCTGCTGGGCGAGTCCGTGGCGGCGGCGCGCCCGAGGCTCGGCTGCCACACGGTGGAGGAGGTGTCGCGCGAGGACGGGGACCTGGCCGAGCGCGTTTCTCCGGAGTCGCTCGCGCTCATCCAGTTCTCCTCGGGCTCGACGGTGGACCCGAAGCCGGTGGGGCTGCTGCAGGGCCAGTTGATGGCGCAGCTCGCCGCATTGGAGGCGGAGTTGCCGCCACCGGTGGATCGGGCGCCGGTGGGCGTGTCCTGGCTGCCGCTGTACCACGACATGGGCCTCATCGGCTGTCTGCTGTCGGCGGTGTACTACCCGGGCGGCATGGTGCTGATTCCCCCCGAGGTGTTCCTCGCGAGGCCCGCGCTGTGGTTGCGCGCGCTGTCGAGGCACCGGGGCTTCGTCTCGCCCGCGCCCAACTTCGCCTATGGGCTGTGCCTCAAGCGGGTGAAGGACGCGGACATGGAGGGGGTGGACCTCTCGGGCTGGACGCACGCGCTCAACGGTGCGGAGCCGGTGTCGGTGGAGACGCTGCGGCTCTTTTCCGAGCGCTTCTCCCGGTGGGGCTTCCAGCCCGGGGCGTTGCGGCCGGTCTACGGGCTGAGCGAGGCCACGCTGGCCGTCACCTTCCCGCCAGCGGGGCGGGGGCCGCATGCGCTGGGGGTGGACGCTCGGGTGCTGGCCACGGAGCGGCGCGTGGTGGACGGCTCGCGCGAGGTGGTGTCCGTGGGGCGTCCGGTGCCGGGCTTCGAGGTGCAGGTGCGGGACGAGCTGGGCCACGTGCTGGATGAGCGGCGGGTAGGGCGGGTGTTCGCGCGAGGGCCGTCGGTGATGGCGGAGTACGTGGGCCACCCGGAGGCGACGGCGCGCGCGCTGGACGCCGAGGGCTGGCTGGACACGGGAGACCTGGGCTTCGAGGCGGATGGGGAGCTGTTCCTCACGGGCCGCGCGAAGGACCTGGTCATCATCCGGGGGGCCAACCACGCGCCGCAGGAGTTCGAGGAGTGCCTGGAGGCGGTGGAGGGCCTGCGCACGGGCTGCGCGGTGGCGTTGGGCTTCACGCCCGAGGGGGAGAACGACGAGGCGCTGTTGATACTGGCCGAGCACGCGCCGGGCGCGGCGGTGGAGGGCCTGGAGGAGAGGATTCGCGAGGCGGTGCTGGCGGGCACGGGTGTGAAGGCGCACACGGTGCGGGTGGTGGAGCCGGGGACGCTGCCGCGCACCTCGAGCGGGAAGCTGCGCCGGAGCGAGGCGTTGCGGCGCTACCTGGCGGAGGAGCTGACGGCGCCGAAGAAGGTGGGGACGGTGGGGTTGGTGGTGGAGATGGCGAAGAGCGCGTGGGCCTTCGCCCGCTCGGGGCGCGACGGGTGAGTGCCTGGGACGTGGCGGTGGTGGGAGGAGGGCCCGCGGGGCTGGCGGTGGCGCTCACCACGGCGAAGCGGGGCCTGAACACGGTGGTGCTGGAGCGTGCCGCCGTGCCGCCGGACAAGGCGTGTGGCGAGGGGTTGATGCCCTCGGGGGTGGCGGCGCTGGAGCGCTTCGGGGCGCTCGCGCTGCTGGACCGGCGTGAGTGTGCCCCGTTCGTGGGCATCCGCTACGTGCAAGAGGACGGGAGCGGCGCGGAAGGGCGGTTGCCGGAGCCCGGGGGCCTGGGGGTGCGGCGGGTGGCGCTGGTGACGGCGATGGCCGCGAGGGCCCGGACGCTTGGCGTGGAGCTGCGCGAGCACTGCGCGGTGGTGGGCCAGCGGCGCACGATGGACGGGTGGGAGGTGGAGACGGCGGCCGGGCCGCTTCGGGCGCGGATGTTGGTGGCGGCGGACGGGCTGGCCTCGCCGCTGCGGCGCGCCGAGGGGCTGGAGTTGCAGGTGACGGGGCCGAGACGCTTCGGGTTGCGGCGGCACTTCCGGATGAAGCCGTGGGCGCCCTTCGTGGAGGTGCACCTGTCGGACGGCGTGGAGGCGTACGTGACGCCGGCCGGTGAGGAGCGGGTGGGCGTGGCCTTCCTGTGGACGGATGGGCTGCCGGGGCGCATCGGCTTCGATTCGCTGCTCACGCGCTTTCCCTCGCTGGCGGAGCGGGTGGTGGGCGCGGAGCCGGACTCGAAGGCTCGGGGCGCGGGGCCGCTGGCGAGGGCGGCGCGGGCACGGGTGGCGGACCGTTTCGCGCTGGTGGGAGACGCGGCGGGGTACGTGGACGCGGTGACCGGGGAGGGGCTGTCCCTGGCCTTCACGTGCGCGGAGGCATTGGGGAACCTGCTGCCGGACGCGTTGGCGAAGGGCGGAACGCGCGAGTCCCTGCTGCCCTATGAGCGGGTCTTCCAGCGCGCGTTCCGCAAGTACGCGTGGCTGACGGGGGCCATGTTGATGCTGGCGCGCAGGCCCGCGCTGCGCCGTCCCCTGGTGCGCTGGCTGGGCACGAATCCGCGGGTCTTCGAGCAGCTCCTCGCCCACGCCATCGTGTAGGTGCGTCCGGCTCGCGAGCGCTCCAAATCCACCTGCTCAACGCCGTGGCCGGTGTCGGCGGGGCAGGGTCTTGCCCTTTGCCCGCTGCGTCGAATTTCCAGTCCCGCAGAAAAGATACGAATCTGACGCAATGCGGCTTTCTTTTGTTTTCCCTATTTCTTATAGATTGAGAACAGCTCACGTTTTCCACCACGTGGTGCTCATCGGGAGAAGAGATGCGTCTTCGCAACGCAGTGATTGGACTTGTGACGTTTTCAGGTGTGGCCAGCGCCGCCTCCGTCTCGGGTGATGAGGTCGCGGAGACGCGGGCGCGGGTGTTCCAGTCGGAGCGCGCCCTGACGGCGCCCTCGCGCTCCGGGGCGAGCGCGATCGCGGCCGGCTTCATGCGCTCGCGGGGGGCCTCCGAGGTGACCGTTGGCTCCCTGCGCGCGACCGAGGCGCGCAATGGTGACATCACCCACGTCCGTTTCGAGCAGTACGTGGGGGGCCTGCGCGTTCACGGCGCCTACGCCAAGGCGGCGGTGAACGGCCAGGGCGAGCTGATCCACTTCATCGACGGCACGGCGGCCGCGGGCCAGGTGGTCTCGGCGCGCGTGTCCGAGTCCGACGCGGTGGGGAGCGCGCTGCGCCACCTCTACCCCGAGCTGCGTGACTCGCAGCCGGCGGAGCAGTCGCGCGAGGGCAACACCGTCTCCTTCGCCGGTGGCGCCTTCTTCCACCGCAACCCGACGGCCGAGCGCGTCGCCTACGCGGCGGCCAACGGGGCTCTGCGCACGGGCTTCCTGGTGGAGACCTGGACGGCCAAGAGCAACCAGCTCACGCACACGCTGGTCAGCGGCGAGGGCCGGGTGCTCTCCACCGAGTCGCGCACCGCCAACGACCGGTACAACGTCTTCACGAATGATCCAATGAAGACCCCGCAGGCCATCGTGACCGGCGCGGGCACGGGCAACACGCAGTCGCCGCTCGGCTGGCTCAACACCTCCGGCCTCACCACGCGGCTGATCTCCGGCAACAACGTCCGGGCCTACCTGGACGTGGACGCGAACAACGCCCCGGACACGGGTGGCACCGCGGTGACGAACGGGGACTTCCTCGCCGTGGCGAGCCTGACGCAGGCGCCGACCACCAGCCTCAACCGCGACGTGTCCGTGCAGAACCTGTTCTACTTGAACAACGTCATCCACGACACGCTCTACCGCTACGGCTTCAACGAGGCGGCGCTGAACTTCCAGGAGAACAACTTCGGCAAGGGCGGCGCGGGCAGCGACTCCGTGGACGCCGAGGCGCAGGACGGCAGCGGAACCGACAACGCGAACTTCTCGACGCCGGCCGACGGCTCCAACCCGCGCATGCAGATGTACCTGTGGACGGGTGTGGGCACCCACCAGGTCAACGTGCAGCTGCCGACGTCCATCGCCGGCAACTTCGTGGCGCAGGGCGACGGTGAGTTTGGCCCGGCGCTCACTACCACCGGCGTCACCGGTGACATCGTGCTCGTCAATGACGGTGTGGGCACCACCAGCGACGGCTGCGAGGCCAGTCCGGCCGGCTCGCTCACCGGGAAGATCGCGCTGATCGACCGTGGTGTCTGCGGCTTCTCGGTGAAGGTGAAGAACGCGCAGCTCGCGGGCGCCAAGGGAGCGATCATCGCCAACAACCAGGGCGATGGCGTGATGACGATGGGTGGCGCGGACACCAGCATCACCATCCCGTCCTTGTTCGTCGGACAGACCACGGGCGCGACGCTGCGCTCGGTCACCGGCGTGTACGGCACCATCCGCAAGTCGCTGTCGGCGCCGCTGCAGCGTGACTCGTCGGTGGACTCCGACGTCGTCTACCACGAGTACGGGCACGGCCTGACCTGGCGCATGATCGGCTCGATGAGCGGCCCCATCTCCGGTGCCATCGGCGAGGGCATGAGCGACGTGCTGGCGGTGATCCTCAACGACAACGACCGCGTGGGTGAGTACTCGGCCTCGAGCGACCTGGGCATCCGCAGCGCGCCGTACACCAACTACCCGCGCACCTATGGTGCCGTGACGGGCAGCGGCGTGCACTTCGATGGCGAGGTGTACGGTGCGATTGGCTGGCAGCTGTGGCTCAACTTCCAGGCCGCGGGCGTGTCCAAGGACACGCTGATGGCGTACCTGGTGGACGGCATGAACTACACGCCGGCCGCTCCGTACTACGAGCACATGCGTGATGGCATCCTGCAGTCGGTGGCCAACGCGGGCAATGCGCACCGCTGCCTGGTGTGGAGCGCGTTCGCGAAGTACGGCGTCGGCGTCGGTGCGAAGGCGACCCTCGTTCGCTCCAAGGGCTCGACGGTGCCGTCGGTCACCGAGTCCTTCGTGAAGCCGTCGGATTGCCCGTAACGCCCGGCATCCTTCGTTGAAGACCCGAGCGGGTGTCCGGAGACGGGCACCCGCTTTTTTCATTTCCAGCTTCGGACTTCGAGCGCGGTTCGCTCGTCAGTGCGCGGCGTTGGCCGAGCCGCTCGGCTCGATCTGCTCCACGCGCCGCTTCAGCACCGGATCATCCGCCACCGCCTGGCCCAGGGTGATGTAGGAGAGCTGGTGGGCGCGCCCACCGGCGGGCGGCTTCACGTCCAGCTCCGACTCGAGCTGCCGCATCCGGCCCTCCAGCTCCACGATGGTCTGGGTGAGCTCGCCGCGCGTCTGCTCGTCCTTCGCGCTGGTCAGCTTCTCGTGCGCCTTGAGGAGGTTGCCCTCCACCACCACCAACTGCTGGCGCGCCCGCGAGCCCGAGCCCAGGTCCTTCGAGGGCCCCGGCCCCTCCACGCTCAGCTCCAGCCGGGTGAGCTGCCGCCCGAGCCCTCCCGCGGGGAAGACGGCGGCGTGGCTGCCCACCGGTTCGCCAATGCCGATGCCCTTGGCGTCGTGGGACTGCACCACGAAGTCCACCGCGTCCTCGGCCAGCAGGGCCATCTTCACGGCCTCCTGGTAGGGCACCGCCGCCAGCACCACCACCACGTCCACCTTCTTCGTCTTGCGCAGCTTGCGGGCCTCGGCCAGCGCGGTCTCCACGGGAGGCTTGCCCTTCAACCCGGGCTCTCCGGCCAGCGTGCCCTCGGGGGACACGCCCACCACGCCCACCTTCAGTCCCCCGGCTTCCAGCACCAGGGTGGCCGGGAAGGGCGCCTTGCCGGCCTTGTCCACCAGGTTGGCGGACAGCAGCTTCATCTTGCGTCCCTTCGTGGCCTTCTGGAGGTAGGGCAGGCCATGCGACAGATCGCGTTCCCCCACCGCCATGGCCACCGTGCCCTGCGCCTCCATCTGCTCGAGCACCAGCTCCGCCCGCTGCTCGAGCAGATCATCCGCCCGGCGGGTGGTGTCGCGGAACAGCGCGTTGCCCGAGTCCATCAGCACCGTGGGCAGGCCCCGGGCCCGCTCCCCCGCGATGGCCGTCTTCCTCCGGGACAGCCCTCCCTGCGGCTCCTCCTTGCAGCCGCACGGGGCGATCTCTCCCCGGTTGTCTCCGGTGAAGAGCAGCACCAATCGCTTGGGTGCCGCCATCGCCCCCAGGGGCATCAGCAGCACCACGGCCATCACCATCCATGAGAGTCGCGCCTTCACTTCTTCTCCTCTGCAGTGTCACCTCGAATGCTACGCCAGACTCTTCCGCATCCGGGCTCGGGCCCTGCCCCTTCCTCCCAGCACCCGGATGGAATGCAATTAGTTGCGAGCGCAACTATTGACGCGACGGGTAATTTATTGGGCATACAAATTTTGACGCGGAAGGTAGTGGTTGTGGCTTCAACAAATGCCGCGCATAGTCAAGTAAAACCGGCTTAAAAAAGAATAAAGGGTTTGATCATTTTATCGGATCACTTTAAAAGACGAGTCCCCTTCAATTGGCACCCCCGGTTGGGAAAGGTGGATTCACATGCGGATGATCAAGACGGTTCTGGCGTTTGGCGCGATCGCGGCGATGACGGGTTGCGGCCCCGTGGATGAGGCGGCGCAGGTGGCCGCCGAGGGCGTGGACACCCAGGCGGTTCCCGCTGGCCGTCAGTGCGGCGCCGAGGAGTTCGACTCCGAGCAGGTGGCGCAGATCGAGGCCCGCTTTGAGGCCCTGAAGGCCCGCCAGGCGATGGGCGGCACGGTGCACGCCCAGGCCGTCTCCATCCCCGTGTACTTCCACATCATCAAGAGCGGCACGGGCGCCGGCGGTGTGACGTCCACGCAGATCAACCAGCAGATCACCATCCTCAACAACGCCTACGCGGCGGCTGGCTTCAGCTTCTATCTGGCCGGCACGGACACCACGAACAACGGCACCTGGTACACCTGTACCGGTGGCACGTGTGAGTCGCAGATGAAGGCCGCGCTGCGCAAGGGCACGGCGACCGCCCTCAACTTCTACACCAACAACATGGGCGGCGGCCTGCTGGGCTGGGCCACCTTCCCCTGGAGCTACAACGCCACCAACAAGATGGACGGCGTGGTGGTGCTCCAGAGCTCGCTGCCCGGCGGCTCCGCGTCCCCCTTCAACCTGGGTGACACGGGCACGCACGAGGTTGGCCACTGGATGGGCCTGTACCACACGTTCCAGGGCGGCTGCGCGGCCCCTGGCGACAGCGTGAGCGACACCCCGGATGAGGCCTCGCCTGCTTCCGGCTGCCCGACGGGCCGCAACACCTGCTCCACGGCCGGCAACGACCCCATCGACAACTTCATGGACTACAGCGACGACGCCTGCATGAACAAGTTCACCGCGGGCCAGAACGCCCGCATGAACAGCATGTGGACCTCGTACCGCGCGGGCCGGTAGTCCGCCCCCTTCCGAGACGGCTCTCGTCCCGGACTCGAGCAGCGGGTCTCCCACGCGAGTGGGGACCCGCTGTTTGTCTTTGCGGGCGAAGGTGTCGCCTGTGGAGTGGCCGTGGACTCGTGGATGCCCCCTCTCCCCCTGGGAGAGGGTTGGGGTGAGGGTCTTCCCCTGTCTGGCCCGCGAGCTCGCACGGGAGCTCGCGCCTGGCGGGCGGCGCGGAGTCAGTGGCGTGCCGCGATGCGGGCAGGGGCGGGGAGCACGTGGGCGAGGAACGCGCGGATGAAGACCCTCACCCCCCCGCCCTCTCCCAGGGGGAGAGGGTGCATCGAGCGGACCCCGCAAAAGCAAGACGCCGGAGCGCTCGAGGCGCTCCGGCGTCAGGAACTTCAGGACTTCAAGCGCGGACTACTTGCCAGCGCGGTAGGTCGACCAGAACGAGTCCATGCGGGCGATCTGGCCGGCGGAGAACCGGTCCATGCAGGCGTCGTCGGTGTAGTCCATGAAGTTGGTGATGGGGTCCAGGCCGGTCGTGTTGCAGGTGTCGCGGCCGGTGGGGCAGCCGAAGGCCGCGGACTTCTCCGCCGGGGTGTCGCTCACGTAGTCGCCACCGTTGGTGGTCGACTTGGCGCAGCCGCCCTGGAACGTGTGGTACAGGCCCAGCCAGTGACCCACCTCGTGGGTGCCCGTGTCGCCCAGGTTGTACGGAGCCGCGGAGCCGCCGGGCAGCGAGCTGTTGAGGATGACCACGCCGTCATCCTTGGGGGCGCCCGCGTACCAGTTGGGGAAGGTCGCCCAGCCGAGCAGGCCGCCACCGGGGCTGCTGAAGTACATGTTCAGGTCATCCGCGGTGCCCTGGCGCAGCGCGTTCTTCATGGCCGCCTCGGCCGTGGTGTCCGGACCGGCGGTGTACCAGGTGCTGTTGGTGGTGCGGGTCGTGGCCACCAGGTTGAAGCGGAACGGGGTGTTGGCGTAGGCCGCGTTGAGCACCGCCATCTGGTTGGCGATCATCGTGTCCGGGATGTCGCCGTTGGAGATGCCCGTGCCCTTGTTGATGACGTGGGCGTAGGTGTTGATGGTGATGGAGCCGACGGCCGCCATCGCACCGCGATACTGGCTGAGCATCGCCTGCACGGACTCGGTCTCGCTCTCGGACGGGGTCGGCGTGGCGCAGCCGTGGGCATCACGCGTCGCCTGCTGCGCGGGCTGCTGCTCCTCGGCCGGCTTCTGCTCGGCGCTGGTGCAACCTCCCAGCGCGACGACGGCACCCAGGACCACCGCGAACTTGCCACCCTTCGAGATAACGCTACGGGACATTTCCATCTCCTTGGAAATAGTTGCTACTTCTTCTATCTCAAGAATAAGGACCAAGCAAGGGGCCCTGCGTTTTTACTGAAATATTCTGGTTATTAGGAAATGAGGAAATGAGAGCGAGCCGTGCCGGGCGGGGAATCCGGGTGAAATCCGGGACCCCGCGTGAAGCGAGCCGCACGAAAAGCAAAACGCCGGAGCGCTTGGAGGCGCTCCGGCGTTGGACTTCGGGACTCAGGACTTCAGGCGTGAATCACAGGCCGCGGTACTGGGCGACCAGCGAGTCGGCGCGGTTGGCCTGGCCAGCGGAGAACGTGTTCATGCAGGCGTCGTCCGTGTAGTCCATGAAGTTGGTGACGGGGTCCAGACCGGCGGTGGAGCAGGTGTCGCGGCCCGTCGGGCAGCCATAGGCGGCGGAGCCCTCGGCTGCGGTGTCGCTCACGTAGTCACCCGGCTCGGCGCAGCCACCCTGGAAGGTGTGATACAGGCCCACCCAGTGACCGACCTCGTGGGTGAGGGTGTCGCCCTGGTTGTAGGGGGCCGCGGTGCCGCCGGGCACGGAGCTGTAGAGGATGACCACGCCGTCCATCTTCGGGCTGGAAGCGTAGCTGGAGGGGAAGGTCGCCCAGCCCAGCAGGCCGCGGCCCATGTTGTTGGAGTAGACGTTCAGGTCGCCCGCGCCGCCAATGCGCAGCGCGTTCTTCATCTTCGTCTCGCAGCCGCCACCGGCGCAGCCGTACCAGGTGGAGTTGGTGGTCCGGTCCACGCCCGCGAGGGTGAAGGTGAACGGGGTGTTGCGGTAGGCGTCGTTCAGCACGGCGATCGACGAGTCGATCTGCGTCTGGGGAATGTCACCGTTGGCGATGCCCGTGCCGTTGTTGATGACGTGCCAGTAGACCTTGATGTTCACCGAGCCGTTGGCGCGGGCGGCGGCCTTCACGCGGCCGGAAATCGCCTGCTCCACCGTGGCCTTTTCGGCCTCCGTGAGGTCCACGGTAGCGCAGCCGCTCTTGGTGGCCTGCTCCGTGGGCTGCTGCTCCTCGGCCGGCTTCTGCTCGGCGCTGGTGCAACCACCCAGGGCGAGGACCGCACCCACGACGACCGCGAACTTGCCACCCATCGAGATGACGCTACGGGACATTTCCAGCTCCTCGGGAAAAGTTCTCCAGTTTTATATTCCAAGAAAAAGAGACAAGCAAGGGGGCAGGCGACTTTTCTGGAATGTTCTAGTTCCATGGATGTGGGGAGGTGTCCGCGAACCGGGAGGAAGGCGTAATTCGGGGGAGACGCGAGACCTGGGGTGAAGGAGGACGCACGAAAAGCGAAACGCCGGAGCGCTCGAGGCGCACCGGCGTTGGCCCATCGGGAAGCTGGGGTGGGGGTCAGTGGACGATGGACTGACGGGCGGGCGGCGTCACCAGCAGGGAGAGGTTGTCGAAGGCCTCGATGTTCTGCCGGATGTAGGCGCGTTTGATTTTGCCGCTGGTCGTCTTGGGGATGGTGTGGGGGGCCACGGGGACGACGCGGTTGGGGCGTACGCCGGAGCCCTGGTAGACCATCTCCTCCACGTGCTTGCACTGCTGGCGCAGCACCTCGGGCTTGGTCTCGGTGGTCTCGCAGAGGATGACGATGTCCTCGGTGCCCGTCTGGAGGTTGTTGACGCCCACGGCGGCCACGCAGCCGGCGCGCACCCCGGTCACCTGGGCGGCGGCGCTCTCCATGGTGTACGGGTGGTGGTTCTCGCCCGCCTTGATGATGAGATCCTTGCTGCGCCCGCAGATGAAGAGCTGGCCGTCGGCGAGGTAGCCCAGGTCCCCGGTGTGCAGCCAGCCGTCGCGCAGCACGGCGTCAGTGGCCTCCGGGTTCTTGAAGTAGCCGCCGAAGAGGGACGTGCCACGCAGGAGGATTTCGCCCTCGTGGCGCTCGCCCAGGGCGCGGCCCTCGTCGTCGACGATGCGGATGTCGATGCCGCGCAGCACCCGGCCCACGCTGAGCACGGTGAGCGCGTCCGGGCCGCTCTCGTGCACGGGCACGGCCTGCCGCCGTGAGGCCAGCGCCGAGCGGGAGATGGTCTCCAGGCGGACGGGATCGTTCCGGTCGCGGATGGAGATGCCCACCACCATCTCCGCCATGCCGTAGGCGGGCCGCCAGGTGTCCGGCTCGAAGCCGTGGGGCTGGAAGCGCTCGGTGAAGTGGCGCACGGTGTCGGCGTGGATGAACTCGGCGGCGTTGTAGGCCCGCTCCCAGGCACTGAGGTCCAGACCCTCCAGCTCCGCGTCCTTGATGCGTTTGACGCACAGCTGGTAGGCGAAGTTGGGCGCGAAGGACGAGGTGGCGCGGAAGTAGTGGATGGTCCACAGCCAGCGCGCCGGCTTGAGCAGGAAGCCGAAGGGCGGCAGCAGCGCCGTGGGAATCCCGTGGACGAAGGAGGCCAGGGTGGAGGCCACCAGTCCCATGTCATGGAACAGCGGCAGCCAGCACACCATCAGGTCATCCGAGTCCCACTGGCTGATCTCCCCCATGGCCGCGCAGTTGGCGAACAGGGCGCGGTGGGAGATTTGGATGCCCTTAGGCGCGTCCGTGGTGCCCGAGGTGAACTGGATGAAGGCGGTGTCGTCGGCGTTGGAGGTGGGCGGCTCGAAGGGCGCGGCCTCGCCGGACAGCTCCTTCACGGTGGCCACGAAGAGGGCTCCGTCGGACGCCGGATCCAACAGGGCCTCGTGTGCCAGGTCCGCGAAGTCCGGGTCGATGAGCATGGCCCGCGCCTCCAGCAGGCGCAGCTTCACCCGCAGCCGCTCGCCCCAGGCGCGCACGGACACCTTGGAGGAGGGCAGCTCGATGAGGCAGGGCGTGGCGCCCACCAGGCCGCAAGCGAAGAAGCTCTCGAGGAACTCGGGGCTGGTGTCGAAGGAGAGCACCACCTTGTCGCCCTGCCGCACGCCGCGCGCGTGCAGGTTGGCGGCGATGCGCAGTGCGTTGTGGTGCAGGTCCGCCGCGGTGAGGACGGTGAGCTTCTCCTCCAGGTCCGCGAAGTAGAAGAGGGGCTGCGAGGGGCGGGTGCGCGCCCAGTGCGCCACGGCCTCGCCGAGCGTTTGCACCGGCGCCACGTGGGCACGGGTGGGCCCCCGCTGGGAAATCTCACGGCTGGGGTGGCGCCCCACGCCGGGGCCCAGTTGCACGGACCCCGTCTGGCGGCGCAGCGGTTCCTGGCTCATCGCTGTCTGACTCCCGGTAAGAACCGGCGGTGAAGAACCGGCGGTGGAGATCCTGCCTGGACTCAGAAACGGACCAGCATGCCCTCGACGGTGAGGCCGGGGCCAAAGCCCATCATCACGCCGTACTCGCCGCGCTGGGGCTTGTCCGTCTTCAACGCCTCTTCCAGCACCAGCAGCGCCGTGACGCAGCCGCAGTTGCCGTACTCGCTCAGCACGTGCCAGCTCGCGCGCATGGCCGACTTGTCCAGCTTCAGCTGCCGGGCAATCGCCTCGAGAATCTTGGGCCCGCCCGGGTGGATGAGCCAGTGCTTGATGTCCGCCTTGCCCAGCTTCTCCGGGCCCAGCAGCTTCTCCAGGAAGGCGTCGATGTGCTCGGCCAGCACGAAGGGCACGTACGGCGACAGGGTCATCTTGAACCCGTCGGTGTACATGTGCCAGCCCATCAGCTCGTTCGTCTCGTAGAGCTGCTCGGTGTGGGAGCGGATGAACTGGACGCCCTCGCCGTCCGGGGCGCTGCCCATCACCAGCGAGCACACCGCGTCCCCGAACAGGCCCATGATGACGGCCTGCTCCGGGTCCGCGTCATTGCGGAACTGCAGCGAGCTGAACTCGGAGGCGTTGGCGATGACGTACTCGTCCGGGCGCGCGGCGATGCTGTCCATGGCCGTGCGCAGCACCGGGAAGGCCGCGAAGCAGCCCATGTGGCCCACGAAGGTGCGGCGGATGCTGGACTTGAGCCCCAGCTTCTTCGCGGTGAAGAGATCCAACCCCGGGCCCGAGTAGCCCGAGTTGGTGGTCATGGTGAAGGCGCCCACCTTGGAACGGTCCAGGTTCCCAAGGGCCTTCTCCACGGACTGGCTGGTGATCTCCAGGCCCACGCGCTCGAAGACGCGCACGCGGTCACTGATGCCGCGGTTGCCGTCCTTGAACTCCACGCGCGGGTCCCACGCGAAGTGGCGCCGGCGCACGCCCGTGTTCTTGATCATCCGCTCGGAGTTGGGCAGGTCCTTGTACCAGTGCTTGAGCAGCCCTTCGTACATCTCCTCCTGGGTGAGGGAGAGCGGCGGCGTGGCCGAGGCGATGGACAGCAGCGTGGGACGCAGGGGCGCTGCCCGGCTCATGCTACCTCCACGTCCAGCCCGGCCGGCCCGGAGTTGGAGAGGTGCGTGGCGCGGCCCTCGGGCAGCTCGGCGGGGACGTCGCGCACCATCCGCTCGTCGATGAAGTCCACCATGCTGCCCACCGTGTCATGCCCACGGCGCGACGCCTTGATGTACCAGGGGGTGAACTCGATGTCGGCCACTTCGTCCTTGAGCCGGGAGATCATCGACTCGAGATGGAAGGAATCCATGCCCAGATCATACGTCATGGATGCGAACTCGCTCACGTCGTCCGGGAACAGGCCCTGGTTGGTCGCCAGGATGATGTTGCGGACGTGGTCGAGAATCTCCTGCCGGTGCATGTGGACCTCCCGCTCGGGGCGAGTCAGCTGGTGGCCCCCCTTGCGACGATGACTGCAGATTACAGGGTGCTACGGTATTTGGTCAACCTGTAATTTTCGTGCACGCCTGGAATAAGAAAATCTGACGCGACGTGTCACCCTCGGAGCCCCGACGGCGGGGGTAGTCCGGTGTAGACAGATGCATCCTGTACATCACGGGAAAGAACGAAAAGCCCGGGAAGACCTGTACTCCGGGGAGGGGGCTATTCGACGTGGTACTGGCCGGCGACCTGGCTGACCTGGTTGGAGACCTTCTGGAGGGTGTCCGCGGCCTCCTGGGTGGACTCCAGCCGCTCCATGGCCTGGTCCATGCTGCGCGACAGGTCGGCGATGGCGTTGAAGATTTGAGCGAAGCCGGCGTTCTGCTGGCTCACGGCGACGGTGATTTGAGTCACGGCCGAGGCGCTCTCGTTCACCATGAGGGAGAGCTGGCGGAGGCTGTCGCCTGAGGTTTTGACCTTGCCGAGGCCGCCCTCGACCTGGGCGGCGCTCACGTCCGTCATGGCCACGGCGTCGCCGATGGCGTTGCCCACCTCGTCGAGGATGTTGCTGATGCGGGTGGTGGAGCGGATGGATTGATCCGCGAGGTTGCGGATTTCACGGGCCACCACGCCGAAGCCCTTGCCGTGCTCGCCAGAGCGCACGGCCTCGATGGCGGCGTTGAGCGCGAGCATGTTGGACTGGTCGGCCAGGTCCTTCACCGTCTGGGTGATTTCGCCGATCTGCACGGCGCTGGCCTGCAGGCGCTCCATCTTGCCGCGGATGGCGAACACCGAGTCGCGGATGGCGCTGAAGCCGGCGATGGTCTGTTCGATGGCCTGGGTGCCGGCGCGGCTGAGCTCCTCGGCGTGACGCACCACGTTGAGCACCGCCTGGGCGCGCTGGGCGGTGAGGTCGGAGGTCTGTTTGATCTCCTGGGCGGTGACGTTGGTTTCCTGGATGGCGGTGGCCTGGGTGGTGAGGGCGCGGCGCTGGGCCTCGTTGGCGTGGCGCAGGGTGGCGCCGGCCTCCACGAGCTGGTTGGCGGACTGCTGGAGGTTGCGGGGCAGGGCGCTCAGTTGCAGGACGATGGAATTGAGGCCGAAGGCGAGGTCGCCGATCTCATCGGTGGACACCCACTGGGGCGGACGCACCTTGCCCACGGAGAGGCCTTCGATGGCCTCCAGCACGGAGAGGGAGCCGCGCTCCTGGCGGCGGGCCAGCATCCACGCGGAGACGGTGGGGATGGTGAGCAACAGGAGGGCGAGCACCGCGACGGGCACGCTCAGCTCCTCGAGGAGCGAGGAGGACATGCCCTCCATCATCAGGGCGGCCTGGTGCTGGCCGGCGGCCTGGAGGTCCTCGATGTAGCGGCGCTGCACGTTGTTGGACTGCACGGCCACGGCCACGCCGCCCAGGACGATGAGCGAGAGCACGCAGACGGCGAAGGCGTAGGGGAGGAACCAGGACTGGCGCACCCAGAAGAAGCCGCCGCTGATGACGCGCAGGTGGGGGTGGCGCTGTTGCTCCTCGAGGGCCAGCGGCTGCACCCAGCGTTCGATGACGATGCCGGCGGGGAAGGCCAGCAGGACGCCGACGGCGAGGCCGACGAGGCCACCCCAGACGGCCAGCTTGAGATCCTTGCCGAACCACAGGCAGACGCCGGTGCTGAAGAAGGCGGCGCCGGCGGCGTAGGTGCCCACCAGGTTGTAGAAGGCCAGGCGCCAGGGCAGCTTGAGGATGCGCACCAGCCGCAGCCCGGGCCGCTCCCCGGGGTTCACGCGCAGTGCGGTGCCGACGAAGGTGTTGATGATGATCAGCGGGCAGAGGACGGCGAAGAGGAGCAGCGTCGGCGGCAGCAGCCAGAGGAGCGCGCGCGAGACCTGATCGCCCTCGAGTCCAAGCACCATGCCCAGCAGGTAGGCCACGAAGGGGGCCAGGGGCAGTGCGCAGGCGCGCATGAGCGCGTCGATGCGGCTGGGCAGGGAGCTGTTGCTCGACGACTTGAAGATCGCCATGTTCGAGACCTGGACGCTATCACCTTTCCACCCCCCCGTGGCGCGAAGGGCCCGGGAGGAGGGCCGGAGGTGGAGGTGCCGGCCCGCCGTGACAGGTAGGGTGGCTGCCTGCCCGCCCGTTACCCGGACCGGGAGGCCATACCGGGCGTCACAGTTTCATGCGCTTGAAGACGCGCTCGGGGATGCCGCGGATGGCGAACATGATGGGGGCCCAGAAGCCGGGCAGGTACACCTCGTCCTTGCGCGCGTCGGCCGCGCGGACGATGCCCCGGGCCACCTTGTCCGGGGTGGCGAAGAGGGCGTTCTTCTTCATGTCCGCCGTCATGGGCGTGTCCACGAAACCCGGCTTCACCGTCACCACCGCCACGCCCGAGCGCGCCAGCCGGTTGCGCAGCCCTTGGAGGAACACGCTCAGCGCGCCCTTGGAGGCGCCGTACACGTAGTTGCTCTGCCGCCCCCGGTCTCCGGCGACCGAGGAGATGACCACCAGGGTGCCCGCCTTCTGCGCCTCGAAGCGGTTGGCCAGCGGCGTCAGCAGGGACACCGCGCTCAGGAAGTTGGTGCGCAGCACCTTCTCCGCCTCCGCGTACGAGCGCTGGGCGGCCTCCTGGTTGCCGAGAATCCCATGGGCGAGCAGTGCCCCGTCCAGGCCTCCGAGCGCCGTGGCCGCGCGCTCCACCAGCGCCTCGTGCTGGGCGAGGTCGTCCAGGTCCAGCGCCTCGGTGTGCACACTGGCGGCGCCCTTCGCGCGCGCCTCGTTGGCGGTGGCCTGCAACCGCTCGGGATTGCGGCCCACCAGGTAGAGGGACGCACCCCGGGCCGCCAGCAGCTGCACCGTGGATTGAGCAATGGCGCTCGTGGCGCCGAGGACGATGACCTTCTTCATGGACTCCCTCATGTCGCGGCCAGCAGCACGCCCATGGCGATGAGCCCCACCACGTAGCTCACCTTGTCCTTCAACGCGAAGACCAACGGGTCTTCATTCACCAGGCCGCGGTGGGCCAGCAGCCACACCCGGCCCACCCAATACAGCATCACCGGGCACAGCAGCCACAGCCGTTCCGGGGACAGGTAGAGCACCGTCACTTCCTTGCTGGTGATGTAGAGCGCGAGCACCAGCACGGACAGGTAGCCACTGGACACCCCGAGGATGGCGAGCTGCTCGTAGTCCCCGGCCACGTATCCCCGGCCCGGCGCGGCGGACTCGTTGGATTGCCGCAGCCGCCGCACCTCGCTCAGCCGCTTCACCAGCGCGAGCGAGAGGAAGAGGAACATGGAGAAGGAGAAGAGCCAGCTCGAGGTGGGGACGCCCACCGCCAGCGAGCCGCCGAAGATGCGCACCGTGTACAGACCGGCGAGCACCAGCACGTCCAGCATCATCACCTGCTTGAGGTGGAACGAGTACGCCAGCGTCACCGCGTAGTAGGTGGCGAGCAGGGCCAGGAAGGCACGCGGCAGCAGCAGCGCCACCGCCGCGCCGGAGCCCAGCAGCAGGGGCGCCAGCCACAGGCCCGCGCTCACCGGCAGGTCTCCCGAGGCGAAGGGCCGCCGCCGCTTGGTGGGGTGCTTGCGGTCCGAGTCCAGGTCCAACAGATCGTTCAGCACGTACACGCTCGAGGCGCACAGGCTGAAGGAGACGAAGCCCAGCACGGCCTGCACCAGCAGCGGCGCGTCGAGCGCCTTGTGCGCGGCCAGCAGCGGGACGAAGAGGAGGATGTTCTTGGCCCACTGGTGCACCCGCAGCGCCTTGAGCAGCGTGCGCCCGAGCGGCTTGGAGGGCGCGGTGCGGCGTGCCTCCTCGTGGGGCTCGGTGAAGGGCTCGCCCCGGGCGTGGACGGCGTCGAAGAGGCCCAGGTGCGCGGCCACCGCCTCCGCCACCTTCCGGTCCGCGGACGTGGCCAGCACCACCCGGCGGCCCCGCGCCTTCTCCTCGGAGAGGTGCGACAGCAGCACCTCGTCATAGGGCAGCAGCGCCACGTCCAGCTCCACCCGCCGCGCCACCTCGGCCCGGAGGAAGGAGGGGCCCCGCAGGCTCCACGCCAGCACCGCCGGGGCCAGGTACGGCTGGAGTTTGAGCAGCCGCAGCAGGCCCTCGTGCAGCGTGTCCGTGCGCACCAGCACCCCATCCAGCTCGACGGCAATGGGGCGCATGTCCGGGGAAGGGGTGGACGAGGCCATGCTCACTCGGGACGGGCGATGACCAGCGTCTGCAGCGGCACGTGGCGCATGGGCCGGGTGCTCTCGATGCGGAAGCCCGCGTCGTCCAGGAAGCCCTCCATCTCCGCCGGGGTATACGCCGCCGCCTTCGAGGTGAGGAAGTAGTGCAGGCCGATGAGCGGGGCGGCGCTCGGCGGCGTTTCCTCGTCCTCGCGCAGGTACTCCAGCACGGCCAGCGTCCCCTTGTGCGTGAGCGCGGTGCGCACCCGGCGCAGCAGCGCCACGTTCTGCGCGGGCGACAGGTGGTGCATCACCTGGAAGAGGAGCACCCCGTCATAGGGCCCCCCCAGCTCCGAGGTGAGGATGTCCCCCTCCTGGTGCGTCACCAGGTGCGACAGGCCGGCCTGGGCGATGAGCTCGCGCCCCACCCGCACGCTGCCCTCCAGGTCCAGCACCGTGGCCTTCACCCCCCGGTTGCGGCGGCACAGCTCCGCGGCGAACCATCCGTGAGCCCCTCCGAGGTCCAGCACGTGCCGCGCGCCCCGGGGCAGGGGAATGGAGCGCACCACCTCGGGCGCCGACAGCCGCGCCATCTGGTGCATGGCATGGATGTAGGCCTTCCAGCGCGGGTCATCCGGGGCGAAGCGGTGGATGTCCACCGACTCGCCCGTGCGCACGGCCTCCTCCATGTGGCTCCACCACTCCCATTGGGTGTAGTTGAAGTCCAGGAAGCCGCCCACGTACTGCGGCGAGCGCGGGTCCAGCCAGCGCCGGGCCCGGTCCGCCATCCGGTAGCGGCCCTTCTTGCGCTCCACCGCGTCGCACGCCTCCAGCGCCTCCAGCAGCGCGCGCGTGCCCTCGGGCGACAGCTTCAGCCGCGCCGCCAGCTCCTCCACCGTGGCCGAGCCCTCCGCCAACGCCGCGAACACGCCCAGCCGTTCCCCGGCCATCAGCGTGCGCGAGGCCATCATCCCGAAGAAGGCGTGCGCCAGCGGCTGGGGCGCCAGGTTGAACCAGTCCGCCACCCGCTCCAGCAGGTTGTCCGCCTTGAGTCCGAGCCTCATCGTCCCTCCCGGCGGCGCCGCCGCGCCACCAGCACCAGTCCGAACCCCAGGCCCGCCACCGCCAGGGAGTCCTCGGGGCCCAACAGGCAGCCCACCCGGTCCGCCTGACGGATGCCCGTGTAGCGGCACATACCCTGGGTGCAACTGAAGCGCGCCGCGCAGTCATTGCCGCTGCGGCAGGCGCCTCCCGGCCGGCCCGTGGAGTCATCCTCCTCCGGGTTGTCCCGGTCCGCGCCACCTCCTCCCACCGAGGCGTCCGGGACGTCATACACGCTGCCCGCGTCCCGGGTGCCCGCGTCCTGCTGGGCGTGGACTCCCAGGGGAACGAGCAGGGCCAGGGAGAGGGCGAGGCACGACACGATGCGGCGGGTGGGATGGGAGGACTTCATGGGGTGCATTCCGGCACGGAGGGGGCGCTCCAACCTATCCGCCCGGACGCCGGGATGCATCCTCCGCTTCATCAAGCTCTTACGAAGTGGCGGGCTTTTGGCTAGGGTGTGCGCGCGATGGCTCCCCGAATCCTCGTCGTCGATGACAATCAGGAGCTCCTCACGCTCCTCACCCAGCTCTTCGAAGATGCGGGTTACGAGGTGGTGGGCGCGACCAAGGGCAAGCAGGCAGTCGAGGTCTCGCGCGCCCAACCCCCCGCGGTGGCCGTGCTCGACATCCTTCTGCCCGACATGATGGGCTACCACCTGGCGGACGCGCTCCGGAAGGATCAGCCCCAGCTCCCGCTCATCTTCATCACCGGCGTCTTCAAGGGCGGCAAGCACGCCATGGAGGCCCGGCAGAAGTACGCGGCCGCCGGCTACTTCGAGAAGCCCTTCGAGGCCGCCAAGCTGCTGGAGGCGGTGCAGAAGCTGGTGCCCGTCCAGAAGCAGGCCCCCACCGCCTCCTCCCTGGAGGACTCCTTCGACGTGGAGCTCGACATCGACGTCGAGGAGGAGGGTCCCCAGGACGCGCTGGAGCTGACGGGCCGCATCAAGGTGACGGGCGGCGACAACCTCACCGCCGAAATCCGCGGCGCCAACCTCACGGCCACCCCGCTGCACAAGGTGGCGGCCACCCTGGTGCGCCCGCCCGTGCCGGGCCGTCCGCCGGATCCGCTGCCCGTGGGCGCCGGAGGTCCCGGCCAGCGCCGCGGCGAGCTCAAGGACAACCTGCCCTCGCTCCTCACCGCCTTCTACCTGTCGCGCGAGACGGGAGAGCTGGGCGTGCAGCGCGGCAAGGTGCGCAAGGTCGTCTACTTCGAGCGCGGCACCCCGGTGTTCGCCCTCTCCAACCTGCTGGCGGACCGCTTCGGCCAGTTCCTCGTGCGCGTGGGGAAGATCAAACCCGAGCAGCTCGAGGACGCGGCGGCGGTGGCCGCGGCGAACAACCGGCGCACCGGCGACATCCTGGTGGAGCGCAGCCTGCTCAAGGACACCGAGCGCCTGTACTACGTGGGCCAGCAGGTGAAGGCCATCATCTACTCGCTCTTCTCGTGGGAAGACGGCACCTACGTGATGAGCTTCAAGGAGAAGGCCGCCGCCGAGTCCATCAAGTTGGACGTGCACCCGGCGAACCTCATCGTCCGCGGCATCAAGAAGCTCTACAAGCCCGAGCGCCTGCGGCGGATGCTGCGGCCCGAGGATCGGCTCATCCCCGCGGTGGCCCCGGCCTACCAGCTGCACGAGGTGGAGCTGGAGCGGTGGGAAGCGGAGCTGCTGCCGAAGATCGACGGCAACCGCACCGTGGGCGAGCTGCTGGCGTACGCCAACCGTCCCGAGCAGATCGTCTATGGCTTCCTGGTGTCGATGATGTCGCTGGGCATCCTCGAGCCCCGCACCCAGCAGTAGGGTCGCGCATGCCCCCTCTCCCCCTGGGAGAGGGCGGGGGGTGAGGGTCGTCGCCCGCCTCAGAGGCGGCTGACGATCCAGAACATGCCGAGCACAGCGGAGGCGCCGGCCACGAAGCGCTGGAGGCGCTCGGCCACGGTGGTGCCCATGCGGGAGAGGCCCTCGGCGAAGACGAGGCCCACCGCGCCCATGCCCACGAGGATACCGAGCGCGAAGCCGGGGAGGTATGTCCACCCGGAGGACTGCATGCTGCCGCCCACGAGCAGGGGAGGCAGGGCGAGCAGCAGCGAGCGCACACCACTGACGGCCATGAGGGCACCGGCGGCGGTGCTCACCTGGTCGTGCATGTGGGAGTGGGGCTCATGCGTGTGGCCGGGCAGGTGGGGGTGGCCGTGGCGCAGCACGTTGGGGAAGAGGAAGGCGGTGACGGCGAGGGCCACCAGCACGGCGCCGCCGAAGATCTCCGCCCAGCGCTCGAAGGTCTCGGAGAGGCCCACGCCGGCCAGGAGGCAGAAGGTGGCGATGCCGCCGAGCACGGCCGCGTGGCCGATGGCGAAGCGCAGCGCGATGAGGAAGGTGGCACGGCGCCGGGAGGGGCCCAGGGTGCCGAGCGTGGCCATGGCGGCGCAGTGGTCCGGCCCCACCGCGTGGAGCAGGCCCTGGCCCAGACCGAACAGGAATGCGAAGAAGAGGGGCGACACGGGGGAGCACCCTAGCCCCCCTTCGTGTCCGAGGCCAGCAGGAGGAGGGTTGCACGTGTCTCCCATCTACCGAAGCCGCCGAGCCGTGGTTCCCCTGGTGTTGGGCGTCCTGCTGACCCTGGGGGCCTGCAACCCCTGGAACCGGGACGCGGGGCCGGGGCTGCTCGCGAGCGCCGAGAGGAAGCAGGCCGAGTTGGTCGAGCGCGGCGTTCCCCCGAAGGACATGGCCTGGGACGCCGTCATCGGCGAACTGGAATTGATACCACCGGGCTCCAAGGCCTACGCCGAGGCCCAGCGGCGGCTGTCCTGGCTGAAGGAACTGCGGACCACCCCGTTGCCGCGCCGGCCGTTGTCGAGGCCCGGCGTGCCAGACGGAGGGTCCCACTCGTTGGACGAGCAGGGTCTCGACCCGCACGACCACTCCGGACACCCTGGGGAGACGGACGGAGGAAGGTGACCGGAAAAGTGGGGCTTGCGAAGATGGATGGATGGGTTATCCAAGCGGGCACCCATGCCCATTCCCCAGACAGGCCACCCGGCTCCCGATTTCCAGCTGAAGGATCAGAACGGCAACGACGTGAAGCTCTCGCGGCTGCGGGGCAAGAACGTCGTCCTCTACTTCTACCCGAAGGATGACACCCCGGGCTGCACGCGGGAGGCGTGCGACTTCCGTGACGAGCACTCGGCGCTGGAGGCGGCCGGGGCGGTGGTGCTGGGCGTGTCGCCGGACGACACGAAGAGCCACCAGAAGTTCGCCACGAAGTTCTCGCTGCCCTTCCCGTTGCTGGCGGACACCGAGCGCCAGGTGTGCGACGCCTACGGCGTGTGGGGCGAGAAGTCGTTGTACGGCCGGAAGTTCCTGGGCGTGACGCGCGCCACCTTCCTCATCGACACCGAGGGCAAGGTGGCCCGGGTGTGGCCCAAGGTGAAGGTGGATGGCCACGTGAAGGACATCCTCCAGTCGCTGAAGGGTGGCGGCTCCGGGGAGCCGGATGCAGGCGAGAAGGCGCCGGCGAAGAAGGCGGCATCGAAGAGTGCCGCGAAGAAGGTCGTGGCGAAGAAGGCGGCGCCCGCGGGCAAGGCCGTGACGAAGAAGACCGCGGCCAAGAAGACCGCCGCGCGCCGGTAGTCCCCTGGCGACGGAGCGAGCATATTTCCCCTCGCCCTCCGGGAGAGGGACGGGGTGAGGGTGCCACGCTCCCCGAGTTCAAGCCGGTGCCTCCGTCCGTGTGCACGCGAGCAAGCAGCCCTCGGCGGCCTGCTCGCGGCTACCCGTCCTTCCCGTGCATGCCCACCCCTGTCCTAGGCAAGGCACGACGACAGGGAGGCGGTCATGCGGAAGACGGGGATGAAGCTGGCGCTGCTCGGCGGGTTCTCCGGGGTGGCGCTGCTCGCCGGGTGCGGGAACAACCCCTACGACTACGGACGCGTGTGGTCCTTGACGGCCCAGGAGGACTACTACTCCAAGCAGGCGCAGGACCAGGACGCGGCGGCCCGGGAGCATTCCAACATCGGCACGAGCGCCACGCTGTTCGAGACCACCGAGCAGGCGCGGGGCACGGGCGGAGCCGGTGAAGCGGATGCCCGGTCCGGAGACAACGAGCAGCCAGCCATCCAGGGGCAGGAGAACCTCTGGCTGAAGCAGGACATGCGCGTCCCCTATCCTCCGCCCCGGCTCGATGCGCAGGTGGCGATGGAGCTCGGGACGGGCAAGCCGCTGCAAGCCGTCCGCGGTGTCTGGGTTCAGGGCATCCAGAGCGTGGAGCTGGGCTCCGGCCGCGCCACGTCCGTCTCCACCGCGTCGAGCTCCTTCGCGCCACAGGAGCGGCCAGGGTCCGCTCCGTCACTCCCCAACGAGCCCGCGAGCGAAGGCCAGCAGTCCCCCAAGGGGCAGATCGGGCAGCCTCCGGCTCCGGATGACCAGTAGCGCGGGCCCGGTACCCACGCTGGAGAGCAGCCGGGCGGGCGGGCGCTCGACAGAGACCCGCTTGGTAGCCCGGAAGCCTCCGGGTGCCCATCCCTGAAGGCGCGGCTGCTCCGCCCTCGCACCTCGCGAGCGGCGCGAGCGCCAGACGTGTTCCCGGGAGACGGACATGCACGACAGCGGTTTCAAGCGGTGGATGGTGTTGGGGGTGCTGGCCTCGGCTTCGTGGCTGGTTTCGGCGTGTGGCTCTCTTCCGCAGCAGGGGACCTACGAGGTCGCTCCCGGCTTCGCGCGGAGCCCGGCGCAGAGTGGCTACAACGGCACCATCCAGGACATCCCCACCAGCATCGATCCCCGGACGCCCGAGGCGCAGGGCACCCAGGGCCGGTCCCTCCTGCTGGACCCCGGAGAGCGGGCCCTGCTCGAGACGCAGGGAGGCGCCGTGGGCGGCAGCGGCTCCACTCCGCCCGCCCAGGGCCCCGAGGGCGGTCCGCTGTACGAGGAGCTGGGAACGGAGGGCAGCGTCATCGCTCCGTCGCGCGAGCTTCCCGCCTCGCAGGGCAACGTGGGCAATGACCGGCCGACGGACCCCAACACGCCCCCCGCCAGACGCGACTCGCGCGGCAAGTAGACCATCTCGCGTCAGGAGCATCCTCGCGGTGCCGGATGGGAGCGGCACCTCAGGAGCGCCCTGCCGCGAGCATTGGCTTCACAACCCATTCATTCATGGACCCCGGGCCGGCGGTGACGTTCGCCCGTGAGTGAGGAACGAACATGCGCGGAAGCATTCGCAAGTGGTTGGTGGTGGGGACCCTGGCCTCGGCGTCGCTGCTGTTCCCGGCGTGCGCGGACACGAATCAGGGGGCGGACACCGGCACCCAGGAGCAGATGGGGACCGGTGGCGCGGGCAGCGCGGGCATGGAGGGCCAGGAAGGCATGGGCGGCTCCGGGACCGGCGGAACCCATGGCGCCAAGGGCGGAACCATGGCCCGCGATGCGGGAACGCCGGGCCCGGCGGACGCGGGCACGGGTGGCGCCGGCATGGACGTGGATGACGCGTCCGGAGACGTCCCCACGAAGTAGGCGGAAGGCCCGGGAGGGAACTACCGGGACGCCAGCATGACCTCGGTGGGGTCCTTCCCATTGAAGCCGCTGGCGAGCCCCTCGGCGAGCGACCGGTGCTCGGCGTCGCCGAGGGTGGCCAGCCGGTCCTCGGGACCGTGGGCGAAGCGCGCCTCGAGGCGGGCGAGGCGGCGGTGGGCCTCCTCGATGCGCGAGCGGGGCACGCGGCCGGACTCCACCGCGCGCACCAGTGCCTCGATGCACCGCCGCTGCACATCCACCTGATGGCAGACGAGGAAGAGGTCCACGCCGGCGAGCGTGCCCTGCACCGTGGCCTCTTCCACCGAGTAGTGGGCGGCGATGGCCTTCATCTCCAGGTCATCGCTCACCAGCACGCCGTCGAAGCCCATCTCCTTGCGCAGCACGCCGTCGAGCACGCGGTGGCTCATGGTGGCGGGCACCTTCGGGTCGAGCGCGTCGAAGAGCACGTGCGCCGTCATGAGCGAGGCGAGCCCGGCCTGGGCGAAGGCGCGGAAGGGCACCAGTTCCACGCGGCGCAGACGCTCCATGTCATGGGGCAGCCGGGGCAGCGTCAGGTGGCTGTCCGTGGTGGTGTCGCCATGTCCGGGGAAGTGCTTGCCGCACGAGGCCACGCCGCCCGCTTCCAGGCCGCGAGCCAGGGCCACACCCAGGCGGGCCACCTCGTCCGGATCGCGGCTGAAGCTGCGGTCGCCGATGACGGGGTTGGCGGCGTTGGTGTCCACGTCGAGCACGGGCGCGAAGTCCCAGTCGAAGCCGATGGCGCGCAGCTCGTGCGCGAGCAGCCGGCCCACGCGCTCCACGAGGGCCACGTCGCCGCGCTGGCCGAGCTCGCGCATGGGGGGCAGGGCGGTGTAGGGCTCGCCGCGCAGCCGCGCCACGCGTCCGCCCTCCTGGTCCACCGAGAGGATGAAGGGCCGGCCCGCGCGCGTCTTGATGTCGCGGCACAGGGCGGCCGTCTCCTGGGCGGTGCCCACGTTCCGCTTGAAGAGGATGGCGCCGTAGATGCCGTCCTTCATCAGCGCGGCGAAGTCGTCGTCGATGCGGGGGCCGGGGAAGCCCACCATGAAGAGCCGGGCACAATCCCGGTAGAGAGCGTTGCTCATAGGGCCGTACCTTCTCACGCCGTTCGTCTGGCGAGGAGGAAACACATTGCTGAAAGCCTCCGGAAAGGGAGGGCCTGCCTGGAGGCTCGTCGCCTCATGGGGGCAGGAGCTTTTTCTCCTGCCTGGAGCTCCGGCAACCACCGTGGCGGGAAGATGTTGAGTGGAGGCCGGAACTCAACAAGAGGGGGACACCCTCACCCGCCCATGATGGGAAGCAGGAGGGCAGAGGGATGTGAAGGGTCGTGGAAGACGGCCTGGTCGGCGGCGGCGAGCGTCTTCGCGGTGCCGAGCGGCTCGCCAGTGCCGGGGTTGCGGGCGAACCGGGGATGCGCCCCGCTGGAGACCTGGAGCCGGATGCGGTGGCCCTTGAGGAAGCGGTGGGCGGTGGGCCACAGGTCGATGGTGATGCGCAGGGTGCCATCGGCATCGGGAGCGGGCTTGCCGGGGGTGAGGCGCAGCAGCCCGTCGCAGAGGTTCACGGATCTGCCCGAGGGCTCCACGTCGCACAGCCGGGCGAAGAAGTCGGTGTGCGGGAGGCTGGAGCGGACGAAGAGCTCGGCTTGCACGGGGCCGATGACCTCCAGGTCCTTCTCCAGGGGCGCGCTGGTGTACGTGAGGACGTCTGGCCTCGACTCCAACTCACGGTTGTCGCGCGGTCCCGCCTCCTTCGTCAGGAGCGCGCCTCCGAGGGAAGGCGTGGGGTTGGCGGGGTCATAACGGTAACGAGAAGGCCCCGAGGCCGCGGGTGTGGCGGGTGAGAGGCCCCGGTCCGTTTGCAGGTGCCAGCGCTGCGTCTGGATGCCTGGCGGAGGCCACTCGGAGAAGTCGCGCCAGGTGTTGGCGCCCATGACGAAGACGCGGACGGGAGCTTCGCGCAGGTGGCTCCGGTCGCCCTGGAGGTGGGCCTTGAGCCAGATCAGCGACTCGCGCGCGGCGACCGCCATGCCCTCGACGGAGACGTGGGTCCAGGGCCCGATGGTCAGGTAGGGAGCGCGCCCGGCCTTGTGGAGCGCGGCGTAGTCCTTCACCTGCCAGGGCAGGAAGATGTCGTACCAGCCGCCAATCAGATGGACCGGGGCGGAGACCTCGGAGAGCGCGCCGCTGAAGTTGGCGCGGTTCCACCACGGGTCGTCTGGTGCGCTGTGCTCGAGCCAGTCCTGGAAGAAGGGCACCCGCTCGCCCGTGGCCAGCGCGTCCACTTCGTTCAACGGCAGGTGCTGGAAGAGCGGCTTGAGCTGGCGGGCCGCGCCGAGCCGGGCCATGAGGCCGCCCAGTCCCTTCTTCTCCTGGGTGCGGACGAGATGGACCCACGACAGCGTGGTGTCGAGCGAGTAGGCGCCACCGGCGTAGGTCTGGCTTTGGAACTCGGACGCGGTCTCGTGGGCCACCAGGGCCTTCAATCCGGAGCCCGCCTCACGGGCCACCGCCCACTGCACGAGGCCCAGGTAGCTGGGTCCATGCATGGCGAACTCGCCCGAGAACCACGGCTGCTGCTTCATCCACTCGACGGTGGCGAGCCCATCGTCCCGCTCGTTGCGGAACGGGTCGAGCTGACCGCCCGAGCCGAAGGTGCCGCGCACGCTCTGGACGAGCACCTGGAAGCCGCGCTCGGCGAAGATCCGGCCGTACTGGAGACCGAAGAAGCCGCGCCGGCCGTAGGGCGAGCGGACGAGGATCGTCGGAAGCCTGCCGCCCTGGCGGGGGGCGTAGCGGTCGGCGAGCAGCTTGACTCCATCGGGCATGGGCACTTCGACATCCCGCTCGACGAGGACGTCATGGGTGTCCGCGGGAGGGAATGCGAGGAGACGCGCGAGGAAGCGGCTGGCGAGGGTCATGGCCGCTCATGATTGCACCTCGGCCCTGGACGCATCACACCTGAAATGAGGGCGACTCCTCTCTAGTGAGGGGCGCGAGATTGACATCCAGATCAGCCGCTCCGGAAAGAGAGGATGCCACCGTGAGCACGATTCTCCTGGTCGACGACGAACCAGATCTCCAAGAGCTCTATACCGACGTATTGGAGGTGATGGGGTACCAGGTCATCCATGCGCACGATGGCCTGGAGGCCCTGGAGAAGGCCCGCCAGCAGCGGCCGGACCTGGTCGTAACGGACTGGATGATGCCTCGCATGGATGGCGTCGAGCTCTGCCAGCGCCTGCTCCACGAGCCGGGGCTCGAGGATGTGCCCATCATCCTTCACAGTTCCCGGCGAGCCCCCCGGCTTCCCGGTGTCCGCATGACGCTTTCCAAGAGCTGCCCGTTGAACGAGTTCGAGGATGCCGTGGCCCAGGTAATCGACGAGAGCACCGGCGAGGCGGTGCCTTCCCCCGAGCCCATGGAGAGTTCCTTGGGGGCTCATCACTGATTCGAGCGGCCTGCTCAGCGGAGCTCGGCTTCGCGGAACACCACGCCGTCGAGTTCCAGGCGCTTCACCGCTTCCACCAGGCGCTCGCTGGCGAAGATGAAGCCCGGCGCATCGCGGAAGCGGAAGACATCGACGTCCTGAGGGAGAGAGGAGGCGTCGAGCCAGAACTTCTTCGGGAGGGGGTTCTGGTGGCTACCGCAGGTGGGGCAGGGGGGCTTGTGCGTTGGCGGAATGCATTCGGGATGGAACTGGCCGTGCAACTCCAGTTGCAGTTCCAGTAGGTCCGGATGGTTCTTCTGCCGGAATCGGACCTTGACGGGGCAGCCCTGGAGTCTGCGGATGCCAGCAGCATGCAAATGCTCCAGTGCCTCGCGGCGCACGTAGAGTGTCCAGGGGTTTTGCATGAAGAGCTGGCCAAAATACCCCAGCCCTGAGCCTTCCACCGGGCCAAAAGCCGCCCCCGGCTCCAGCCTGGCCCACGTGGGAGCGAGTGGACGCACCAGTTCACGCAGCCGGACGAACTCTTCGTAGGGTACCGGCTCGGGTTCATGAAATTTCTCTCGCTCCGGGAGAGCGGAGATATCCACGCAGGGATAGTGAAGCCCACCCAAACCGCCCCCCAAGCGGCAGATCGGACATGGGTGGGCCCAGTCCACGCCGGGCAGGCTCCACTTGTGTCCGGCGTTCAGGTTTCCCGTGTAGCGAGCAGCTTCGTCGCCTGTGACTCCGTAGAACTTCAAGTGTCTCTTCCTCCAACCCGTTTAGCAGTCAGTCCGCGAAGAGCTGGGGGCCCGGCGATACAACCTGGTGACCATAAGGCACGATGGGACCAACGATGTCGAAGCGATAGGCCAGATCGAAGGCTTTGCGCATCATCTCCTCCCGAGGCACTCTGAGGCCGAAGTTCGCGTTCATGTACTGTCGCCATGCCGTGTTCCACAGGCCGCCGTTCGCGCCACGATGAATGCGCAGGTGTACCTGCTCCGGGATGGCCATCGTCCATGCGTGGACGTCAATGCCACTGTTCTTGAACCATTGCCTGAACTCCTGTGCCTGGGGGAACAGGTGGTGCTTGATCAGCGTTCCTTCGAGCCGGGGAAAGGCCGGGAGGAAGCCCTGCCGGTAACGGAAATGGAACGTCAGCCGGGGCCGAGCATCCTCTCGCAGCCCCGCGCGTCTCCAGTTGCGATGTGTGCTGGGACTGCGCATGGGAGGGCGATAGCGTGCCAACTCCGCACCATGTGCCAGCGGAGCATGCGCCACGGCCTCCGGGTCCACGTCTTCGCAGCTGAAGATGCCGCATTCGCCCTCATCGCAGGCGAGCACGACACACTGGTCAGCGCTCGGGGCTTCGCACGCGATGGGGTCGGCTTGCTCCGCGCCTTCCCTCGGGTGCACCGCTGGGGACGTAGCGGTGCACGCGGACAGCAGCAGGGCGGCAGCAAGGAGTGATGGGCGCAGGTGCGGTCTGGTCACGGGAGCCCGGAACTGTAACGGGTCCCGTGATTCGGAGTGCGGTAGACCCTCACCCCAACCCTCTCCCAGAAGGAGAGGGAGCTACTTGCGCAGCAGTGTGCCCTCGAAGAAGAAGGCCAGGGCCGCGGCCACGATGAGCCACGTCCACAGCGGCACGGGCGGGCGCTCCGAGTCCGAGCTCGACGCCTTCACCGTCTCCTCGCCGAAGTGCGCGGACAGCGTGTCCTGCGGCAGCCGGCTCAAGTCACTCTCGGCCGGGTCGAGCGTCGCCGCGAAGGCCAGCGCGGGCACCGCGTTGCCGTCCGCCCCCAACACCGAGAACGTCCCCGGCTGCTCCACCGGACCCACCAGCACCGTGCCGTCCGGCTGCGCCTTGTGTGGCACTTCCTTGCCGTCCGGTGCCTTCACCGCCGACACCGTCTGCGTGCCCTCGGGCCGCAGTGAGAGCGTCTCGCCCACGCGCACCTTCTGCTCCTCGCGCTCCTCCAGCGAGCCCGCAAGGTACGCCGCGAACCGCTGCATCAGCGGCAGGAAGCTGGTGCGGATGGGGAAGTCGCTCCAGTCCCGGTCCACCGTGCTCGTGAACAGCGCCACCCGGCCCTTGCCCCTCCGCGCCACCGCCACCGCCGGAGCACCGTCCTCATACGTGGCCAGCACCTGGCTCGCGCCCTGCTCCGCTCCGCTCCCGTCCGCCTCCAGCAGCATGTACCGGTAGAAGCGGGCCCCCACGAGGCCCTCCTCGGCGCGGCCCGTGAACGGCGCGAAGAGCGGGTGCTCCACCTTCACCTGCGCCAGTTTCGCCGCCTTGCCCTCCGCGTCCGGGTCGTCACGCTCCACGCTGGTGCGCACCAACCGCAGGTTGCGCGGCAGCAGCGCGCCCAGCCTCGTGTTGTACGCCTCCGGGTCCACGTGGTCTCCCACGCTGACGAAGAGGCCTCCACCGTTCTCCACGAAGGCGCGCAGCTTCTCCGCGTCCGACTCCTCCGGCGCCGTCACGTTCAGCAGGTACACCAGGTCGTAGCCCGAGAGATCCTCGCGCCACCCGGCCGCCGCGTCCCGCAACGCCACCTGCACCGGCGAGCCCGGCGCCGACAACGCCGCCTCCATGAAGAAGGCCTCGTCCCGGTAGCGCGTCGCATGAGGAGCGCCGTTCACCACCAGCGCCTTCAACGGCCTCGGCACCGCCAGCACGAAGGCCCGCCGGTCGTCCTCGGCCAGCCCGTCCGGCGTCAGCGTCCCCTGGCCCACCACGGTGCCTCCCTGCTGGAAGCGCACCGTCAGCGACTTCTGCGCCGTGCCATTCGCCGGCACGTCCACGAAGCCCTTGCCCACCGTGCTCTCGCCCACCCGCACCGCCGCCTCCAGGTCCTTCAGTGGCTGGTCCGAGAAGTTCTTCACCGTGAAGGTGAAGAGGAAGGCGCGCGGGCCGGCCTGCAGCGCGGGCTCCACCTTCAGGTCCACCAGCGCGTGGTTGGGCAGGGCATCCTTTCCGTTGGCCGCGTCGCGCAGCACCACCTCGGGCCGCACCGCCTCGCCCGTGGGGCCCTTCACCGTGGGCACCGGCGCCTCCAGGCGCATGGAGCCGGCCGTCAGGTCCGACACCACCACCAGGCGCTTGCCCGCCACCGGACTCTCCTCCAGCGAGCGCGCCGCCAGGTCCAGGCATCGCGACAAATCCGCCGCCCCGTACGTCGGCTGCGCCTCGTCAATCATCTGGCGCAGCTTCGAGCGGTCGAAGTTCGGCGCCGCGGGCGGCAGGGGCGAGCCCGTGCACACCAGTACCGTCGCCGGCTCCTCGGGCCGCAGGTCCGCCAGCGCGTCACGCGCCTCGTCCCGGCCGCGCTCGAAGAGCGACGTCCCGTCCGACCAGCGCATGGACAGCGAGGCATCCAGCACGATGGCCGTGGCCGCCGGGCCCTTCACCACCGCGGCTGCCTCGGCGTCCTGCTTCAGCTCCGGCCGCGCCAGCGCCACCGGCAGCGCGAGCAGAATCAACGTGCGCAGCGCGTACAGGAGCAGCCGCTTGAGCTTGAGCCGGCTCGCGGTGCGCTTCTGGCTGCGCAGCACGAAGGCCAGGGGCCCGAAGGGGTGGGGCCTCGGCCGCCGCCGGTCGAAGAGATGGATGAGCAGCGGAATGAAGGCCGCCAGCGCGCCCAGCAGCATCCACGGGTGTGCGAACGTCACCGGCGTCTCCCTCTCTTGCCCAGGAAGCGCAACAGCACCTCGTCCAGCCGCTCGTCGGTGCGCACCAGCTCGTAGTCCACGTCCGCCTCCGCGCAGGCCGACTTCACGTTCGTCAGGAAGGCTCCGAACTCCTCCAGGTAGCTCTCCTTGATTTCGCGCGGGTTCACCTCGATGCGGCCCTCGCCCTCCATGTCCAGGAAGAGCGTGGGGTCATCGAAGGGGAAGGTCAGCTCGGCCGGGTCCACCAGGTGGAACACCGATACGTCGTTCTTGCGCTGCCGCAGCGCCAATATCCGCTTGAGCGCGTCCTGGTTCTCGTCGAGGAAATCCGACAGCACGACGACGGAGGAGCGGCGCGGGAGCACCTCGGCGAGGTGGTCCGCGGCGGAGAGCAGATTCGTGCCGCCGTGGGGCGCGGTGTTCTCGAGCGCGTCCAGCAACACGTTGAGGTGGCCGGCCGAGGCGCGCGGGGGCACGTCCTGGAAACGGCCATTCGTCATCACCGCGAGGCCGGCGGCGTCCTGCTGGCGCACCAGCAGGTAGCACAGCGCACCGGCCAGGGTGGTGGCGGCCTCCAGCTTGGAGAGCGCGCCGCTGCGGTAGCCCATGGAGGCGGATGCATCCACCACCATCACCGCGCGCAGGTTCGTCTCGTGCTCGAAGCGCTTGACGTAGTACTTGTCGAACTTGCCGTAGGCCTTCCAGTCCAGGTGGCGCAGCTCATCGCCGGGCGCGTACTCCTTGTGCTCGGCGAACTCCACGCTCTGGCCCTGGTGGGGGCTCTTGTGGAGGCCGGACAGCACCCCCTCCATCACCGCGCGGGCGCGCAGCTTCACGCCCTGCAGCCGGGCCAGTGTCTGGGCGTCCAGCAGCATGCGCGGGCGCTATCCCTTCACCAGTGCGACGAGCTGGTCCACCAGCTTCACCGAGGTGGTGCCCTCGCTCTCGGCGGTGAAGTTGGGCAGCACGCGGTGGCGCAGCACCGGGCGGGCCACCGCCTTCACGTCCTCCACCGAGGCCACGAAGCGTCCATTCAGGATGGCCCGTGCCTTGGCCGCCAGCACCAGGTACTGGCTCGCGCGAGGCCCCGCGCCCCACGAGACGTTCTTCGCAATGAACTCCGGCACTCCCGGCTCCTTGGGCCGCGTGTGCCGCACCAGCTCCACCGCGTACCGCACCACGTGGTCGGGCACCGGCACCCGGCGCACCAGCTCCTGCAGCGCCAGGATCCGCTCGGGCGAGAGGATCTTCTCCAGCTTGGGCTGCGAGCCGCCCGTGGTGGACTTGACGATCTCCACCTCCTCCTCGGCGGTGGGGTAGCCCACGTCCACCAGGAACATGAAGCGGTCCAGCTGCGCCTCGGGCAGCGGGTAGGTGCCCTCCTGCTCGATGGGGTTCTGCGTGGCGAAGACGAGGAAGGGCAGCTCCAGCGGGTAGGTGCGGCCGCCGGCGGTGACGCGGTACTCCTGCATGGCCTGCAGCAGGGCGGCCTGCGTCTTGGGCGGGGTGCGGTTCACCTCGTCCGCGAGGATGATGTTGGCGAACAGCGGCCCCTTGAGGAACCGGAAGGCGCGGTGCCCGGTGGCCTTGTCCTCCTCCAGGATGTCCGTGCCGGTGATGTCCGAGGGCATCAGGTCCGGGGTGAACTGGATGCGGTTGAAGGACAGGTTGAGGACGTCCGCGAGGGTGGAGATGAGCAGCGTCTTGGCCAGGCCGGGCACACCCACGAAGAGGCAGTGGCCGCGGGCGAAGAGCGCGATGAGCAGGTGCTCCACCACGTCGCGCTGCCCCACGACACGCTTTTCGATCTGCCCGAGAATCTGGGCTTTGGCCCGGGCGAGCTCCTCGACGGCCTGAAGGTCCTCGCTGGTGGCTTCCGGTGGTGTCGGGGCGATGGGGGCGGCGTTTTCCATGAGAAGGGTTCTCTTAATCTCCGGCGGCGCGCGGTCCAAGGGGTTCTCAGGGGGACCACGGCGCGAACGTGGGATGCCAACCGTTCCAGAGGGCGGGTATTCCTGCCACAGGACGTTCGTCCGCTCCAGGACACCCTGAGTCCGGTTCCCTACCCCCCAGGGGGGTTCCGGCGGACCCGAGGCCGGGGGGATGCCAGAGGGAACAGCCCCATTACCTTCCCCCGGTTCGTCACTCCGGGCCGCTCCGGCCGGAAGGAAGGACGGGGGAGAAGCGCATGCACCGAGAGTCAGGAGTTCACACCCACCGTGCTTGGACCTGGTTCGTCCCCACCGCGCTGATGGCGCTGGCCACGGGCTGTGGAGGCGCTGGGGTGGAGGAGACCCCGGCGGGTGGGGAAGGGAGCGGTACCAGTCCGGTTGCCTCGACGCCCTCCGAGCCGCCTTCCACGCCGCTCCAGCCGGAGGCGGGGGAGCCGCCTCGCGCTCGGCCCTGGTTCCACCGGCTCGGCGGGCCGCAGGACGACACCGGGACGGGGCTCGCCGTGGATGGGCGGGGGGACATCGCCATGGTGTGGCTCTCCACGCCGCGCGAGGACGAGGAGCGCGAGTCCGTGCCCGGTCAGCGCCGGGGCCTCACGCTGGCGAAGTACGGCCCGGATGGGGCGGAGCGCTGGGCCCGGGACTTCTCGCGGATGCGCGTGGCCTCGCCGCGCCTGGCGGCCTCGCCCTCGGGGGAGGTGTTCCTCTCCGGCAATGCCTTCCTGTACCCGTTGGACTTCGGCCTGGGCGCGGCCACCGATGGCTTCCTCGTGAAGTTCTCCGGAGAGGGCCAGCCCCTCTGGCAGCGGCGCGCGGGGCAGAAGGTGTACGGCATGGCGGCGGATGGCGAGGGCGGGGTGCTCGTCACGGCCGAGGAGTGGACGCCGGAGGGCCCCGTGCCGGTGCTCGCCCACCATGACGCGCAGGGGGCCTTCCTCTGGACGCGGCAGCTGGATCGGGTGGACCCGGGTTCGCGGTTGCACGCGCTGGCGCTCGCGCCCTCGGGCCGGACGCTGCTCGCCGGCCGCCTCGTGGGGGCGCTCACGGTGGATGGACGGGCCTTCGGGAGCGCCGGGGGCCGGGCCCTGCTGCTGCTCGCCTTCGAGCGGGATGGGCGGCTCGCGTGGGGCAAGGAGCTGCGGGGCGTGGACGGCGACGTCACCGGCCTGAGGCCGGAGCGCGACGGGGGCGTGGTGCTGGTGGGCGAGCTGCGCGGTCCCCTCGTCTGGGGCGGCTCGCGGCTCTCGGGCTCCGAGGCCTTCGTCCTCGCGGCGGGCCCGGACGGCGCCGAGCGCTGGGCCCAATCGCTCGCCTGCGACACGCGGCCGGCCTCGCCCGCGGTGGCACTGGATGACGCGGGGCAGGTGGTGGCCGTCTGTGGCGGCACGCTGAGCGCGTACGAACCGGAGGGCGCGCAGCGGGACCAGCGCACGCTGTCTCCCGGCGAGTGCCCCGAGGGCGGCTGCCCGGTGGCGGGCACCACGCTGGACTTCGTCCCGGGGCAGGGCTTCACCCTCGTGGGACATCAGCGCCACGGCGGCTCGAGCGCGGGGAGCGCGTGGGACCAGGACGCCTTCCTGCGGCTGCTCGCTCCGTGAGCCGTCCTTCGTCCCCTGTTTCCCCAGAAAACGGAAAGAACCTGGCGGGTCTCCCGTCTGGAGGCCCTACCCGGTGCGTCTCGCGCGGGTGGGAGGCGTGGGCGGGGGTCGTCCATGACCGCACCTGGAGCGGGAGGGCGGCAGGCAGGGGAGCGGAGGCGGAGAGAAAGACTTGAGCGGGCCGGTCTTACCCGCGACAGTCAGACGCTATGGATCAGGGACGGCGCGCCGCGGACCGCAAGGCCGTGGGTCTGCTGGTAAAGCTCAAGCACACGGACATCGGCAGCTTTGTCGAGGAGTTCGCCGTCAACATCAGCCCCGGGGGCATGTTCATCCGTTCGCGCGAGCCGCAGCCGGTGGGCACCCCGGTGAAGTTCGAGGTGCGCATCGCCGATGGCCTTCGGGTGATGAAGGGCTCGGCGGTGGTGCGCTGGGTGCGGCCGCCCGAGGACCTGTCCGGGCCTCCCGGCATGGGCATCCAGTTCACGGAGCTGGACGCGCCCTCCCAGTCCCTCGTGGACAGGATGCTGCAGCGCAAGGGGGGGCTCGCCCCGGCGGCACCCGTGAGCGCTCCGCCAGCCGCGAGGCCGCCGGCCGCTCCTGGGGTGGCGCCGGTGCAGGGGGTTCCCTCCGTGGCGCCTGTCGCTCCCGGCTCGCGGCCCGCTCCCGTGGCACGCCCGCCCGAGCCCTTCGCTCCGCCTCCCCCGCCGCCCATCACCGCCGTCGACATTCCGCTCGACGAGCTCATTGCCGCCACGCTCCCTCCGGAGAGGCAGCGGGCCGAGCCGCCGCCCGCCGCGAAGCCTCCCGCGCGCCAGGGCAACAGCATGCAGGAGTTCGATCTGGCGGACCTCTCGGCGGCGGCCACGTCCGGACCCGCCGCGCCGCCCCCACCGGTGCGCACGGGCCAGAACAGCAGTGCGGTGGAGCTGGAGCTGGAGTCGTCCGACGATGACGAGCCGCTCGAGTTCGCGCGGCCCGTCGCGGGCCAGGGCTTCCGGCCTCCGGCGAGGAAGCCCGCGCCGCCGCCCGTTGCCCGCCCCGCGGCTCCGGCGGCCCCCGTGGCCCCGCCCGCTCCCGCACCGCAGAGGGCTCCTCCGCAGACGCAGCAGGCGGCACCGCAGCTCGCGCCGGTGGCGGCGAAACCGGCGGCCCCGCTGCCTCCCGAGCCCAAGAGCTCACCGGGGCAGGTGCGTACCGTCTTCCTCACGCCGCCTGCGAACCTCGAGAGCAAGGGCCCGGTGATCGGCATCGACCTGGGCACTTCCAACTCGTGCGTGGCGGTGGTGACGAACAACAAGCCCATGGTGCTGCGCTCGCGCGAGGGCTACAACACCATCCCCTCGGTGGTGTCGCTCTCGTCGCAGGGCAAGCTGCTGGTGAGCCACCGCGCGAAGAGCCAGGTGTTGCTGCGTCCCGAGCAGACCATCTACGGCGCCAAGCGCCTGGTGGGGCGTCCCTTCGACAGCGCGGTGGTGAACCAGGTACGCGAGCGCTTCCACTACGAGATCATCCCCGACGCGCGAGGCCGGGCGGCGGTGCGGATGGGCGAGCACGTGCTGTCGCTGGAAGAGGTGCAGGGCATCATCCTGCGCGAGTGCAAGGAGCTGGCGGAGCAGCACCTGGGGCAGAAGGTGGAGCGGGCGGTGGTGACGGTGCCGGCGTACTACTCGGAGCCGCAGCGCGAGGCGGTGCGCCGGGCGGGGTGGATGGCGGGGCTGAAGGTGGAGCGGATTCTCAATGAGCCCACCTCGGCGGCGCTGGCGTACGGGCTGAACCGCGAGGTGACGAAGAAGGTGCTCGTCTATGACCTGGGCGGCGGTACCTTCGACGCGACCATCCTGCGCATCGACCGGAACGTGTTCGAGGTGCTGGCCACGGGAGGAGACATCTTCCTGGGCGGCATGGACTTCGACAACGTGCTGGTGGACCTGTTGCTGGAGCGCTTCCAGCAGCAGGAGAAGGTGAGCTTCCAGGGAGACCGGATCGCGCTGTCGCGGGTGACGGACGCGGCCGAGCGGGCGAAGGTGGCGCTGTCGGAAGCCAACACCTACGAGGTCCACATCCCGATGTTGATGATGGACGAGTCGGGGCAGCCGAGGGACCTGCACGTCACGCTGACGCGGGCGGAGATGGAGAGGGCGTGCGTGCCGATGGTGATGCGCACGCTGGACGTGGTGCGGGACGTGCTGCTGGACGCGAAGATGAGGCCGGGGGAGATCGACGACATCCTCATGGTGGGCGGACAGGCGCGCATGCCGCTGGTGCGCGAGAAGCTGAAGGAAGTGTTCGGCAAGCCGCCGCACGCGGGAGTGAACACGGACGAGGCGGTGGCGTTGGGCGCGGCGTTGTACTCGAACGCGGTGGACAAGGTGAGCAGTGTGGTGCTCATCGACGTGCTGCCGATGACGATTGGCGTGGCGATGCCCGGGGGAGCGTTCACGCGGGTCATCGAGCGCAACACGCCGTTGCCGGCGCAGCGTTCGTTCGCGATCTCCACGACGCGGGACAACGAAGAGGTGATGGAGCTGTCCATCTTCCAGGGAGAGGACACGCACATCTCCGCGAACGAGTACCTGGGGACGGTGCGGCTGGAGGGGCTGCCGAAGGGCCCGAAGGGCTCGGTGCGGGTGGCGGTGACGCTGCGGCTGGATTCCGAGTGCGTGCTGCACGTGACGGCACAGGAGTACTCGACGCGCAAGGAGATGAAGGCGACCCTGGCGACGCGCTACACGCCGGAGGAACTGCGGCAGCGGCTGGGCGTGGCCTCGGACGCGGCGCGTGCGGCGGAGGAGCGGCGTGGCCAGGATTTGAAGGAGCGCTCGGGCCGCTTCTGGGGCTTCCTGAAGAAGGTCGTGGGCAAGGCCTGAGGGAGTCCATGGTGCTCCCACGGCGCTACTGGCTTCCACGCGCGTGGTTGCTCGTTGGCTTCGTGCTGTGGGGGGCCAGCGGTCAGACAGGATGCACCGACCGCAACAGCGTGGTCGGGCGCATCACTCCTGAGCACTTCTGGTTCAAGACGACCGTCGAGAGCTCCGATGCGCAACCGGGCGGATGGCAAGCCGTCTGCATTCATGCGCGCATCACGGAGGGCGACTCGGGGGCGACGACGGTCTGCAAGTTCGAGGTCGGGCTCCCTCTGCGAAACGGTCAGAATGAAATCCCCCTTTGGGTGGCTCGGCAGGACGCGGCCGAGATGGCCAATCGTGCTGCGTATAAGGTCCTCTCCAGTGCTCCGCGTGGAGAAATGATGTTCACGCTGTGCAACGATTTCAAAACCCTCTATGGCTCGATGCTCAATGCGAAGCATATAGGCGCCAAGGTGAGCGCCTGTGTCTCCGAGGGCATCGAAACCGTTCCCTTCGACATTCCGAAACCTTCCAGGCCATGAGGGCATTCACGAAAGCGGAGCTCATCCGCATCGCGCACCAGAACTATCCTCCCGGAAGCACCGTCTTCGTCGACATCGACAGATCCACTCCCGAATTCCAGCGTTGGTCCAAGTCCTGGAAGACGGCGCTGGCCTGGGAGCGCTGGGACTCTCTTCTCAGTGAGCTCATGGCTGCATTTCCCGGCCGTCCCGTCGGGGACGTGACGCAACCTGGTATGTCCGCCTGTCGCCGGTGTTGTGTGTATCTGGAGCGCCCTCTACCAGAGGGAGGGCGGATTCTGACCCGTCTGGCGGGTGCTGTGAGCGTGCTCGCTCCCTTCTATCTCGTCTACGTCACGGTGCAGCACATCCGGGCCGATGACACATGGACCCGGCCGCAGTTCTTCTTGCAGCCACCAGACGACATCAGGCAACACGCGGAGCTGCTCGTGCAGCACCTGGAGCGGGCGCTCGGCTACCAGCCATTCCCGCTCGAGCTGGCCAACGAGCCTGTCCCCGGCCGATGCGTCTACTACTACCTCAAAGGAGGAGAACCTTCGTTACTCGATGTGCTCCTCGATAGCGATCTGGGCAACCTTCCCTGATGCCATGGACGCGGGGTTGGAGTCCCCTCAGGCCGCGCCTCCCTGAGCCTCGGCCAGGGGGCAGGGAATCTCCAGCGTGAACGTGGCCCCTCGTCCCGGCCCCTCACTGTGCACCTTCAGCGAGCCCCCCAGCTCCTGCGCCGCCAGGGCACTGGAGTGCAGTCCGAAACCGTGCCCCTCCTCCCGGGTGGTGAAGCCGTACTGGAAGATGCGCACCAGCATCTCCGGCGGGATGCCCATGCCCGTGTCCCGCACCTCGATGCGGACGTAGTCGCCGGGGCTGCGCTCCAACGTCACGATCAATCGCCTCTCGCCCGGGGTCCCCCTTTCCAGGGCATGGGTGGCATTGCTGATCAGATTGACGAGGATCATCAACAGCTTGTGCTTGTCCGTCAGCACTGGCGGCAGGGCGGTCAGGTGCCGCTCCACCCGGGCTCCCTGCCGGTTGAGACCGGCCGTGTTGATGCGCAGCGCATCCTCCAGCAATTCCTCCAGGTGCACGGGCTCGTGCATGCGGGGCGTCCGCGCGTAGTTCTGCTGCACCTTGACGATGTCGCCAATGTGCTCGGTGAACCGGCCCACGTCCTCGAGCAGCGTGAGCAGCTCCTTGCGGTCGCTCAGCAGCGTCTCTCCCAGCTTGCTCAGGAAGGGCGTCACATGCCGGCCGCGCTCGTCCTGCGTGAGGAAGGTGCCAACCTCGGCCTGGTGCTCCTGGAGCATGCCCGCCACCCGTCCCACCTGCTCGAGCCGCATCTGGCCCATCCGCTCCCGGGCGAGCTGCGCCGCGGTGTAGACGCTGTTGAGCACGTTGCCCACGTTGTGCAGCACGTTGGTGGCGATCTCCGCCATGCCCGCGCGCCGGGCCGTCAGCACCAGCCGGTCATGCACGTCCTGGAGCTCTCGCGTGCGCTCCTCCACCCGCTGCTCCAGGTGCTCATTGGCCTGGCGCAGCGCCTCCTCGCGATGCTGGACCTTGTCGGCCATGGACCGGATGGCCCGCGCCAGTTGCCCCAGCTCGTCCTCGCGCGAGGTGTCCAGCTCCACGTGGAAGTCGCCGGCGGCCACCCGCTCCGCGGCCTGGGTGAATGCAAGCAGCGGGCGGGTGACGTGCCGCCGGAGCACCCAGGACATGATGGCGAGCTCCGCCACCAATGCCACGAGGCCCACCACCAGCACCTGGCGCGCGGCGCGGAGCGCGGGTTGGGACACCACGCGCTCGGGCAGCACCGTGACGAAGTTCCAGCTGGGACCCGAGAGCCGTGACATTCCGATGTACGCTTCATGCTCCGGCAGCTCCGATACCGTCTGTCCGGCCGGACCGTGGCGTACCCGCTCGAAGATGCTCCGCAGGTCGCGCTGCTGCTCCTCGGTGACGCTGGGGGCTTTCTCGCCGTTCCGCCCGGCGCTGCCCGGGATGTAATAGACGCCCGTGTCGCCTTCCCGGGTGAACCGAGGGTGGGCGATGAGCTGACCGTCGTCGCGGAAGAGCAGGTTGTACGCGCCCGGGAGATGGTCGTTGATGGTGCGCGTCATCAACTCCTGGATGAGTACGTCGTGGCCGATCGTCGCGACGTGCCGGCCCTCCAGGTCCAGCGGCGTGGAGACAGAGACCATCCAGCTCCGGTCCACCGGATCCGAGTAGATGCCGCTCCAGACCGTCTTCCGCTGGGGATTCTTCCCGGGCTGGCTCATCCCGAAGAGCTCGAGCCCGAGGAACGACATGGTGCTCCTGGCATCCTGGGTCCACGTGGGGCGCTCCGGCCAGTAGAGCACCAGCGCGTTCTGCGGCAGCACGACGTAGGTGTTGGTGAAGCGCGTGTGCAGGGCGGGCCCGTATTGGGCGAGCACGTCATATGCGGCCAGGATGCTCCGGCGCAGCCCCTCGTCGAGCACGACCCCCTGGGGAACCATGAGGCCCGGCATCCTCGTACCGTCGAAGAGCTCGGGGCGGTTGCGGACGCTGCCGTCGGACAGCCGGACGAAGAGGTTGTCGA
The DNA here is from genome assembly GCF_001896145.1 of Archangium sp. Cb G35. Lineage (NCBI taxonomy): Bacteria > Pseudomonadati > Myxococcota > Myxococcia > Myxococcales > Archangiaceae > Archangium > Archangium sp. Cb G35. The sequence continues at coordinate 339,524 of NZ_MPOI01000013.1, forward strand.
AACGCGCGCCCACCTCCTCGGGAGACAGGGCGCGCAGCCTCTCCTCCAAGGCTTTCTGCAGGACGGCGTGGTTGTCCTGCGCCAGCACGAAGATGCCCTGCTCGCGCTGGCTGCGCTCCACCACGTACCGCTCCAGCCTCGCGAGGTTCTCGGCCCGCACCGATTGCAGCACGTGCAGGTAGCTGAAGAGCGTGGCCAGGGCGACCACTCCCGCGATTCGCGCCCCCATCTGCAGGAGCGTCGAGCGCGACAGGGAGGAAGAGGGACGGAGGGAGAACGGCATGAGGCGGCCTCTGTCGAGCGGAAGTTTCCGGCTCTAGACAGTACGCCTTCCTTGAAGTCCCAAGTATTGAGAAGCTCCCTGTTTTTCTTGGATCAGCAGTGTGGTGGGGGCGGAGAATTCGTAGGGAGAAAAGCAACACCCTGCGTCATGCGCCGATAATTCAGCAGAAAGGCCTACACGCCATGACCACGCTCTCCAAGATCTCCAGCCCGTCCGTTCCAGTGAAGGCCTCGCGTTCCTCCGAGGTGACGTCTCCCCAGGCCGCCCCGGCGGCGCCCGTGGCCGCGCGCGCGGAGGTGCACCGCCCGGTGGATGGATTCGATCCGGCACCTGCCCGCTCGAACTTCGTGGACCGTCCCACTGGGCAGCGCCCGGGCCCGCAGCAGCTCCCCTTGCTGGGGGACGCGCTCGTGGCGCCTGCGTCCACCGCGCGCAAGACGGAGCCCACCGGCCCGGTGGAGCCCAGGCCCACGCCGACGGGCGCGCCCGTCATCGCCGTGTTCGACGGAGGCGTGGATACGAAGCACACGGACCTGGACGGCTCCATGTGGACCAACCCGGGCGAGGTGGCGGGGGACGGCCTCGACAATGATGGCAACGGCATCGAGGACGACATCCACGGGTTCAACGTGGGTTTCGGCTCGGGAGATCCGATGGAGGGCGCGGGCACGGATCACGGCACGCACGTGGCGGGCATCATCGCCGCCGAGGACAACGGCGAGGGCAACACCGGCGTGGCCGCGGGCAAGGCGCAGATCCTGTCGGTGGGAGGCCTCTACGACGGAGAGGATCTGCTGACGAACTTCGAGCGCGCGGTGGACTACGTGGTGGACATGAAGTCCAAGGGCGCCAACATCCGCGCGGTGAACGCGAGCTTCGGTGACGAGTTCCGGGACGTGGCCTCGCAGGAGCGCTGGAAGAGCTCGGTGCAGAAGCTGGCGGACGCGGACATCCTGCTGGTGGCGGCCACCGCCAACGGCCACGGCAGCAACATGAACAAGGTGGCGGACTTCCCGGCCAACGTGGACCTGCCCAACGTCATCACCGTGGCGTCCATGGACAAGAACAACGACAAGCTCGCGAGCTACTCGTCGCATGGCGACAAGGTGGTGGAGCTGGCCGCGGTGGGCGAGGACGTGCTGAGCACCGTGCCTGGCAACGGCTGGGAGGAGATGAGCGGCACCTCCATGGCCACCCCGCGCGTGGCGGCCGCCGCGGCGCTGATGTTCGCGGAGAACCCGAAGCTCACGGCCGCCGAGGTGCGTGACCTGCTGGTGAAGACGGTGGAGGTGGATCCGGACCTGAAGGGGAAGGTGAGCACCAGCGGCAAGCTGGACCTCGAGGCCGCCGTGGCCGCCGCTCGCGCCTCGGCCGCCCGGTCCGCGGCCTGACGCCCGGAGAACTCAGGGCTCCTGGGGAGGCCGTGGCTCGGAAGTCCGGGCCTCCTGCCCGGAGTGGGGCTGTGCGCCGGAAGGCGTGAGCCGTCCCTGCTGCTGCATCGCGCGGAGCTCCGCGCTCTTCCACGGCCAGTGCCCCTCGAGCTCCACGGCGAGGGTGAAGCTCAGGAAGGTGCGGATGAGCACGATGAGCCCGAGCACGATGACGCCGCGCAACGTGGGCTCCTCGCTCACGGTGCGGATGATGTCGGCGGCGACGAGCAGCTCCAGCCCGAGCAGGATGGAGCGGCCGACCTTCTCCCGGATGGTGCGGAAGGCGTGTTCACCGCCCCCGCGGCGGTACTGGGCGAGCACCAGCACGATGGACACGAGCGTGCCCACCACCATCACCGCCACGCCCGCGCCCTCGAAGAGGCGCGCCGAGAGTGACACCCACGCCTTGAAGTCCATGCCCGCCTTTCAGTCGTAGCTCTCGGTGCCCGGAGGGCCGCCCGGTTCGTACCCCAGGAGCGAGCGTAGCGCGTTCTAGAGCCTCATGTTCTGCGCGAAGAGGTCATGCTCGGGCGAACCCGCGTCCGACAGGGAATGGGACGTGTACGGAGCACTCGGACGCTCCGCAAGGTCTCGGAAGTACCGGATCGTCTCCCTCAGGCCATCCTCCAGCCGCACCCGTGGCTCCCAGCCGAGCAGCTTTCGCGCCCGGGTGATGTCCGGCTGGAGCTGCTTCGGACCGTCCTTGGGCAGCGGCTCGAAGGTGATGCGGCTGTTTCCACCCATGGCATCGCGCACCGCCTCGGCGAACTGGAGGAGGGTCATCTCGCGCGGGTTGCCGATGTTCACCGGCTCCTCCACGTCCGACATCGCCAGCCGCACGATGCCGTCGATGAGATCCGACACGTAGCAGAACGAGCGTGTCTGGCTCCCATCTCCGAAGAGGGTGAAGTCCTCGCCCCGGAGCGCCTGCCCCACGAAGGCGGGCACCACGCGTTCATCATCGAGCCGCATGCGCGGCCCATACGTGTCGAAGATACGCATGATGCGGGTCCGCACCTGGTGCACGCGGCGGTACGCCGCCACGAGGGCCTCGCCGTAGCGCCTGGCCTCGTCGTAGCAGGAGCGCGGGCCGATGGGATTCACATTGCCCCAGTACTCCTCGCGCTGCGGGTGGACCAGCGGGTCCCCGTAGATTTCCGACGTGGAGGCCTGGAGGAACACCGCGTCCTGCTGGTGCGCCAGCCGCAGACCATTCTCCGTGCCGAGCGCGCCCACGCGCAGCGTCTCGATGGGCAACCGCGCGTAGTCGATGGGCGAGGCCGGCGAGGCCATGTTGAAGACGTAGTGCACCGGCCCGTGGAAGCTGAATGGCTCGGTGATGTCGTGGTGCAACGAGATGAAGCGCTTGTTCATCCGCAGCCCGGCGAGGTTGCGTTCATCACCGGTGACGAAGTTGTCCAGACTGATGACCTCGGAGGCGCCATCCGCGAGCAGCCGCTCGCACAGGTGCGATCCGAGGAATCCCGCTCCCCCCAACACGACGGCCCGCTTCCCGAGGATTCGATTCATGCGCGGGAGGCTGGTGCCGCACGTGGCTTCCAGGGAGCGGTGGCCGCACATGCCGGGGATGTGAGGGTTGATTGCCCGACATGCCACGAGGGCCGCGGACGGCGGACGGCGGCGATGGCGTTCTCCTCTGCACGGCATCCCGGCATCGGCCGCGGTGAGTCACCCGGGCGGCAGCGGCGTGTACGTACCGCCCCGGGACTCCACGGCCTGGCGGATGGCCCGCTCGAACTCCTCGCGTTGGGCGAACATGCGGATGCCCCCCAACGTGATGTTGGCCATCGTCACGCCCATCTCGACGAAGCTCGTGCTGAACAGCACATTGAGGGAGTTGAGCCGCGGCATGAGGCGCAGGCCCAGCTCGGTCAGCTCGGTCCGCGCATCGGTGGTGTAGAGCACCATGCCCTCCCAGTCGTGGAAGATGTCCATCTTCCCCAGGTTGCTGGCGGCGAACTCATTGATGACCGCCACGGCGACCCGGCAGAACTCCGCGTCGAACAGGGCGCCGCGGAACCTCAACACGAGGACATGGGGAGCGGGGTTCCACTGACGCAGCTCCCCGTTGGGGGACGTCCACGTCCGGGTTCCATTCTCGAGCGGCCGGGAGAGCATGGGGGGCGGTCAGTATGACACGCCTTACTCGGTATACAGCGTCACACCGAGCCCGGGCCGGAAAGTGCCGATGGCGAGGGTTTCCGCGTTGGGCACGACGGCCAGACCCAGCATCAGGCTGGTGCTCACGGAGAGCTGCGGCGCGATCCAGTACTCCAGGCCGCCACCGGCCGCGAGCGTCAGCACGCTGGTGCTCGTGTTCGCGGCACCCACCTGGTTGAGCGAGCCCGCCAGCGAGAAGAAGGGACGGAGCGCCGAGCCCGGGGCGCCGCCATAGGCGTTCAGCCCGAGGCCCAGCGACAGGCCCGTGACGGACGTCTCCCCCGCGGAGGCGTAGGCGAAACCCGCATCCAGGTCGACGCCCACCGTCTCGGTGAAGAAGTACCGGACGCCCACGGTGGAGCTGGTGCCCGCGGAGTCGCCCGTGGCCAGGGTGCTGCCGAACAGCGAAGCGCGGAGGCCGAACAGACCCATGCGCGGCCCCACCGGCAGCGCGGGAGCCGCGGGCGCCACGGCTGGAGTGGCGGGCATCCCGGCAATGGCCGGAGAGGCGGGCGTCTCGGGGGAGGCGGGCGTCTCTGGGGTGGCCGGAGCCTGGGCGGCCCTCATCGCCTTGACGGCCTCTTCCGGATCACGGCCCTCGGCGATGGCCTTCTGACGGGCCTCTTCCTCGGCGGCCTTCTGCTCGCGATAGCGCTGGAGCTCCGCGGCACGCTCGGCGGCGGTCTTCCGGCCAGTGCCCGACGTCGTCTCGCAGCCGGTGATGGCCAGGGCGAGCAGGGCGATGCTCAGGGTTCGCATGGGGTGTCTCCTCCAGAAAAGGGCGGAGCACATACCACCCACGCGCCGAGGAGGACCACCCGCTCTCCGTGAGAGCGGGCTCCTTCTCCGCCAGGGTTTACGCCGTGTACGAGGTACCTCGTACGGCCCGCTCAGCGCAGCTTGCGCCGCAGGTGGTTGAGCAGGTCGATGCGGGTGATGAGGCCCACGAACTCCTCGCCATCCACGACGATGGGCACGAAGCCCTTGTCGAGCAGCGGGAGCAGCTCGCGCACCGGCGTGCGGACATCCACGGTCTGCAGGCGCGTGGTCATGATGTCGCGCACCGGCAGGCGCAGACGCGTCTCGTCGTCGATGGCCGCGAGCAGCAGATCCGACTCGTCGATCATCCCCACGACCTTGTTGCCCTCGAGCACCGGCAGTTGGGAGACCTCGTAGAGCTTCATGCGCCCGTAGGCGACGAGCAGCGTGTCATTGGGAGTCAGCGTGACGACGGCCCGCTCGGCGTAGCGGCGGGTGATGACGTCGCGCAGGTCGCCGTGGGCCTGGCGGGGAAGGAAGCCCTGGTCCGCCATCCAGAAGTCGTTGAACATCTTGGAGAGGTACTTGTTGCCGCTGTCGCAGACGAAGGTGCACACGCGCTTGGGCGTGGTCTGCTCACGGCAGTAGCGCAGCGCCGCGGCGATGAGCGTGCCGGAAGAGGAGCCCGCGAGGATGCCGGCCTTCTTGAGCACCAGGCGCGCCGTCTCGAGGCTCTCCTTGTCGGAGATGGTGTAGGCCTTCTTCACGCGGGTGAGGTCCGCGTTGGGCGGGAGGAAATCCTCGCCAATGCCCTCGACGACCCAGGAACCCGCCTTGCCCATCTTGCCCGTCTGCACGTACTCGGTGAGCACGGAGCCCTCGGGGTCCGCGAGCACCATCTCGCACGAGGGGATGGCCTTGGCGAAGTAGCGCGAGAGGCCCGCGATGGTGCCGCCGGAGCCGACGCCGCACACCATGGCATCCAGGCGGTTGTCGAGCTGGGCGGCGATCTCCGGGCCCGTGGTGGTCTCGTGGGCGAGGGGGTTTGCGGGGTTGGCGAACTGGTTGACGTAGAAGCCTCCCAGCTCGCGGGCGATGCGCTCGGCCATGTCCTGGTAGTAGTCCGGGTGGCCCTTCTCCACGTCCGAGCGGGTCATGACCACCTCGGCGCCGAGCGACTTGAGGTGGAGGACCTTCTCCTGACTCATCTTGTCCGGAATCACCAGGGTGAGCCGGTAGCCCTTCTGGGCGGCGACGAGCGCGAGGCCCAGGCCGGTGTTGCCGGCGGTGGCCTCGACGAGGTGCTTCTGGTGGGGACCGAGCTGGCCGGCCTGCTCGGCGGCCGTCACCATGGACAGGCCGATGCGGTCCTTGATGGAGCCGCCGGGGTTGTGGTTCTCCAGCTTGAGGTAGAGCTCACACGGGCCGGTATCGAGCTGGGTCACCCTCACCATGGGGGTGTTTCCGATGAGGCCAATCAGGTCGGTGGGCTGTGGTGCGGAGCGCATGGCGCGCACTGTACACGAGCGTTCCCGGGTGTGGGCGGGCGTCTCAGTCGAGGAACCGGCGCCACCAACGGCGCCACTCCTCTTCATCAGCGGCTTTGCCCTGATTGCCGAGGTGGTCCCAGGGAAATGGCTCCTGCCAGGGCTCCAACACCCATGCGAGCTCGCGATAGGCGGGGAGCGACTGACCGTGAGCGGTGTCCCCCGCTTCAGGCTCTGGCCCCAGGGTCACGAGGACTCGCTGGCTGTTCAACGCCTGCACATCCGTGGAAGGGGAGTGGAGCCGGGCGCGAAGGCCCGGGGCTCCTCCCAGTGCGCCAAGCACTGGTTCTCCGAGGAAATTCATCCAGTGGACGCCATCCACCTTCACGCCCAGCTCGTCGCGAATGCCAGCGTCGCGAATGTCGAAGCCGGGGTGCCGGAAGATCAGCGGGCGCAGGGCGTCGAGCCGGCCGAGTCTGGGATACGCGACGTCCAGCGCGAGCCCGGCATGCCCGGAAGCGAAGGGAAGGCGAGAGGCCAGCTCGAGGGCGAGTTCCCGTACGGAGTTGGCACCGCGCTCCTCGAGGTACTCCGTGGGCAGGGTGACGCGGAGGACGCTTGCTCTATCGGGTGAAGCTTGTCGCCAGGGAACGCGGGCGTGGTACTCGAGGGAGAAGCCGCTGTCTTGCGTGCCGTAGATGCTGAAGTAGGGATCCGCACCGTCCTTCAAGGCCTGGGAGGACTCGTCGCGCGTGTAGTCCTCCGCGTATCGGCGCTCCTTCGGGTTCAGGGTGGCCCGGATGAGCTCCAAGCCTCGTTCATCGAGCTCGCTGGGTTCCCAGTCACAGCAGGTGTATTGCGACAGAGCAGCCGGGGAGGCGCTGACAGCGTGCAGGTAGCTGTCGAGCGCGTGGGACACCCCAGCGGCGATGTCGAAGTGGTCGCGGGGCACGAAGAAGACGAGGCGCACGACATCACGGGCGATGAGGCGGTCCCAATGGTTCGTGACCTCTCCTGTCTCGGGCGCCCAAGACGTATAGGGGATGGGTCCTGGGATTCGGACTCGTGGGCGAATGGATGTCATGGGCTCATCTACTGGCGAACGATGGCGCGCTGAGGAGTGATGAGCGCGGGAAGGCACTCACCGCCGAGGCGTGCATATGACGTCATCTGTGCCACGACTTCAGCGGTCCATGGATTGGCACCCACATCGTAGCCGCAGGGGAACTTGAGATCGTAGATGCACTGAATCCGGGTGATATTCCGGGTGAAATGGATGACGATGTCCGGTAGCAACGAGCCGTCCCACCTGTCCGTCAGCAGTACCTCCTTGGTGAGATCGTCTTTCCGAAGACGCGGCTCGATGGAGAAGTTGTCGGGGAACTTTTCCGAGAGCCGGCGTTGGATGCACTCGAAAGCTGCGGCGTGCTTGAGCTTTCCGAGATGTCTTCGCCAGGTGGGGGCGAGCTTCTCTCGGACAGTGGGTTCCTTGCTGCACTCGGAATCAGGCAGGGAGCGCCCTTTTCCGAAGAGCTCATCATCCACCTGGGTGTTGGCCTCCTTGACGCACGCGACCAGGATCTCCTCGACGGCTTTCTTCTGGGCCTCGTCGAGGAACCTGCTCACGGTGATGAAGCCTTGGATGGCCTCGGTGGCTCGAATGACTTTCTCGAGTACCTGTCCAGCCCGGACCGCACCCGGCGCGAGGATCTCCCCGGTACTCGCATTGACCGGAGCGCTACAGGCCGCGCCACATGATTGGTTGAACTGGGTGCGCGCGCCAGCGTGCTGCCCGCCCCAAGAGAGTTGGGGTTGCGCATGCGCGGCCGGAGGCCAGAGCAGAACAGCGAGAACGATGAACGCTTTATTCATAATAGGTGTAGCCCGCTCACTTTATTCTCAGGCGGAGCTTCGGCTTCGAAGCGAGACGTCGCTGGCCCGGGGGCCGTGCGATTTGAGGTCCACGGTTCTGCCCAGGAGCCGCTCGAGGTGCTCCAGGACGGCGTCCTCGTTCGCGGCACATTCCTCGATTGATGGCCTCACGTCCCTCAGCCACCCGGCCAGCCGCGCTTGTCTGTCGAGTGCGGGGGTTGGGGCAACGGCCAGCCGCGTGACGAGCCCGGCCCCGCCACGGTGCGCGATGAGCTCGGAGTCTCCGGGCATCGGCTCCCGCTGATAGCCAGCACAGGCCTTCCAGGTGCGCAGCTGTTTCAGCAGGTCCATGTGGGTGAGGGCCAGTGCATCCACTCCGCCCACCACGTCGAGCGCGTACCGGGCCAGCACCGCGTCGAACCAGCCGTAGCGGACGTTCCCCTGCCATGCATTGTGGGCGTTGTGCTCGGACAGCACGGGCCGCAGGAACTCCGTCTCCGTCGGCAATGGCCCCGCGCCATGCCGGGCCATGTGGCTGCGCAGGACTCCGAGCCGTTCCACCTCGATGTCCAGCCCACTCTCGGCAATCAGGGCCAGCGCGTTCGCGGCGGTGCAGTCCGACCACGTCGTGAACGGATGGAAGCCGTGCCACTCGTCGAGCAGCACGCCCTGTGCCCCCTCGAACACCGTGGCCGGAGACTCCGTCATCCAGTCCCTCAGCGTCGAATCAGGCACCACCATGCCGAGTTTCACCAGGTGCATCGCCTGCTCGAGCCACGCGTCGATGACGCCCTCGTGCTCGAAGATGGCGCGCTCGCGCCCGGCCGGTCCTTGGGCGGGAAGGGCGCTCCACAGCGCGCGCAGCTCCTCGTTCTTGCGCTCGCGGATGCGTTGGAGCTTTCTCCGCGACCGTGCCGCATCGCGGAGGTCCTCCGCGTGGAGCGTCTCCTCCGGATGCTCCAGCGCATCCTGGACGGTCTCCCCGACGCCGACACCGCAACTGCCGTGCCTCGATTCACCCCGGGCGAGCTCGCGCAGGCGGTTGGCGGATTGATGGAAGGGCGTGATGACGCGTGCGCGCTCGCTGATGCGGATGCGCGAGAACACATCTCCCACGCCCTTGGTACGCAACGCCTCGCCCTCCACGAGCAGGGCCGTGGGGTGGATGATGACGTGCCGGGACAGGAACGTCCGGACACCCGGAACGAACGTCCCCGCACCGAATTGCGCGAAGGTGTGGTGCCGGCCGTCAGGCGTGACGACGTTGTGTCCCGCCTGCGCGCCGCCGTTGTACCGCACCACGACGGATGCTCCCGTCCGTCGCACCAGGAAGTCGGTCAGCAGCCCCTTCCCGCAGTCACCGAAACCCAGGTCGATGACGATGGAGGCCCGCCGCCCGCTCGGCGCCTTCATTCGAAGACGCTACGGATGAGCTTCTGCAGGCCCCCTCCCTCCGACGGAGTGCCGGACAGGGCGGGGCCCCCGGTGCGTCCCATCGCCTCGGCCAGGGGCGTCAGCGCCCGGATGGTCGCCGCCAGCCGGTCTCCGGGCACGTTCGCCTCCCGCAGGACGTCGCTCAGCCCGTCCACGTCCTTCACCAACCCCTCGTAGAGGCAGATGGCTCCCGCCGTCACGAAGCAGATGTCCTGCGGCGACTCCATGCACAGCACGTGGTCTCCGAGCAGGTCCCTCCACCGCCGCTCACACTTGTTGCGGCGCTCCAGGTCCGGGATGACGAAGAACGGCACGAACGTCTTCTGCAGCTCGGCGACGATCGCCTCCGTCTTCAGGTCATCGTCCATCCTGTCTCCGACGATTCCCTCGACGATGTGCTTGGACAGGTGCGGGTACGGCAGCTCGTCGCCCGTCATGAAGAGGTAGCCCTTCTTCTTCCGCTTCACCCAGCAGTCCATCTCCGTGTGCTGGGCCAGGAAGTACAGGCCGAGCTCATACGTCTCGTGGCCCGTTCCTCCACCACCTCCCTCGAGGAAGCTCCACGTCAGCCACTGGTCCATCAGCTCGGCGGTGGACTCGAACTGGCCCACCTGGAGCGGCGCGTTGTCGCTCGTCGCATCGCCCACGGCCATGAAGAGCAGCTGCGGATCCGGCACCCGGCAGTCCGTGAGCACCTTCATGAACTTCGGCAGCAGCTGCGTGGCCAGCAGCTTGGGAATCGTCCCCATCGAGCCCGTGACATCCAGCGCGAAGACGATGCCCAGCGAGTTGGGATGCTCGGCGCTGTCGCGGCTCTCACGGATGCGGACCCCCTTCGGGTTCATCAGCGGGTGGCAGGACTTCTGCTGGAAGACCTGCTGCGCCGGAAGCTGGGCGCGCCCGCGAAGGAGTGCCTCGTGTGCCTCGCTGCTGTAATTGCCGTGTCCCATCGTCTGTGCCCCTTCGTCTCCGCGAGCGGCCTCGCCCTCACGGCATCACGAGCGGATTGAAGCTCGGGCGGCCAAAGACCGCGTGTCCCACTTCACCAACGCGCTCGCGAAGTGTCCAGGCGTCCTCCCCTGTTTCCCCGGCCCCGTCCCCCGCGGCGACGCGCCGGATGAGCGCCGCCAGCGCACCCGGCACCGAGCCCGGTACCGAGCCTCGCGAGGGATCTCCCCCGAGGACCGCGGCGATGCATCGCGCGCTCATCTTCAGGTCGGCCGCGGGCGTGAGCGTCTCCGAGCGCAGCAGGTCCGCGGGGTAGTAGTCCTTGAAGCGGGTGCACACCCCGCGCAGCTGCCCCCCAGCGCGGCCCGCGCAGCTGAACCCCACGAGCCGTACCCCATGCTCTCCGTGCTCGACCAGCAGGTGCTGCGGGAGCACCGCGCCGTGCACGATTCCCGAGCTGTGGAGGAACGAGAGCGTCTCGAGAATCCGGCGCCACATCCACACGGACACGCGCGGGTCGACACCTCCCGGGTACACGTTTCGCACGGCCGCGAAGGTGTGGACGAAGCTCCCATGCCATCGCAGGGCCATGGCGCGCGATCCGGCGTGCGGCCCATCGCGCAGCACTCCCCGGGCCACCGGTTGTGGGAGGCGGGTGGTGAAGGTCGAGGCACCCGCCGCGGTGCTCCGCTGAAGCTCCTCGAGGATGTCCCACTCGTGGTCGAAGAAGGGCGCGTCGTCCTGGTCGCGCAGCACCTTCAGCAGAACCCGCTCGGTGGGCCAGCGAGCCCTCTCCGCGACATAGACCGTCGAAATCTCACCGCGTGCGATGAGCTGTCCGGGCGCCCAATGGCTGTCACCGAGGGTCCACCAGGCCGTGTAGCCATGGTTGGACGGTTGGTTCCACGCCTGGAGGGTCTCCCGGAATCGCGCGGTGGAGACCGCCGTGGGGTCCACCTGCACCGTGGCGCCGCAGAAGGAGCAGACAACCGAGCGAGCGAAGCGGGCAGGTGCGATCGGCGCATTGCACTGCGGGCATTTGAGGACTCGCTCGGTCATGGGCGCGGATGGTATCCGACGTGCCCATGGGCCATACTGGTCTGGTTTCCACGCGATGACGACCCCGACGGTTTTCGCATCCGAGAGGCCCTCCCGGGCGGTGTGGTGTACGCGCTCGTTCCAGGTCGGGGCCGGCTTGGGGCTGGTGCTGGCGGTGCTGGGGCAGGGAATCGTGGCGTGGATGGGCCAGGATGCGGGGGCCGCGGCCGTACTGGTGTCCACGGGCGTCTTCGCGCTGGTGGGTCTGCTGGGTGGAGTGCTCACGTCTCCCTGGCTCCACCTGCGGGGCGGCCGCCCGGTGGCCGCGGGGCTCGTGACGGCGGGGCTCACGCTCACCGCCGCGCACCACGTGATGGCCACGGGCGTGCGTGTCCTGACGGGCGCGCTGCCGACGTTCTCCGGCCTGGAGATGTTCCTCGCCAGTCCCTCGCAGTTCTTCCACGCCGCGCTGGTGGGACACCGGGCCGAGGTCTACTCCCTCGGCATGTCCGCCCTCGTGGTGGCGGCGCTCCTGTTCCTGCTCCTCATCCGGCGCTCCGCGACGCAGCGGCCGTACCCGCCCGCGCTGCTCGCGGCCGTGGGCCTGGGCGGCGGTGCCGTCCTGTTCGTCCTCGCCACCACGCCGGGCTTCCGGTCCGTGGGGGACTCCTGTCCGGAGTTGACGCTCCTGAGCTCGTTCGGAGGGGACACCAGTGCCTCCGCGCGGAAGGGCGCGCGGCCTCCTCCGTCCGTGCCGCCCGGTCCGCCGCTCTCCGCGGGCGAGGCGTGGCTCGCGTCCGCCCGGGCGTGGAAGGGACCCCGGCCCAACGTCCTCCTCATCCTCCTGGAGTCCGTGCCGGCCCATCACCTGGGCTACGCCGGCTACTCGCGGGCCGCCACGCCGAACATCGATCGCCTCGCCAGCCGGAGCCTGCGCTTCCGTCACGTGTGGAGCACCGCCCCCGCGTCCAGCTACTCGCAGATGGCGCTGCTGTCCTCGCTGCTCCCGCGCCGCCGGCCATGGCTGGAGCAGTACGAGCAGATCAACTACCCACGGATGCTCTTCCACGACACCTTCCACTCGCTCGGTTACGGCACGGCCACCGTCTCCAGTCAGAACGAGAACTGGCAGGGCATGCGCCGCTTCCAGAACACGGGGACGCCCACCTTCTACCGGGACTCCAACGACCACCCCGGCCCGCACATGGGCGAGGGCGATGAGCGCAAGCTTCCGGATCACCTCACGGTGGATGTCTTCCTCGAGTGGCTGCGCGAGCAGTCGAAGGCGCCCTGGGCCGCGTACGTGAACTTCCAGCGGACCCATTTCCCGTACGCGCTTCCGCCGGGCTTCACCGGACGCCATCAGCCCTCCGAGCCCAACCCCAGCACCTTCGGCTTCCTGCACTACCCGCGCGAGGAGCTCGAAGTGGTGCTCAATCGCTACGACAACGCCCTGGAGTACGTGGACGCGCAGGTGGGCCGTCTGCTGAGCCACCTCGAGGCCAGCGGACAGTTGGACGACACGCTCATCATCCTCTCCTCGGACCACGGCGAGCACTTCTATGAGGGTGGCCGCATCACCCACGGCAAGTCCCTGACGGACATCCAGCTGCGCGTGCCGCTGCTCATCCACTGGCCCCGGCGCGTCGCGAGCCGGGACGTGGACGTGCCGCTCTCCCAGTTGGACGTCATGCCCACGGTGCTGGAGCTGCTCGGCCTCGAGCCGCACCCGTCCTTCCAGGGCCGGCCGCTGACGGAGCTGGAGCGTCCGGGCGCCCCGCACCCGGGCATCTTCTTCACCCTGCATGGGCTGCGGCTCGGGGATGGGGTGGTGTGCTGGCCGTGGAAACTCACGCTGGACCGGTCCTCCCACCACTATGAGCTCTACAACCTCGAGGAGGACCCGGGCGAGGTGCGCGACCTCTACTCGCCGGAGGCCCCCATTCCGGCCGCGCTGCTCCAGGTGCTGACGGCCCAGCTCGAGGCGCAGCTCGCGTACCACTCCCCCCAGGGCCCCCGGCACGAGCGCTATGCGCCCCGGCAGGTGCACTGCCCGGACTGGAGCACCTTCGCCTCCGGCCAGCGGCTCCAGGTAGGTGCCTCGAAGCCCTGAGTCGGTGCATCGGAGCCGGTGTCGTATGTACACCTATGTATTTCAGTTGAAATTTCGCACCTGGGCTTAAGTTCCACTCTTCCAGAATCTGGCAATGCTGCTAAACAAGGAGAACCAACGAAACAGGAACTCCATGCGAACCGCCCATAACGACTTCCTGAACGCCCGCTTCTTCGCCGGACTGGACGGACTGCGGTGTTTGAGCATCGTGGCGGTGGTGGCCTACCACGTGGCGGGGAGCCACCAGGGGTTGGTGGGCCGGGGCTACCTGGGCGTTTCGCTCTTCTTCGCCATCAGCGGCTTCCTCATCACCACGCTGCTGCTGCGCGAGCGTGACAAGGCGGGGCACATCTCGCTGCGCGGGTTCTTCGCCCGGCGCGCGTTGCGCATCTTCCCGCTGTACTACACGGTGCTCGGCCTGTACGCGGCGCTGGTGTTCGTGTCGGAGAAGGACGCGGTGGTGCGCGGGGACTTCTTCGCCAACCTGCCGGCCTTCCTCACGTACACGTCCAACTGGTTCGTCCCGCCGGCCGCGGACAAGCGGGTCATCTTCTATTTCGCCTGGTCGCTGGCCACCGAGGAGCAGTTCTACCTGCTGTGGCCGCTGGTGATGGCGCTGTCGCGGCGCACGTGGACGCCGGTGCTCTTCATGGGAGGGCTGCTCGTGGTGGCGATGGGCGCGCCGTGGGCCGTCTCCGCGGGGCTGCTGGACGCGAGCCACCTGGGCGGGCGCGTGCTCACCAGCATCTCGGCGTCCATCTGCATGGGGTGCCTGGCCGCGCACCTGACGCACTCGCCCAAGGGGTTCGCCTGGGTGTCGCGGGTGCTGGGTCAGGTGTGGAGCGTGCCGCTCATGGTGGTGCTGCTGGCCGGCGTCGTGGTGTGGCACGAGGCGCCCAACTGGCTCGTCTCGCTGGTGATGACGGCGCTGGTGGTGGCCACCTGCATCCGCGAGCAGCATCCGCTGGCGCCGGTGCTGGGCCACGCCTGGGTGCGTTACGTGGGCACGGTCAGCTACGGCGTCTACCTGCTGCACATGCTGGCCCTCAACGTGGTGCGCAAGGCGCTGCCGGGGCAGGGCGTGGCCGTCTACTTCGTGCTGACGCTGGCGGCGAGCGTGGTGGCCGCCACGCTGAGCCACCGCTACTTCGAGAGCTGGTTCATCAAGCTCAAGGGCCGCTTCGACTGGCGCGAGCCTCAGCGTGCTCCGGAGCCGCGCCGTGTCCGGGCTCCGCAGGGGGCCGCGCCCAAGCCGGGCTCGCTGGTGGGCGTGGGCGTCGAGGCCTGAGTCAGCGCTTGCGCGTCGAGGGCTTCTTCTTCGGCGCGGGCTTCTTGTCGTTCTTGTCATCGTCCTTGGGCAGGCGCGGGCCCGAGGCGAGGTCGAACTCGTAGGTGCCGCCAATCAGCGCGCGGAAGCGGTAGATGTCGGAGAGGTCCGGAGTCACCGCGATGCCGGCCACGGCCTCCAGCACGAGTCCCGGGTAGACCTCGCGGCGCACCACGGGGATGATCTCCACCTGGTTGGCGTTGTCCGTCCACACCGGGGTGATGGCGCGCTCGAAGTAGACGCGGCCGATGACCTCCAGGCCCACCAGGGTGAAGTTGTCGATGTTGTACGTGCCCGCAAGGCCCAGCTGGACGGCATCCGGGACATCGAAGTCCGCGAGCGCGCCCCGGTCGCGCGTTCCCTGGTGCAGGTAGCTCGCGTTGAGCATGAAGCGCAGATCCTTGCTCACCCGCAGCTCGCCCACGAGCGTTCCCTCGTAGTCCCAGGTGCCGTCGGACAGGCTGGGGGGAATGGCGTCCTCGGTGCTCGGACCGGTGGGGAAGGTGACGCGCGCGTAGGCGGCGAGGGCGAAGGGGCGCGTCTCCAGGAACGTCCACTGCAGGCCGAGCGGGATGTCACCGAAGGCCAGCTGGAAGTCGCTGTCGCCGGGCAGGCCGAGCCCGAGGACCTCGAAGTAGACGTTGGCCTCGAGGTTGTCGAGGATGCCCCAGCGGATGCTCGGGGAGAGCTGCTGGTAGGGCAGGGAGCGCTCGGACTCGAGGGCGAAGAAGCCCTGGTAGCGCAGGCCGAGCTCCAGGTTCCCGCTCCGCGTCGTCTCGGCGGTGCGGGTCACCATGGCCCGGTAGGGTTTGGCCTCCACGCTGGAGGCGAGGAGGAACACGGCGGCGGCGAGGGCGAAGGTCGAGGGCCGGGTATTCATGCGGCGGGACACTAGAGGACCCGCACGTATGGAGGAACGGTTTCGTGCTTCTTCGTGGTCCGATGTCGGCTACCTGCCGCCGTCCTTCGCGGGGGAGGCGGGCGCGGGGGCGGTGTTCTTGCCCGCCGAGGCACCCACGTCTCCCGTCTCGACGAGCTCCTTGTCCTCGCGCATGAACTCGCGGGACACCTGCTCCACGTCCTCGGGCTTGAGGCCGGTGAGCACCACGCTGGCCGCCTTGGTTCGCGTGACGAGCGCCGTCTCGCCCAGGGCCCCGTGGATGCGCATGAGCGCGATGTGGATTTCCGGGTCGAACGGGTCCGCCGCCAGCGCCTCCAGGTAGGCCTGCCTGGCCTTCGGGTAGTCCTTGCGGAACAGCAGGATGCGGCCCAGGTGCACGTTGGTGCTCGGCGAGCCCGGGTGCACGCGCAGCGAGCCCCGCAGCACCTTCTCCGCCTCGTCCAGCCGCCGCAGCTCCAGCAGCGCCAGCGCGTACTTGTTGGACACGGACTCGTACTTGTCGCCCACCAGCCGGTGCGCCTTGGAGTACTCCTCCGCCGCCGCCTTGATGCGGTTGCGCTCGCGCATCAGCTCGCCCAGGTGCGCGAACTTGCGCGCCGGCACCTCCGTCACCTCCGCGAAGTCCCCGAAGGAGATCTCCCGCCCCTTCTTCTTCTCGTCCTGGTCCTTCGCGTTCTCCTTCAGCACCACTTCCTCGCGCGGCAGCAGCTCCTGGGGGAACGGTTGCTTCTTGATGTGCGCCAGCCAGTTCTTCTCGAACAGCGCGAAGGGCATCCCCGTGGCGGATTCCACCGCCTTGCGGTCCGCCTTCCCATCGCGCAGGCCGAGGATGATCTCCCGCAGGCCCTTGTTGCCCTGCGTCTCGTGCACGTAGTCGATGGCGTAGTAGACCTCGGCGAAGGCCGTGGCCGCGTCCTCCGCCGTGGGCAGCATCGCGATGGACGGGTGCATCTTCTCGAAGGGGATGAGCTTGTCCTCCTTCACCCGCCGCCCCAGCAGCGCCTGCGTCGAGGGCGTCATCGCCAGCCCCGGCGCGCCCCGCCAGCGCGACTCGAGGAACTTGGCCAGTCCCTCGTGCAGCCAGATGGGCACCGTGTTGCGGCTCATCTGACTCACCACCAGGTGGATGTACTCGTGCGACAGCGTGTCCTGCCAGTCGTAACCCCGCGCCACCGCCTTGGGGCTCGTCACCATCAGCTTGTTGAACTTGCAGATGGCGATGGTGCCCGTCGTCTGAATCTGCTGGTACGTGAGCGTGCTGACCTTGG
Organism: Archangium sp. Cb G35; assembly: GCF_001896145.1. Classification (NCBI taxonomy): domain Bacteria; kingdom Pseudomonadati; phylum Myxococcota; class Myxococcia; order Myxococcales; family Archangiaceae; genus Archangium; species Archangium sp. Cb G35. Next base: position 356,565 of record NZ_MPOI01000013.1, read on the forward strand.
AGAGCTCGCGCGCGTTGTTGACGACCTCGACGCGAATCTTGCCTCCCGGCGGCCGGTGCCCCAGGTCCTCGGCCAGGGCGCGGTGGATGGACTCCAGCGTCTCCAGCGCGTACGGCACCAGCACCTCGTCCTTCCCCTTCGGGTAGAAGAAGATGAAGTGCTCGCTCTCCGCGCGCGCGTAGTCCTTCACGATCGCCCGCGTGTCCTTCGCCAGCCGCAGGTAGCTGCCCGGCTTGTCCTCGATGTTCGCCGCCTGCAACAGCTCGATGGCCTCGTCGTAGCGGCCCTCCTCGAAGGCCACACGGCCCTGGAAGTATTTGAGCGGCTCGACGTCCTCCGGGACGATTCCCTCCAGCGCCTGGAGCTCCCGGCGCGCTCCCGGCACGTCCCAGGCGTCCAGCGCCGCCTCCACCTTCCCCAGCCGCTCCTTGGCTTCCGCCTTCAGGGCGTCCTGGGCCCACGTGGGGACCGCGGTGAGCAGTACGGTGAGTGCCAGCAGCACGGGGCGGAAGCCCAGGGCGCTCGATACCCTCACCCCGACCCTCTCCCGGCGGGAGAGGGAGTGGTTGGAGCTCTCGTTCCTCACTTCACCAGCTCCTCGTAGTAGCGCTTCACCTGGTCCTGGTACTTCTCCGGCGTCCCTTCCTTCATCGCGTCCAGCAGATCCTTCCGGAACTCCTTCGGCGCCTGGTAGGCCTCCTCGTCCGGAATCTCCACCTTGTCGCGCGGGTCCCTCCCGTTGCCCTGCTGGCGGCCCATGCCCATCGGCAACGGCAGTCCGCGTCCCTTGCCCCGGCCCCGCTGGCTCTCCTTCATCTGCTGCTGGAATTGCTTCAGCCCCTCCAGCGCCGCCTGCTGCTCGCCGTAGCCCCGGTTCGCGTCCTTACCCTGCATCCGCTGCGTCGCCTCGCCCATCCGCCGGCCAATCTCGTCCATCTGGTCACCCGCCTCCTGGCCGAAGACGGGCGCCATCTGCTCCATGTCCTGCATCTGCTGGCGCAGCTCCCGCGCTTTCTGCTCCAGCGACTGCTGCTGCTGGGCCAGCTGTTGCAGCTGCTGCTTCTCCTGCGGCCCCATCTGCGAGCCCGGCGACGGGAAGAGCGACTGCAGCTTGCGGTTCACGTCCTCCACCGTCTTCGCGTCCTTCTCCAACTGCTCGGCCAGCTTCGCCGACTGCTGGCGCACGTCGTCCGGGTTGCCGTACAGCTCGTCCAGCGCGCGCTGCTGCTCCCCGTAGCTGGCCAGTTGCTGCGCCGCTTCCGACGCCCGCTGTGCCGCCTCCGCCGCCAGGTCGAAGTCGTCCACCTTCAGCGCGTTCTTCGCGTTCTCCAGCTCCGCCTGCGCCTCCTCCAGCGGACGCGACGCCCGGCTGTTGAGCTCGTCCGGCCGCAGCTCCTGGTAGTCCTTCTGCACCTGCTCCAGCTGGCGCTGCAGGTCCTCCTTCATCGCCCGGCCCTTCTCCGCCAGCCGGTCCTTGTTCTGCTGCCGCGCCTGGTCGCGCAGCGCCTTGGTGGCGTCCGCCACGCGCTGCTGCTCCTGCGCCGTCTTCTGCAGCTCGTCCATGAACTCGCCGAACTTCTTGGCCAGCTCCGGGTACTGCTCGTTGCCGAACTCGTCCTGCGCGTCGTTCAGGCCGTTGAGCATCTCGTCCATCTGCATGGACAGCTCCTGCAGCTTCGCGAGCGCCTCGTCCGTCTTGCCCTCGCGCATCAGCCGCTCCACCTCGTCGAGCGCGCTCTGCATGTCCTGGTCCTTCATCATCTCCTGAAGGGCCTCGGCGTTGAGGTGCTCGTCGCGGATGCCCTGGCGCATCTCCGCCATGCGCTGCATCAGCTCGTCGATGCGCTTGCGCACCTGCTGAATCTGCTCCATCACCTGCTCGCGCACCTGCTCATCCGGGTTCTGCTTGTACTGCTCGATGAGGTTGGCCAGCTCGCGCCGCTCGGAGGCCAGCTGTTTGGCCAGCTCCTGCAGCGCCTCCAGCTTCTGCCGGTCCAGCAGCGACTCCAGGTAGAGGATGTCCTTCTCCAGCTCGGCGATTTCCTCCTCCACCAGCACGCCCAGGCGGGCCCCGGTGCCGAAGTCATCGCCGCCCGTCCGGCGCTGCTGGGTGCGCAGGTAGATGCGGCGCAGGTCCGCCGTGGCGCGCACCTTGGGGCCCAGCGTCTGCGCCACGTTGGAGAGCGCGGCGACGAGCTCGGCGGGGTTGTCCCGCTCGCGGGCCAGCTCCTGGGCGAGCGCGCGCATGTCCGACACCAGCGTCTGGCCACTGGTGTCCACCGTCTGCGCCGCCGTCACCTTCTGCACGTCCTTCGTCTTGTCCCGGTCCGGGCCCTCCATCCGGTCCGCCAGGTGGTCCACCATGCGGCCCCAGAGCGCCTCGGCCTTCTGCAGGGCGGCGCGGCGGTGCTCGGCGGCGCTGTAGACGCGCAGCACCTGCGTGCGGCTCACGCCCCGCTTCGGGCCTTCCACCGCGTCGTTGTCCCTGGCCTCCACGTAGTAGGAGATGCGGTCTCCCGCCTCCACCTTCAGCGAGCTCAGGTCCCACGTATAGGTGCCCTTGTCGCGCCGGCCATCCTCGCGGGGCAGCGGCAGGCGCGTCTCCTCCTTCGCCCCCGGCGTGCGGAAGACGAGCGACAGGCCATTGAGGCCGTAGTCGTCGCTGGCCTCGTACTTGAGCGTCACCTGCTGGCCCGGGTCGATCTCGATTTCCGCCGCGGGCGTGAGCAGCGTCACCTGGGGCGGGGTGTCCGCCTCCACGTTGAGCGGGATGTCCGGGCCGGTGGCGATGGCCTTGCGGCCCGTGCCGTAGAAGACGAAGTGGTAGTTGCCGCCCTTCTTCGTCACGAAGCTGCCGGTGAGCTCGCGCTTGTCGTTGACGGTGAGCGGGAGCGTCTCGCCATTGACGGTGATCTCCGCGCGCTCCACCTCGCGGTCCGAGCGCGTCTTGAGCTGCACCTCGGTGCCGGCCGGGGCGCTGATTTCCCCATTGGTGCCCGGCACGGTGCGCGGGGCGAGCCCCGTGTAGGCCGGGTAGCGGTACGTCAGCTCGATGTCGCCGGTGATGGGCTCGCGCTGCTCGGCCTGCACCATCTGCCGCGCGGACGCGAGCGCCTTGTCCAACCCGGCGCGCCAGGAGGAGCCGGCCAGGCCCAGCACCACCACCAGCGCGAGCGCCACGCCGCCCACCGCGAGGGCCGTGTGCTTGAGGCGGGTGGAGTCCACCACCGTGCCCGGGTCCACCTGGGCGGCGCGCAGATCCATCTGCCGGAGGAAGGCCTCGGCGAGCACCGCCGAGTGCTGGGGCTGCGGGCCCCGCTCGCGCGACAGCTCCACCGCGGCGAGCACGTCCAGGGAGAGCTGCGGCTGGCGCTCGCCGATGAGGCGCGCGGTGCGCTGGTCATCGCCCACGGTGCGCAGGGAGAGCCACACGCCGAAGGCACACGCCACGAGCGCGCCCGCCACCGGGGACAACAGCAGCACCCAGCGGCCGGCCGCCGGGGCGGCGAGGGCCAGGAAGCCACCGGCCACGGCCAGGACGAGCACGGTGGCGGTGCCCAGCAACGCGCCTCGCAGCCAGAGCTGGCGGCGTTGGCGGGCACGCACCGCGGCGAGCAACCGCTCCACGCCCGGCGAGCGCGGCTCCGCCTCGGGCGCCGGAGGCGGAGCAGGGGGCTGCGGGGGAGGCGGAGGCGGGAGCTCCGCGCCTGGGGTTTGCGGGGATTCGAGGTTCACGCTGTCACGTCCGCTCGGTCGCGTGGCAACCCATGGCCGGGCCGCCTATTTCCCAAATCTGTAGCAGGCCCGAGCGCGCGGCGCGTCCCCCCGGTTTCCGGGGGGGGTGCTTCCGGTGCCGGGTGTCCGCCGGTGGAAGCTTGACGGCTTACCAGGAGGCCGCGGGGTTCAGCGGCTGGCGGTCTTCGGAGAGGCCGTCTCCCCCTCGCCGCCCGCCGCCACGTGCTCGTGGTCCCGGGCCATGCCGCCGTTGGGGTTGTCCGGCTGGGGCTCACCGGCGCCCAGCTCCTGGGCGAGCGCCATCAGCACCTCCTGGGCGTTCTGCAGGCGGGGGCGCGGCATGCGGGAGATGGCCCGCTCCACGGCGCTCTCCACGGTGCCCTCGGAGGGCACGTCCATCCCGCGGCCCGCATCGGTGAGGGCGAAGAGCGCCTTGCGCCCGTCGAGCGGATCCGACTTGCGCTCGATCAACCCGCGCTTCTCCATCCGCTTGAGCACCCCCGTCAGCGTGCTCGGGTGGACGTGCATGATCTGCGCGAGCCGGCCCGCGGTGATGCCGGGGAAACGCCCCACCAGCCGGAGCACCAGCCGCTGCGGACCGGTCAGTCCGAGCGTGGACTCCATGCGCTTCGACGTGGACTGCAGGCCGTGATCCACCGCCCACAGCAGGCGCATGAATTCCAGCACTTCTCCAAGTGGAGGGCCTTTGGACTTGTCCGCGTGGGTTGGGTCGGTGGCCTCTTCAGTGGGCTTCATGTCTACAGTGTCCCCCAAATTCTACCTTCCTGTCGTGTACTCCATCCTGGACAGGTAGTACATCCAGGCCTTACCTGCCTGGAAAATCCATTGCCCGGCGAGCTTGGGCGGGCCAGGGCGTGCGCGCTCCCACCAGGGGAGACGCCATGCCTTCGTTTGACGCCATACTTTCCGTCATCCCCGAGCCGGATACCAGGGCGGCGGAACGGTGTCAGGCGGTTCTGGACGAAAAACCGGAGCCGGGAGGGGGGCCTGGGGAGGTTGGAGGGGCTGGCCGCCGGTTCGCCGCACTGACGGGCAGGCGGGTGCCGCCGCTGCTGGGTGGCGGCGGTGATGGCGGACCATGGGGAGATGGCGGCGGGCCGCGCGCGGGTGCTGGAGCTGTTGGGGCCGCGACTGCTGCTGGAGTTGGGGGCTGAGGTTGGGGGAGTGAGTGCGAGGCCGACGGCATACACTGCGGCGGCAAAGGAACGCTCATGCACATCCGGCTCTCGGTCGCCGTACGTGGCATCTCGTGGGTACTAAGCGTTCTCGGTGCCGTACAACTCGCGTGCGTCGGCGGCCATATCCCGCCATCCACCTTCCAGTTTGAAAACGTCGTGCGCTACACCGGTGACGGCCTTGAAACAGGAGGGTGGAAGGTCGCCCAGGTGCTCGTCCTGCTGGGCAAGATCTCCCCCATGTTCTCCGCAGCCGCCACCTGCGACATCGAGGTGGGTGTCCCAGAAAGGAATGTGAAGGGGTGGGTCCTGGATGAATTCGCACAGGTGGAGGCCGCCAAGGCGGCGGACCAGGCCGCACGCAGCGTCCTGCGGGAGCAGCAACCGACCGCTCTGGCCTGCCAGCAGTTCAGGGTTCACATGCAGAGCATTCTGAGAGACCTAGTATACGGCCCCATTCCTGGCGCCACGGTCACCAAGTTCCAGCGGGTCATCGTCTCCAGGAGGTCGTTCCCCTGACCATGGACGCTCCCGAACGTCTCCAATGAAGGTAAGGCAGGTTGTTCTCTCCCGTGGGTTCGAATCGAGGCGATCCCCTTCATGAAGCCGGAATTGACGGCCGACGCGCTCGTCCAACTCGTTCACCGCTACTACCCCGTTGGTCTCCACACTGCGGATCCTGGCTACAACGTCACGGAAGAGGCCCAGCGCCTCACCCGGCTACTCGAGGCCAATGCGGCGGGTTCCCAGACCTGGAAGGATTTCTATCAGCGGGTGCGCGGGGAGTTCCCTGACTGCTCTCTCTGGGACACAACAGTGCCCCTGAATGATCCTTGTTACGGTTGCCGTGTATCCCAACCAGGATTCTTCCCGGGCGATCCCCGTTACGACAGTGTCGTGTGTCTGTTGAGTCAGCTCGCGCCGGTGTACGCCATCTACGCGGCCCACTTGGAGGAAAAGGGCTCCGGTCTTCCGCGGGACCACTGGCTGTGCTTTCCGCCTTTTCCTCCCGAGTACCAGTCGCGCGAGACACGCCTCGCCCGGCTCATCGAGTCGACCTTCGGTTACACCCGCCTGTCCAATGAGGTCCTCTTCACTTCTGTGCCGGACCTCGTGCCACGGATGGCCAACTTCAGTATCGGTGAAGCGCAGCTCATCGACTGCCTCTTCACGCCGAATCGCTGGTGAGCCGTAGGGCCCCTGCCCGCTGAGCGTACGTCGAGGCGACGGAGGTGCGACACGTTGCCGCGTTGACCCTGGCTCAAAGGGATGCGAAGCGAGGGATGAAAGAACGAGGCCCCCATGCTGAAGAACACTTCCCTCGGCCGTTTCCGCGCCATCGCCCTGCTCGAGGGACTTTCCTTCGTCCTGCTCCTCTTCATCGCCATGCCGCTGAAGTACCTCGCCGGCATGCCCCTGGGAGTGAAGATGGCCGGCTGGGCGCACGGAATGCTGTTCGTGCTCTACCTCCTGTTCCTCGTGGAGGTGGCCGTGGTGCATCGCTGGCCGCTCGTGCGCATCCTGGGCGCGTTCCTCGCGTCTCTGGTACCCTTCGGGACGTTCGTGCTCGACGCGCGGCTGCGCCGTGAGGAGCAGCCGGCCACGGCGCCCGCCGCGAACTGAGGCTCAGATGGCGAAGTCGCCGAGGAACACCTTGGCCATGCGTACGTCCGCGTGGACGTGGTCTCCCTCGACGACGCCCAGGTCGTCGAACTCGGCACGCGGCACCTCGACGGTGACCGTCTCTCCCGAGGGCAGCTTCAGCAGCACCTTCACGTAGCCGCCCACGGACTTCAGCCGCTCCACCCGGCCCGTGGTGAGTTCGTTGCTCCCGTTCGCGGGTTTGGCGATCTTGATGTCATGCGGACGGACGAAGGCCTGGACCGTCTCGCCCTCGCGGGCGCTCTGGGGCGCCTCCACCACGAGCGTGCCCACCTCGGCCCGGCCCGCGCGCACACGCCCGCGCAGGACGCTGGTTCCTCCTACGAACGAGGCGACGAACGGGGTCGCCGGCCGGTCGTAGATCTCCTCCGGCGGCCCCGCCTGGGCCACCCGCCCATCCGAGAGCACCACCACGTGCTGGGAGATCTCCAGCGCCTCTTCCTGGTCATGCGTGACGAGCAGGGTGGTGACCCCCGTCTGCTCGTGCAGGGACTGGAGCCACTCGCGCAGCTCGACGCGCACGCGGCTGTCGAGCGCGCCAAAGGGCTCGTCCAGCAGCAGCAGCTTGGGCTGGATGGCGAGCGCCCGCGCGAAGGCCACGCGCTGCCGCTGTCCTCCCGAGAGCTGTCCCGGGTAGCGCTTGCCCAGCTCCTCCAACTGCACGAGCTTCAGCATCTCGTCCACGCGCGCTTCGGTTTCCCCGCGCGGCAGCTTGCGCGTCTCCAGCCCGAAGGCGATGTTCTGCCGCACCGTCATGTGCTTGAAGAGCGCATAGCTCTGGAAGACGACGCCGATGCCGCGCTTCTGCACGGGCAGGTGCGTACACTCCACGCCCTCGATGCTCACGGAGCCAGAGTCCGGCAGCTCCAGCCCGGCGATGAGGCGCAGCAGCGTGGACTTGCCCGCGCCCGAGGGCCCGAGCAGGGTGGTGATGGCCGCGGACGGAGCGTGGAAGGACACGTCCGAGACGGCGGGCGTGCCCCCGGCGGTGAAGCGCTTGGTGAGTTGCTCGACGACGACGCTCATGCGGACTCCGCCTTCCACTCGACGTACTTCTTGACGGCCAGGGTCACCAGCGCGAGCACCGTGAGCAGCGAGGCCACGGCGAAGGCACCGGCGAGGTTGTACTCGTTGTAGAGAATCTCCGCGTGCAGCGGCAGGGTGTTGGTCACCCCGCGCACGTGCCCGGACACGACGGACACGGCGCCGAACTCGCCCATCGCCCGTGCGTTGCACAGCAGCACGCCGTAGAGCACGCCCCACTTCACCTTGGGCAGCGTCACGTGCAGGAAGGTGCGCCAGCCGCTCGCGCCCAGCGACAGGGCCGCCTCCTCCTCGTCATGCCCCTGCGCCTGCATGATGGGCAGCACCTCGCGCACCACGAAGGGGAACGTCACGAACACCGTGGCCAGCACGATGCCCGGCACGGCGAAGATGATGTGGATGTCGTGCTCGGCCAGCCACGGCCCCAGCCACCCCTGCCTGCCGAAGAGCAGCACGAAGATGAGCCCCGCGATGACGGGCGAGACGCTGAAGGGCAGGTCGATGAGCGTGAGGAGCACGTCCCGGCCGGGGAAGCGGAAGCGGGCGATGAGCCACGCGGCGGCCAGCCCGAACACCAGGTTGAGCGGCACGGCGATGGCGGCGGCCAGCAGCGTGAGGCGGATGGCGCTCCAGGACTCGGGCTCCAGGATGGCGTCGAAGTAGGCGCCCACGCCCTTCTGCAGGGCGTAGGTGAAGACGGCCACCAGCGGCACGACGAGGAAGAAGCCGAGGAACGCGAGCGCCACGGCGATGAGCAGCCAGCGCACGGGGGCTGGCCCCGAGACGAGGCGCCGGTTGCGGCGGGGAGCGTGCGAGGTGGGGTGCATGGAGCGCGTCTATCCAGTCCCGGGCCGGGTTTCGAACCGGCGATGGGTCCAGCGTTGCAGCAGGTTGACGGCGAGCAGCATCGCGAACGACACCGCCAGCATCACCCCGGCGATGGCCGTGGCGCCCGCGTAGTCGTACTGCTCGAGCCGGGTGATGATGAGCAGCGGCGCTATTTCCGTCTTCATGGGCATGTTGCCGGAGATGAAGACGACGGAGCCGTACTCGCCGATGGCGCGGGCGAAGGCGAGGGTGAAGCCGCTGAGCAGGGCGGGCATCACGCTGGGGAAGAGGACGCGGGTGAACACCTGCCAGGGCGTGGCGCCGAGCGTGGCGGCGGCCTCCTCCACGTCCGCGTCGATGTCCTCCAGCACCGGCTGCACGGTGCGCACCACGAAGGGCAGCCCGATGAAGGTGAGTGCGATGACGATGCCCACCGGCGTGAAGGCCACCTGGAAGCCGAGCGCCTCCAGGTGCTGCCCGTACCAGCCATTGCGCGAGTAGAGGGTGGTGAGCGTCAGCCCGGCCACGGCGGTGGGCAGGGCGAAGGGCAGGTCCACCAGCGCGTCCACGAGCGCCTTGCCCGGGAAGCGGTAGCGCACCAGCACCCAGGCCACCAGCAGGCCGAAGACGGCGTTGAGCAGGGCGGCGGCGAAGGCCGCCCCGAAGCTGAGCTGGTACGCGGCCAGCACCCGGGGCGAGGCCACCGTGTCCCAGAACTGCGCCCAGGAGAGGGAGAACGTCTTGAGGAAGAGTCCGGACAGCGGAAGGAGGACGATGAGGCCCAGGTACAACCAGCTGAGCCCCAGGGTCAGCCCGAAGCCTGGCAGGACGCGGCGTCGTGCGCTGCTGTGCATGGCGTGCGCGGCTCCGGACTACTTCGCCTGGGGGACGTAGAGCTGATCGAACGACCCGCCATCGTCGAAGTGCTGCTTCTGCGACTGCTTCCAGCCGCCGAACACCTCGTCGATGGTGAAGAGGCTCACGGCGGGGAAGCGGTGGGCGTACTTCGCGCCCACCGTCTGCGAGCGGGGCCGGAAGTGGTGCTTCGCGGCCAGCTCCTGGCCCTCGTCCGTGTAGAGGTACTGCAGATAGGCCTCGGCCGCGGCGCGCGTGCCCTTGCGGTCCACGTTCTTCTCCACCAGCGCCACCGGCGGCTCGGCGAGGATGCTCACCGAGGGGACGATGATCTCGAACTTGTCCTTGCCCACCTCCTCGGTGAGCAGGAACGCCTCGTTCTCCCATGCGATGAGGACGTCCCCGAGCTCACGCTCGGCGAAGGTGGTGGTGGCGCCGCGCGCCCCCGAGTCCAGCACCGGCACGTTCTTGAAGAGCCTCGAGATGAACTCCCGCGCCTTCGCTTCGTCACCGCCGGCCTTGCGCTGCGCGTAGCCCCACGCCGCCAGGTAGTTCCAGCGCGCGCCCCCGGACGTCTTCGGGTTGGGGGTGATGACGCTCACGCCCTCGCGCAGCAGATCCTCCCAGTCGCGGATGGCCTTGGGGTTGCCCTTGCGCACCACGAAGACGATGGTGGACGTGTACGGCGAGCTGTTGCTCGGCAGCCGCTTCTGCCAGTCCGCTGGGATGAGCTGCGCCTTGTCGTGCAGCATGTCGATGTCGTACGCGAGCGCCAGCGTCACCACGTCCGCGTCCAGCCCGTCGATGACGGCGCGCGCCTGCTTGCCGGAGCCGCCGTGGGACTGCTTGATGACGAGCTTCGTCCCGTGCTTCGCCTCCCACTGCTTCGCGAAGGCGGCGTTGAGCTCCGTGTAGAGCTCGCGCGTGGGATCATACGAGACGTTGAGCAGGGTGATGGGCTCGCCCTGCGCGGCCCCCGGCTTCGAGCAGCCTCCCAGTGCGGGCACGGCGGACAGCAGCAGCGACAGCAGGGCGGCGGTGAGCCTGCGGGTGGACGGCGGCTTCATGAGGTACCTCGGTGCGGGCGAGGACGGCGGCCCCACAAACTCAAAAGCCCACCGTCCCTCGCGGGGTGGTGGGCTCTCCAAGAACTCGTGACCGGCGGCCTTCAGGCTTCCGGCGGGCGAGCACCCACCCCCATGGACCGGCGGCAACACACCTTCATGTGCGGGGCTCGGGGGGCGGGCATGAACGATTCACAAAGTGCCCGGCGCCCCTCCGTTTGTCAAGCAGTGTATCCGTTATAGCGGATGGAGGCCCGGTGGGTACCCAAAGGTGGGTCTTCCTCGTATCCTGCCGCGCCCGGACTCCAGGGACAGCAAGGGGGTAGCCCATGGCGGACAGGAAGATGAACCTCGGACGTGAGCGGAAGCTCGACTTCTCCATGCTGGAGCAGACGGGGGAGGCGCCCTGGCGCTATCCGGAGCTGGAGCTGACGGACGCGACGCGCACGGCTCCGCCCGTGGTCGATGAGGACACGACGGGCAAGCTGATCGCCCCGGTGGACGAGGAGCCGGAGCTGCGCACGGTGTTCTCGACGAAGGCGGTGCTCATCGCGGACCTGCTGCGGGACACATTCTCCCGGCGGTTCTTCGGCCGCGCGCCCTACCGGGTGCTCCGGGTGGACGAGCCCGAGGGGCCCAGCACGGCGGGAGGACTCCTGGCCCGGCAGTCCATTTCCCTCGTGGCGCGAGAGGGGTCAGCGCCTTCCATCGTCTGCGGCTGGGTGGACACCGCGAAGCAGGAGGCGCAGCTGCGCTGCTACGAGTCGGTGGCCCTGCGCTACGCGTCCCACCATGGCATGGCGTTGGACCTGTCGCCGGAGCACTACGAGGGCTTCCTGGAGACCCTGGTGGAGACGTTGCTCTCTGGCGGCATCAAGGTCCGCGTGCTGGTGCTGGACGAGGAGGGCGCCGCGCTGAAGCGGGCGGTGGAGGGAAGCGGTCCGGCGCCGAAGGCCCGGGGGCGCCGTGCGTGGGGGAGCCGCATGCTGGCGCTGACGTTCGTGCTGGGGCTGGTGGCGGGGAGGCTGGTGCCCTGGGGCGGGGTGGATTCGGCCCTGATGGCCGTGGTGCGGGGGGCGGTCGCCGCCTGGACGGACGTGTCGGCGCGGGTAGGTGCGACGCCCGCGGAGTGAGCCTCGCATGGGCGGTGGGTGTGCCCGGAGGGCGGGCAGGCGTGATACTGGGTGGGGTGACAGTGGTGTGGGCGAGCCAAGGCGCCTGGTGCATGCAACGGATGGGGGGATGACGGGAGAGAAGATGGGAGCGAACACGGAGGTATGTGGGACGTGGGTGTTCGTGGTGCTGCTCGGGCGGGGGGAGGGGTGATGGACTGGCGGCTTCCGAAGGGGATGACGCGGATGGTGCTGGTGCGCCACGGGCAGCCCGTGGAGGAGATGCGGGGCCGGTGCTACGGGCGGCTGGACGTGGGGTTGTCGTCCGCGGGCCGGTTGCAGGCCGAGCGCGCCGCGCGGTTCCTGGCCGAGGCGCCCCTGTTGCGCATCTACACGAGCCCCCGGCAGCGGGCCCGGGAGAGCGCGGCGCCGCTGGCGGAGCTGAAGGGGATGACGGTGGACACGGAGGCGGCGTTCCGGGAGATCGACTTCGGTCTCTTCGAGGGGCTCAGCTACGAGGAGGCGGAGCAGCGCTACCCCCAGGTGTACGCGGAGTGGATGGCGCATCCGACGCGGGTGCGCTTCCCGGGAGGGGAGAGCTACCCGGAGATGCGTGAGCGGGTGCTGGCGGCGGGCCGGGAGCTGCGGACGCGGCACGCGGGCGAGACGTTCGTGCTGGTGTCGCACGGCGGGGTGAACCGGACGCTGCTGGCCGAGGCGCTGGGCATGCCGGACGCCAACCTGTTCCGGATGGAGCAGGGATACGCGTCGGTGAACATCATCGACTTCTATGGGGATGAGCCCATCGTGAAGCTGATGAACGTGACGTTCGGCTGAGCCGTGGCGGAGGACACCTCTCCCAGGAGAGGTGTCCCGTGTGTCCATGCCCTGGACACCTCGACCCGGCGCGAGGCCAGCACTATTGTTCAAGCATGACGCACGGGGCCCAGCGGGTAATCGAGGAAGCTCTCCGACTCTCCCCCGAGGAGCAGGCGCTCGTGCTCCGTGAGCTGCTGGCCCATCTGGAGGGAGGGCCCGACGCCGACGCCGAGACTGAGTGGGCCCGGGAGATCGAGCGGCGGGCGGGCGAGGCGCGTGCCGGGGCTCCATCGGCTGGAGGCTGGGAGACGGTCTGCGATGAGCTCGAGGCGGAGCTCCAGCGACGGTGAGCAGACCCCTCACGTTCTCCGCCGACGCACGAGAAGAGCTGCGTGCGGCGATGACCTGGTACGAGGAGAGAAGCCCGGGGCTCGGCCGGCAACTGCTCGACGAGGCGCGTGAATGCTTCCGCCTCATCCACCAGCATCCTGGCGTGGGCAGCTCCGTCCCGGGGGTTGCTGAGTCCGTGGGGGCTCGCAGGGTTTCGTTGAGGCGATTCCCCTATACGGTCATCTACCTGGAGCTGGGTGAGGAGCTGCGCATTCTCGCCTTCGCGCACATGCGGCGCCGGCCGGGCTACTGGCGCAATCGCTGAGCGTGGCGGGCGGAGTGGGGTCCGGGCACGCACCTCACAGGTCCGCTAGACTGGCATTCAATGGACGCCGCCGCCCCCCGCGCATCGCACTCCGCACGCCTGCTGCAGGAGTACCTGGATCAGGACGTCGTCCCCCGCGAGATGTCCATCGCGCGCTTCATGCGGGCGATGACCCTGCTGAGCTGTGTGGCCGCGGTGCTGCTCGTCCCGGTGATCGGCTGGAGGCTGGCGCTGGGCATCGCGGGCCTGACGGGTGGGCTGAGCCTCTACTACACGTTCATGCTGCGGGAGCTGCGGCGGGGCGGCTTCCACCCGGCGATGCAGTGGGTGGACAGCGCCATCACCGTGTCCATTCCGGCGGCGGTATTCGTCATGGACGTGTACTCCCATGGCGCAGTGTACGCGCTCACCGCGCCACCGCTGGCGGCCTGGGGCGCGCTCATCGTGGTGTGTGCGCTCCGCGCGGGACGGAAGCTGGCCTACGCGGCGGCGGCACTGGTGGCACTGGAGTACATGGTGCTGTACCTGTTCGTGGCCCTGCCCCGGCTCCCTCCCGAGCCCCTGAACACCCTGACGTTCCCCATGGTGCTGCTGCGCTGCGTGTTCCTCTTCTGCTACGGGCCGCTGGCGGCGACGCTGGCCAGCGTCATCGTGGGCAAGGCCGAGGACGCGCTGCGCGCCATCCGTGAGAAGGACGTGATGGGGAAGTACTTCCTCCACGAGCGGCTCGGCGTGGGCGGCATGGCCGAGGTGTTTCGCGCCACCTACAGCCCCGAGGGCGGCTTCGAGAAGCAGGTGGCCATCAAGCGCGTCCTCCCGGCGTACGCGGACAACGAGGAGTTCCTCGGCCTCTTCCGGCGCGAGGCCGAGCTGGGCTCGCTGCTCATCCACCCCAACATCGTCCAGGTGCTCGACCTGGGACGGCACCAGGGCACCGTCTTCCTGGCCATGGAGTTCGTGGACGGCATGCCGCTCAGCTCGCTCTTGCGGCGCGTGTACTGGAAGCGGCTGTCCCCAGCGGCGGTGGCCTATGTCGGCGTGGAGGTCGCCGCCGCGCTGATGTACATGCACGGCCGCACCGGCCCCAAGGGCGAGCCGCTCGGCCTGGTGCACCGCGACCTCAACCCGCCCAACATCCTGCTCTCGCGCATCGGCGAGGTGAAGGTGTCGGACTTCGGCATCGCGCGCGCGGCCAACCAGCTCGCCCTCACGCAGGCGCAGACGGTGCGCGGCAAGGCGGGCTACATGGCGCCGGAGCAGGCCTACGGCAAGCCCCTGGATGGCCGGACGGACCTCTTCGCCCTCGGCCTCACCCTCCACGAGGCCCTCACCGGCCAGCGCGTCCTGCAGGGAGAGAACGAGGCGGAGCTGATGCTCGCCTCCACCCGGCAGCAGTTGCTGCCGCCCTCCCACTCCGTGCCCGGCATCTCGCCCGCGTTGGACGCCATCATCATGGGACTGCTCCAGCATGACCGGGAGCTGCGCACGCCCTCGGGCGAGGTGCTGCAGGGGCAGTTGATGTCCCTCACCGGCCCGGAAGCGCCCTATCCCCATGGCCGGCAGCAGCTCATCGAGGCCATGCGCGAGGCCACCACCCTGACCTCCGCGCCCGTCCAACCCCTGCAGCTCACGCCCGGGATGGCCCTCACCGAGAAGGCCGACGTCATCTCGCTGCCCCGCGCCTCCGGCCGGTGAGCAACGCACGGGAGGGAGGATGCCCGGGGGACGGGCACCCTCTCTCTCCGTACCCTCAGTGCTTCGCCACGGAGCCGGTGATGCGGACCTCGTCGGCCCGCACCGGCACCTTCTCCACCTTCAGCGTCGTCGGGCCCTGCAGCGTCAGGTACGGCTTGAGCTTCAGGAACTGCTTCTTGCCGAAGCCCTTCACCCGCACCAGTTCCTCGATGCGCTTGAACGCCCGCTTCCCGCGCCAGGTGACGATGCGCTGCGCGGCCTTCTCGCCCACGCCCGGCAGCAGATCCAACTGCGCCACCGTCGCCTCGTTGAGGTTCACCACCCCCGTGTACTGCGTCCGTGTCTTCGCCTGAGCGGCCTGCGCGCTCCCGGGCCCCAGCCACAACAGCCCGAGCACCGCGGCCACCCACATCACCCGTCCGCTCACGAGTGGCCTCCCACCGGCAGCGAGTCCAGCCCGCCGTCCAGGCCGTAGCGCCCACCACCCCCCGCCTGCATCGTGTCCTTCTTGTCCCCCGCCTCGCGCACGTGCAGCTTCCCGTCCAGCGGCAACACATCCAGCAGCACGTTGAGCGAGCCGTCCTTGTTCACGAACGCGCTCCCCGCCCGCACCCAGATGCTCCCGCCCTTGCCCTCGCGGATGGAGAACACCGCCAACCGCTTCCCCGCCGTCAGCATCTCGACCACCTTTGTCCTTCTCCTTCGCGCCTCCATGGCGCGGTTGTCCGCTGCACAGAGCAGATGCCGTGCCAGCGGTGTTTTCCTCGGAGCGCGCTCGCGCGAGGCGTACAGCAACGCCTCATGTGTCCGAAGTACGGGACGGGCGCGCACTTCCAGCGTGACTGTCCCGCTCGTGTTCACCGGCCGAGGGGGGACTGGCTCGGATCACCCTCCATGCACACCCTCTCCCGTATCCCCTCGCGTGCTGGAGGGCAGTCCCGTGCATCTGAAGTTCTCCGCCCTCGCTTCTCAGTTCCTCGATGACCCGCACTCGGTGCGACACGCCGTGCGCTGGCCGGTGCTGGTGTGGGAGGCGCCTCCCATGGGAGTGCGTCCCCTGTTCACCCGAAGCACCATGACGGGCCTCTCGCTGCGCCGGCCCACGCTCGCCGAGCCCCTCGTGCTCGAGGTGCGCAAGCGTCCACAGGGCCTCACCTCGCCGGTTCCGGGCATCACGCTGGGACGTACACCGGACAACGACATCGTCGTCGAGGACCCCACGGTCTCGCGGGTACACGCCACCTTCAGCGAGGAGAAGCACACGGGCGTCTGGTACGTCGCCGATGACGGGAGCCACAACGGCACCTGGCACAACGGCACGCTGTTGATTCCTGGCCGGCCCACGCCGTTGTTCGACCGGGCCTCGCTGCGCTTCGGCGACGTGCTGGCCACCTTCGTCGACTTCTCCGCCTTCAATCAGTTCATCCTCGACTGGCTGGCGCGCCACTCCCGCGGAGCCCGGGCGACCCCGCACGTCACCGAGGGTGGCTTGACGCGCGGGGGTTGAGCCCCTAGGAAGGGCCTGCCCTTGGGTGCCCATGCCGGGCCTTCAAGAGGGAAGCCGGTGCGAGTCCGGCGCGGTCCCGCCACTGTGATCGGGCAGCCCTGAGGTCAGGGCAGGGGTCCTCGGCAGTCGCCACTCCGGCCTTGGGGCCAGGGGAAGGTGGAGGAGCCCTTCTGGGAGACGCGGCGTGCGTCTCGGCCAGAGCCCGGAAGCCAGGAGACCTGCCCAGGGGTGTGGGCGCGAGCTGCCCGCGTTGGCCTTCTCTCTTCGACGGAGAGAGCGGAAGGCGGGGTCATGCGGCGGTCGCACCTCGCCGGGCGGTTGCTCTGCCTGGCGCTCAGCACGAGCGGTTCCGCGCTTGCGCAGCAGGCGGCGCCGCCTCCCCAGGAGACTCCGGCCACTCCGGCCCCGGACGCGCCCGGGGGCGAGCCCTTCCGCGTTCCCACCGTGCAGGTGGTGGAGACGTCCGAGGCTCCCGCGTCCCCGGACTCTGCGTCACGGAGGGACCCGAGCGGTGCCCTCACCGTCATTCAGGTGGACGAGTTCGGCGGCGCGGCCCGGGACACCGCGGCGATGCTGTCCACCGCTCCAGGCGTCACGCTGCAGGACGTGGGCGGCTACGGGCAGAGCAAGAGCCTCGTGGTGCGGGGTGCGTCCTCCAACGCGACGCTGGTGCTGCTCGATGGTGTTCCGCTCAATGGGCCCGGGGGCATCGCGGACCTGTCGCGCGTGCCCGCGGCCATGGCCGAGCGCTTCGAGGTACTGCGCGGCGGCGCGGGGGCACGCTACGGCTCGGGAGGCCTGGGCGGCGTCGTCAACATCATCACCCGCCGTCCCGGTGCGGAGGCACGCGTGGCGGGTGAGCTCTCGTACGGGAGCTGGGACACGGCGCTCGGGTGGCTGTCCGCCTCGGGGCCGCTGGCGGGCGGCGAGGCGCTGGTGCTCGTCCACGGAGGCACTTCCAGCGGGCGCTTCCCGTACCTCTTCGATCCGAGCCCCACGCTGCCCGGTGATGCGCTCGTCGAGGAGCGGCGCACCAACAACGACGCACGCGGGGCAGGGGGCCTGCTGCGGCTGCGGCGCGAGCTGGGCGGAGGGTTCTCCGCGGACCTGTTGGGGGAGCTGTCCTTCGACGAGCGGGGCCTCGCGGGCACCTCGCAGAACCCGAGCGTGGATGCGCGGCAGTCGGGAGGACGTGGCTCGGCGAGCCTGCGGGTGATGGGCACGTTGCCGGGTGGCGTGCGGACGAACGCGCGTGCGTACTACCGCCGGGACCGGATCGCGTTGGCGGGTGGCTCGTGGAGCCAGTCGGAGCCGCAGGTGCAGCAGCTGGGCGGGGTGGAGCTGGAGGGGCAGGTGCTGCTGGGCGGGTGGCACGCGCTGTCCGCGGTGCTGAGCGTGGGCGGTGAGTCCGTGACCGCCGCCGACACGAACGAGGCCTCCGGGGGTGACCCGTCGTGGCTGCGCGCGAGTGTGATGGCGATGGACGAGGTGCTGCTGTGGGACGGGCAGCTCACCATCGCGCCCTCGCTGCGCGTGGATCGTGCGGGCCCGTACACGCTGCTGTCCCCGAAGGTGGGGGTCACCGTGGAGCTGCCCGCGGACTTCGAGCTGCGCGCCAACGCCGGACGGGCCCACCGTGCTCCCTCGTTCCTGGAGCTGTACGTGCGTCAGGGCACGCTGCTGCCCAACCCGGACCTGCGCCCCGAGAGCGCCCTGTACGCGGACGCGGCGGTGGTGCACCGCTCGGACGAGTCCTTCGCCTCGGTGGGCGGCTTCGCGAGCCTCTACGAGGATCTCATCTCCTACGAGGCCTACCCGCCCGGCGCCGCCAGGCCGTACAACTTCGCCAGCGCGCGGGTGGTGGGGCTCGAGGCCGAGGGCGAGTGGCGTCCGCATCCGTTGCTCTCCGGCGCCTTCAGCTACACGCTCACCGTGTCGAGTGACCTGCAGCGGGATGAGCGCTTCTACCTGCGCGAGCTGCCCTACCGGCCCCGGCACAAGCTGGCGGCCCGGGTGATGGGCGGGCCCCGGTGGCTCACGGGGCGCATGGAGGTGGTGGCCCAGTCGGCCCATGCGCTCACCCGGGATGGCTCGATGTCGCTGCCCGGGCGCGCCTTCGTCCATGCCGGATTGGCCAGCACCTTCGGCTCGCGCCCGGAGCTCACGGTCTCCTGCGAGGTGAAGAACCTCTTCGACGCACGCGCCGAGGACTTCGTCGGCTACCCGCTCCCCGGCCGCGCCGTGTACCTGTCGGTGGCCGGGAACTTCTCTGGGACGGAGACACCATGATCAAAGACCCTCACCCCAGCCCTCTCCCAGGGGGAGAGGGGGCATCCACGGCGCTGCTCCTGGTGACACTGTCCCTGTTGTTGATGGGGTGTCCGGACGAAGGGGCTTTGTGTTCCGAGGGGCAGACGCGCTGCGGCGATACGTGCGTGGACCTCTCCAGCACCTCGTCTCATTGTGGAGCCTGTGGCGTGGCCTGCTCCTCCACGGAAGTGTGTGTCGAGGGCGGCTGTCAGTGCCGCTCGGGCGCTACGTCGTGCGGAGGCGAGTGTGTCGTCACCGCGTCGGACCCCGCTCATTGTGGCGGCTGCGCGGGTGAGGGGGGCACGGCCTGCGCTCCGGACCAGGTGTGCGAGCAGGGGCAGTGCAAGGCGGCCTGTTCGCTGGCGGCTTCCGAGCGCTGTGACCGCTCGTGCGTGGACCTGGACACGGATGCCTTCCACTGCGGTGCCTGCGGCAACGTGTGCGCGGACTCGCGGAGCTGCCGGGGCGGCACCTGCACCTATGACGTCATCGCCGCGTGCTTCAACACCGGGCAGGTGGTGGGCATCCAGGCCGGGCCGGACGTGAAGGGGCCCTCGGTGGCGGTGGGGACCAGTCCCCAGACCGTCGCGCGCATGCAGGACGTGTTGCTGGTTCTGGATGCGTCCATGCGGCTGCGCCAGGCCTGGCTCTCCGGCTATGGTGAGCTGCCCGCCTGGAACGCCACGGGTCTGGTTCCCAACCACCTCCTCGTGCGCGAGCCCTACGTCTTCGTCCTCAACTCCACCAGCAACACGTTGCAGGTGCTCCGGCGCGATGGGGAGCCCGCCGGTGGTACGGGCCCTCGCTTCCCCAACGGCATCCCGCTCACCGACGTGGGCAGCGTGAACTTCGGCGCGAACACCAACCCGTATGGCTTCGTGCTGGAGGGCTCGGACGTCTATGTCACGCTGCTGGGCAACCTGCAGACGGATGCGTCCGCGGGTGGCAAGGTGGTCCGGGTCTCGGTGGCCGACCCCACCGCGCCCACCATCACGAACACCTTCCAGTTGCCCACGGGCGAGGCCCTGAAGCCCTTCCCGGGCCGCACCACCGCTCCCTCGCCCGCGGGCATCGCCGTGCACCAGGGCCGGGTGTACGCCGCGCTCGGCAACCTGGACACCCGGGACTTCTCCGTCGGAGGCCCCGGGTTCCTGGCCCGCATCGACCCCGCCACCGGAGTGGTGGAGCCCATCGAGCTCGGCACGGACTGCCTCAACCCGTTCTGGCTCGTCCCCGTGGGCGAGCGGCTGCTCGTGAGCTGCGGCGGCGCGGGCGTCTATGACCGCAACTTCAACCTCATCGACGTTCAGGGCACGGGCCTGGTGTTGCTCGGCACGGACGGCCGCGTGGTGGCCTCGCTCGCGCTGCGGTGCCCGGCGGGGACCTCGTGCCCGCTCCCGTCCGCGGGCCGTTTCTCCGTGGTGGGCAGCCGCGCCTACGTGGGCGATAACAACGGCGGCCGCGTCTTCGTCGTCGAGGTGGTGGGTGACTCGCTCGTGGAGCGGCGCGGGCTGGGCCCCGGTGCCGAGCCCCCCATCCTCGCTTGTCCGCGCAGCCGTGGGCCCTCCCTCGTCGGTGATGTCGTCGCGATTCCTTGAGCCTCTCATGAAGACCCGTCTCGCTCCGTTCGTCCTGCTCGCCGCGCTGTGCCTCGTCACCGCCGTGCACGCGGCTCCTCCCCAGGGAGGGCCTCGCTTCCTGGGCCCCAAGCCCCCCGAGAAGGTGAAGCGCGTGGTGACGCTCGTTCCGTCGCTCACGGAGACGGTGATCGCCCTGGGCGCCGGGAGCACGTTGGTGGGCGTTTCGACCTTCGATGAGGCGAAGGAGGTCGCCGGCCTTCCCCGGGTGGGAGGCTTCGTGAACCCATCCATCGAGCGGGTGGTGGGTCTCGAGCCGGACCTCGTGCTCGTCCAGCCCGGTCCTGGCAATCAGCGCGCCGTGGAGACGATGGCCCGGGTGGGAGTGCCCATCCTGCTGTTGCCGCTCCATACCGTCGCGGACACGCTGGAGGCGATGCGCGCGGTGGGCAAGGCGCTGGGGAAGCAGAAGGAGGCTGAGGCCCTCGTCCAGGGCATCGAGTCCACCCGTGCCCGCATCCGTGAACGGGCGAAGGGCTCCCGGGCGCCCCGAGTCCTGTTCGTCTATGGCTTCGAGCCGCTCGTCGTCGCAGGGCCGGGCTCCTTCGCGGATGAACTGTTGCGCGATGCCGGAGCCATCAACGTCGCCTCCGAAGCGGGCTCGGCGTACGCCGTTTATTCGCTCGAGCGCGCGGTGGGCTCGCGGCCAGAGGTGGTGGTGGATGCCGCGGATGTAGACGTGGGCAAGGACAAGGTGGCCGCGCTCCCGTCTCTCTCCCAAGCCCGGTGGGTGGAGGTGCCGTCCATGGCGCTGCTGCAGCCGGGTCCCTCACTGGGGCGTGGGCTGGAGGAGTTGTTCGCGCTGCTGCATCCGGCGGCGAAGAAGCCCGACGCGGGCACCCCGCGCTGAACGTGGAGCACGAGGGATGGGCCCGCGTCACATCATGAGAAAGGGATTCACTCCCGCCCGGGTGCTCGGGCTGTGCGGTGCATTCCTCGTCCTGTTGCTCGCCTCGTTCGTGCCGGCCGTCTCCTTCGGGGAGTGGCCCGTGTCTCTCTTCGAGGTCTTCGCCCACCCTGGTTCCACGGATAGCCATGTCTTCTGGTCCGTCCGGCTGCCGCATGTCCTGCTGGCGGCCATCGTCGGGGCGGGGCTCGCCGCCTCCGGCTCCACGCTACAGGGCGTGCTGCGCAATCCCCTGGCGGATCCCTTCATCCTCGGCGTCTCGGGGGGCGCGGCGCTCGGGGCCACCCTGGCCCTGGCCCTGGGTCTGGCCAGCGTGGAGGATGTGGCCCCGGGGCTGGGTGGGGGACTGACCCGCCTCTCCGCGCCCGCCCTGTTCGCCTTTCTCGGAGCCGTGGCGGCCATGCTCTTCGTGCTCGCCATCAGCCGGGGGCACGGTGGCCGGGCTCCCCATGCGGTGCTCCTCACGGGCGTCATCTTCAACACCTTCGCCGCGGCGGCCATCACCCTCATCAAGACGCTCGCCGGCCGGGACAGGCTGGAGGCGATCCTCTCCTGGCTCGCCGGTGACCTCGGCTCGGAGGAGCCCGGGACGCTCGTGCTGTCCGCGCTCCTCCAGGCCGTGGCCATCGGGGTGATGATCGCGCTCTCGGGACGGCTCAACCTGCTGACCCTGGGGGACGAGGACGCGGCCTCGCTCGGAGTGCCCGTGGTCCGGACCCGGCGGTGGTTGCTCCTCGCGGCGAGCGCAAGCGTGGCGGGGGTCGTGACGCTCTCGGGGCTCGTCGGCTTCGTGGGGCTGCTCGTGCCCCACCTGCTCCGGCTCACCCTCGGGCCCGACCAGCGTCTGCTCGTGCCGCTCTCGGCACTCGGGGGCGCGGCGTTTCTCACGCTCGCGGACCTGCTGGCGCGGCTGCTCTACCCCGTGTTCAACCAGTCCATTCCCGTGGGCGCTGTCACGGCGCTGCTCGGCGGACCGCTTTTCCTGGCGCTCCTGTACCGCAGCGGGCGGCTCACGGCGGGCTGAGGGGCTGGCGAGGCGAGTGCGCGAACGTTGTCAGGAACGAATTCATGCCGCGTCTTTTCTCGATGAAAGGAGCGGTGACCATGACGACGGTGACGAAGAATAGCCCGATGAACCTCAAGCACCTCAACGACACTGACGCTGGCATCGACGCGCTGACGCGTCCCGGTCTGGATGCCGCTCTGGACCTCTCTGGCCTCGAGCTGGAGGGTGGTCTACCGCCCGGACTCTGAAGCTTCCGCGACCTCGTCCCAGACGAGGCGAGGGACTCAGAGGCCGGGCTCCCAGAAAGGGACCCGGCCTCTTGTCGTTCCGGGTCCTGCTCTCCTGCCCCGTTCGTCTACTGGCTCAGGATACCGCGTTCTCACCGCGGAGAGACGGGTTCGACTCCCGTACGGGGTACACGCAGCAGCACAAGCTCTTGGATGCGATTGGATCGCAGCACGGCCGTCTACCGTGTGAACAGGGTTCGATTCCCTGCAGGAGCGCTCCACGAAACATGCGGCCGTGGCCGAGAGGTGAGGCCCCTGAGCGCCACTCAGGAGAACGCGGGTTCGAATCCCGCCGACCGCTCTTCGCAGTCCCAGCAGTCCCATGCCGGAGTAGCCCAACCTGGTAGAGGCGCCAGATCGAGAGTCTGGAGGTTGCGGGTTCGACTCCCGCTTCCGGCACACGCAGTCCAGCAGTGGAAGCACATGCCGCGGTAGCCCAACCTGGTAGAGGCGCTGTGTTCAGAACGCAGAGGTTGCGGGTTCGACTCCCGCCCGCGGTACTCAGAGGTTCATGCCGATGTTTCCCAGCGAGATGCTGGGTCCGAAGATGAGGGCCCATCGGCCCACTTCCCTTCCGATGGAGCCGTCCGGGAGCTTGATGAAGTAGGCCTCGCGGAACTCGTAGGCTCCCCAGGCGTGGATGCTCAAGGCGGCCTGCCCACCCGTGGAGCCTCCTCCCAGCGGGACGCGGATACCCAATCCCGCGACGGCGGCCAGCGTGGGGGGATAGTCGTTCAGCAGTCCTCCCGTCTGCACGAGCCCCACGCCCATCAGCCCCAACTCCAGTCCGAGCAGTCCCTCCTTGCCATGCTCGTCCAACAACGTGAGCCGGGACAGCAGGCCGAAGTTCAGCGTGAGCTGCCCCGTCGGCTGATTCAGCCGGTAGAGGCCGCTGGGGATGGTGGCGGTGGCGTACAGGCGCAGCCGCGAGCCCTCGACGGTCGCCGACCACTGCACCGAGGGCATGCTGGCCCGTGACGAGGGCGCCGCCAGCAGGTAGCGCGACTCGTCCACGATGTGGCTGACGCGTACGACGATGCGGTCGAACTGCTCGAGCACGTTCTTGAGCCAGAACGTCCGGGGCTCGCCGCCTGGCTGGAGCACCATGCGCTCGTTCACCCGCGCGGCCTCTCGCGCCGAGCCGCTGGCGGAAGTGACCTCCACCTCGAGGATGATCTCCTGCAAGCCATCCTCGGGCTTCAGCCGCTCCCGGTGGATGATGATGCGGCAACTGTCACGCGCGTCGAAGGGGATGCGCGTCGGCTTGCCAGGATGGATGCGCTGGGGATTCCCGTCCTTGTCGGCACACAGGAACTCGATGAGTGGCTCCTCGGACTCGGCCGACGCGCTGAGCTGCGCGGGCACCGAGGCTTCCCGCAGCGCCCGTTGGGTCCGCTCGTACACGACGGCGAGGTCCACCGAGCGCAAGGCCTGCGGCAACCCCTCGACGCGGTAGCCGAAGCGCAGCGGGACGAAGCCGCTGTTGTTCTCATCCCCTCGCACCCGGAAGCGCCCCTGGTCGTTCCGCACCGAGTAGGCCCCCTCGACGGACAGCGGCACGAGCCTCGCGCGCTCACCCGGAGACGCCACCGAGAGGTCCGCCTCCCGGTTGGTGGGAATGAAGTCGATCTTGCCGAAACCGGGAAGCTGAAGACTCGCGCGAGGGTAGGGCGCCGTGACGGTGTCCGCCGCGGTGGTGGCGATCACGGTCGGGTCCACCTCGGAGCGGGTGGCCGTGAGGGTCAACCGGTCCGCGCCCAGGCGCCCCACCCGCAGCAACACGAAGGTCGCCTCTTCCTCCCGGACCACCTGGGTCACCCCGGCGGGCTCGCCGTTGGCGCGCCAGTGGAAGGTCCGCGCCTCGGACGCGCAGCGCGGGTCCACCCGCACCACCACCCGCATGTCCTCCGCGCTTCTCAGCGGCGGTCCCGACACGAGCTCCACCGGGCAGTGCAGGAGTTGCAGCACCGTGGAGGCGCTGCTGTCGAGTGCCTCGCCCCGCGCGACGAACACCCGGGGCACCAGGCGTACCCGGAGGCCCAGACTCGTGACGAGGCCCGGCACGGCGCGCACGGAGACGCCGCCCTCGTTCAGCTCGCAGCGGGCGGGGCCACAGTCGACGGACGAGATGGCCTCGGGGTGTGGCAGCGCCAGACGGCCTTCTCCCGTGGAGAGATCCAGGGCGGGCACTCCCGGCAGGACCGAGGACAGGATGACGCGGCTCGGGCGCAATTGCAGCTCCGAGGATTCGAGCCGCCGGCCCGAGGCATTGAACGTGAGGACGCCTTCACCGAAGCGCGCCCCCGCCGGCAGCAGGAAGAGTGGCACGTCCGCCGGCACACCGCGGCGCACCGGCAACACGCAGGGTTGCGGAGTCTCCGAGGGCCCGGTGTTGAGGCAGGTCTCGTGTTCCATTCGCGCGTCGCGAGTGGGGCCCGGCCAGAACACCTGCGCTCCCGCCAGCCCTCGCCCGCGCAGCTCGAGCCGCCCCTCGTCCGCGGCCAGCAGTACGCTCGCCGGCTCGACTTCCGGGAAGGCCCCTGTCGCCACGAGCGTGAGCGTCTCCTGGGTGCCCGAGCAGCCGCTCGCGGCGGGCGCCACCTGGAGCGTCACCGGTTGGCCCACGCGTTCACTGCCTGCCCGGGGTGGGCGGACGGAGCGTGAATCCTCGCCCACCGTCCAGCCCTCCGACGCCGGGCCGCAGACGACCCGGTTGGGAAGGAGCAGGGAGTGGCCCCCGATGGGCGCCTGCACGACGGTGGCCTGCGCCCACGCCGTGCCGTCGAGGATCGACCACGCGACGAGCAGGGCAACCCACCCTGGAGAAGCAAGAACGGCGAAGTGCTGCGAACGCTGCGTCAAGAGAGCTCCCTGCTCGCGAGCGGTAGTGGGGGCAGGCCGTTTTGTCAATCGCTCCAGGCGCGAGCGGGCGTTGTCAGGAATGGATTCGTGCAGCGTCTTTTCTAGGTGAAAGGAGCGGTGACCATGACGACGGTGACGAAGAACAGCCCGATGAACCTCAAGCACCTCAACGACACTGACGCTGGCATCGACGCGCTGACGCGTCCCGGTCTGGATACCGCTCTGGACCTCTCCGGCCTGGAGCTGGAGGGTGGTCTACCGCCCGGACTCTGAAGCTTCCGCGACCTCGTCCCACCAGACGAGGCGTGGGACTCAGAGGCCGGGCTCCCAGAAAGGGACCCGGCCTCTTGTCGTTCCGGGTCCTGCTCTCCTGCCCCGTTCGTCTATCGGCGAGGACACCGCGCTCTCAATGCGGAAAGACGGGTTCGACTCCCGTACGGGGTACACGCAGCAGCACACGCTCTTGGATGCGATTGGAGCGCAACATGCGGCCGTGGCCGAGAGGTGAGGCCCCTGAGCGCCACTCAGGAGAACGCGGGTTCGACTCCCGCCGACCGCTCTTCGCAGTCCCAGCAGTGGAAGCACATGCCGCGGTAGCCCAACCTGGTAGAGGTGCTGCGCTCAGAACGCAGAGGTTGCGGGTTCGAATCCCGCCCGCGGTACTCGCAGTTGACAAGAGATGCCCCGCCGCCATATCCCGCCCACCGTCTTCGGTTCCTCCACCTGCCGGTGGGGACTCGAGGGAACCCGGTGTGAGTCCGGGACTGCCCCGCAGCGGTGAACGGGAACGAAAACCGTCAGGATGCACTGGTCCTCTCCCGAGGCCTGGGAAGCGACGGCCAGTAGACAAGGTGGCTTCCTCGCGAGGCCTCGCTGCCCGTGAGTCCGAAAACCTGCCGAGGACCCGTGCCGGTGGCACGGACAACACCGAGGCCTCCGAGGGGAGGCAGCGGGTGCGCCGCCGTGTGCGTCCTCTGTCAGGCCGTGTCCGGTTCGCATCCCGCTCCCACTCCTCTCGAAGGCATTCCGCCCGAGGGGGCGAGGAGCAGGACGCGAATGAAGATGGGAACGATGGGTTCGGGCCGGTTCGGCCGCTTCGTGGTGGTGCTGGGCACCCTGTCGCTGGGGCTGCTGGTCACGGGCTGCGAAGAGGAGTGCGTCGACCAGACCGACTGCGCGAACAAGCAGGGCGCTCCCGCAGAGGGCAAGCGCTACGAGTGCGTGGACAACCGCTGTGTGCAGCGGGACATCTCCGACGCGGGCACTGATGCCGGCACTGACGCGGGAACGGATGCGGGCACCGATGCGGGGACGGACGCAGGTACCGATGCGGGCACGTGCGCGGACCTGGTGCATGACGCGAAGCTCGGCACGCTGCAGCTCCAGGCGGGCTTCGCCATCGCCGAGTCCGTGACGCTCCCCGATGGTATCGGCGCGGTGACCGCCGTGAAGAATGGCAGCGACTTCAAGCTGTACGGCTTCAATGGCGCCGACGACAGCCTCTACGCGCTTGGCACCTGGCCGGCCATCGCTTCCAGCACCACGCCCCTCCAGGCCGTCATCCCCGAGACGGAGATGGGCGCGTTCCCGAGCGGCTATCTCACCAATGATGGCACCCGGCTGCTGACCGGCTACACCAAGGGCGAGGCCGGCTTCCCGGGCAAGGTCCTCGTCTACGACACGGTCACTCCGGCCGAGACCAGCTACGTCTCCGCCGCGGGCAACTTCTCCGCCGCCGCCGTTCCCGGTGCCTTCCTCATCAACGGCGTGGGCATCGAGGGCGTGGCCGGGAGTGACACCGCCATCTACGCGCTGCGGACGGACACCAAGCCCTTCCAGGGCTCGAAGCTGGCGACCTTCCCGGTCTCGGGTGCCTTCAGTGGTTACTCGGCCGTCACGAGCGACAACGTGGCCGTGCTCGGCTACGCGGCCTCCGATACCTCGACGTCTGATCCGTGGGACAGCATCAACTACCTGACCGCCGTGGCTCCCGCGGTGTACTCGCCTGCCATCTCGGGCGGGACGGCCTTCGCGCTCACCAACCCCAACGCGATCGAGATCTACGCGAAAAGCGATCTCCAGGGCGTCGCGGGGTTCGGCAAGGGTGTGGCTCTGCACCGTGGCACCTTCACCGCCACCCAGGAGGTCTCGCGCATCGAGCTGACGGTGGGCGGCATCACCCCCAGCACCGTGACCGCGGGTGACCTCACGCCCGTCCTCACCACCAGCAACACCTGCACCAACGTGGTGACGATGGCTCCCATGGGCGAGGATCTGCTCGTCGGCGTGAAGGACAAGAACGGCCGCCGGCTCGTCCGTCTGCAGCAGCGCTAAGGGCCATGAGGATGCACGGCACCCTGGCGCGCTGGCGCGCCTGTCTCTCCATGTGCCTGCTCGCCGCGGGCTGCGGGGGTCCCTCCGAGGAGGAGAAGGACCCCCCGGCCCCGGTGGTCTGCGCGAGTGAGAACAACCCGTTCGCCGACAAGGTGTTCTCCTTCTCACCCGGTGATTCCGCCGGCTTCGGCCAGGACGGCTACCCCACCATCGTGCTCGGACCGCCCCGTGGTGGCGGCTCCGGCATGGGCTCGCTGGACGTGCTCTCGCTCGGCGAGCGGGGGGAGATCGTCCTCGAGTTCACCGACATCGGCGTGGTGGACGGGCCCGGCGTGGACCTGCTCGTCTTCGAGAACGCCTTCAGCAACTACGCGGAGACGGCCTTCGTGGCGGTGAGCGAGGACGGCAAGACGTGGCGGGAGTTCCCCTGTGACCCCTCGGATGGGACCCAGGGCTACCCCGGCTGCGCGGGCGTGAAGCCCGTGTTCTCCACGCCGGACAACGGCATCAGCCCCACGGATCCGTCCGTGGCGGGAGGGGACGGCTTCGACCTGTCCACCCTCGGTGTGGCCCGGGCCCGCTTCATCCGCATCCGGGACAGTGGGCTGAATGGCTACGGCTTCACCTCCGGCGGGTTCGACCTGGACGCCGTCGCGGTGGTGAACGGCTCTCCCATCTGCGAGTGGAAGTGATGGACGCGCCCCCGCCTCCCGAGACCCCCGGAATGGACCGGCGAGCCGTGCTCGGCTCGCTGCTGCACGGCACCTGTGCCCTCGCCGCGCTCTGTTCCGGCTGTGGTCCCGAGTGGCGGGAGGCCACCGTCCTCCCGTTCTCCGACGCGGAGGCCTGCGGCGTCACCCCCGGCCGTCCCGAGGAGGGCTGGGTGGAGGTGAAGCTGACCGAGTACCCGGCGCTGAGGCGTCCGGGGGGCTCGGCGGTGGTGCGCGTCCCCGAGGCCCTGCTCGACGTGGTGGTCATCCACACCGCGTCGGGCTGCTTCTCCGCCGTCTGGCACATCTGCACGCACGGGGACTGCCACGTCACCCACGTCCCCGGGCAGGCCCTCCTGGAGTGCCCCTGCCACGGCTCGCGCTTCGGCGAGGATGGCCGGGTCCTGCTCGGTCCCGCCACCCGTCCGTTACAGAGCTTCCGGGTGGCGCGGGTGGATGACTCGGTGTGGATCCACCGGCCCCGCTGACGGCGTGGCTCCACCCACCCTGGGGCGGATTTGACTCCGGGTGTCAATCGCCGCCTCCAGGCGAATGGCGCGCCCGGGTCGTGTAATCTCCCCGCCGCGATGTGGCAGATCATCATCAACGGCCCGGGTTACTTCGACACTGCCTACGAGCTTCCCGAGGGCGTCACGCACCTCGGCCGCGCGGATGAGAACGACATCGTCCTCGGCGGGGATCTCGTGTCACGACGGCACGCCAGGCTCGTGGCCGAGGGCGACACCCTGCGCATCGAGGACCTCGGCAGCCGCAACGGCAGCCGCGTCAACGGCACGCCCCTGCAAGGCAGCATCGCCCTGCTCCCCGGCGACACCATCTCCCTGGGCGAGAACACCCTCTCGGTGCGCCAGCCCAACCAGGTGGAGAACGCCGCCACCGAGATGGTGGACCTGGGCGCCGGAGGCGTGCGCCGCTTCGGCCATGGCGATGACGTGGGGCCCTCCGTCATCTTCGCCAAGAACATCAAGAACGTGGACCTGTTGCGGGCGCTCGACAACTTCTCCAGCCCCTTCGACACTGCTCCCGCCACCGCCGCTCCCATCCTCCCGGCGGCGCCCACCGCCCCCCGGGGAGCCTACGAGACGCTCCTCCTCCTCTTCCACACCGCCGAGGCGCTCGCCACCTCCGCCACCCTGACGGCCTTCCTCGAGGCCACCATGGACCGGGTGCTCGAGCGCATCGACGCCACCACCGCCGTGGTGCTGCTGCGCCACCCCACCGGCGTCTTCGTGCCCGCCGCCGTGCGCCACCGCGGCAAGCTCGCCAAGGGCGAGGTGCCCGTCTCCGATGGCATCATCGAGCAGGCCCTCAGCGAGGGCCGCGCGCTCGTGGTGGGCGACGTGCGCGATGACCGCCGCTTCGCCAGCCGCGAGAGCGTCATCCTCTATGGTGTGGACCGGGTGCTCTGCATCCCCATCGGGCTCGAGCCTCCCTTCTCCGGCGTCCTCTACGTCAACACCTCCGCGGCGAACGACACCGAGCTGGAAATCATGCTCGACACCTGCACCGCCGTGGCGCACCTGGTGGCCACCGGCGTGCAGAAGTTCTCCGCCGCCTCGGGCAGTGGGGCCTCTCCGCTGCGTCACCACCTGGAGCGCTTCCTCGGGCCCGAGGTGGCCGAGCGGCGCACGCCCGAGGTCCAGCGCTCCGGTGGCAGGCTGCCCGCGCTGGCGGAATGCAACCTCACCATCGTCCACGCCGAGCTCGTCGGCTTCGGCGCGCTGGGCGCGAAACTCGGTGCCCTGCGCACCACCGAGTTGCTCAACGACTTCCACTCGCGCCTGGGTGGGCTCGTCTTCAGCTTCGAGGGTGTCCTGGAGACCTTCTTCGGTGAGTCGCTGCGCGCCCTCTTCGGCACTCCCGCCTCCAAGCCGGACGACGCCGTGCGCGCCGTACGGGCCGCGCTCGCCCTTCGCGAGGACTGGGAGCGCCACATGGCCCGCCGCCCCGCGGAGGAGCGCTGCGAGCTGCGCATCGGCATCAACACCGCCCGCGTCCTGGCGGGCTTCGTGGGCCCCGAGTCCCGCCCCTCCTTCTCCGCCGTGGGCGACGGGGTGAACGTGGCCTCGTGGCTGGCCTCCACCGCCTCGCCCGGCCAGGTGCTCATCACCGGCAAGACGCTCGCGGTGATCGGCGCCCGCTTCGACGTCGTCCCCCTCGGCGAGCGCCTCATCCGCTCCCCCCGCGACAAGGTCGCCGCCTTCGAGGTCGTGGACGAGGACATCCCCCAGCTCACCAATCCCGGTGTGGGCTGAGGTAGGGAAATGTAGTGGGGATGGTTCGGCGGAGACTCGCACTCGGACCCGGAACAATGCGAGCATGGGCGCCCCCCTTGCGAGCATAGCGCCCAGCGTCCGGCATGAACCCGTCGTCCTCGACCGCTCGACTGCGTCCGTTCCGGCCCGTGCCGTTCGGCCGCTACACGCTGCTGACCCAGCTGTCCACCGGCGGCATGGGAGAAATCTTCCTCGCACGGCTGGAGGGCGCCCAGGGCTTCGAGAAGCTGTGCGTCATCAAGAAGATACTGCCGCAGCTGGCGGAGGATCCGGAGTTCGTCGAGCGCTTCGTGGGCGAGGCGCGCACGCTGGTGAAGCTGTCACACGGCTCCATCGCGCAGGTGCTGGACATGGGGCTGCACGAGGGCGATGCGTACATGGCCCTCGAGTACGTGGACGGCAAGGATCTGCGCAAGGTGGCGGCGCGGGCGAGGGACAGGCAGAAGCCGCTGCCGCTCACCTTCGTGCTGTTCGTGATGGGCCGGGTGCTGGACGCGCTCGCCTACGCGCACCGCAAGAAGGGAGATGACGAGGGCGAGCTGAACCTCGTGCACCGGGACATCTCGCCGCAGAACATCCTCATCTCCTACGAGGGGGAGGTGAAGGTCATCGACTTCGGCCTGGCCAAGAGCCGGCTGAGCGCGGCGAAGACGAACCCGAGCATCATCCTCGGCAAGTTCCTCTACATGTCGCCGGAGCAGGCGCGGCACCAGCCGGTGGATCGCCGCAGCGATCTGTACGCGGTGGGCCTGTGTCTGTACGAGCTCATCGCGGGGAAGAACCCCTTCGACTTGCTGCCTCCGGGCGAGCTGATGTCCGCGGTGGCCCAGCCCGAGGTGCAGCCGCTGGGCGAGGTGGTGCCGTCCGCGCCGCCCGCGGTGACGCAGTTGGTGATGAAGGCGCTCGCGGTGGATCCGGCCCAGCGCTTCCAATCGGCGGAGGAGCTGCGCGGCAAGCTGAACGCGTGCCTGCTGGAGTTGGATCCCTCCTCGGGTCCGGAGAACGTCAGCCGGTACATGCACGAGCTGTTCGGCCCGGAGTACCAGGGCGAGCGGCGGCTGCTGGCGAGTCTCCGGGAAGCGGCGCGTCCGCTCGAGCCGGAGTCCGGAGGGGTGGGCGCGCCCGAGGGTGCCGCGCCGAGGCTCTCGGCCGAGCCGTCGTCGAAGTCGGGCCGGCCGGAGGGCTCCTTCGAGCCGCTCTCCTTCCGTCCCACGCCGCGCACGCGCGAGGGGGCTCCGGTGCGCGATGACGGCGAGACGCGCCCGGCCGTGCCCGCCTCGGCCATGGACGAGCCCACCCGGCCCGCCGTCGCCGTGGAGGCCATCGAGGAGTCGCGGAAGGATCGGCACTCGCCACCGGGAGGCTCGCCCACGGTGGACATCTCGGGGCTCACGGCGCCGGCCGTGCCCAGGAGTCCCGCGCCCGCTCCGCTTCCCGTCCGTGCTTCCGCCGCTCCTCCGGTGCTTTCCCAGGAGCCCGGCTCGGGTGCGGCCCGGGCCACGGGCCCGGCTCTCCGGCCTTCCGTTCAGATGGGAGCGGTGCCGTCCTCGCCACGTGTCCCGCTCACACCGGCCATCCCGGTCTCCGGGTCCATGGCCCCGACGCGCGAGCTGGTGGTGTCCTCCGCGCCGGGCGCACCGCATGCCGTGCCGATGCTGGAGCAGGCGCCTCCGGAGGACCTCGCGCCGGTGCCCATCGAGGATACGCCCATGTGGTCCGAGCCGCTCCGCTCGGATGAGGACCTGAGCGCCATCGAGGAGTCACAGGACTCCCGCCCGGCGCCTCCCTT
Source organism: Archangium sp. Cb G35 (assembly GCF_001896145.1). Lineage (NCBI taxonomy): Bacteria > Pseudomonadati > Myxococcota > Myxococcia > Myxococcales > Archangiaceae > Archangium > Archangium sp. Cb G35. Next base: position 388,876 of record NZ_MPOI01000013.1, read on the forward strand.
GTCCTACGAGACGGGCGAGCAGGAGGAGGAGGGCGCCTCCGCCTCCGAGACCGGAGCTGCGCTCGGGGACGAGGTGGACGTGGGCCTGGCGGACACGAATCCGCGCATGCAGATGCCCTCGGGTCACGAGGACACCCAGCCGCGCGTGGTCCTGCAGGACGTGTATCGCCAGGACACCCAGCCGCGCGTGGTGCTCGATGAGTCGCTGACCCGCGACCCGGACGACGAGGTGTCCCAAGGGGGCAAGACGCGGCGGCCCCGGCGGCGCGTGACGTCGACGGGCACTCCCGTGGTGCCCCCGCGCCCGACCACCTCCACGTCGAGGATGATGGCCGTCACCGCCCGGAATCAGGAGGAGCGCGAGGACTCGAGCGGCCGACGCGACGAGGCGGAGCCGCCAGCGCGGCCGGAAATCACCCGCCGCACGTCCGTGCCGGCACGGCCATTCCCGTGGGGGTGGCTCGCCGTGGTGGTGCTCCTGCTGCTGGGCGGTGGCCTGAGCGCCGCCGTCTTCCTGGAGCCGCCTCGCCAAGAAGTGCCGGTGGAACCTCCGCCCGCGCGTCCGCTCTTCCAGGGGAAGAAGCAGGCCCAGACCCCGGCACCTTCCGAGCCTTCGTCCGCTCCGGCTCCCGCGGCCGGGGAGCCCGCCGCCGCGACGGATTCCGCGCGGACGGCTTCCGCGAACACGGAGAACCCTGGCACGGCTGCTCCCGCTCCGGCTCCGGCCGCTGTTCCGGTGGAGGCGCTCGCCGCGGCTCCCAGCGCGGCTCCCACGGGGGACACGGGTTCTCCCGAGATCGAGCTGTCCGCGGACGAGGCGCTGCTCGCTCCGCTCGCTCCGTCCAACGCCACGGTTTCGGCTTCGAGCAAGCGTCAGGTCCAGCGCAAGCGTCCGTCCTCGCGCCAGTCCTTGCTGCAGAAGGAGTGGGCCCGCACGCGCACGGCCTACAAGGCGCTCACCCGCGTCTACGCGTGCGAGAGCCTCGATCTGCTGTGCAGCCGCTACGATGACCTCGAGTCCGAGGTGGTGGGCATGGGGGACGTCGAGAGCGCCGAGCTGCTCGGCAAGGTGCGGGCATTGCAGCGGGAAATCCAGAGAAGGAAGAAGGGCTCCTGAGGCGGGGCCCTTCCGACGCGCCGTGGACACGCTCCTCGACATCCAGGGTTTGAGCGCCGGTTATGGGCCGGCTCCGGTGCTGCGCGACGTGGACTGCGCGGTGCGGGCGGGAGAGCTGTGGGTGGTGCTCGGGCCCAACGGTACCGGCAAGAGCACGCTTCTGAAGAGTGTGTTGGGGGCCATGCCCTGGACGCGCGGCCGCATCCGCCTGCTGGAGCGCGAGCGGAGCGAGTGGGAGGCGCGGGCGCTCGCCCGGAACGTGGCGTGGGTGCCGCAGGGCTTCGAGCCCGCCGAGGGCTTCAGCGGACTGGAGCTGGTGTTGATGGGGCGCAGTCCGCACCTGGGCCTGTGGGGCCTCACCTCGGCGAGCGACGAGGCGGTGGCGCGCGAGGTGTTGGAGGAACTCGGGGTGGCGTACCTGGCGGAGCGCTCCTGCGAGGCGATGTCGGGAGGAGAGCGCCGGATGCTGCTGCTGGCGCGCGGGCTGGTCCAGCAACCGAAGCTGTTGCTGCTGGACGAGCCCACGGCGTTCCTGGACGTGGCGCACCAGGTGGGGGCGTTGGAGCGGGTGCGTGCGCGGGTGGACGCGGGCCTGGGCGCGGTGGCGGTGCTCCACGACGTCAACCTGGCGGCGGCCTTCGCCACGCACGTGTTGCTGCTGCGCGATGGGCACGTGCTGGCCCGGGGGCCCGCGCCGGAGGTGCTCCAGCGCGAGCGGCTCGAGGCCCTCTATGGTGTGCCCATGGAGATGGCGAGCGCGCCCTCGGGAGCGCGCCTGTTCGCCCCGCGTGCGCGGTGGACGGCCGAGGGGCGTTAGGACCTCACTGGGTCTTGAGCTGCTCCTGCGCCAGCCTCCGGGCGTTGTCCGGGCCTCCACCCACGCCGAGGGGAGCGGGCCTGCGCTCACGGGGAACCGGCTGCGGACCGCCGAGCTGGTAGGGCCCCCGGTCCTCGCTGTCCATGCTGGCCGGGTGGTCCCGCCAGTTCTCGGGCATGGCGACGCCCTGGTCACCCGCTCCACCCGTCCCTCCCGGGGCGTTCTCGGCCTCCGAGGCGGAGGGGCTCTTGTATTTTTGATTGATGGGCTCGTAGGGCTTGCTCACCTGCTGCGCGTTCTCCTCCTGACGGGAGACGCAACCCGTGGCGAGCGCTCCACCGAGCCCCAGAACGATCGTCCATCCCCAGCGCTTCATCGTCACCCTCCTGACGGACATGCGTGTCCTGTTGTCCCTCGAAGGTAGGGATGGGGAGGGGAGCGAGCACACCGGGCAGGAGGGCACGCCCGCCCGCCCGGCCGTTCTGTCCTGCGTCGAAGACTCCACACCGGGACGCCAGAACAGGTGTCCGAGGCGAGGGCGCGTGCGACGCTGACGGCTTTGACTCGAAGGTGGGCGTCGCGGAGATGGACTCTTCTACGCAGTCGGGCAGGACGGTGCGCGGCGGGCTGGAGCGCCAGGTGTTGAGGCTGTTGGCGATCACCAACCGCCTCCGGTTGCCGGGGCCCTCAGTGCTGCCCGTGGCGGGCGCGGTGGTGGGCCTCTACAGCGGACTGGCCGCGGGCCTCTTCGCCAACCTCATCGCGCTCGTCAGCGGGGTGGCCCTGGGCTTCCCCCGGGTGCTGAACGCGTTCCTGCCGGAGTCCGGCACGCGCGAGGCGCTGGCCCGGGCCTTCTCCGAGGCGCGCTGGCATTTCGAGTACCTCATCGTGGGCGTCCCCCTGGGGATGGGAGCGCTGGTGCTCGCGCGGCTCATCCTGCCCGGGGGCCCTCGGGACGAGGTGAAGCGGCGGTTGAAGGTGCTGGGGCTGCTGGTGCTGGGGGCGTTGTCGCTCTACTACCCGCTGGTGGCGGTGGCGGCGGTGAACTCGGTGGTGGGCCACATGCGGGGTGGGGAGTTCGGCTTCATGCATGTGCAGCCATGGCTGGTGCCGCTGCTGCCCATGGTGGGAGGGCTGGTGGTGGGGCACGTGCTGCGCAACCGGCCCGAGACCCATGGCCACGGCGTGCCCGAGGTGGTGAAGGCGGTGGAGCGCGAGGGGTGGCTGTCCGGGCGGGACGGGGTGCTGAAGCTGGTGGCGAGCGCCATCACCATCGGAACGGGCGGCTCGGCCGGACGCGAGGGGCCCATCGTGTTTGGAGGCGCGGCGTTCGGCTCGACGGTGGGGCGTACGCTGGGCTTCACCCGGCGCGAGCTGGCCATCCTGCTGGCGAGTGGAGCGGGCGCGGGTATCGCCGCCTCCTTCAACGCGCCCATCGCCGGCGCCATCTTCGCGATGGAGATCATCCTGCGCGAGTTCCAGCTGCGCGTCTTCTCTCCCATCATCCTCGCCAGCGTCACGGCGACCATGGTGGGCCGGGGCGTCATGGGCAACGCGGCGATGATTCAACGCGTGTCCTACAGCATGGTGAGTGGTTGGGAGATCGTCTTCTACGCGGTGCTGGGGCTGGTGACGGGGCTGCTGGCGTACGTCTTCATCCGGCTGCTGCACGGGGTGGAGGACTTCTTCCATGGGAAGAAGCCGGGACGGGTGAGCGCCTTCCTGGGACGGCAGCCGCTCCCCTTGAGGGCGGCACTGGGCGGACTGCTGGTGGGGTGCCTGGCGCTGGTGCATCCGGTGGTGTGGGGGACGGGGCACGAGTCCATCAACGAGGCGGCGTTGCGGGTGCTGCCGCTGGTGATGCTGGCCTCGGGCTTCGCGCTCAAGCTGGTGGCCACGGCGCTCACGTTGGGCTCGGGAGGCTCGGGAGGGACGTTCTTCCCCATGACGGTGATGGGGGCGCTGGCGGGAGGCGCGTTCGGGGAGGTGCTGCACGCGGCCATGCCGGGCATCACCGCGCCGAGCGGGGCCTACGCGATGGTGGGCATGGGCGGGGCGGTGGCGGCGCTCACGCGTGGGCCGCTCACGGGGTTGATGATGGTGTACGAGCTGAGCGGCAACTACGCGATCATCCTGCCGCTGATGGTGACGTGCACGCTGGCCTCGGCGTTGTGCCACACGCTGGTGGAGCGGAAGGCGGGAGTGGATCCGCACACGCTGCGGCGAGCGCCGGTGAGGGCGCTGGTGGTGTGGATGGAGCCGGTGGGGCCGGAGTTGGGAGCCTCGGCGTTGCGTGAGCGGTTGCTCACGGCGCCCGTGGCGGCCTTGCCGGTGCGGGACGAGGGAGGGCAGCTGGTGGGCGTGGTGACGGCGAGCACGCTGGGCGAGCGCTGGCGGCAGTTGGGGGACGAGTCCACGGTGGCGTCGCTGGCGGACCAGGCACCCGCGGTGTCCGTGGACACGACGGTGGGCGAGGCGCTCGCGGCCATGGACATCCAGTTGGTGGACGCGTTGCCGGTGCGGGGAGACGGGCAGGTGGGGGTGGTGACGCGCGTGGGGCTCGAGCGTTTCCTGCGGAGGGAGCAGCGCAAGCTCCAGGTCGAGCCCCCTGTCTCCGCGACGGAGATTCCGCGTTAGGGGTGTAGCGAAGGGCTATGCTGCCGGCGCGTGGGACCGATACCTCCTCCATGGGAAGGACACATGCGCTGGCAACGGGTGTTCGCGTTCACGGTGGTGCTGGCGGTGGGGGCGGGGTGCCCGGAGACCTGGAGGGAAGGGGGCACCATCGACCGGGCGATGGCGAAGGACCTCGCGGAGGAACTGCACCGGCACGACTGCCTCTTGAGTAAGGAGGAGTGGGTGCGCAAGTGCCGAGATCCTGTTGAGTGGGAGCTGCAAAGGTGCCCCCATGCATGTCAGTTCAGGGCCGAGCCGTGATGCGTTGGCGTGCGCTCCTGGCCCCGCTGCTGGGCCTCATCCTGCTCCTGCCGCTGGCCTGGGCCCTCCATACGGCCATGCTGAGAGGATTGCGTCCGGCACCCGAAGCAAAGGCCGTCCCGATGCTCTCTCCAGGAGAGCGCCAGAGCCTGCTGAGCTACGAGCGTCCCTGCAAGGGCCGCAAGGATTGTGAGCAACCACTCGCCTGCTTCTTCAACCCACGCTCGATGTGGATGTACTGCACCGATAGCCGGTGCATGACGGACCAGCACTGCACGGAGGACATGGTGTGCCGCACGGTGGAGACGGTGAAGGGCGGACCCCGGCTTCGTCAGTGCACGCTGGTGGGGGTGCGCAAGGAGGGCGAGCCCTGCGCGGATATGATGACTTCGCGTGAAGCGGCATGTGAACGGGGGCTCTTGTGTCAGGCGGACCACTGCGGACGGCCGTGCCGGGTGGAAGAGCCCGGGAGCTGTCCGGTGGGCTTCTTCTGCCGCGATGGCCTTGATGGTCCTTCTTGTCTACCCACGTGTGAGGGCCGCGCGTGTCCCGAGGGGCAGGACTGCATCCGACTCAAGGAGGGCGTGTCGGTGTGCGCGCAGGTGCATGGCCAGAACTGCCAGGAGACGCCCTGTCCCGAGGGGCAGAAGTGCTCCATCCGCAATACTTTCAGCCACCCGCACGAAGCCTGGGGGACATGCATTCTCTACTGTGACGAGGCGAACCCCTCCGCCTGTCCCGAAGGCTTCGTCTGCGACGTGGGGGCGTGCAGGAAATCCTGTGACCCGGCCGTCCCCGATGACTGCGGACCCCATTACAAGTGTCACCGCTACTCCGAGAAAGAGCCCTGGACGTGTGACCCGGATATTTGAGGCACGCGCTGATACCCGGGGCCAACGCCACTACCCGGGAGGCCACTCCATGGGGCGTCCACCGAGCAGGTGCAGGTGGATGTGGAACACCGTCTGGCCGGCGTCGCGGCGGGTGTTGAAGACGAGCCGGTAGCCGCTGTCGGCGAGGCCTCGCTGGCGCGCCAGCTTCGCGGCGGTGAGGTGCAGGTGGCCCACCATCTCGCGATGCTCCACGGTGACGTCATTCATCGTGGGAATGTGCTCGAGCGGGATGATGAGCAGGTGCGTGGGGGCCTGGGGGTTGATGTCCTCGATGGCCAGACAGTGGTCATCCCGGTGGACGAGCCTCGCGGGGATGTGACCGTCGCGAATCTTGCAGAAGATGCAGTCGGACATAGGCGGCCCGGCTTAGCAGCGCCGTGTCCGGGGGGAAATGCTCCCGGTGGGAAAACGTTGGCTCACGGAAGGCGCGAGGACCAGGCCGGATCCGGCGTGCAGCGGCCGTGCGGCAGACGCACCAGGACGAAGGGGCCCTCGGAGGCCACCACCTCGCCATTGGCCACGGCGCCGGACCCGGTGAGCACGTGGCTGTAGAGCTGGGACTCGCGCCCGGGCCCCAGGTGCGTGTAGAGCGGCACGTCGCGGTGGAAGTAGCTGTAGCCACCCGTCCAGGCCAGGTGTGCCGCCTCCACCTTCAGACCGCACACGTCCGGGAGCTTGCCGGCGGTGATGAGCAGGCGGTTGGCGGGGCCGAAGTCATCCCAGGCGTTCTGGAGGGACTTCGGCCCCGGGTACTGCCCGATGTCCTGGAAGGTGAGCCCTCCCACGCGCAGGCCAGAGACGCCCGCCATCGCCACCACCGCCAGCGGCAGGGCGATCCGGACGGGGGAGGGCGGCAGGTGGCGCAGCACCGTGTCCAGCCCCACGCCGGCGAGCGCGGCGAACACGGGCAGCACGGGCAGCAGGAAGCGCAGCTCCTTGTGGGGTTGCAGCGCGTGGAGCAGGTAGAAGGCGGCGGCCACCCCGAACAGGCCCGGGGCCCTCCGTGCCGCGAACAGCGCCAGTCCCGCCATCACCAGGGTGACGCCGCCCATGGCCCGGAACAGGACGCGGTTGTAGAAGCTGAAGGGCTCGGTGCCCCAGACAGCGGCCCCGCCCTTCACGATGTTGAAGTCCAGGTACACCAGGGCCGAGTGGAACCAGCGGCCCCAGGTGAGCTTGTCGAGCAGTCCGAAGAGGAAGGCCCACCCGGCGAGCACGGCCAGCGCGTCCCGTGCGGCCCGCCAATCGCGCCGTGCCGCCAGCACCGCCAGCAGGCCCACGCAGAAGATGCCATTCTGCAGGCGCAGCAACACGGCCAGCCCCAGCAGCGAGGCCCCCACCATCCCCGCGCGGCGCGAGGCTCCCGGCGCGAGCGCGAGCGCCAGCCCCAGCACCGCCGGTAGCGCGGAGGCGTTCTCGCTCATGGCCCGGGGGGCGAAGTAGAGCGGCACGGCCGCCAGCGCGAAGAGCGAGGCCCCCGCGCTGGCCGCCAGCGGCGAGGCACCATACGCCCGGGCCAGCTTCCAGCTCCCCCAGGCCGTGGCGGCCCCCACCAGCCCGAAGACCCCTTTCGTCAGGCCCAGGTACCCTCGCGGCTCCTCCAGGCCCAGCAGGCCGGACAGCTTGAACAGGGCGGCCACCAGCCCCGGCAGGGTCCAGTTGCGGGCCCCCTCGAGGAACTCCCAGGCCTGCATCCCGTAGCCGAAGACGAGCCGGTGGGCCGGCTCCAGGCTCTGGTAGATTTCATCCGGCCAGGCCACGCCATCATCCCCGAGCGCCAGCCACACTCGCAGTGTGGCTCCCACCCCCAGCAGCAGGACGAGGACGGCCCGGGCGAGGAGCCGCTCGGCGGGCGTTTCAGGGGGGGACGGGGAGGCGGACATGAGGGATCACCACGCAAAAAGTCCGGCGGGGGTGATATTCCACACGTGCCGATGAACTCAATCCGGGTCTCACAGCTTCTCGAGGATCGCGAGTACGACCTCCGGCTCACCCTGGTCGCGGGCGAGCGCGGGGTGCAACACCGTATCAACTCCTCGCGCATCCAGAAGCCGGGGCTGGCGCTCACGGGCTTCACCGAGCACCTCCATCCACACCGGGTGCAGGTGTTCGGCAACACGGAGGTGTCCTACCTGCTCACCCTCCCCGAGGAGCGGCAGCGCGAGGTGCTGGACTCGCTCTTCCAGGAGGAGCTGGCCTGCGTGGTGGTGACCAAGGACATCGACCCACCGCCGGCCCTGCGGGAGGCGTGCGAGAAGGCCGGGCTGTCGTTGATGCGCACCCCGCTGCTCTCCAGCCAGTTCATCCAGCAGGTGCAGGCCTTCCTGGAGGAGGCCCTCACCGAGGCCAGCAGCCTGCACGGCGTGTTGATGGACGTGTTCGGCGTGGGCATCCTGCTGCTGGGCAAGAGCGGCATCGGCAAGAGTGAGATCGCCCTGGACCTGGTGATGCGGGGCCACCGGCTGGTGGCGGACGACATCGTGGACGTGACGCGGCGCCGGCCCGGCGTGGTGTACGGCGCGGGCAACCCCGTCATCCGCCACCACATGGAGATCCGCGGCCTGGGCATCATCAACATCAAGGACCTGTTCGGCGTGGCCTCGGTGCGCGAGCGCAAGAAGATAGAGCTCGTCATCGAGTTGCACGAGTGGGACCCGCAACAGGAGTATGACCGGTTGGGCGTGGAGGACCGCTTCATGAACATCGTGGGCGTGGACATCCCGCTGTCGGTGGTGCCGGTGCGCCCCGGCCGCAACATGACCACCATCATCGAGGTGGCCGCGCGCAACCAGTTGCTCAAGCAGCAGGGTCACCACTCGGCGAGGGAGTTCGCCGAGCGTCTCAACCGCGCCATCGCCGAAGGGGCGATGCGCCGCTCCATGGGTGAGGAAGTCGAGTGAACACGGCCCCCGCCAAGCACATCGTCATCATTTCGGGCATGTCCGGCTCGGGCAAGTCCACCGCCATCCGTGCGCTGGAGGATGTCGGCTTCTTCTGCATCGACAACCTGCCGGTGCTGCTCCTGCCCAAGCTGACGGAACTGGCCGGAGGCGGGCAGTTCTCCCACCTGGCGCTGGTGGTGGACGCGCGCGAGGGCATCTTCCTGCACGAGGCGCCCCGGGTGCTCGACGAGGCGCGCCGGGCGGGGCACCACGTGGAGGTGCTCTTCCTGGACGCCAGCGACGAGAGCCTCATCCGCCGCTTCAGCGAGACGCGCCGCCGTCACCCCCTGGCGCCCACCGGCAGCGTGTCCGAGGGCATTCAAGCCGAGCGCGAGGCCCTCAAGGATCTGCGCGAGCTGGCGGATCAGGTCATCGACTCGTCGGTGCTCAACGTGCACGACCTGAAGCGCATGGTGCAGGCGCGCTTCAACCCGGAGCCGGCGAGCGGGCCGTCCCTGTCCGTGATGTCCTTCGGTTTCCGGCACGGGGTGCCGCCGCAGGCGGACCTGGTGTTCGACGTGCGCTTCCTGCCCAACCCGTACTTCGTTCCGGAGCTCAAGGGGCTCACGGGCAAGGATCCGCGGGTGGCGTCGTACGTGCTGGACCGCGAGGAGACGCAGCAGTTCGTGGAGAAGGTGGTGGACCTCTGCCGCTTCCTCTTCCCGCGCTACCAGAAGGAAGGCAAGGCGTACCTGACGGTGGCGCTGGGGTGTACGGGCGGCAAGCACCGCTCGGTGGCCATCGCCGAGGAGCTGCGCAAGCGCCTCGTGGGGGACCATCCCCGCGTGCAGCTGTGGGATCGCGACGTCGAGAAGGAGTAGGGCGCGCCATGCCGCGCTCCGTCCTCGCGCTCGCCGCACTCTCCGTCCTGCTCCTTGAGAGCCTCTCCGCCCGGGCCCAGCCCTCCACGGCCGGGGAAGGGCGGCGCCTGGAGGCCGTGCGCGTGGAGCAGGGCCCGCGCGTGGACGGTGTGCTGGATGACGGCATCTGGCGCCGCATCCCCTTCACCAGCGACTTCATGCAGAAGGAGCCCGAGCTGGGCAAGCCGTCCACGCTGCGCACCGAGGTGGCCTTCGTCTACGACGCCGAGGCCCTCTATGTGGGCGCGCGCATGGCCAGCGACAAGCCCGAGGACATCGAGACGGTGATGACCCGGCGCGACGAGAGCGGCTCGGCCGAGCGCCTCATCATCTCGCTGGACACGTACCGGGACCGGCGCACCGCCTACAGCTTCGCCGTCACCGCCGCCGGGGTGCGTGTGGACTGGTACCACCCGCAGGACCACGAGTACGTCCGCGACGCCTCCTACAGCCCCGTCTGGGAGGCCCGCACCACGCAGACGTCCGGGGGCTGGGTGGCCGAGCTGCGCATCCCCTTCTCGCAGCTGCGCTTCAACGCCGCCGAGGAACAGGTGTGGGGCCTCAACATCAACCGCTACATCCCCCGCCGCAACGAGGACGCCTTCTGGGTGGTGGTGCCGCGCGACGTCACCGCCTGGTCCTCCCACTTCGGCGAGCTCACGGGCATCCGGGGCGTGGCGCCCTCTCGCCGCATCGAGGTGGTGCCCTACCTCGCGGGGGATCTCCAGGCGGCCTCGGGCGCCAACCCGCGCGCTGGCACGCCCTTCGACAAGCGCCCTCCCTACTCGGGCCGCGTGGGCCTGGACGCGAAGATCGGTCTCGGGCCCAACCTCACGCTGGACGCCACGGTGAACCCGGACTTCGGGCAGGTGGAGGCGGACCCGGCCCAGGTGAACCTCACCGCCTTCGAGAACTTCTTCGAGGAGCGCCGCCCCTTCTTCACCGAGGGGGGCCAGCTCCTCAACAACAGCAGCGGCTACGGGCCCGCCTACTTCTACTCGCGCCGCGTGGGGGGCGCGCCGCGGCTCTCGGCGTCCGCGGACTTCGTCGAGTCCCCGCGTACCAGCACCATCTGGGGTGCGGCGAAGCTCACCGGGCGGCTGTCCTCGGGCCTGTCGCTGGGGGCGTTGGGGGCCTTCACCGGGGACGCGTTCGCGGACACCTATGACTTCGCCACCGGAGCGCAGGGCCGGGTGAAGCTCGATTCGCGCACTGGCTTCGGCGTGCTGCGCGCGCAGCAGGAGTTGGGCCCTGGCGGCTCGGTGGTGGGGGCCACCGCCACCACGATGTACCGGCACATCGGTGGCGGTCAGGGCCTCACGCGGCAGCTGGCCCGCGAGGCGTATTCGGGAGGCGCGGACTTCCGGCTGCGCGTGGGCAGCGAGTACTTCGTCTCCGGCTACGCGGGCGGCAGCCTGGTGCGCGGAGACGCCGCCGCCATCACCCGGCTCCAGGAGTCCAGCGCCCGCTTCTTCCAACGGCCGGACCAGTCGTACGTGAGCGTGGACCCCGAGGCCACCGCGCTGTCCGGCTATACGCTCGGCGCGAAGGTGGAGCGGGTGAGTGGCGAGCACTGGCTGTGGAACGCCAGCGCCAACGCGCTCTCCCCGGGCTTCGAGCTCAACGACCTGGGCCGGCTCAACACCGCGGACGACCTCGACGCCAGCCTGGGCCTGACGTACCGGGAGACGAACCCGGGCCGCCTGCTGCGCAACTGGGAGCTGGGACTGTCCGCCGTCTCCAACTGGAACTACGGCCTCACCCGCCAGTCCAGCGAGCTGGTGCTGACCGGTGCGGCCACCTTCCCCAACTTCTGGGCGGGCGAGTTCCGGGTGACGTACCTGCCGCGGGCCTTCTCGGACTCTCTCACCCGGGGCGGGCCGCTCATGCGGACGGCGCAGGGCGTGGACGGGGAGCTCACCCTCGAGAACAGCTTCAATGACACCACGCGTTGGAGCGTGACCGGCGCGCTCTGGGCGTTCGAGCAGGGCAGCCAGGGCGGCTCCGTGTCCGCCTCGCTCACCCTGCAGCCTCACCAGCGCCTGCGCCTGGGCCTCGAGCCCGTCGTCTCCCTCTACACCGAGGGGATGCAGTACGTGGACACGCTGGAGGGAGGCGGCGCCGAGACGTTCGGCAAGCGCTATGTCTTCGGCTCCGTGCAGCGTCGCGAGGTGGCGCTGCGGCTGCGCGCCAACCTCTTCCTCTCCCCGGACCTGAGCATCGAGGCCTACGCCGAGCCCTTCGCCTCCAGCGGCGTCTTCAGCGGCTTCGGCGAGCTGGAGCGGGCCGGTGGCACCCTGCGCCGCTACGGCTCCTTCTCGCGCCTGGCGGACGGGGGCGTGGAGCTGGTGGACGGCGGCTCCACCTTCCGCCTGGGCGACCCGGACTTCAACCTGCGCTCCTTCCGCAGCAACGTGGTGCTGCGCTGGGAGTGGCTGCCGGGCAGCACCCTCTTCCTCGTGTGGCAGCAGGACCGCTCCAACCCCCTGGCTCGCAGCAATCCGCTGTCGCACCGGTTCCTCGGTGATGCGCTCACTTCACCCGGTGGGCACACCTTTGCCCTCAAGCTGAGCGGGTGGTTCCCCGTCGGCTGACTCCTCCCTCTCCCGCCAGGAGAGGGCCGGGTGAGGATTGAGCCTCCGCGCGCTCACACCCCCTCCCGCGCATCTCCTCCTGATGGGTGGCAAGATGCGCGAGCGGCCCGGCGCTCCTCCCGCCTGTCCCTGCCTCCTCGTCTGGCAGACGACAGCGGCTCGTCCGAAAGAAGGTGAAATTGCGGGCGGGGGGCCGGAAGCTGACTTACCTTCCTTCTGCAAGGGAAGGTGGGTGGGAGTGGGGTGGTGGCTTGGGTGCCAACGGAAACTTTCGGTGGGGGTTGCGCATCGCACCATTCAGGCGTAGTCAGGTCCAGCCCTGGGGGGGCTGGTGAGAGGTGATCATGGTCGGCCTCGTAGTGGCATCGCACGGACGTCTGGCGGACGAGCTGGTAGCGACCGCTGAGCAGATCGTGGGCAAGCTGCCCGCGGTGGCGACCTGCAACATCGAGCCTGGAACCTCGGTCGAGGAGCTCCGGGCGAAGATGCGGCAGGCGGTGGCCGCCTTGGATCAGGGCGACGGCGTCATCGTCATGGCGGACCTCTTCGGCGGTACTCCGTGCAAGGAGTCGCTGATGATGTGCTCGGAGCGCTGTCAGTCGGGCAAGCTGGAGGTGCTCGCGGGCGTGAACCTCCCCATGCTCCTCAAGGCCAATTCCCTGCGCTCCGAGGACCTGCCCCTGGCGGAGATGGCCAGCCAGCTGGCGTCCTATGGACAGCGCAACATCACCTGTGCTTCAGCCCTGTTGCGCGAGGCCCAGCAGCGTCAGCCGCAACCTCCCGCGCCGCGAACTTGACGGCCCCCCGAGGGTGGGCGATTCGAGACTGCTGTGATCACCCTGGTCCGCGTCGACAACCGCCTCATTCATGGACAGGTCGTCGAGGCCTGGCTCCCGCATTTGAAGGTTTCTCGCGTCGTCGTGGCTGACGACGAGGCGGCCAGCAGCCCGTTGGTGCGCGCCGCCATGGCCCTGGCGGTGCAGAGCGCCATCGAGGTGCAGATCTTCCCGCTGGCGCAAGTGGACTTCGCCGGCCTCTCCAAGGACTCCGTCAAGACGCTGGTGCTGCTGCGCGACGTGGCGGCGGTGCCCTTCGCGCAGGCGCACGGGCTGAAGGTGGAGCAGCTCAACCTGGGCAACGTGCACTTCGGGACGGGCCGGCGGCAGGTGTCGCCCTCCGTCTTCCTGGCCGAGTCGGAGCTGCAGGCGCTGCAGCGGCTGGCGGACGAGGGCGTGAAGGTGGAGGCGCGGGCGGTGCCGGCGGAGAAGCCGGTGGAGCTGGCGGACCTCAAAGAGCGTTGGGGAAAGGCGGGGTGAGGCCGTGAGCGTGGGCTGGACCCAGGTCGCGCTCGCCGGCGTCTGGGGCGGCCTCGTCGCGGTGGAGCGCAAGGCCTTCCTGCAGGCCATGTTCTCCCGCCCGCTGGTGGCGGCCACCGCCATGGGGCTGCTGCTCAACGACGTGCCCTCCGGCCTCTTCATCGGCATGTTGTTGGAGCTCTTCCACCTGGGCACGGCCAACCTGGGCGCCTCGTTGCCGGACAACGACACGCTGTCGGCCACCGGTACTTCCGCCGCCGCGGCCACCATGGCGGCGGCCACCGGCGCCGGTTCCACGCCGGCCCTCTGGTCCATCGCCATCCTGCTCTTCATCGGGCTGGCGCGGGTGGGCCTGCTGGTGGACCGGGTGCTGGAGCGCTACTCGTCGCGCCTGGCGCGCAAGGCCATGGCCTCGGCCGAGGCGGGCCAGCTCACCCGGGCCATGCAGCAGAACCTCTGGGGCATGTGGCCGCACTTCGTCCTCTTCGGGGCGATCACCGCCGCGTGCGCGCTGGTGGGCTTCTTCCTCGGGCCGCTGCTGGAGCGGCTGCCGTTGCCGGCGCTGCGGGGCCTGGCGTGGGCCTACCCGGCCATGGCCTCGGTGGCGGCCTCCATCGCCGCGCGGGGCAGCCATGCCCGGCGGGCCCCCCTCTTCGCGGGCCTGGGCGCGGGGCTCGTCACCCTGGCCGTGCTGCTCGTCCTGCTCCGGGGGTGCCTGTGAGCGTCGTCAGCCCGCCCCTCACCCGAGGAGTGCTGCTGCGCGTCTTCCTGCGCTCGCTCTTCCTGCAGGCCTCGTGGAATCCCCAGGGCATGCAGAACCTGGGGCTGGCCTACGCCATCTACCCGGCGCTGGAGCGGCTCTACCCGGACAAGCAGGCACTCGAGGAGGCGGTGCGCCGCCACCTCGTCTTCTTCAACACCCACCCGTACGTGGCGGCGGCCATCGTGGGGGGCGTCCTCTACCACGAGCAGCGGATTGCCCGGGGCGAGGAGCCGCCGGACCGGGTGGTGGCCTTCAAGGCGGCCCTCATGGGGCCCCTGGCGGCGCTGGGGGATGGTTTCTTCTGGCTGTCGCTCAAACCGGCCACCGGGGCGGTGTGCGCGGCGCTGGTGCCGATTCTGGCGGCGTGGGCGGCGGTGCTCTTCCTCGTCCTCTACAACCTCGTCCACCTGACGCTCCGGGCCCGGTTGTACTTGCTGGGATTGACGTTGGGGGACAGGCTGGTGGAGGCGGTGGCGAGGGCGAATCTTCCCACCCGGGGAGCGAAGCTGCGGGCGGTGGCGGCGGCGTGCGCGGGGGGGCTGGCGGCCTGGCTGGCCGTCACCTTCGGGGCCAACGCGGGCGGCCGCTTCGCGCCCCTGCTGTCCGCGGGCTGCCTGGCCCTGGGGGTGGTGTCCTACCTCCTGGTTGCCCGGCGGGTTCCGAACTACGTGGTGCTCTATCTCGCCGCGGGACTGGCCTGTGTGGCGGGTGCCTTTTTGTAGAGGAAGAGGAGAACAGGGACTGGCAATGTCGAGCGTGGCCGAAGGGACATTCGAGATCATCAACGCCCTGGGGTTGCATGCCCGGGCGGCGGCGCAGCTGGTCCAGGTGGCCAACCGCTACAAGAGCGAGGTGACGCTCCTGTGCGAGGGCCAGAAAGCCAACGCCAAGTCCATCATGGGCGTGCTGATGCTGGCGGCGGCCCAGGGCATGGAAGTGACGGTGACGTGCAAGGGAGACGACGCCGAGGCGTGTCTCCAGGACATCCAGAAGCTCATCGCCAACAGGTTCGGCGAGTCGCAGTGAAGCCAGGTACGCGGCGAGCCGCCGCAGACGAAGAAGGGACCGTGAGCAGCCAGGCCACCCCCACGTTGAGTCTGAAGGGCATCGGCGCCTCTCCGGGCGTGGCGGTGGGCCACGCCTACATCCTGGACCGCAAGCGGGTGCGCACCCCCAAGCTGCGGCTGGCCGAGGCCGAGGTCGATCCCGAGCGCATGCGGATGAAGACGGCGTTGGACCTGTCCGACCGCCAGCTCTCCGAGCTCAAGGAGCAGATAACGCGCTCCGAGGGTCCCGAGCACGGCCTCATCATCGAGGCGCACCGGTTGATGCTCCACGATCCCATGTTCGTGGACGAGGTGAACCGGCTGATTGTGGAGGACCGCATCAACGCGGAGTGGGCGGTGCGGCGGGTGGCACGCAAGCTCAAGCACCTCTTCGACAACATTCCGGACGAGTACTTCCGGGAGCGGCGCTCGGACGTGGAGTACGTGGCGGACCGGGTGGTGCGCAACCTGATGGGGCAGGTGGTGGACGAGGAGGTATCGCTGCCGGACCACGCGGTGGTGGTGGCGCATGACCTGTCGCCCGCGGACACGGCGATGATGGCGCGCAGCGGGCGGGTGGCGGGCTTCGTCACGGACCTGGGCGGCCAGACGAGCCACACGGCGATTGTGGCGCGCGCCCGCTCCACGCCGGCGGTGGTGGGCGCGGGCCGGGCCAGCGAGCAGATTTCGCCAGGAGACCTGGTGGCGCTGGATGGCTCGCGTGGCCTCGTCCTGGTGAACCCCACGGAAGAGCAGTTGGCGCTCTTCCACGAGACGATGCGCCGCCACGCGGAGATGGAGGCCCGGGCGTTGGAGGCCAAGGATCTGCCGGCGCAGAGCACGGATGGCTTCCGCATCCGGCTGGTGGGGAACATCGAGTTCCCGGAGGAGATCTCCTCGCTGTTGTCGCACGGGGCGGAGGGCATCGGCCTGTACCGCACCGAGTTCATGTTCCTGGACCGCAAGAGCCCGCCGACGGAGGAGGAGCAGTACCGGGCCTACCGGCAGGTGCTGGAGGCGATGGGCGGCAGGCCCGTCACCATCCGCACGCTGGACCTGGGCGGGGACAAGGTGCCGGGGAAGACGAAGCACGAGAAGGAGCCCAACCCGGCCATGGGGCTGCGGGCCATCCGCTACTGCCTGGCCAACCGGGAGTTGTTCCGGGTACAGCTGCGCGCGCTGCTGCGGGCGAGCGTGCACGGGAACATGCGGATGATGTTCCCGCTCATCTGCGGGATGAGCGAGCTGCGCGAGGCCCGGAGCGAGCTGGAGGCCTGCCGCACGGAGCTGGGGCGTGCGGGCGTTCCACTCGGCAAGCGCTTCCAGGTGGGCATCATGGTGGAGACGCCCAGCGCGGCGCTGATAGCGGACCGGCTGGCGCAGGAGGCGGACTTCTTCTCGGTGGGGACGAACGACCTCATCCAGTACTCGCTGGCGATCGACCGGCAGAACCGGGACGTGGCGTACCTGTACAAGCCCCTGCACCTGTCGGTGTTGCGCTCGCTGAAGAACATCGTGTCGGCGGCGAAGGGCGCGGGCATTCCGGTGGCCATGTGCGGCGAGATGGCGGGCGACCCCATCTACGCGCTGGTGCTGCTGGCGCTGGGCTTCGACGAGCTGTCGATGACGGCGGGGCAGATTCCCACGGTGAAGGGCATCATCCGGGAGTCGAGCCGTGCGGATGCGGAGCAGTTGCTCGAGACGGCGATGGAGCTGACGACGGCGGAGGAGATCGAGCGTTTCATCCGCACGGAGATGGACCGTCGCCTGGGCGAGCAGCCGTGAATACCCACCCCTGAGACTCCACCCCTCTCCCCTCGGGAGAGGGTCGGGGTGAGGGTATCGAGCCCCCCAGGTTGAATCCGCGTGAAGCCCCCTCTCCCTCTGGGAGAGGGCTGGGGTGAGGGTCTACTTCCGTGGCTTCTCCGGGTTTGGACTGTCCTCCGCGGCCAGATCATGATCGGCGAGGAGCCCATGCCGCTTGCGGAAGCGGTGGATGGCGTGCTCGAGGAAGCGCAGGCCGACGAGGGCGAAGAGGGCGAGCCCGGTGGTGGCGAGGGCGAGCACGGGGGCGCCCATGCCGGCGGCGAGGCCCACGGAGGCGGTGAGCCAGAGGTTGGCGGCGGTGGTGAGTCCGCGGATGCTGGCGCCATGGCGGAGGATGGCGCCGCCACCGAGAAATCCGATGCCGACGACAATCTGACTGGCGATGCGGGTGACGTCGGCCCGGACCTCCTGGTGCGTGTCTGCTCCGAGGGACTGCTCGGCGAAGAAGCTCGTCAGGGTGAAGAGACAGGAGCCGAGGCAGACGAGGATATGGGTGCGCAGACCCGCGCTCTGCCCGCGGACCTCGCGCTCGAAGCCGAGCGCGAAGCCGAGCCCGAAGGAGATGCCGAGCCGGAGGAGAGCGGTGTCCTGGTCCACCATGGAGGGTTACTCCCCGAGCTCGATCTTCTCATCGACATCCGCGTCATTGAGGGTGGGGCGGGGGAGGGTGTCGAGGGTGGCGCTGAGGAGGCGGAAGGTGGGGCCGACGTAGGGGGCGACCTCGGCGCCGAGCTCGTTGGTGTACTGGGCGGTGAGCTCCTTGTAGCGCTCGTCCTCGGAGGGCCAGCTTCCGGCGGCTTCGGCGGCCCAGACCTCCTGGCCGTCACGGCAGCGCAGCAACTGGGCCTTCACGTCGGCCTCCACGCCATTGCCGGAGCGCTTCACGTTGGGGGCGAGCCAGAGGATGCCCTCGACGCCCTCGACGCACAGCCCCTTGTGGGAGGTGTCCTCGGGGTTACCGGCGAGGGCGAGGTTGGCCTTGGCGATGAAGTCGCGGTTCTGGTTGACGTAGCGGCGGGCGATGAGGCTCCACAGCTCGCCGACCTCCTGCTTGCCGTCGGGGAGCGGCTGGGTGACCACGGCCAGCCGCTTGACCTGGGTTTTGTCCACGGTCTCGTAGTCGGGGCGGACGCGGCTGCTCTTCACGGTGGCACAGCCGGCGAGCAGCACGAGTCCCAGAACGAGCGCGAGTCGATTCATCGTCGGTTTCCTCTCCAGAGGGGCGCCCGTTTCTACACCACGCCTTGGATGGGGCGTGCGGAATGAGAATGGGAGGGGCCTGAGGAGAGGAGGAGGTGGAAGATGGGAGACGGTATCCTTATCCTTGGGAATCATGGACGCCCTGCTCCAGAAACTTCGCGAAAGCCTCGCGGTCCGGGGGGATGTTGCGTTCGCCGTGCTTTTTGGCTCGGGAGCCCGGGGGGCGCTGAAGCCGTCGAGTGACCTGGATCTGGCACTTCGGCTGGAGCCGGCGCCGGATGCCTGGGAACTGGGCGGCCTCGTAGCGGACCTGATGAAGGCGACAGGGCGCCGGGTAGACGTGGTGCTGTTGCCCCAGGTGCGCTCCGCCTTGTTGCGTCATGAGATCTCCAAGGGGGTGCTCCTCTTGGGGGATAAGGACGAATGGATTGAGTTTCGGCAGCAAGCCATGCGGGAGTGGCGTGACTTCGAGCCGAGGTTCCGCCGCTACACGGAGGCAGGACTCCGGAAATTCCTGAGGGAGCAGGGAGAACAATCGGGGCAGCGCCGATGAAAGCGGTCGTTCTGAAGAAAGCCGAGCGCTTGCGCGAGCGCCTGTCGCTCATCGCTCCGCTGGCCACGGTCACTCCCGAGGTTTTCATGGCGGAGCGGCCGAGGCGCGACCTCTGTGCCTTCTATTTGATCCTCGCCGTCGAGGAGTGCCGGGACCTGGCGGAACACCTGATTGCCGAGAACGCCTGGGGCGCACCGGAGTCGGCGGGCGAGGAGTTCGAGTTGCTCGCCCAGAAGGGGGTCATCGACACGGCACTCGCCCGCCGCATGCGTCAAGCGGTGGGATTGCGCAACCTGTTGGTGCACGAATACGCCGAGGTGGATTGGGGTCGTGTCCATTCGGCGGCCAATGACCTCTCGCGCTTGAGCGAGTTCCTCGCGGCGGTGCTGCGATTCTCGGGGCTGCAACCTTAGACCCCTCATCGCCCTCATTGCGACTGGCGTCATTTGGGGCCTGGAGTCTGGTGCAGTAAGGTCCCGAGTGTTCGCTGTGACACGTTTGCGCCTGCACCAAGGCGTGAGGGGGAACGAATGGGACTCAGTGAGGATTTGAGGCAGCTCTCGGAGCAGGTGAAGAAGCGGCAGGCCTTCATCAAGGGCGAAGAAGCCACGAAACAGGCCCTCATCCTGCCTTTCCTCCAGGTGCTCGGTTACGACGTCTACGATCCCACGGAGACCCAGCCAGAATACGTGGCGGACTTCGCCAAGAAGCGGGGTGGGGTGCTCGAAAAGGTCGATTACGCGCTCCACCTCAAGGGGCAGCCCGCGCTCTTCATCGAGTGCAAGGCCGCGGATGCTGCACCCGAGGACCATGATGGACAGCTCTCGCGGTACTTCAACGCCACGCCGTCGGTGCGAATCGGTGTCGTGACGAATGGCATTCGCTACCGGTTCTTCACGGACCTCCAGGCGCAGAACATGATGGACTCCGTGCCGTTCATGGAGTTCAACATCCTCTCGTTCACCGAGCGGGAGGTCGAACTCCTCCGGCCTTTCACGAAGGAGGCATTCAACTCCGAGTCCATCCAGGGGCATGCGGAGGAGATCATCTTCGTGGGCAAGGTGACGGCACTCATCAATGAGCTGCTGCGCAATCCTTCCGAGAGCTTCGTCCGGTTCCTGCTCGCCGAGGTGGAGCTCGTTTCGGGCCGTGTGACGAAGAATGTGGTGGAGCGGTTCATCCCCATCGTCAAGAAGGCCATCCAGACGACCCTGCTCGACATGATGACGAAGTCGATTCAGCAGGAGATCGCTCTGCCCAATGTCCAGGTGGTTACGCCTGTTGCTGCTCCGCCCGCTCCACCGTCCGCCGCGGAATCGCTCCAGGCGGCTGCCAGTGCGGTCGAACCGTCCTCCGGTGCTCAGATCGAGACGACCGAGGTGGAACTGGAGATCTTCCGGATCGTCCAGCGGATCTGCGCGGAATCGCCCATCAAGCAGACCGTTGGCTACAAGGACTCGGCGAGCTATTTCGGCATCAACTTGGGCAAGGTGACTTCCTGGTTCTTGCGTGCCTTCACCAATGGCAAGAAGAAGTCCCTTGTGTCTCGTGTTCCCCTCGAGCAGGCCTTGATGCTGGCGAAGGGCTTCGAGGTGGAAGCCACTCCCGAAAGCATCGGCAAGAGCCGCGTGTACTTCAACGCCCCGAGCGATATCGAGAAGCTGCGGGCGCTCGTGCTCGTTGCGTACGAGGATGAAGTGAAGCGTCAGAGCTCGCCGGTGCCCGACGGGGGCGACTCTTCGACCGAGGTCGTGGCGAGCTGAGCTGGGGCGTGACTTCGGGAAGCGGGAGGACGGTGCCTCCCGCCTCTCGGGGAGCTCACCCCACCGCCATCACCACCAGCCGGGACAGTCCATAGACGAGCACAGCCATGAGCGCCGAGGCGGGGATGGTGAACACCCACGCCCAGATGATGCGGCCGGCCGTGCCCCACTTCACCGCGCGCCAGCCCTTGGTGGAGCCCACGCCCGTGATGGCGCCCGTGATGGTGTGTGTGGTGGACACCGGGATGCCCAGCTTCGCCAGCGCGATGATGGTGACACCTCCACCCGTCTCCGCCGCGAAGCCGCCAATGGGCGCCAGCTTCGTGAGGCTGTGACCCATCGTCTTCACGATGCGCCACCCTCCGAAGAAGGTGCCCAGCGCGATGGCCGCGTGGCACGAGATGATCATCCACCAGTCGATGTGGAAGGGCCGGTCCTTCCAGATGGTGCCGAAGAGCACCACCGCGATGATGCCCATCACCTTCTGCGCGTCATTGGTGCCGTGGCTGTAGGAGAAGATGCCCGACGACACGAGCTGCAGGCGCCGGAACCACGTGTCCACCTTCAGCGGCGTCTGTTTGTGCACCGTCCACGTGCTCACCACCATCAGCGCCGTGCCCAGAATCATGCCGATGAGCGGCGAGAGCACGATGAAGGCGGCGATCTTCGCGATGCCCGCGCCCACCAGCCCCCTCATGCCGAGCACCGGCAGCGTGGCGCCAATCATTCCCCCCGCGAGCGCGTGCGAGGACGAGGATGGCAGGCCCCACCACCACGTCAGCAGGTTCCACGCGATGGCGCCCATCAGCGAGGAGAAGATGACCAGCAGCACCGCTTCCGAGCCCGCGGCCCGCAGCATGTCGAAGTCGATGATGCCCTTACCCATGGTGTTGGCCACCTGCACCCCACCGCCGAACGCGGCGATGAAGTTGAAGAAGGCCGCCCACGCCACCGCCAGGTTCGGCGACAGCACGCGCGTGGACACCACTGTTGCAATGGAATTGGCCGCGTCGTGGAAGCCGTTGATGAAATCGAAGATGAGCGCGACCGCGACGATGAGAACGACAGCCGTGAGCAGCATTACGAGTGCTCCAGGACCACGCCTTCGATGACGTTCGCCACACCCTGGCACTTGTCCGTGGCCGTCTCGATGAGGTCGTAGATCTCCTTCCACTTGATGATCGTCAGCGGGTCCGCGCCGCTCTTGAAGAGCCGGCCCAGCCCCGCGCGCAGGACCTCGTCCGCCTGCGTCTCCAGCCGTTTGATCTCCTTGCAGCCGGCGAGGATCTGCTCGGGCTTCTTGATGAGCCGCAGCGCCGCCACCACCTCCTGCACCTTCTCGGCGCTGATCACCAGCAGCCGCGCCAGCTCGGTGGCGTCCGGCAGGCTCGACTGGATCTCGTAGTAGTGGATGCGGCTCGCCGCCGCGTTGGCCAGGTCCAGCACGTCGTCGATGCGCGACAGCAGGGTGTGGATCTGCGCACGGTCGAACGGGGTGATGAACTGCTTGTGCAGCCGGTTGAAGGCGGTGTGTGTCACCTCGTCGCCCTTGTGCTCTATGTCCTTCAGGGCCTGCACCCGGGCGCCCACGTCCCGGAAGTCGCTCAGCAGGGCATGCAGCATGCGGGCGCCTTCCACCGTGACAGCACACTGGGCATCGAAGTCGTCGAAGAACTCGTCCGACTTGGGCATCAGCTTCTCGAGCATCGCGCTTCTCCTGGGCCGGACTTGACGCGTCCCGTCACCCATCCGTTGCGAGGGCGTGACTACAACACCTGCGCATAAGTACCAGCATGAAAGATGTGTTTAGGCTTCAGGGAGCTCGTAGCAGCGCTGTTACCCGCGCCACCACCTCCTGCACCTTGAAGGGCTTGAGGATGACCTCCACCCCCTGGACACGGGCGTGGGCATCCGGACGGGCGGAGAGCACCAGGACGCGCAGGGAGTGCGTGGCCGGGTCCGCCCGGAGCTGGCGGTACAGCTCCGCTCCATCCATGTCGGGCAGCATCAGGTCCAGCAAGACCAGGTCCGGGAGGCCCTCGCGCACCCGCGCCAGGGCTTCCGCTCCTGTATGCGCCTGGGTGGTGGTGAAGCCCGCCCGCCCGAGGTTGTACGCCAACAGCCCCGCCAGGTCCGGTTCGTCATCGACGATCAGGATGTGCGGCATGCGCGGACTGTAGGGGCTCCGGCTTCACGCGCTCGTGACACTTCTGTGACAGCTGGGCCCGAGGTCACGGCGTCGCCGCGTCCGACGGCTCCCAGGTGATGTAGGCCACCGCCTCGGGCACGTTCTTCTTCAGCTTCGCGCACGAGACGGGAACCAGCGCGAAATTGGAATTCGCACCGGCGACACGGAGGAAACAGCTCTCCGTGCGAGGGTCGATGATGTACCGGTGGCTTGAATCGAGCTCGACGACCCCGAACGGCGCCTGACGCTCGAGATTCGTGGAGGCGTACTGCGCGTGGGGGGCCACACAACCCGTGGCCCCCAGGGCCATGACAAGGAGCAGTTTCCGCATGAGCGCAACACTACCGCGAGCGCTCAGACCTTGTAGATGAGGTCCATGTACTTCTTGAGCAGGTCGCTCAAGAGGCCGCGGAAGGGCACGGTGCCCGCCATGCCGTAGACGGGGGCCATGGTGCCCTTCTCCTCCGGGTGGGCGCGCACGTGCTCGACGGCGGCCTTCAGGTCCTCGAGGAAGCGCTCGGCCACCCCGGGCTGCGTGTGCCGCTGGGTGACGCACAGGTGCACCGCGGCGGGCTTGTGCAGCCCGTTGAGGCTCCAGCCCTTCTCACCCATGTGCTCCATCACCTTGTAGATGTTCACGTCGTCCGAGCCGAAGGCGATGACGAAGAGCGGCTCGCCGAGCACGTGCATGCCCGGGATGGCGCGGATGCCGCGCTTGATGACGTCCGCCGCATCGAGGATGCGCCGGGTGGCATCCAGGTAGCCCTCCTCACCGGTGGATACCAGTGAAGCCCAGGCGGCCGCGATGAGGGCCCCGGGCCGGCTGCCGGAGAAGGTGGGGGAGAAGTAGATGCCGCCGGGCCACTCGGTGGCGGTGAAGTACTGGAACGAGCGCAGTGCGGTGCCCCGGTACAACACCACGGACGTGCCCTTGGCCGCGTAGCCGAACTTGTGCGTGTCCGCGGACATGGTCGTCACGCCGGGCAGCCGGAAGTCGAACTCCGGCACCGGGTAGCCCAGCTTGCGCGCCCACGGCAGCACGAAGCCGCCCAGGCACGCGTCGGTGTGGAAGCCGATGCCCCGCTTGCGCGCCAGCTCCGAAAGCTCCTCGATGGGATCGATGACCCCATGCGGGAACCCCGGCGCCGAGCCGATGAGCACGATGGTGTTGCGGGTGATGGCCTTGCGCGTGGCCCTCACGTCCGCGCGGTAGTCCGGCCCCACGGGCACGCGCACCATCTTGATACCGAAGTAGTGCGCCGCCTTGTCGAAGGCCGGGTGCGCGCTGGAGGGAGCCACCATCTCGGGCCGGGTGATGCCCTTCGTGTCGTGCGCCCAATCCCGGTACGTCTTCATCGCGAGCATGATGCTCTCGGTGCCGCCCGAGGAGAGCGCGCCGCAGATGTGCTCCTCGGGAGCCCGGCCCGCGTTGGCCTCGGCGGCGCCGAGCATGTGGGCCGTCATGGCCACCACCTCGGCCTCGAACTTGGTGGCGCTCGGCCAGAGGTCCGCGTGCAGCGGGTTGGCCTGCGAGTTGATGGCATACACGCGGTTGAGGAAGTCGATGTGCCCGGAGTCCCCGTGGTACACGGCGCCCGACACGTAGCCGTCCTTCCAGCGGTCCTCCTCCTTCGCGCGCAGCTCCTCCATCTGCTTCAGCACGTCCTCGCGCGAGAGGCCCTTGGAGGGAAGCGTGTCGAAGGTGGGCGTCTGGCCGCGGTAGGGCTTCAGTCCGCCCTCCATCCCGGCCAGCATCGAGTCCGTTTCCTTCTCCAGCCGCTCGCGCAGCAGGGGGATGTTCTTGAGGTACCGCTCCGCCGTCGACAGCAGCCGGGGCGGGACACGGTTGAGGAGGTTGTTTCCGAGCTCGGGCAGATCCATGGTTGGTGTGCTCCCGTGGTCGGCTCAGGCGCTCCGGGCGCGGTTGAGCCGTGCGAAGATGGCCTTGTTGGACTTGTAGAGGTTCACGAATTCGCCGAAGAGCTCGTCATAGAGCCCCCGGTTCTGGGGATTGGGTTCGAAGGTGTTCGCCACGGGGACGAGCGAGGGAATCTCGTCCACCGTGAGGTGCCCGAGCGCCAGTGCCGCCTGGAAGGCCGCGCCGCGTGCGTTGGCGAGCACGGGCTCGTCCACCTGTTGGATGCGCCGGTCCAGCACGTCGGCGATGATCTGACACCACAGCCGGGAGCGCGCCCCGCCACCGATGAGGCGGAGGGAGTCCAGCCTGCGGCCGACGAACTTCTCCACGTAGCTGAAGAGCCAGCGGGAGTTGTAGGCCACGCCCTCGAGCACGGCGCGCACCATGTGTCCGCGCGTCGTCTTGAGGGACTGGTTGAAGAAGCCGCCGCGCAGGTGGTGATCATCCACGGGGCTGCGCTCGCCGTTGAGCCAGGGCATGAAGATGAGCTGGTCGCTGCCCGCGGGGACACTCGCGGCCGCCTTCTCGAGCAACTTGTAGAGGTCCGCCGGGGCCTGGCCCGGGTGGCTGGCATCGCCGTACCGGGCGAGCTCCTCGTGGCCGAAGAGGATGTTGTCCTTGAGGAAGGACAGACAGAGGCCGGCGGACTCCTGCTCGTTGGTGAGGATGTAGCGTCCCGGGAGCGCGGAGGGCAGGGTGCCCATCTGGTGGAAGACGTCCGTCTTCTTGAAGGGCAGGTGGCAGGCGATCCACGCGGAGGTGCCAACGCACAGGTGGGCCTCGAAATCGCGCACCGCGCCCGAGCCCACGGCGGCGGCGAGGATGTCCGGGGCCCCGGTGATGACCTGGACCTTCTCGCTCAATCCCAGGGCGCGGGCGGCCTCGGGCTGGAGCGGGCCGAGCACGCTGGCGGCGGGCACCAGGTCTGGCAGCTTCTCGCGCGGCAGGCCCGCGAGCTGGAGCAACTGCTCGGCGTAGTGGATGCGCTGGAGGTCCCGGTTGTCGGTGACCCAGTGCAGGGTGATGGTGTCGTAGGAGGAGGCGAAGCGGCCGCTCAGCCGCAGGTTGAGCCAGTCCTTGGGCTCCAGGAACTTGTAGGTGTTCCGGTAGAGCTCCGGGTGCTCGCTCTTCAGGTAGAGGATGTGGCCGAACGGGTCCTTCCCCGAGAGGGTGGGCGCACCACCGGTCAGCCGCACCCAGGTGACCAGGCGGGAGATGCCGAAACCCTCGACGGGCATGAAGCCGTGGACGGCGCGCCGCACGTGGGGGGCGCCGCGCGAGTCCATCCAGATGATGGCGGGATGCAGGGGCTTGCCGCGCTCGTCGACGGCGACGGTGCCGGACCACTGGGAGCTGATGTTGATGCCGACGATGTCGTCCGCGGAGACGATTCCCTTGTCCAGCAGGCGGCGGGTGGCACGCACGATGGCGGACCACCACGCCTCGGGGTCCTGCTCGGCGCCACCCTCGGGGAGCAACTGGACTGCTTGTGGCTCCACCTCTCCGCCGAGGATGGTTCCGCGGAGGGTGACGGCCGCCAGCTTCACGGCCGATGTCCCGAGATCAATGGCCAGGATGGAAGGGTTACCGGAAGTGGGCACGCCGGTAATGTAGCGAGCCCGGGCCAGGAAGGGACAATTCGTGTCACCTTCTCCGGAACCCGGGCTCTTTCTCACTTCACGAGACCCGGTTGTTTCCGGGTCCCTGTCTCAGCGGGAGTGCTTCAGGCCGCCTCGGACTTGTCCTGGCCGGAGGGCTGCCCGCCGGGGGTGTGCACCACGCCGTTCTTCAGCTTGGGCGGCAGGCGGTCCCACAGCACCTGCATCACGGCGGCGAGCACCGTGAAGGACACCACCAGCGTGGTGATGAGGCCGATGCACGCCACGACGCCCATGGACTTCAGGCCGTTGTGGCTGGCCACCATCAGGGCGGCGAAGCCGGCGGCCGTCGTCAGCGTGGACGAGGCCACCGCGGCGCCCACGCTGCGCAGCGCCACCACGGGCGAGGTGCCCTCCAGGAAGCGGTGCAGCAGGTAGAGGCCGTGACTCACGCCGAAGCCCAGGAGGATGGGCAGGATGATGATGTTCATGAAGTTCAGGTGCAGATCGAACATCGTCATCAAGCCCAGCATCATCGCCAGACCCACCGTGAGCGGGATGACGGAGGCCAGCGCCAGCTTCACGTTGCGGAAGTCCAGGTAGTGCATGACCAGAATCCAGAGCGTCACCAGGAGCACGGTGAGCTGACCGTCGCCGAGCACGATGCGCGCCAGCCGCGCGAAGAGCTGGGCGGCGCCCGCGGCCCGGCGCACCTGCGCCTCGGCGATGACGTTGCCCTGCGCGTCCTTCACCTCGGGGGTGGGGATGTGGTTCGTCTGGTCCACGAACGTGAGCATCTTCTTGCCGTCCCACAGGTCCACGCTCGGGTAGATGAACGTGAGGTAGCCGTGGTTCTCCGGCTTCGTCTCCGGCAGGTGGCGGAACTGCGAGGCGTAGATCTCCGGCACCCCGTGCACGTCATACGGCCGGGCCTCCAGCATCTTCATGAAGAGGGCCGCCTTGTCCTGCACCTCGGGAGGCAGCGCCGCCACGTCGATGTCCTTCAGCTCCTCCTGCCACTCCTGGAGGATCTTCGTGTTGGCCGCGGCGCGCTCCGGGGGCGGCACGAAGGTGTAGATGCTCACCACCTGATCGACGGCCGAGTACTTCGTCTTGCGCTTCTCCGGATCCTCGAGCTCGTCGTAGATGGCCTTCGCCTCCTCCAGCGTCTTGCTGTAGACGGCGATGGGATCGGCGGACATGTCGAAGCGCTGGCTGATCTCATCCTGCAGCTTCACCGACGACTGGCCCTCGGGGATGAGGGCGCGGCTGTTGTAGTTGAAGCGGATGCCGGCCTTGATGCGGTCCGCGAAGGAGGCGGGCTTGTCCGTGGGCACGTCCACGTCGCTCCACGGGACGGCGAAGACGCACAGGATGGCCACGATGACGGTGCTGATGGCGAGCATCAGGCCCGGCTTGGGAATGCGCAGCTCCTTGCCCGTGGTGGCGTTCTGGGTGGCCGGCGGCTTCATCTCGCCGATGAGCTTCTTGGGCAGCTCGGGGTTGATGCGGCCCGCCAGCGCCAGCAGCGCCGGGCTCCAGGCGAAGAGCAGCACGCCGATGATGAAGGTGCCGCAACCGGCCAGGAAACCGAACTGGCTGAAGCCGCGGAACTCGCTGACCATCAGCACGAAGAACGAGCCCGCCGTCACCACCGCGGACACCAGCGCCGGCCGGCCCGCGTTCACCACCGCGTCCTGGATGGCCTGGTCATACGGCTTGCCCTGGCCCAGCTCCAACCGCGTGCGGAAGATGAAGTGCAGACCGTAGTCGATGCCAAACCCCAGCAGCAGCGCGCCGAGGATGCTGGTGATCATGTTGAGCTCGCCCACGGTGACGTAGGTGAAGCCCATGGTGATGATGGTGCCAATCACCGTGCCGATGGACACGATGAGCGTGGGCACGATCTTGCGGAAGGCCAGGATGGTGATGAAGAAGATGGCCGCGAACGCCAGCAGCGACACCGGCTCGAGCGACTCCTCGATGGCGTACGAGTCGTCCACCGCCGTCTTGTAGGAGCCGGTGAAGCCGTAGGCCACCAGCGTCTTGTCGCCCATCTTGTCGTAGTCCTCGACGAGCTCCACGCCGCCGGCCTTCTCGCTCTTGGAGTAGGCCGCGAGGTCCTTGCGCAGCTTCTCGACGTAGACCTTCGTCTTGCCGAGCTGGTTGGAGTCCCACATCGGCTTGATGAGGATGAGCATCATCTTCCGGTCCTTGGAGATGTAGTAGTCATCCCGGATGCTCTTCTTGCCGACGCTGCTGTACTTGTCGACGAGGTCCTGCATCTCGAGCTTCACCGGCTCGGTCTTCTGGATCTCGATGAAGAAGGGGTTGTTCCGGCGCAGCTGATCCTTGAGGTACGCCATGATGCGGCGCTTGCCCTCGGCCAGGTCCTCCGTCTTGATGAAGAGGCCCATCTGCTGCTGCACGAACTCGACGGGCACCTTGTAGGTGATGAAGCGGACGTTCTCCTTGTCCGCCAGCAGCCCGGCCGCGATGTCGTCGGCGGCCTTCTTGAGCGTGGCCTCGTCGTCGGCGCGCAGGCCCATGATGAGGTAGCCGCTGCCACCGACCATGTCGATGACGCGCTTGACGTCCTTCACCTCGGGCAGATCCTGCGAGATGAGGTCGAGCTGGTTCGAATTGATGGTCAGCTTCGTGGTTCCCCACAATGCCGCGCCGGTCAGCGCGAGGATCGCGAGGATGACGAGCCCGGGCCTGCGCACCAGCATCCTGGCGTAGGCGAGAGCAAAGCGGGGCGTCTTGTGGGTCGAGTCACTCATGCGGTCGCGGACCCTACCGGAGAACCGACCGCATCAGAAGCACGCTGACATCCCTCGGCTGCCCGGCTGCCGCACCCCCCTTTCCCTCTCGGAGGGGCTTGGGCTGAGGGTCGAAATATTCCCGGATTCTGGGACCGGGATTTCAGCCAGGGTGCACGTGGAAATCCCTCACTCCGGCCCGCGATCAGGCCCTGGGGGGTAACAGGAAGGCGCGGGGCTCACGCAGGAAGCGCGCGCTCATCAGCCGCACCAGCCGCACCACGTCCCTCACCGGCACGTCCCGCGCCCGCAGGGCCACGCCGAGGGCCAGCGAGAAGGACACCGCGAAGTTGATGGCCAGGGTGACTCCGATGCCCCCCAGGGCCGCGAGGAAGTCCGGCTGTAGCACCGCCGTGGGCCCCAGCGCGTAGCCGGCCAGGCACAGCTGCCCGAAGGACAGCGTCACGTGCCGCACGTCCAGGGGCAGCCCGAAGAAGTGGCCCACCACCGGGGGCAGTGCCAGCAGGATGCCAATGCTCACGTTGCCCCCCAACCCGGCGATGTTCCGCGAGAAGAGGCCCGCCAGTTTCTTCGCCCCCGCGTCGCCCAGTACCCGCCGCAGCGTCCGGTGGTGCGCGAGCGCCTCGGGGATGCGCCGGTACACCGCCCAGTTCTCCAGCCACCCGGCCACGAGGCTGGACAGCCACAGCAGCACCCCCGTCAGCGCCGCGTAGAAGATGGTGCCGCTGCGCCACGGGTGGAGTGCGTCCACCACGTAGTGGGCCTGTGCCGTGTTGAGCAGCGGGTGCCCCTTCCACCAGGCGAAGAGCATCGACAGCCCCACCGCCGCCGGCAGCACGGTACCCATGTTCGCCAGCGCCGTGGCGATCTGCGAGCGGGTGATGCGGGGAATCAGCTCCATCAGGTGCGACAGCCGCCCGCCCGAGCCGGTCTGGCCGATGGCGCTCCCCAACGCGGCCGCCGTCATGGACGGCTGCTTGGTGGCCAGCGTGGAGCCCGTCACCTGCATCATCAGGAAGCTGCCCACGTAGGTGCCCGCCAGCACCAGCCCGTAGAAGAAGGGCGCCAGCGCGAGCGTGGCCGCGTACAGCTTGAGGATGGCCGTGACGGCGGTGATGAGCCCGCCCCCCGCCGCCGAGTGCACCATGTGGTGGTACTCGTCCCGCGTGGTGGTGATGTAGTGCTCGCCCGAGTGGCCCGCGCGCTCGATGACCTTGCGAGCCAGCAGCCGTGCGTTGCCCGCCACCACCGCCCGCACCGAGCGGTCCGTGTGCGCCCGGCGCAGCAGGTCCGTCATCAGCACGAGCCCCTCGCGCCAGCGCGCCTCACCCGGCTCCGCGCCCAGTACCCGGGCGATGGCCTCCATCCGCTCCAGGCTCCGGCGGATGCGCTCCAGCCGGTACACCAGGTCCACGCTCACCCCGTACTGCTCGAGGTGGCTGGAGACGATGTCCACCACCTGCCGGCACTCCTCGACCACGTCCCCGAGCTCCCGCAGCGAGTCCGGGGCGGCGTCGCGTGCCAGCACGCCCTCGCACACGCGGCGCAGCTTCAGGAAGGGCGAGGAGCGGAAGGACACCTCCGGACAACGGTCCCTCACGTCCTCGGCCAGCCCCAGGGCCGCTGTCTGCACGGCGAGCAGGCCCAGCGCATCCACCAGCGAGGTGCGCACCATCATCAGTGGCCCCCGCACGGGAGGCTGGGTGCCGCTCTGCAACAGGGCGGAGAGCCGCGCCAGCAGCTCCGGCGGCAGGCCCTCCAGCCAGTCCGCGTCTCCAGGGTCGGGGAACAGCCGCAGCAGCAGCTCCGAGAGCTGGTGGTTCTCGGGCGGCGGGGGCAACAAGCGGCGGGCGAGCCGGTCCGAGACCTCGTCGAGGAAACCCAGTCCGGTGGGCAGGCCCACCTGGGAGAAGAGCTTCAATCCGCTCGTCGCGGACGTCACCTCGCGCACCAGCACGGCCACGGGCTCGCGGGCCGAGGCTCTCGCCTCCAACACACGGACCCACAGGGCCAGGCGTGTCACCGCCGCGGGCGCCTCGGGCTCGATGGGCTCCATCAAGCCGAGCGCGGGCATGGGGTCCCTCAGCCAGGCGACCCAGCGCTCCACCCACTCCAGGCGGGCCTCCAGGCCCTCCGAGGGCACATCGGCCAGCAGGTGCTGGAGGTCCCTCACGGCGGGGTGGCCCGGGGCACGTGGGGCGAACTCCACACAGAAGGCGTCCACCTCGCGGGAGGAGCGTCCTTCTCGCACGGGGACGGGCTGGGGCAGGGGACGGGACATCGGTCCGTCCTCTCTACTTCACCTGTTCCCGAGTACAACCGGCTTCACCTCCGGGCGCCCGTCTGCCCGGCTCCCGGAGGTGGAATACGGCTACTTCTTGCTCAGCTCGGCTTCCTTCGCGCGCATCAGCTCCAGCAGCTTGTCCCAGCCGCCCTGCTGGAAGATGGGGCGCACCTGGTCGTCGCGGATGCCAGTGAGCATGGAGTCGCCGAGCACCGCCACGTCCAGCACCTTCCAGCCGCCCTGGCTCTTCACCACGATGTACTGGAGCTTCATCTCCTGCTTCTTCAGCGGGTGCTCGATGACGACGGTGGACTTCACGCTCGCCTTGTCGCCCTCCACGGCGGGGTCGTCATAGGTGATGGAGGCGAGGTTCTTGAAGTTCTCGCGCACCTTGGGGAAGGCGATCTTCGCGAAGAGGCTGTGGAAGAGTTTGGTGAACTCCTTGCGCTGGGCGTCGGTGCCCTTCTCCCAGTCCTCGCCGAGCAGGAAGCGGCCCTGCTCCTCGTTGGCGAGCTGCTTGAGGGCGGTGTCGTCCTTGCTGTAGCGCACGGACTGCACGACGGTCTTCACCGGCTTGGCCACGGGCTCGTTGGGCGCGGCGAGCGCGGGGAGGGCAAAAGCGAGGGTGGCCAGCAGGGTCAGGGAGCGGAGACGGGCGTTCATTCAAGTCCTTCCTTCAGAGGGCTGCCTCTGTAGCGCAATGGAACGGTTGGGAGCGCGCGAAATTCACGCGGCGCCCGGCGCGGGGCCCGGGGGCCAGGCCGCCTGCACGGTGTGCTCGAAACACCCCTTTCAGGCGAATTTTCCCCCTGTCTTCCGGGTTTGACTCTCCTGGAGCCCAACGTCTAGTGTCCCTGCTCTTCTAAGCCGTTGACGTGGGCCGTACCCCCTCCGAAGCCGAAGACGACATGCCGACCGACTACCTGTTCACCTCTGAATCCGTCACTGAAGGGCACCCGGACAAGATCGCCGATCAGATCTCCGACGGCGTGCTGGACGCCATCCTCTCCAAGGATCCCCAGGGCCGCGTGGCCGTGGAGACCCTGGTGAAGACGGGCCTGGCCATCGTCGCCGGCGAGGTGACCACCAACTGTTACGTCGACATCCCGAAGATCGTCCGCAGCACGATCTGCCGCATCGGTTACACCGACAGCTCCATGGGCTATGACGGCAACACCTGCGGCGTCATGGTGGCCATCGAGGGCCAGAGCCAGGACATCGCCCGGGGCGTGGACAACAAGAAGGAGCAGGGCGCCGGCGACCAGGGCATGATGTTCGGTTTCGCCTGCGACGAGACGCCGGAGCTCATGCCGGCCCCCATCCACTACGCCCACGCGCTCACCAAGCGCCTGGCGGACGTGCGCCGCAAGACGCACGACTGGCTGCGCCCGGACGGCAAGAGCCAGGTCACCGTCGAGTACCGCAACGGCCGCCCGGCCCGCATCGACGCGGTGGTGGTGTCCACGCAGCACTCGGATGACGTCTCCAACAAGCGCATCCACGAGGCCATCCGCGAGGACGTCATCGCCAAGGCGCTGCCCAAGAAGCTCATCGACGCCAAGACGAAGATCTACATCAACCCCACCGGCCGTTTCGTCATCGGCGGCCCCATGGGCGACTCGGGCGTGACGGGCCGGAAGATCATCGTGGACACCTACGGCGGCATGGGCCGTCACGGTGGCGGCGCCTTCTCGGGCAAGGACCCGTCCAAGGTGGACCGCTCGGCGGCGTACATGGGCCGGCACATCGCCAAGACGGTGGTAGCCGCGGGCCTGGCTCACCGCTGCGAGGTGCAGGTCTCCTACGCCATCGGCGTGGCGGACCCCGTGAGCGTGCTGGTGGACACCTTCGGCACGGCCACCGTGCCCGAGGAGCGCATCCAGCAGGCCATCCGCCGCACGTTCGGCCTCAAGCCGCGGGAAATCACCGAGTACCTGGACCTGCTGCGGCCCATCTACCAGAAGACCGCCGCGTACGGTCACTTCGGCCGCTCCGAGAAGGAGTTCTCCTGGGAGCGCACCGACAAGAAGGACGCCCTGCGCGAGGCCGTGGCGGGCCCGGCCGGTACCTCCCGGCTGAAGGCCGTCTGAGTCGACGCTGAACGTCCCTAGTGGTTGAAACGCGCGTGAGCCCCGGTAAGGCTCACGCGCGTTTTCATTTTCTCCACCCCGGAAGGATTCCCATGGCGAAGGTCGTGAGCCTCAAGAAGCGGGCGAAGGTCAACCAGGCGCCGGTGCACGCGGACATCAAGGACCCCCTCCTGGCCGGGAAGGGCCGTGGCCGCATCGAGTGGGCCGGCCGCACGATGCCGGTGCTGAGCCGGATCCGCGAGCGCTTCGCGAAGCAGAAGCCCCTGAAGGGCGTGCGTCTGGCGGCGTGTCTGCACGTGACGGCGGAGACGGCCAACCTGGTGATCGCCCTGAAGGAGGGCGGCGCGGAGGTGGCCCTGTGCGCCTCCAACCCGCTGTCCACCCAGGACGACGTGGCGGCCTCGCTGGTGGTGGACCACGCCATCTCCGTCTTCGCCATCAAGGGCGAGGACAACGACACCTACTACCGCCACATCCACGAGGCGCTGAACACCCGGCCCCAGCTCACCATGGATGACGGGGCGGACGTGGTGGGCGTGCTGCACAACGAGCGCACGGAGCTGCTGGAGCACGTCATCGGTGGCACCGAGGAGACCACCACGGGCGTGGTGCGCCTGCGCGCCATGGCGAAGGAGGGCGTGCTGAAGTACCCGATCATCGCCGTCAACGACGCGAAGACGAAGCACCTCTTCGACAACCGCTACGGCACGGGCCAGTCCACCATCGACGGCATCATCCGCGCCACCAACCGGTTGCTGGCCGGCAGCGTCTTCGTGGTGGCCGGCTACGGCTGGTGCGGCCGGGGTCTGGCCATGCGCGCCCGCGGCATGGGCGCCGACGTGGTCGTCACCGAGGTGGACCCCACCACCGCGCTCGAGGCGGTCATGGACGGTTTCCGCGTCATGCCCATGAGCGAGGCGTGCCGCATCGGCGACTTCTTCTGCACGGTGACGGGCAACATCGACGTCATCCGCCAGGAGCACTTCGAGAAGATGAAGGACGGCGCCATCGTCTCCAACTCGGGCCACTTCAACGTGGAGATCGACCTGAAGACGCTGCACAAGATGGCGAAGGGACGCGCCATCCTCCGCGAGTTCGTGGAGGAGTTCACCCTCAAGAACGGCAAGCGCATCATCGTCCTGGGCGAGGGCCGTCTCATCAACCTCGCCTCCGCCGAGGGCCACCCCTCCAGCGTGATGGACATGTCCTTCGCCAACCAGGCGCTCGCCAGCGAGTTCATGGTGAAGAACCACCGCAAGCTGGAGAAGAAGGTCTACGCGGTGCCGGAGCACCTGGACCAGGAGATCGCCCGGCTGAAGCTCAATGCCATGGGGGTGAAGATCGACAAGCTCACCCCCGCGCAGGTCAAGTACCTGGGCTCCTGGCAAGAAGGGACCTGACCTTGTCCAGCGCGTCGTAGGTGGCCGTCTTGTAGGCCTCGGAGAGCGTGGGGTAGTTGAAGCACGTCTCCACGAAGAGCCGGGCGCTGGCGCCCGTCATCAGCGCCAGCAGCCCCACGTGCACCAGCTCCGAGGCCTGCTCACCCAGCACGTGCACCCCCAGCAACCGCAGGTCCTCGCGGCGGAAGAGCAGCTTCAGCAGCCCGTGGTTCTCGCCGATGATTTGACCGCGCGGGTTGGTGGAGAAGGCGGCCCGGCCCACCACGTAGGGGATGTCCCTGGCCCGGAGCGCTTCCTCCGTCTCGCCCGCCATGGATACCTCGGGGATGGTGTAGATGCCGTAGGGCAGCACCGACGCCATCCGGTTCGCCTCGAGCCCGAACGCGTGCATCACCGCGATGCGCGCCTGCTCCATGGACGTGGACGCCAGCGCCGGGAAGCCGATGACGTCCCCCACCGCGTAGATGCCGGGCACCGCCGTCTGGTACTCGGGCCCCACCTCCACCTGGCCTCGCGCGCCCAGCTTCACGCCCACCGCCTCCAGCCCCAGCCCCGCCGTGTTCGCCGAGCGCCCCGAGGCCACCAGCACCTGGTCCACCTCCAGTTGCTCGCCGTCCTTCAGCGTCAGCCGGATGGGCGCCTTCAGGTCCGGTGGCACCTCCACCGCCTCCACCGTGTGCCCCAGCCGCATCTTCACCCCGAGCGACTCCATCCGCTTCTTCAGCAGCGCGGAGAGCTCATCGTCCAGGAAGGGCAGCAGCTCGGGCTTGGGGTCCACCAGCGTCACCGCAATGCCCAGCGCGGCGAACATGCACGCGTACTCGGAGCCGATGACGCCCGCGCCCACCACCACCAGCGCGCGCGGCAGCACCTGGATGTCGAGCAGCTCGTCCGAGTCGTGCACGCGCGGATCGCCAAACGGGTACAGCGGCGGGCGGTAGGGCGAGGAGCCCGTGGCCACCAGGATGACGTCCGCCGTCAGCCGCCGCTCCGGCTGGCCCTCGCGGCTCACCACCACCGTGTGCGCGTCCGCCAGCGTGCCCTTGCCGTACACCAGCTCCACCCCGTGGCGCTTCAAGTCCTCGAGGATTCGGTGGCGCTCACTGCCCTTCACCCTACGCTCCCGGTAGAGGAAGTCCGAGACCGTGGTCTCGTGCGGCAGTTGCGCATCCACCCCGTACAGGCCGCGCTGGCGGAAGCCCGAGAGGTACAGCGACGTCTCGCGCAGCGTCTTGGAGGGCAGGGTGCCCGTGTTGGCCGCCGTGCCGCCGGGCACCGGCTCGCGCTCCACCACCGCCACCCGCTTGCCGTGCAGCGCCGCGTGCACCGCGCCCTTCTCGCCAGCGGGGCCGGAGCCGATCACCACGAGGTCGAAATCCGCCATGGCTCGGACCCTACGCGAGCCGTCCGGTGGGGCGGAAGGGTTCTGTGCTCGGCCGGGCCGCCTCCCGTTCAGGAGACGGCCCGCCGCCGTGCTTCGCGTATGGGTGACTCGCCGCTCAGTAGGGGTGGTCCTGTTCCTCGAGGACGCCGAGCCGTTGCAGCTCGTCCGCGGCCGCGTGCAGCGCCACGGGGCCCTCGAGGTGCTCGCCCGTGACGAGGCTCGCGAAGACGTACTCGCCTTTCGGTGAGCGCACGTGCCCCACCAGCCAGCTCACGTCCCCGTCCTCCTTCGTGTGCGTGGCGCCTGTTTTTCCGCTCACCACCGCCCCCGTGCTCCACGGGCCCGCCATCCGCTTCGTCCTCTCCGTCACCGTCTTCGGCGTGTACTCCAGCATCCGCTTCACTGTTTCCCGCGTCCGCTCGCTCACCGGCAGCTCGTTCCGGTACAGCTTCGCGAGGAATCGCACCTGCTCCTCGGGGGAGATGCGCAGGGGTTTTTCCAGCCAGAAGGCCGTGAGCTCACCGGAGACGTCCTCGTTGCCGTAGTTGAAGCGGTGCAGCCAGTCCTTCATCCGCTCGCGGCCAATCTCCTTCGCCGTCCCCTGGAAGAACCACACCGCCGAGTAGCGGATGGCGGACTCCAACGAGTGGTCCCGGTTCCAGTCGGCGATGGAGCGCTTCTGTCCGTCCCACTTGCGCATCGCCGCCGGGTCCTTCACCACCCCCGTCTCCAGCGCGATGAGCGCGTGCGGCACCTTGAAGGTCGACGCCGGTGACGTGCGCTTCTCGCAGCGCTTCGCGTCATTGCGCTTCAGCTCCCCCGTCTTCAGGTCCAGCAGCACGAAACAGCCCGGGTGTTTCGATGCAGGCTCGGATGGCTGGGCCAGGGCGGGGGCGGTCAGGAGCAACAGCGCGGGGAGGAGGGCTCGGATCATGGTGTCTCCAGGGTGGAGGGTTGGGTGCTCGGCCCTGAAGCAAGGTGTGGGCCAGAGTCGTTTCTTGGGGCACAGGTGGGAGCACGGAGACGGGCACCCTCACCCCGTCCCTCTCCCGGAGGGCGAGGGGCAGGGGGCGCAGTGGGGTTGGAGGGGGCGGAGTGTGGTCCCGGGGCCACGGCGCGGTGGCTTCCCGCCCGCGTGGTTTCTCAGGCGCTGGAATTGTTGGATAGACTTCCGGACCTGACCCGTCCGCGTCCGCGCCTTCCCACCAGTCAACGCAGCGGGCTCGTCTCACCCGCGTGTCGTGATTCCAAAACCGGGGAATCACTTCCCGCTCGTCAGTCGGGCCCATACCTTGTGTTTCATGGGCACCAATGAATTTCCTCGCGGCTTCACCTTCGGGGTGGCCACCGCCGCTTATCAGGTCGAAGGGCACATCGAGAACGACTGGTCCGAGTGGGAACGTCAGGGCAAGTGCAAGGACCCCAACCACCGCTGCGGCCGCGGCGTGGACCACTGGAACCTCTTCGACCATGACGTCCAGCTCGCCAAGGAGGTGGGCAGCGGGGCGTTCCGCATCTCGCTGGAATGGGCCCGCATCGAGCCCGTCCGCGGCCAGGTGGATGAGGCCGCCGTCGACCAGTACCGCCAGCGCCTGCTGCGCATGAAGGACGCCGGCATCCGGCCCGTCGTCACCCTCCACCACTTCACCCATCCCCAGTGGTTCCACCGGGAAACCCCCTGGCACGAGCCCTCCTCCGTCGTCGAGTTCCGCCGCTACGCCCGCATCTGCGCGCGCATCCTCAAGGGCCTCGACGCCCTCGTCATCACCTTCAATGAGCCCATGGTGCTGCTGCTCGGCGGCTACATCCAGGGCGTCATCCCCCCCGGCCTCACGGATGGGCACAAGTCCATGCTCGCGCTCGGCAACATCGCGCGCTCGCATGTCGCCGCCCGCGAGGAGATCCTCCGCGAGTGCGGCCGGTGTGAGGTCGGCATCTCGCAGAACATGCTCGCCTTCCGGCCGGACCGCTGGTGGCACCCGCTGGACCGAGCCCTCACCCGGCTGGCCTTCGACAACTACAACCACGCCTTCCACCGCGCCCTGACCGATGGCGAGCTGCGCATCCAGATGCCCGGTCTCGCCTCCACGCGCCAGCGCATCGAAGGCGGCCGCGACAGCGTGGACTTCATGGGCATCAACTACTACACGCGTGCCCACCTGCGCTTCGTCCCCAAGCCTCCCTTCCTCCAGTTCCAGTACCGCGACGTCCACAACCGCGGCCTGACCGATATCGGCTGGGAGGACTACTCCGAGGGCTTCTCCCACCTGCTCGTCGAGCTGCACCAGAAGTACGGCAAGCCCATCTGGGTCACCGAGAACGGCATCGACGACCGTCAGGGCGACCGGCGGCCCCAGTACCTCTACAACCACTGGAGCCAGATGCTCAGCGCCGTCCGCCAGGGCGCCGACGTGCGCGGCTACCTCTACTGGTCCCTCATGGACAACTTCGAGTGGCTCGAGGGCTGGGGGCCCCGCTTCGGCCTCTACTCGGTGGACTTCGAGACGCTCGAGCGCCGGGCCACTCCGGCCTGCCACTACTTCCGCCGCGTGGCCCAGAGCGGCGTGCTCGTGGAGCCGGGGCGCGTGCTCGAGCCCTCGAAGTCCGAGGAGCCCATGGCGGCCGTGGCCACTTCCTCCGCCGCCCTCTAAGACGCTGCGACCCGCACTCCGCGTGAGGCGGGCCGCGAGCAGGTGACGGCACCGAGGCGGGGGCGCTACAACGGGTGAATGCCCGTTATTGGACTGTCCGTCCTGAGCTCGCTGTGGCTCACGGCGGTGGATGCGCCCGTCACCTCGGTCACCGTCTATAGCGATCGGGCCCGGGTGGTGCGCACGGCCCGGGTGGCCCTCTCCGGCACCCAGCGCGTGGAGCTGCCCCTGCTGTATGGCTCGGTGGACCCGGCCTCCATCCGCGTGGAGGCCCAGGGCGCCGAGGTGACACGGGTGGACATCCGCTCCGTCGAGTCCGAGGCGCTCCCCGCCACCGCGGCCAGCAAGCTCGTCACCGAGCTGGAGCGGCTCGATGATCAGCTCGCCCAGGTCCGCGCCGAGCGCGAGGCGTATACCGCCCAGCTCACCGCGCTCGGCCAGGTGCGCCCCTCCGTCACGGACGAGGAGCTGTCCACCGTTCCGCCTCCCAACGCCAAGGGCGCACCGCAGGGCCCCTCCCGGCTCGATGCCTCCGGCTGGCGCGCCGCCACCGACTTCGTGGTGGAGACCACCGCCCGCCTCCAGGCGAAGCTGCGCGAGGTGTCCCAGCGCGAGGAGGCGTTGGATCGCGAGCTGTCCCGCCATGTCCAGGAAGCGCGGCGGCTCGGCGGCGAGCCCCGGCGCCAGGGTCTGGAGGTCGCTCCCACCGTCTCGGGCCAGGGCTCCGCGACCCTCACCCTCACCTATGTCACCAGCAACGCGCGCTGGTACCCCGCCTACGAGCTGAGGCTCGAGCCGGAGTCCAACCGCGTGCAGGTGGCCTTCTCCGGACGTGTCAGCCAGGAGTCCGGTGAGGACTGGGAGGACGCGGCGCTCACGCTCAGCACCGCCCTGCCCGCCACCGCCACCACCGCGCCGGAGCTCGCCACCTGGAAGATCGGCCAGCGCGAGCGCTTCATCCCCACGCCCGCTTCCGTTCCCGACTCCTGGCGCCCCCCGCCGCCCGCTCCTCCCAAGCCGCCCGAGGCGCCCAACGAAGACCTGCGGATGCGCGCCCGCCTCCTCTCGCTCATCGGCAATGCCGGTTCCGGGACCACTCCGCCCGCGCAGCCGGCTCCCGCACCGGCGCCGCAGTCCTCCGCGGACGAGCGGTCGCGGGCCCAGGCCTCGTCGGGAAACAGCACCATCACCGGTATCGTCGTGGCCGCGGACACGAAGCGGCCCGTGGCGGATGTGGTCATCACGGCCGTCTCGCCCAATCTCGTGGGCGAGCAGATCGTCGTGACGGATGCCCAGGGCCAATACCGCATCCCCCAGCTCCCGCCGGGAGTCTATGCCCTGCGGTTCGACAAGGAGTCGTTCAAGCCGCTCACGCGCTCGGAGATCCAGCTGCGGCAGGATCGCATCATCCGGGTGAACGCGGAGCTCCTGCCCGAGAGCATGTCCGAGGTGATCACGATCTCCGGCGCGCCGCCGACGATCGACGTCGGCTCCACCAGCACCGGTGTCAACGTCGATCAGGACTACGTCCGGCGCATCGCGACGAACCGGCCCGGGGGCAAGGGCGGTGCCTCGCGGTCCTTCGAGAGTCTCGCCGGGTCCGCTCCTGGCGCGGTGGCGGAGAATGTCCCCGTGGGCCTCGCGCCCCCGGAGGGCTGGCGGCGGCCCGTGGTGGATCCGCGTCTGCCGGCCTCGCTCGCGGGCGGCTATGCGCTGGCCTTCCCCTCGCAGCGCCGCGAGACGGTGCTCAGCGGCAAGGGCGAGCGGCGCGTGCCCCTCTTCACCGAGACGTGGCCCGTGCAGGTGGAGCGCAAGCTGTACCCCGCCCTCACCCCCAATGCCTTCCTCGTGGCGGAGCTGAGCAGCCCTTCGCGCCAGGTGATGCCCGGTGGGGACGCGCAGCTCTTCGTCGGAGCGGACCCCGCGGGCCAGGCCCGGCTCACCCTGGTGTCTCCGGGCGAGCCCTTCACCCTGCCCCTGGGCATCGACTCCGCGGTGCGCCCCGTGCGCAACGTGAAGCTCATGACGAGCGAGAAGGGCCTCATCGGCAAGGACGACGTCACCGAGTACCTCGTCACCCTCGAGGTGGCCAACCCGTACCCCTTCCCCCTGCCGGTGCAGCTCCATGACCAGTGGCCGCTGTCGCGCAGTGAGGACGTGGAAGTGAAGCTGGTGCGCACCGAGCCCTACGCCGAGCAGGACCCGGCGAAGGGAACGCTGGTGTGGCGCCTGTCGGTGCCGCCCTCGGAGAAGAAGGTGGTGTCCTTCCTGTACACCGTCCGCCACCCCAAGGGCTGGCGCCTGGAGCAGTCCCAGTAGCGAGGAGCCACCATGCACACCCTGCCCTTGATGATGCTGGCGCTCGCCGCCCCCGCGAAGGTGTCCTCCGTCGTCGTCTACCCGGACCGCGCCCTGGTGACGCGCGTGGAGACGGTGGCCTGCACCGGCCGCCCGCTCGCCGTCTTCGAGTCCGTGCCGCCCGCCGCGGACCCCTCCAGCTTCCGCGCCCGCTCCGAGGACGCCACCGTGGAGAGCCTCGTGGCCGAGGAGCGCACGCGCCAGGAGGAGTTCGGCCCGGAGCTGGAAGCCCTGCGCAAGAAGCGCGAGACGCTGGAGCGCGAGATGTCGGAATTGGTGGACGCCCGCGCCCGTGCCCAGTCGCTGCAGCAGCTCGGTGAGAGCCTCACCGAGGTGACGGTGAAGCGGGTGACGCGCGAGCTCACCGAGCCGAAACCGGATTCCCGTGCGTGGACCCAGGCCTTCGACACCGCGCTGGACGCCCGGTTGCGCGCCGCCTCCGAGCTGTCCGCCCGGGCCGCCCGCATGCGCGAGGTGCAGCGGGAGTTGGACTCGTTGCGGGGCCGGGAGTCGTTCCTCTCCGCCTCGGCCGCGCGCATGGAGCGCCGGGTGGAGGTGCGGCTGGCCTGTCCCTCCGAGGGCCGTGCCCGTGTGGAACTGCAGTACGTGGTGGGCGGCGCGGGCTGGACGCCCTCCTACGAGGCGCGCGCCGACGAGGCCGCGGGCCAGGTGGAGCTCTCCACCTTCGCCACCGTGAGCCAGTCCACTGGCGAGGACTGGCGCGGGGTGCGGTTGTCGCTCTCCACCGCCCGGCCCCGGGACAACGCGACGCCGCCTGAGTTGAAGCCCCTCACGTTGAAGGCCTGGGAGCGCCGCGCCGAGAAGAAGGTGCTGGTCCGCCGCGAAGAGGTGCAGCAGCACGCCCAGGCCGGTGGACAGACGCCGGGGGAGACGGACGGTGCGCTCCAGGCGGCCTCGCAGGGCATCTCCGTGCAACTGCTGGTGCCCGAGCTGGCCCAGGTGCCCGGAGAGGGCGCGGCCGTGCGGCTGCGCGTGGCGCGCACGAAGCTGAAGTCCTCCTTCACCTGGCGCACCGTGCCCAAGCTGCACCCGGTGGTGTTCCGCGTGGCCAGCCTCTTCAACGGCGCGCCCTTCCCGTTGCTGCCGGGCCCCGTGGACATGTTCCGTGCTTCCGGCTTCATCGGCCGCCAGCAGTTGGAGCAGGTGCCCCAGGGCGGTGCCTTCCAGCTCACCTTCGGCCTCGAGGAGTCGCTGCGTGTGGAGCGCGTGGTGGTGCAGGAGATCGCCCGCGACGAGGGACTCTTCGGCGGCCGGCGCCGCTTCCACTATGCCTACCGCTTCAACCTGGCCAACTACCGCCAGCGCCCCGAGGTGGTGGAGGTGGCCGAGCACATCCCCGTCTCCGAGCTCGATGACGTCACGGTGGCGCTGGACGCCAAGAAGACGACGCCCGGCCACGCGGTAGCGGAGATGGATGGCATCGTCACCTGGAAGCTGACGCTGGCCCCCTCGGAGCAGCGCTCCGTGGACCTCGCCTTCCACGTGGACGTGCCCTCCAGCTACGACATGCAGGGGCTGTAGGGAGGGAGCGGCCGAGGGTTGCCCGGCCCGTCCGCTCCTTCGTGCCGTGTGGTTGTCAGTCGGCGGGGGGTCCTCATCTTCCCTCGAAGGGAGGATGCCCTTCGATGAAGTACGCCCGCTCGGCCTTCTGGCAGCAATTCGTCCTGTTCAATGCCCTCATGCTGGTGGTCGCCACCGGGTGTGAGGCGCGCACCCGGGAACCCGCGCCCGCGCGGCCCGCGGCGGAGCAACCCGAGGCCCGAGCTCCCGCGTCTCCTTCCGAGGACCAGGCTCCGGCTACGGGAGGCGCCGGCCAGGCTCAGCAGGCGCAACAGCCCCAGCCTGCTCCCAAACAACCCGCTGCGGTGGGCGGCTCGGGGCCCATGCAGTCCATCGCGGACCTGGTCGAGGCCGTGAATGACACCGTCGTCAACGTGCAGGTCCAGGCGCGCGCCCCCGCCATGGAGGGCATCCCGGGCGACCTGTTCGAGCGCTTCTTCGGCGCCCCCGGAGGCCAGGGCATGCCGCCCGGCGGCGTCCCCGAGGAGCGCGTCCAGCAGGGCGAGGGCTCGGGTTTCATCATCGACTCCAACGGGCTCATCCTCACCAACAACCACGTGGTGGAGAACGCCATCGACATCCGCGTGCGCCTCACCGATGGCCGCGAGTTCGACGCCAAGGTGCTCGGGAGGGATCCGCTCACCGACCTGGCCCTCATCCAACTCCAGGGCAACGTCCGCAACCTGCCGGTGGCCCGGCTCGGCAACTCGGATGACATCCGCGTGGGTGACGGGGTGGTGGCCATCGGCAACCCGTTCGGCCTCACCTCCAGCGTCAGCGCCGGCATCCTCTCGGCCCGCGCGCGCGACATCCAGGCCGGCCCCTATGACAACTTCCTGCAGACGGATGCCGCCATCAACCCGGGCAACTCGGGCGGGCCTCTCTTCAACATGAAGGGCGAGGTCGTCGGCATCAACACCGCCATCGTCGGTGGCGGCTCGGGCATCGGCTTCGCCGTCCCCGCCAACATGGCCAAGGCGCTCCTGCCCCAGTTGCAGAAGGGGAAGATCCGCCGCGGCTGGCTGGGCGTGTCGGTGCAGGACCTGACGCCGGAGCTCGCCCAGGCGCTCAACGTGCCGGCACGCAAGGGCGCCATCGTCACCGGCATACAGGAGGACACTCCCTCCGAGAAGGCCGGCATCAAGCAGGATGACGTCATCACCTCCATCAACGGCACGCCCGTCGAGTCCTCGCGCGGCCTTACCCGGGACATCGGCTTCCGCGCGCCCGGCGAGACCGTGAAGCTCACCGTCTTCCGCAACGGCAAGCAGCAGGAGGTGCCGGTGAAGCTCGGCGAGCGCCCGGACCTCGAGGGCAATGACGTCAGCCCCGAGCAGGGCCGCGAGGAGGACACCGGCCGCAAGCTGGGCCTGCGGCTCCAGGAGGTGGATCCGCGCATGGCCCCGGGCGTCCGGCAGGGCGCCATGGTCGTCGCCGTGGACCCGGGCTCTCCCGCGGACCGCGCCGGCCTCCAGCCCGGCATGGTCATCGTCGAGGCCGCCGCCAAACAGGTTCGCAACCCGCGTGAGTTCGCGCAGATCGTCAGGGCCCAGAAGCCCGGTTCCGTGCTGCTGCTGCGCATCCAGGTGGGCGAGAACCGCGTGCTT
The DNA here is from genome assembly GCF_001896145.1 of Archangium sp. Cb G35. NCBI lineage: Bacteria > Pseudomonadati > Myxococcota > Myxococcia > Myxococcales > Archangiaceae > Archangium > Archangium sp. Cb G35. The sequence continues at coordinate 433,346 of NZ_MPOI01000013.1, forward strand.
CGGGCCCTCCCGATTCCCGCCGAGTAGGGGCACGGGGGCAACCCGGGGTCCTTGATACCCTCACCCCGTCCCTCTCCCGGTGGGAGAGGGGAAATTGGCCAGGGTGAGGGTCTCGGGGGGCCGGGGGCTTTCGCTCGCCGGGAAGCCGTCTCCCGACAGATAGCGCCACCCCGTCCCATCGTGACGGAACTCCGACCGCTCCACGAACGAGCGGTCCTTCCCCTTCTCGAAGATGCGCGCGTAGAAGAGCACCACCGCCTTCCCCGTCTCGTCCGGCGGCTGGCGGTCCAGCACCTGCAACCTCGGGTACTTGTGCCCGCTCGCCACCGCCCGCAGCTCGCGCAGCATCTCCTCCTTCGGCCTCGCCCGGTCCGGATGCTCCGGGTGCAGCGTGCGCCACAGGTACTCCACCTCCTTCAGCGCGAAGGCGCTGTAACGCGAGCGCATCAGCGCCTCGGCGTCCGGTGCCTCCGCTTCTCCTCGATGGTAACGCGCACAACACTCGCGGTAGCGCAGGCCGGAGGTGCAGGGACAGGGGGGGGCAGGGGGCATGGACGTTCCCGGACGACAGCCAGCGACGAAGGCTCTTGCTGCCCCGCAGGGTAGCGCATACATCCACTTCCCCACACGTATGAGCCTCCTTCAAGCCATCGTCCTCGGGCTGGTCCAGGGACTGACCGAGTTCCTCCCCATCAGCTCCACCGCGCACCTGCGCATCGTCCCGGAGCTCCTCGGCTGGCCCGACCCCGGCGCCGCCTACTCCGCCGTCATCCAGCTCGGCACCGTGGCCGCCGTCCTCATCTACTTCCGCAAGGACATCGTCACCCTCCTGCGCGCCTTCTTCCAGGGCCTCGCGCGGCGCGAGCCCTTCGGCACCACCGACTCGCGCCTGGCCTGGTTCGTCCTCATCGGCACCCTGCCCATCGGCATCTGCGGCCTGGCCTTCAAGAAGACCATCGAGGGCTCCCTCCGCTCCCTCTACGTCATCTCCGGCAGCCTCATCGTCCTCGCCCTCATCCTCTTCGTCGTGGAGCGGATGGCCTCCCACAAGCGCACCCTGGACGACATGCGCTGGCGCGATGGCCTCATCGTCGGGCTGTGGCAGGCACTCGCTCTCATTCCCGGCGCCTCGCGCTCGGGCACCACCATCACCGGCGCCCTGTCCCTGGGCCTGCGGCGCGAGGACGCGGCGCGCTATTCCTTCCTGCTTTCCATCCCCGCCACCTCCCTGGCCGGCATCTTCGAGCTCAAGCACCTGCTGGAGGCCACCGAGCGCCCCTCCACCATGGCCCTGGTGACGGGCACGCTGGTGGCCTTCGCCTCGGGATGGGCCGCCATCGCCTGGTTGTTGAGCTACCTGCGCAAGCGCTCCACCCTCGTCTTCATCGTCTACCGGGTGGTGCTGGGCGTGGTGCTGCTGGTGCTGCTCAACCAGGGCATCCTCCGCCCCTTGTCCGGAGTGGAGAATGTGGATACCCCCAACAAGCCTCTGACGGTCCCCGTGGAGAGGCAGGGAACGGACTGAGCCGTGGACGCACTCTTCGACGCGCTGGAGACTCACCTGGCCACCCGGGCCCCCCGGGCCCTGAACCTGCCCGGGGTCGTGATGCGCGAGGCCGCGGTGCTGGTGCCCCTCCTCGTGCGCGACGGTGCCCCCCACGTCCTCTTCACCAAGCGCCCCACCACGCTGCGCCACCACGCCGGCCAGTACTCCTTCCCCGGTGGCTCGAGGGATCCCGAGGACCCCTCCCCCCTGCACACCGCCCTGCGCGAGACGCGCGAGGAGCTGGGCATCGACGTGTCCGGGGTGCGCGTGCTCGGCCCCCTGGACGAGGTGCCCACCCTCACCGAGTTCCGCATCCAGCCCTTCGTGGGCGTCATCCCCCACGGCCTGGAGTACCGGCCCAACCCGGACGAGGTGGAGTTCATCGTCGAGGTGCCCCTGGAGGTCCTCCTCGACCCGGCCATCCGCCGCACCGAGCGCCGCCATGTGCGTGGCGTGGAGTACGACGTGGACTTCTATACCTATGGCACCCACGTCATCTGGGGGGCCACCGGCCGCATCCTGAGGGACTTGCTGCGGCTGGCCTCCCAACTGTCCGGTGGCCCCACTCCGAAAACACGTTGATCTCGCGCCGCGCGGGACGGTCTCTGTTATTCTTTCGGGAGTCTCCTTGTTTGAGGGCCGGGCCAGGAATCATCGGGACCCGGAGGAGTTCCTGACATCAGGATTTCCCTGTCTTCGTGGCCGCTGTCCCATGCCTGCCCTTCTCACGCCCCATGTTGTCTCCCTGAAGCCCTCCGGCTGGCCGCTCTTGCGGCATGCCGGCACTCGAGCGTCCGCCGTCCTGTCCACCCAGTGTCCCGGCACGAGCACTTCCCGCATCTGGTGTAGGGTGCAGGCACGTGCCGGTGCGGCTCGGAGCCCCCATGGCCAGGATTCTCATCGTCGATGATGAAGTGCATGTCGTTGGAGCCCTCCGCCGCCTGCTGAGGCGCGAGGGCTTCTCCATCGAGGTGGCGCTCAATGGCCAGGAGGCCATCGAGAAGCTGGCCACCTTCGAGGCGGACGTCGTCATCTCCGACTTCCGCATGCGGGGGATGAACGGGCTGGAACTGCTCGGGCAGGTGCTGCGCATCGCGCCCCGGGCCGCGCGCATCCTCATCTCCGGGCACGCGGACCTGTCGGGTGGGTCCGAGTCCGGGGTCATCTCCCACTTCATCAGCAAGCCCTGGGACGACGATCGCCTGGTGGCCGACGTGCGTGCCCTGCTAGGCGGACAGGGACAGGGCCCGGGACCGGCCACCTCGTCGGGACCCTGAGCCGTTCCGCGGCACCCATGGACGCCCACGCGAAGCAGGCCTCGGTGGACGCGGATACGGAGCCATTCGACCGGGGCAGCCAGCTCGTCGCGGGCCTGGGGCCGGTCGTGTTCAACGTGGCGCTGTTCATCTGGTTCTGGGGCCAGTGGCCCGTGCTCCTCGCGCTGGCGGGCGTGTGGGTGGTGCTCGGCTTCGTCAACGTGTGGCTCGTCGAGTGGGTGTCCCGGCGCGGCGGCCGGGCCATGGCGGAGACGGTGCGGATGCTCGCCAATCTGGCGGGGAGCCTGGTGGGGGGCACCGCGACGCATTGGCATCCGCTGGCGTGGGTGTTCGTGCCCTACAGCCTGCTGCTGTTCTCCGGGATGGACCGGTGGGTCCGCCTTCGCACGGTCATCTACCTGGCCGGGGTGGCCGGGGTGGCGCTGGGCTCGGGCGCCGAGCCGGGCACGTCCGCGGCGTTCCTCCTGCTGGCCGTCTTCGGCTTCCTGGTGTCGGAGAAGCGGATCACCGCGCTGCGCGGGGTGCTGGAGCAGGTGCTGCGGCAGCGCGAGGAGCTGGAGAAGACCCACCAGGCGTTGGCGCGGACCCACGGCGAGCTGGAGGCCGCGCACCAGGAGTTGCAGCAACTGCATCAGCGGGCGCTGGAGCAGGAGCGGCTGTCCAGCCTGGGCATGCTGGCGGCGGGCGTGGCGCATGAAATCAACAACCCGATGAGCTTCGTGACGAGCAACGTCCACTCGATGCTCCGGGACCTGCGCGACGAGCCGGACCTGCCCGAGGTGATGAAGGAGTACGTGGACGACGTGCTCCCGGCCACGCTGGACGGCATCAAGCGGGTGAACACCATCGTCGGGGACCTGCGCCGCTTCGCGCGGGGAGATCCGGAGGCCCACACCTCGTACGAGCTCGACACCGAGGTGGAGACGGCGCTGCGGATCGCCCACGGCCAGCTGAGCCATGTGCGGGTGGAGAAGGAACTGGGAGGCGTGGGCCACTCGGTGGGCCGGCCGAGGCAGATCGTCCAGGTGCTGGTGAACCTGCTGGTGAACGCCGGGCAGGCCACGGCCTCTGGTGGAGAGGTGCGCATCCGCACGCGCCGCGATGGGGACTCCCTCCACGTGGAGGTGAGCGACACCGGCACGGGCATGTCCGAGGAGACGAAGCGCCACCTCTTCGAGCCCTTCTTCACCACCAAGCCCGCCGGCGAGGGGACGGGGCTGGGGCTGTCGGTGGTGCACGGCATCGTGAAGTCGCACGGGGGCCGCATCGAGGTGGAGAGCGAGGAGGGGAAGGGCACCTGCTTCAAGCTCCGCCTGCCGCTGGTGCCGCCGCTCCTTCAGTACGAGCCGTCCACGGACGGGGGCATGCGGCGCCGCGGGGGCTGACGGTTGACGCCGTGCGTCACGGTCGCTCGGGTTGGCGGGCGGTCAGGAGGGGGCGTTATGCTTGGCTGTTCGCCCCCCAGGCGCGGCACCGCTGTCAAGGATTCGTGACCTGGATGGAAACCCCGGGTCCAGGCCGTTGGGTAGGGGAACTGTCGAGAGGACTCACGGCATGCTCCAGGCATCCCCTAACGTCGTCGCCCACTCCGATACCGGCACTCTCTTCGAGGACGATTCCGGGTCCGGCGTACGCGAGACCGGGGAGCTCATGGCCCAGGGGGGTGCTTGCTACACCGGGCTGCTGCGGGTGATGCGTTCGCCGCGTTGGAAGCGCCTGATGCGCGCGCAACCGGACTGGCTGCGTGAGGCGTTGCGGCTGGAGCCGTCCCTGCGTGAGCTGCTGGCCCGGGACGCCGGCGGCTCTCCGGGACTGCTGCGGCAGCGCGAGCGGCTGGAGGTGCTCGCGCGCAAGCGGCTCTCCCACTTCACCCGGCGGGGTGGGGCATCGCTGGGCGAGGTGCTCGGCCGCCTGGAGACGTTGCTGAGCGAGCCGCGTCCCGAGGCGCCCGGGGGTGACGAGCCGGTGCTGCTCGAGGGCCGGCAGGGATTGAGGAATCTGCTCTCCTGGCCCGGCACGTGGGTGTTCGCGCTGCTGGCCATCACCAACCGCTACGGGCTGGAGCGGTTCGGCAGGCCCGCGCCCATGCTCTTCGCGGGCGGGGCGCTCGTCCTCTACTACTACCTGCGGTGCACGGGGCGCTTCTGGCTCACCGCGAAGCGGCTGATGTGGCAGCCGCGCTTCGGCGAGCCAGTGCAGGTGTCGCTGGCGTCCATTGGCTCCAAGGGCATCTCCGCGCTGCCGGCCTGGGGCGAGGTGCGCGTCGAGGGCGACCGCGCCTTCACCGTGCGCCACGCGGGCCGCGCGGGCCTGCTCGCCTCGCTGTTGGACCTGCACCGGCAGTCGCCCTTCGCGGGCTCGGTGGACGGCACGCCGCGGGTGCACGAGGTGTCGGTGCTCCCGGCCTGGCGTGCCCCGGAGCGCACGCGTTCCACTCAGAAGGCCGAGCCCGGGGTGGCGGTGCTCCGGCCCGGTTACGCCGCGTTCCTCCCGGCCGAGCGCTATGCCGAGGTCTTCCGTGTCCTCACGGGTCCGGGGACGCGGAAGCCCGAGGCGGACGTGACGGTGGAGCTGCTCGTGGAGCAGATGCGGCTGCTGTCGGAGCCGGAGTTCGACGTGCGCATGCGGCAGGTGGTGCTCGCCAGCGGGGGAGAGCTGTGGCACGCGGACGAGGTGCGCTCGGGACCCGCCGCCGGCAGTGGGCGCGTCCGGCTGGGGGCACGCGGCATGGGCATGGAGCTGCTGGCGGATGCGGCCCAGGCCGAGGCCACGGACCGCATCGTGCGCCGCTGGGCGGCGTAGCCGGCGCGGTTCCTCGGAGGGGCCGCGGCACCCCCATCCTCGCCTCGTCAGGGACTCAGCCCCGCTCCTCCCGCGTGGCGCCCGGGAGCGCGTCGGCTCGTGCGAGCAGCCCGGCCAGTCTCTCCGCGAGCACTTGGACGTGTGGCGCGCGCAGCAGGGCGTAGTGGTCTCCGGGTACTTCCAGCACCTGCGCGCCGGACCGGGCGAGTGTTCCCCAACCCCGATCCTGGCTGTCCCCATCTGGGGACTCGCTCGCGCGCAGCACGGTGAGCCCGCTTCCGATGGGGCGCGGCACGTACTGGTGGAGCGCGCGGAGGTTGTGGGTGAAGACGTCCCGCAGTGCCCGGAGCTGCTCGAGCCCCACCTCCGGCACCAGCAGCCCAGCCTTCCGGCCCTCCTCGAGCAGGTGCCGCAACAGGGCCTCGGAGTCGCCCTGGGCCAGCAGCTCCGCGGGGAGCTCCATGCGCCCGAGCTGCCCCAGGTCCATGGCGAACAGCGAGGCCACCTGGGCTCCGGTGTCCTCGGGGACTGGTGTCGCGGAGGCCATGGCGGGGCTGGGATCGATGAGCGCGAGCACCTCCACGCGCTCACCGCGCTGCTCGAGCTGCCGCGCCATCTCGAAGGCCACCACGCCACCCAGGGACCAGCCACCCAGCAGATAGGGGCCCTCGGGCTGCACGGTGCGCACGGCCTCCACGTAGAGCGCGGCCATCTCCTCGATGCGCTCCAACGGGGGCGGGCTCGAGGACACCAGCCCCTGGGACTGGAGCCCGTAGAAGGGCCGATCCGGCCCGAGCTGGCGCGCCAGTTCCGCGTAGCACAGGACGTTGCCGCCCACCGGGTGCACGCAGAAGAAGGGACGCCGCGAGCCCCTGGGCTGGATGGGAACCAGCGGCGACCACGGGCCCGCCTCACCCCGCCGCAGCCGCGTGGCGAGCTGCTCCACCGTGGGCGCTTGGAAGAGCGAGGCCAGGGGCAGGGCGTGGCCCGTCCGCTCCTGGACGAGCGCCTGAAGCCGTACCGCCAGCAGCGAGTGGCCACCGAGTGCGAAGAAGTCGCCGCGCGCTCCCACGGGATGCACGCCCAGCAGCTCCTCGAAGATCCGGGCCAGCTCCAGCTCCAGCGTATCCCTCGGCGCGATGAAGTCGTGGGTCTCCGTGGACGCCTCGGGCGGGGGCAGGGCCTTGCGGTCCACCTTGCCGTTGGAAGTGAGGGGCAGGGCCGCCAGCACCACGAAGGCCGAGGGCACCATGTACTCGGGCAGCCGCTGGCGCAGGAAGTCGCGCAGGGGAGCGGGGCTGAGTGGCTGGGAATCACGGCCCGTCACGTAGGCGACCAGACGCTTGTCACCGGGGGAGTCCTCGCGCGCCAGCAGGACGCAGTCGCGCACGGAGGGGTGCAGACGCAGGGAGGACTCGACTTCACCCAGCTCGATGCGGAAGCCACGCACCTTCACCTGGAAGTCGACGCGGCCGAAGTACTCCAGCACGCCGTCGGGACGCAGACGCACCCTGTCGCCGGTGCGGTACATGCGGCTGCCCTGGGGGCCGAAGGGGTTGGGCAGGAAGCGCTCGGCGGTGAGCTCCGGACGGTGCAGGTAGCCGCGGGACAGGCCCTCGCCGGCCAGGTACAGCTCGCCCAGCACGCCCACGGGCACCGGGTGCAGGTGGGCGTCGAGGACGTAGGCCTGGGAGTTGGAGATGGGACGGCCGATGGGGGGCACCTCACCGGGACGCACCAGGGTGAAGGTGGAGTAGGTGGTGTCCTCGGAGGGGCCGTAGAGGTTGTAGAGACGGCGGATGGTGGGCACCTGGTAGACGCGAGAGGCGAGCGTCTGGGGCAGGGCCTCACCGGCGAGGTTGACGGTGCACACGGAGGGAGGCACCGCGCCCATGCGCAGCAGTTGCTCCATGGCGGAGGGGACGGTGTTGAGAAGCGTCACCGCGGAGGCGGTGGACAGCTCGGCCAGGTGCAGGGCGTTGCGAGCGAGCACCACGCCACCGCCGCAAGCCAGGGGAGCGAAGAGCTCGAAGACGGAGAGGTCGAAGTTGAGCGAGGTGGAGGCGAGCACACCGCGCAACTCCTGGGGCTGGAAGACGGAGAGGGCCCAGTGCAGGAAGGCGACGGCGTTGCGGTGGGAGATGCTCACGCCCTTGGGCCTGCCGGTGCTGCCGGAGGTGTAGATGAGGTAGGCGAGGTTGCCGGGCAGGGGCGAGTCGGCCAGGGGCTGCGTGGACTCACGGGAGAGCGCGTCCGCATCGGAGTCCAGGCACACGGTGGGGATGGAGTGCGGAGGGAGCGCGGACAGCAGGTGGGAGTGGGCGAGGAGGGCGGGGCCCTGGGCGTCCTCGAGGAGCCAGGCGAGGCGCTCCTTGGGGTAGGTGGGGTCCAGCGGGACGTAGGCACCACCGGCCTTGAGGATGGCGAGGAGGGCCACGAGCATGTCGGGGTTGCGCTCGACGCACAGGCCGACGCGGGACTCGGGGCCGACGCCCATGGCACGCAGACGCCGGGCGAGCTGGTTGGAGCGAGCTTCCAACTCCCGGTAGGTGAGGCGGCCGTGCTCGGAGATGACGGCGGTGGCCTCGGGGGTACGCCGCACCTGGGCCTCGAAGAGGTGGTGCAGGCACTCATCCTGGGGGAAGTCCGCGCCGGTGGCATTCCAGTCCACGAGGAGCTGGTGACGCTCGGACGAGGAGAGGATGGCAGCGGACGCCAGGGGCGCGTCGGGGTTGGTGAGCACCGACTCCAGCAGCACCTGGAAGTGGCCGGCCATGCGCTGGAGCGTGGAGGAGTCGAAGAGGTCGGTGTTGTACTCGAAGACGCCGGAGAAGCCCTCGGGGGACTCGGTGAGGGAGAGGGAGAGGTCGAACTTGGAGGTGGCGCTGTCGGCGGGCAGCGGCTGGAAGCTCAGGCCAGGCAACTGCAGAGCGTCGAGAGGAGCGTTCTGAAGGGTGAAGAGGGCCTGGAAGAGAGGGCTGCGGCTGAGGTCACGAGCGGGAAGCAGCTCCTCGACGAGCTTCTCGAAGGGCAGGTGCTGGTGCTCATAGGCGGCCAGGGTGGAGGAGCGCACCTGGGCCAGCAGCGAGCGGAAGGAAGCACGAGGTTGCACGCGAGAGCGCAGGACGAGGGTGTTGACGAAGAAGCCGATGAGGCCCTCGAGCTCGGAGCGGTCGCGGCCGGCGATGGGGGTACCGACGCAGATGTCGTCCTGGCCGGAGTAGCGAGAGAGGAGCAGCTGGAAGGAAGCCAGCAGCACCATGAAGGGGGTGGTGGACTCGCGCTGGCAGAGGGCCAGGAGGGAGTCGGAAAGGGGGCGGGGCAGCTGAATGGGCAGCTGAGCACCGCGGTAGGACTGGACGGAGGGGCGAGGCCTGTCGGTGGGCAGCTCCAGGGCGGGAGGCGCACCGGCAAGCTGCTGACGCCAGTAGGAGAGCTGGGACTGGAGAGCCTCGTCACGCAGCCACTGGCGCTGCCAGGAGGCGTAGTCGGCGTACTGCACGGGCAGCTGGGGCAGCTGAGGCGTGCGGCCGGAGGAGAAGGCCTCGTAGAAGGAAGCCACCTCACGCACCAGCACACCCATGGACCAGCCGTCGGAGACGATGTGGTGCATCGTCACCAGCAGCAGGTGCTCCTGCTCAGCGAGCTTCAGCAGCGTGGTGCGCAGCAGCGGACCGTGCTCTAGCGAGAAGCCGCGCTGGGCCTCCTGCTCGGAGCGCCGACGCGCCTCTGCCTGACGCTCGGGTTCGGCGAGCGAGCGGAGATCCACCACGGGCAGGGTCCACGAAGAGGGCGCGTGGATGCGCTGGAGCGGCTGTTCTTCACCCGTGTGGAAGGTGGTGCGCAGCGACTCGTGACGGGCGACGAGCGTCTCGACGGCGCGCCGCAGGGCCTCCACGTCCAGCTGTCCGGAGACGAGGAAGGCGGAGGGAATGTTGTAGGTGGCGCTGGCCGGCTCGAGCTGATCGAGGAACCACAGACGTTGCTGGGAGAAGGAGAGGGGCAGCGCTCCGTCACGGGACACGGACACCAGGGGCGGTGCCTGGGTGCGGCCCGTCGCCGGGAGCCGGCGGGAGAGGCCGGCCACGGTGGGGGCCTCGAAGATGGCGCGCAGGGGCAGCTCCACGCCGAGGGCGGAGCGCACGCGGGAGACGACCTGGGTGGCCAGCAGCGAGTGGCCTCCGAGGGCGAAGAAGTCATCCTCCGTTCCCACCTTCTCCACGCGCAGCACCTCGGCCCAGATGGTGGCGAGGAGCTGCTGGGTGGGCGTGGACGGGGCCACGTACCGGCGCTCCGCGCGCTCGAACGAGGGGGCCGGGAGCGCCTTCCTGTCCACCTTGCCGTTGGGGCTCAGCGGGAGCGCCTCCAACACCATGATGACGGGAGGCACCATGTACTCGGGCAGCTTCCCCTGGGCGTGCTCGCGCAGCGCGCGGACGTCCACCTTCTGGCCCAAGCGTCCCATGACATAGGCCACCAGCCGCTTGTTGCCGGGCACGTCCTCGCGCGCCACCACCACGGCCTGCTGCACGCTCGCGTCCTGCTCCAGGACGGCTTCGATCTCTCCCAGCTCGATGCGGAAGCCACGCACCTTCACCTGGAAGTCGGCGCGGCCGATGTACTCGAGCTCGCCATTGGACAGCCAGCGGCCCAGGTCTCCGGTGCGGTAGAGCCGTGCTCCGGGCGTCTGGCTGAAGGGGTCCGGGATGAACCGCTCGGCCGTCAGCTCCGGGCGCCGGAGGTAGCCGCGCCCCACCTGCACTCCGCCGATGTACAGCTCTCCCGCCACGCCCATCGGGACCGGCTGGAGGTTCGCGTCCAGCACGCGCATCTGCGTGTTGGCCACCGGGCGCCCGATGGGCACCGAGCGCCTGCCATGTCCGCGCTCGCAGGCGTGGTACGTCACGTCCACGGCCGCCTCGGTGGGGCCGTAGAGGTTGTGCAGCCCCGCCCAGGACAGCCGCTGCAGGCAGCGCTCCTCGAGGTCCACGGGCAGGGCCTCGCCGCTGCACATCACCCGACGCAGGCTGGCGCACCGCTCCAGGCGGGGCTCCTCCAGGAAGGCCTGCAACATCGAGGGCACGAAGTGCAGCGTGGTGATGCCCTCCCGGGAGATGAGGTCCACCAGGTACGCGGGCTCCTGGTGTCCGCCCGGCCGCGCCAGCACCAGGCGCGCGCCCACCATCAGTGGCCAGAAGAACTCCCACACCGACACGTCGAAGCTGAAGGGCGTCTTCTGCAGGACGGTGTCCCCGGCGCCCAGCTGGTACTCCTGCTGCATCCACAGCAGGCGGTTGCACACGGGGTGGTGCTCGTTCATGGCGCCCTTGGGGCGGCCGGTGCTGCCGGAGGTGAAGATGACGTAGGCGAGGTTGCTGGCGGTGGCCAGCGCGGGAGGCCGCTCCACGGGCTGCTCGGCCACCCGGGCCCAATCGCTGTCCAGACACACCACCCGGGCCTCATGCGCGGGCAGCTTCGGCAGCAGGTGCTCCTGGGCCAGCAGCACGGCGGGCCGCGCGTCCTCGAGCATCCACGTCAGCCGCTCCAGCGGGTAGCCGGGATCCAAAGGCACGTAGGCGCCGCCGGCCTTCAGCGTGCCCAACAGGCCCACCACCATCTCCAGCGAGCGCTCCGCGCACAGGCCCACGCGCACCTCGGGCCCCACGCCCAACGAGCGCAGGTGCCAGGCGAGCTGGTTGGCGCGCGCGTCCAGCTCCCGGTACGTGAGACTCCGCCCCTCGAAGGTGAGCGCCACCGCGTCCGGAGTCCGCTCCACCTGCTCCTCGATGAGCGTGTGGATGCAGGCCCGCGGCGGGTACTCCTCGCGCGCGCCGTTCCACCCCTCCAGCACCTGCTGGCGCTCCTGCGAGCCCATGAGCGGCAGCTCCGAGAGCCGGTCCTCCATGCTCACCGCCACCCGCTCCAGCACGTGGAGGAAGTGCTCGCGCAGCCGGTGGATGGTGGCCGTCTCGAACAGGTCCGTGTCGTACTCGAACCAGCCGGTGATCTCGTCCTCCGTCTCCTCGCGCAGCTCCAGCAGGAGGTCGAACTTGGACGAGCCCGGCTCCACCAGCAGGTACTGCGAGCTCAGCCCGTGCACCGCCAGGTCCTGCCGGGGCGTGTTCTGGAAGGAGAACATCACCTGGAAGAGCGGGTTGCGGCTCAGGTGGCGCTCTGGCTGGAGCGCCTCCACCAGCTTCTCGAAGGGCACGTCCTGGTGGGCGTAGGCCTCCATGCACGTCTTGCGCACCCGCTGGAGCAGCGTGCGGAAGGTGGGGTTGCCCGACAGCTCCGTCCTCATCACCAGCGTGTTGACGAAGAAGCCGATGAGCAGCTCCAGCTCCGGCAGCTTGCGGTTGGCGATGGGCGAGCCCACCGACAGGTCCGTCTGCCCCGTGTAGCGGTGCAGCACGGACTGGAAGGCCGAGAGCAGCAGCATGTACAGCGTGGCCTCTTCCTGCTGGCTCATCGCCTTGAGGGCGCGGGTGAGACTCGCCGGCAGCTTCACGAACGCGCGCGCGCCCCGGTAGCTCTTCAGCGGCGGCCGGGGCCGGTCCGTGGGCAGCTCCAGCGGGGGCGGCAGCGGCGTGAGCTGCTTCTTCCAGTAGGCCAGCTCTCGCTGCTGGGCCTCACCCTGGAACTGCTCCCGCTGCCAGACGGCGTAATCGGCGTACTGGATGGGCAGCTCCGGCAGCGGCGAGGGCCGCCCGAGCGCGTACGCCTCGTAGAGCGCCATCAGCTCGCGCACCAGCACGCCGAGCGACCAGCGGTCCGTCACCATGTGGTGCATCGTCACCAGCACCACGTGCTTCTGCCCGGCCAGCCGCAGCACCTTGCCCCGCAGCAGCGGCCCGCGCGAGAGGTCGAAGAGCTTCTGTGACTCCTCGCTCGTGCGGCGTTCCACCTCGGCGTCCTGCTCCGCGCCGGACAGGGCCGTCAGGTCGTCGATGGGGATCGTCACCGGCTCGGCGGGCCGCACGCGCTGCACCGGGGCCCCCTCCACCACGGCGAAGACGGTGCGCAGGGCCTCGTGCCTGTGCACCACTTCGTTGATCGCCCGCTCCAGCACCCCCACGTCCAACGGCCCGGAGAACAGCACCGTGATGTGCACGTTGTAGGCGAAGGAGCTGCTCTCCTCGAGCTGATCCAACAACCACAGCCGCTGCTGCGAGAACGAGGCAGGGGCCGGACCCGTGTCCTGGCGGCGGGCGATGCTCTGCCGCGGACGGCGCTTCTCCTTCAGCATGAGCTCGAAGAGAGCACGCTGCTTGGGAGTGAGCTTGCTGAGGTCCTTGAGGATGTCGCTCATAAAATGGAACGCGGAGGAGAGGCGAGGAGGTGACGAAGGGGAGGGGGGCGGGGCTCAGTCTTCCGAGGCCGAGGCGGCGCGCCGGGCCAGTTCCTGCTCGAGCTCTTCGTCGGAGAGGCCGGACACCTGCTCGAGCAGCTCGCGCATGCGCTCGTCTTCCTGCTGGGCCTGGAGCTTGGCCACCAGCTCGGAGAGGCCGGCCACGGTGGAGACCTCGAACATCTTGGACAGCGGCAGGTCCACGCCCAGCGAGGTCCTCAGCCGTCCGGCCACGCGCGTGGCGAGCAGCGAGTGGCCACCCAGCTCGAAGAAGTCGTCGTGGACGCCCACCTGGTCCACGCCGAGCACCTCCTGCCAGATGCCGGCCACCAGGCGCTCCGTCTCGTTGGTGGGGGCCTTGTAGACGCCCTTGGCGCGGCGGGCGCGGGAGCCAGACGCCGCCTGCCGGGAGGCCGCGCCGCGGTTGATCCACAGCCCGAGCCGGTGCGTCAGGTCACCGGTGGGGACGGACACGTGGCCATCCAGGCCGTGGGTGGCGAGGCGGCGGAAGGCCTCGGCGCTCTCCTGCACCGTCATGGCGTACTGGTCCATGCTGGTGCGGGCGTTGTAGTGCTTCGTCTCCTCGGGCCAGGGGTCCCACGAGGCGCTGAGCCAGCGGGTGGAGCCGCGAGTGCGCAGGTGCGAGGCGAACGCGTCCATGAAGGCGTTGGCGGCGGCGTAGGTGAGGTAGCCGAGGCCGCCGAGCACCGAGGCGTTGGAGGAGAAGAGCAGGACGAAGTCCAGCTGCAGGCCGCGCAGGGCCTCCTCCAGGGCGTAGGTGCCGTACACCTTGGGGCCGAACTGCGTCTCGGACTCGGTGGGGCCCACGTCGGTGAAGGGGTTGTAGAGCGACGGGCCGCTGGTGATACCCGCGGCGTGCAGCACGCCGTGCAGCGCGCCGAAGTGCTGCTCGGCCTGCTTCACGGCCGCGCGGAGCTGGCCCGCGTCGGACACGTCCGCGGTGACGACCAGCACCTCGGCGCCCTTGGCCTCCAGCGCCTGGACGCGGCGGATGCGCTGGGACAGCCGGTCCTTCTCGCCATGGCTGGACAGGTACGCGTCCCAGGTGGCGCGCTCGGGCAGGGCGGTGCGGCCCACCAGCACCAGCCGGGCCTTCTGCGTCTCCGCCAGGTGCTCGCCGAGCAGCAGACCCACGCCGCCCAGGCCGCCCGTGAGGAGGTACACCCCGCGCTCGCGCAGCGGGAAGGCCGGCTCTCCCGACTCCAGCCGCACCGGCTCGTACGCCTGGGCGTAGCGGCGGGTGTCACGCCACGCCACCACCAGGTGCGTGGGGGGCGTGCACAGCTCGGCCAGCAGCTTCCCGGCCAGCACGGCCTCGTTGCCGCGAGCGGGAAGCTCCACGTCCAGGCAGCGGCTCGTCACGTTCTGCTGCTCCTGCGGAATCACCTTGCAGGGGCCCAGCAGCGTGGCCTTCTCCGGCAGCGCGTGCCGCTCACCGTCCAGGTCGTGCAGGCGGTTGGAGATGACCTCCAGCCGCACCACCTGCTCCGGCAGCACCTTGGCCATGGCCTGGCCGAGGAAGAGGAGGCTGTAGTAGCCGAGCGACTGCAGCTCCCGGAAGAACGCCGGTCCGGAGGAGGCGGCGCTGTCCGCGGTGAGGCTCCACAGGTGGACGAACACCGCGGGGCGCACCTCGCGCGCTGCCAGGTCCTCCAGCAGGGCCACGTACTGCGCGGCATCGCGGGGGTCGATCGTATAGGCGTTCTCGGACTCGCGGCGCAGCGCGGTGCCGGGGCTCACGCGGATGACCTGCTGCCCCTCCTTCTCCAGGGCCGAGGCCAGTGCGGCGCCCACGCCCAGGGAGTCGGTGAAGAGGAGCCAGTGGCGCTGGCCGGCGAGCGACTCACGCCGGAGCGCGGGCAGCGCGGTGCGGCGCCAGGTGGGGACGTGGAACCAGTTGGCCACGTCCTGCTGCTTGCCGCTCGGGCCCGAGGCGGCCTGGGCGTTGCTCTTCTCGCCCGGGCCAATCCAGTAGCGCTGGCGCTCGAAGGGGTAGGTGGGCAGGGACACGCGCCGGCGCCGGGCGCCCGAGTACAGGACGCTCCATGCCACCTCCACGCCGCTCAGCCATAGGTGGCCGAGCGTCTCGTACAGGAAGGCGGCTCCCGCGAGCGTCCGCGCGGCCCGCGGCTCCTGGGCGGCGAGCGTCTGTCCCGAGCCCACCTCCAGCAGGACGCGGGCGGGCTCCTTGCGCAGCTCGCTCAGGGCCTCGGCGAGACGGGAGGTGCCGCGCGGCGTGCTCCAGTAGCCGGGGCGCGACACGTCCGCCGCCTCCACCCAGGTGCCGGTGGCGCTGGTGACGTAGCGCACGGTGGGCGCCTGGGTCTTCACCGCCGGGGCCGCCGCGGACTTCGCCCGGGCCACCACCAGCGCGGCCGCGTCCTCCAACGACAGCACTCCGGCCACGCACGCCGCCGCGTACTCACCGGCGCCGTGGGCCAGCAGCACCTCGGGCTTCAGGCCCCAGGCCATCCACAGCTTCGCCAGCGCGTACTCGAAGGCGAAGAGGGCCGGCAGCGCCAGCTCGGAAGTCTGCGCGGACGTGAGCAGCGCGCCGGGGGCCACGCCCAGTCCGGTGGCGAGCCGCTCGGCGCACGTGTCGTACGCGGAGCGGAAGGCCGGCTCGGCGCGGTGCAGCTCCGCGGCGGCTTCCGCGAGCCGGGCGTCCGAGTCGGGGAAGAGGAAGGCCACGGGACGGTTGCTCGTCTCCTGCACGCCGGTGAGCAGCCGTCCGGCGTCACCCGAGCGCAGCGCGCGCACCGCGTCCTCCCGGTTCTGGCTCAGCAACACGCGCCGGTGCTTGAAGCCCTGGCGGCCCACTTGCAGCGTGTGGGCCACGTCCGCGAGCTCCTGCTCCGGGTGCTTCTCCAGGTGGTCCGCCAGCCGGGTGGTGGCGGCCTCCAGCGCGGCGGGCGACTTGGCGGAGAGCACGAGGAGCTGCCACGGCCGGCCGGGGGCGGTGGCCTTCGCGGCCGGTGCCTCCTCCAGCACCAGGTGGGCGTTGGTGCCGCCCACGCCGAAGGAGCTCACGCCCGCGCGCCGGGGCGTCTCGCCCCGGGCCCACGGCCGCAGCGCCGTGTTGACGAAGAAGGGGCTGCTCTCGAAGTCGATCTGCGGGTTGGGCTTCTCGAAGTGCAGGCTGGGCGCCAGCTCGCGGTGCTGCATGGACAGCACCACCTTGATGAGGCTGGCCGCGCCCGCCGCCGCGTCCAGGTGGCCCACGTTCGTCTTCACCGAGCCGATGGCGCAGAAGCCGTTGTCGCCGGTGTCCGCGCGGAAGGCCTTGGTGAGGGCGCGGATTTCAATCGGGTCTCCGAGCGCCGTGCCGGTGCCGTGCGCCTCCACGTAGGAGATGGAGCGCGCGTCCACCTCGGCGGCGGCGAGCGCGTCCTTGATGACCTTGCTCTGCCCGTTGACGCCCGGCGCGGTGAAGCTGGCCTTGGCCGAGCCGTCGTTGTTGATGGCCGAGCCCTTGATGACGGCGCGGATGGTGTCCCCGTCGCGCAGCGCGTCCTCCAGGCGCTTGAGGACCACCAGACCGATGCCGCTGCCGAAGACGGTGCCCTGGGCCTTCGCGTCGAAGGCGCGGCAGTGGCCGTCCGGCGAGGTGATGCCGCCGAACTGGTAGAGGTAGCCGGCCTTCTGCGGGACGTTGATGGCCACGCCGCCCGCGACGGCCAGGTTGCACTCATTGGCCAGCAGGCCCTGGATGGCCAGGTGCACCGACACCAGCGCCGTGGAGCACGCCGTGTGCAGCGAGTAGGCCGGGCCGCGCAGGTTCAGCCGGTACGAGGCGCGTGTGGTGAGGAAGCCCAGGTCGTTGCCCAGGCCGAGCTCGAAGGGATTCAGCCCCCCGGTGGCCGCGGGGTTGGAGAAGAGGTTGAAGACGTAGGTGTTCGTCCTCGAGCCGGCGTACACGCCGATGCCACCCTTGTGGCGCTCGGGGTCATAGCCCGCGTCCTCCAGCGCCTCCCAGGTGCACTCCAGGAAGACGCGGTGCTGCGGGTCCATCACCTCCGCTTCCTTGGGGGTGAAGCCGAAGAAGGCGGCGTCGAACTCGTCCGCGCCCTCGATGAAGGCGGCGGCCTTGACGTAGTTCGGGTCCGTCTTCACGGAGGAGTCGATGGCGGATGCCTCCAGCTCCTCGTCCTTCAGCGGGGTGATGGACTCCACGCCCTCGCGGAGGTTGCGCCAGAAGGACTCCGCGTCCCCGGCTCCCGGGAAGCGGCAGGCCAGGCCCACGATGGCGATCTCCAGGCCCGTCGTGCCAGCGGTGTCCACGTTCTGCTCCGTTCGCTCAGTCATCCTGTCGTCTCGCTCGTTGTCTCTGGAGAAGGTTCTTGCGCCGCAGGGCCTGCCCGGAGGCGTCCTCGGCGGAATCGTCGTCGGTGGAGAGGTCCGCGCGCGCCGGGGAGGACAGTCCCACCCGTTCCACGAGGGCCTCGATGAGTTGGCGGGCCTTCAGCACGCCCTGCTCGGCGCGGATGCGCTCTCCGAGCGTGGTGGCCGTCTCGCGCGCTCGCGGCGAGGCGAGCAGGGCGCGGAGGGCCTCTCCCAGGCTCTGGGCGGAGAGCTGGGGCAGCGGCAGCGGTGGCGCGGCGCACCCGAGCTGGTGGGCGATGTCCGCCCAGACGAATTGATCATACGCGTGGGGCACCAGCACCTGGGGCACGCCGGCTCGGAAGGCGGAGGCGGTGGTGCCCGCGCCGCCGTGGTGCACCACGGCCGCCGCGCGCGGGAAGAGCCACGAGTGGGGAACCACGCCCGCGGTGAGCACCGTGGGAGGCAGGGTGCGCCGGGCCAGGCTCGCCCAGCCCTGCTGGATGATGGCGCGGCGTCCGGCGCGCTCGGCGGCGCCCAGGAAGATGTCCGTCATCGCCTCGGGGTCTTCGTACGGCATGCTGCCGAAGGTCATGACGACGGGGGGCTCGCCCGCGGCCAGGAAGTCGGCGAGCGCGGGCTCCGGCGTGAACGCCTCGTCCTCCAGGAAGAAGTAGCCGGTGAAGTGGAAGTGCGAGGGAAGGCCAGCGGGCACCTGGCGCACGTGACGGCTGTTGGCGTACAGCACGAGCTGGGGCGAGTTGCCGTCCACCAGCGGGTTGGGGAAGGGCGGCAGTCCCAGCCGGGCGCGCAGCGGGTTGATGGTGGCGCGCACCGCCTCCTGGAAGGCCGGGCTGCCTCCGCTGCCGCCTTCCGTGCCGCCGCTGTGCTCGACGTGGATGGAGACGAAGGGCACCTGCGTCAGGTCGTGCACCATGCGCGCCGCCGGCTGCATGCGGCCGCTGATGAGCACGTCCGCGCCCCGGCTCACCTCGCGCAGCTCCTCGAACATCCGCGGCAGCGCCTCGGCCAGGGGCCCGAAGAGGCCGAGCAGCCGCGAGGCGGAGCCGGTGACGGAGGGGCTGGAAATCATCGAATGGTTGATGGAGTCCTGCACCGTGCGCAGGTCCGGCCCGATGGGCGCGAAGTCCAGCCCCTGGCGGCGCACGTGGTCCGCGAAGGCGGGGGACAGGGCGAGCACGGGGTGGTGGCCATGGCGCCGCAACTCCAGGGCCAGGGCCACGAAGGGCTGGATGTCTCCGGTGCTGCCGAAGTTCGTCAGGATGGCCTTCATGGTGCTCAGCCCTCGTCCTCGTCATCGCTACGGCGGCGCGAGCGCTGACGCTCCAGGTTCTGCTTGCGGCGCTGCTGGCGCTCGTCGGACTCGGAGTCCTCGGCCGGGGTGGCCGGCTCCGGGTTGAGCAGCTTCGCCAGGGCCCGCACCGTGACACCCTCGTAGAGCCCGGAGACGGCCACGTCGGCGCCCAGGTCCTTCTTCAGCCGCTCGCTGATCTGAATGGCCAGGAGCGAGTCACCGCCCAGGTCGAAGAAGTTGTCCTCCACGCCGATGGAGGACACGCCCAGCACCTCCTGCCAGACGGTGGCGAGCTTGCGCTCCAGCTCATTGCCCGCGGCGACGAATGGGGTGCGCAGCTCCGGGCGGGGGTGAAGCGTCCGCTGGGGCGCGGGGTCCGCGGGCGCCGGGGCTTCCGGATGGGCCGGGGCCTGGGGAGCGGCGTCCAGCAGCGGAGCGGGCGAGGTGGTGGGCTCCACCCAGTAGCGCTGGCGCTCGAGGGGGTAGGTGGGCAGGGCGACGCGGCGGCGGCGCTCGCCCGTGTGGAAGCCCTCCCAGTCCAGTGTCACCCCGGCCTGCCACAGCCGTCCCAGCGCCTCGTAGGCGAGCGGCGCGGCGGGAGGCGTGTCCTGGGGCGAGGGCATGGAGGGCACCACCACGCGCGAGGCGTCGTGGGCGGGGTGGCGGCGCGCCAGGCGGGTCAGCACCTGGGCCGGGCCCACCTCCAGCAGCACCCGCTTCGGCTCGGCCAGCAGCGCGCGCAGTCCGGCCTCGAAGCGCACCGCGCGGCGCAGGTGCTGCGCCCAGTACTCGGGGCTGCGCGCCTGCTCCGGCGTCACCCACGTGCCGGTGAGGTTGGAGATGAAGGGCCGCTCCGGCGCGCGGGGCCTGGCGGACGCCACCTGCGCCATGAACTCCGGGAGGATGGGCTCCATCATCGAGGAGTGGAAGGCATGGGAGGTGACGAGCGGCTGGCAGCGCACGCCCGCCAGCGACAGCTGCCGCTGCACCTTCTCCACCGCCGCGTGCGTGCCGGACAGGACGCACTGCATGGGCGCGTTGACGGCCGCCAGCGACAGCTCGGCATGGAGGTAGGGCTGCACCTCCTCCTCGGCCATCGGCACCGCGAGCATGGCGCCCGAGGGCAGCCCCTGCATCAGCCGCCCGCGCGCCGCCACCAGCCGCAGCGCGTCCTCCAGCGTGAAGACGCCCGCCAGGCACGCCGCCACGTACTCGCCGATGCTGTGGCCGATCATCGCCTCGGGCTCCACGCCCCAGCTCATCCACAGCTTCGCCATCGCGTACTCGATGGTGAAGAGTGCGGGCTGGGTGAGGGCCGTCTGCGCCAGCTTCTTCCCGCACTCCTCGGTGTCCTCGGGCCGCGCGGGGTACAACAGCGTGCGCAGGTCCAGCCCCAGGTGCGGGGTGAGCAGCGTGGCGCACCGGTCCACCTCGGCGCGGAAGAGCGGCTCGGCGCGGTAGAGCGCGAGCCCCATGTTCACGTGCTGGGTGCCCTGGCCGGGGAAGAGGAAGACGGCGGAGCGCTCGCCCCGGGCGTGCGCCGTGGCGGGAGACTGCTCCGGGTGGCGCAGGCCGGACACCGCCTCGGCCACGTCGCGGGCGAGCAGGAAGCGGCGGTGCTCGAAGCGCTCGCGGCCGGCCTGGAGGGTCCAGGCCACGTCCTGGAGGTCGCACGTGGGGTTGTGCTCCAGCCACGTGGCGAGCCGCTCCGTGGCGGCGTCCAGGGCGGTGCGCGTCCGGGCGGACAGGGGCAGCAGCTTCCACTCGCGGCCGCCCGAGCCGGGCTGGGGCCGCGGTGCCTCCTCGAGGACGGCGTGGGCGTTGGTGCCGCCCACGCCGAAGGAGCTGACGCCCGCGCGCCGGGGCGTGCTTCCGGACGGCCACGGCTGGAGGGTGGCGTTGACGTAGAAGGGGCTGCCGTCGAGCTCGAGCGCGGGGTTGGGCTGCTCGAAGTGCAGGGTGGGCGGAAGCTGCTGGTTCCGCAGCGAGAGCACCACCTTGATGAGGCCGGTGACGCCCGCGGCCGCGTCCAGGTGGCCGATGTTGCTCTTCACCGAGCCCAGCGCGCAGTGCCGCGTGCGCCGGGAGGTGGCGCGGAAGGCGCGGGTGAGGGCCTGCACCTCGATGGGATCTCCCAGCGGCGTGGCCGTGCCGTGGGCCTCGACGTAGGAGATGTCCTCGGCGCGCAGGCCGGAGGCGCCCAGGGCCTCGGTGATGACCTGGGCCTGTCCCTCCAGGCCCGGCGCGGTGTAGCCCGCCTTGAGCGAGCCATCGTTGTTGATGGCCGAGCCCTTGATGATGGCGTGGATGGTGTCTCCATCCTCCACCGCGGCGCGCAGGCGCTTGAGCACCACCATGCCCACGCCGCTGCCGAAGAGGGTCCCCCGGGCCTTCGCCTCGAAGGGACGGCAGTGCCCGTCCGGCGAGGCCATGCCTCCCTCCACATGGCGGTAGCCGTAGCGCTGGGTGAGGTTGATGGAGACGCCGCCGGCCAGGGCGATGTCACACTCCTCGTTGAGCAGGCTCTGGCAGGCCACGTGGACGGCCACCAGCGAGGTGCTGCACGCGCTCTGCACGGCGTGCGACGGCCCCTTGAGGTTCAGCTTGTAGGCCACCCGCGTGGTGAGGAAGTCGCCGCCATTGCCGATGTTGAGCTGCACCGGCTCCAGCGAGCGCAGCACCTGGGGATTGCGCGCCAGATTGAGCAGCAGGTACGTGTTGAGGGTGGCGCCGCCGTAGACGCCGATGGACCCCGGGTACTCCCGGGCCGCGTACCCCGCATGCTCCAGGGCCTCCCAGGCGCACTCCAGGAAGGCGCGGTGCTGCGGGTCGGTGATCTCCGCCTCGCGCGGGGGCATGTCGAAGAAGGGCGCGTCGAAGCCCTCCGGCTCGTCGAGGAACGCGGAGGCGCGGACGTAGGAGGGCTCCTTCAGCAGGGACTCCTCCACGCCGCCGGCCCGGCACTCCTCCTCGGTGAGGAAGCGGATGGACTCCACCCCGTCGCGGAGGTTGGCCCAGAACTGCTCCACGTTACCCGCGCCCGGGAAGCGGCCCGCCATGCCGATGATGGCGATGTCCGCGTCGTCGAAATTCCCTGAGGAGAACTTTTCCACCTGCGTCTGCTCCGCGGCTGCTTGAAGTGTGTGAAGGGGGTGCGGCTCCGGGGGGACTCAGCCCCGCCGGTTGCGGCGTTCGCGGCGGGCGGCGCCGCGGCTCTGTTGGGCGTCGTACGTCTGGGGCTCCGCGGGTCCCTCGCCGAGCAGCTTCGCCAGCGCGGCCACGGAGGGAGCCTCGAAGACGGAGGTGAGCGGTACCTCCCGGCCCAGCTCCTTCTTCAGCCGGCCCACCACCTTGAGCCAGATGAGCGAGCTGCCACCCAGGTCGAAGAAGTTGTCGTGGACGCCGAGCTGCTCCAGGCCCAGCGTCTCCTGCCAGATGCGCACCAGGGTGCCCTCCAGCTCCGAGCCCGGCGCCACGTACTCGGTGCCGAGCGCGGGCCGCGCGTGCAGCGTGCCCTGTGTCTGCGCGCCCGCGGCCGAGGCGCCCTCTCGGCGCACCCACTGCGCCAGCCGCGCCTCCAGGTCTCCCGTGGACACGACGACCTGGCCGGACAGGGACGACTCCACCACGCGCTGGAAGGCGTCCAGGGCCTCGGGGGCGGACATGGCGAACTGGTCGATGCTCGTGCGCACCGCGGGCCCCTCGTCCGTCGCCGAGGGCCATCCGTCCCAGTTGGTGCTCACCCAGCGGGTGTGTCCCTCGCGCGCGCCGCTGGAGGCGAAGGCGTCCAGGAAGCCGTTGGCCGCGGCGTAGGCGGTGAGGCCGAGGCCGCCCAGCACGGAGGCGTTGGAGGAGATGAGCAGGCAGAAGTCCAGCGCCCGGTCCCTCACCACCCGCTCCAGCGCCAGCACACCGCGCACCTTCGCGTGGAAGTGCTCCTCGCTCAGCTCCGGGGTGATGCTGGAGAGGAGGGCCACCGCCTTCTGTCCGGCGAGGCCCGCCGCGTGGATGACGCCGTCCAGCCGGCCGAAGCGCGCCTGGGCCTCGTCCACCACCGCCCGCAGGTTGGCCTCGTCCGCCACATCCGCGCGGGCCACCCACACCTCCGCGCCCGCGGCCTCCAGCTCCTGCACGGCCCGCACGCGGCGCCGGGTGGCGTCCTTCTCGTCGCGGGCCAGCCACTGCGGCCACTCCTCGCGCGGCGGCAGGGCGGTGCGGCCCACCAGCACCAGCCGCGCCTGGTACGTGCGCGCCAGGTGTCCGGCGAGCATCAAGCCCACGCCGCCCAGGCCGCCCGTGACGAGGTACACGCCCCGCTGCTTCAGCACCCGGGCCGGCGCCTCACTCTTCTCCAGGCGCACCGGCTCGTACGCCTGCACGTAGCGATGCGGCCCGCGCAGGGCCACCACCGGCTCCCGCGAGCCCACCGTCAGCTCCCGGTGTAGCGCTCCGGCCGCGCGTGGCCCCGGGCCTCCCAGGTCCACGTAGCGGCACGCCACCGTGTCATTCTCCTGGGGGATGACCTTGCAGACGGCCAGGGCCAGCGCCTTCTCCGGCGAGCCCTCGTCGGCGCTCTCCACCTCCAGCGCGCCGCGGCCCACCACGTCCAGCACCACGGGGCCCGGCACCTCCACCTCGGCGAGCGCCTGCGCCAGCAGCACCAGGCTGTCGAAGCCCTTCACCCGGGCGTCGTCGAGCCGCTCGGGCCCGGAGTCCGGCGGCGCGTCCAGCGCCCACAGGTGGACGATGCGCTCCACCTTGCGGCCCTGCTCCTTCAGCTCGCGCAGCAGCGCCACGTAGTCCTCGCGGCGGCGGGGCTCCAGCGTGTAGTGCCCCTGCCTCTCCTGGCCGAGGCCCGGGCCGGGCTGCACGGTGGTGAGCGCGTGTCCCTGGCCGGCGAGCCGCTCGCACAGGGCCGTGCCCACGCCGCCGCTGTCGAGGAACACCAGCCAGCCCTGCTTCGTCTCCGCGGTGGCCGGCGCCTCCCCGCGCAGCGCGGCGCGCTGCCAGGTGGGCTGGTGGAACCAGCTCGCCACGTCCGCGCTCTTCTTCGCGGTGCCCCGGCGGCGGGTGCTGGGGGCCTCGGGCTGGAGCCAGTAGTGCGCGCCCTCGAAGGGGTAGGTGGGCAGCGGCACGCGGCGGCGCCGCTCGCCCTGGTGCACCTTCGCCCAGTCCACCTCCACCCCGGCCAGCCACAGCCGGCCCAGGGTGGTGCACAGGTGCTCGGCGTCGCCCTGGGCGTCCTGCGGGTGGCGCATGGAGGCCAGCGCCATGGCGGGCTTGCCTCCGGAAGTCTGGAGCTTCGCCAGCGTGCTCAGCGTGCGTCCGGGGCCCACCTCCAGCAGGACGCGCTCCGCGGACTGCTCGCGCAGCGCGCGCAGGCCCTCGCCGAAGCGCACCGTGTGCCGCAGGTGCCTCGCCCAGTACGAGGCGCTCGTCGCCTCCTCGGGTGAAATCCACGTCCCGGTGACGTTGGAGACGAAGGGCACCGAGGGCGCCTGGAGCTTCAACGAGGCCACGAAGGCCTGGAAGCGCGGGAGGATGGGCTCCACCAGGTGCGAGTGCGCCGCCACGTCGATCTGAATCCGCCGGAACTCCACCTCGCGGCGGGTGAGCTCCTCGGCCAGCGCGTCGATGGCCGCCGTGGTGCCGGCGATGGCGCACTGCGAGGGCCCGTTGATGGCGGCGATGGACAACTCCGGGCCGAGCAGCGCGCGCACCTCCTCCTCGGGCAGGGGCACGCTCAACATGCCGCCGCCGGGGAGCTGCTCGAAGAGCTGGCCGCGCAGCACCACCAGCGCGAGCGCGTCCTCCAGGGAGAACACCCCCGCCAGGCACGCGGCAACGTACTCGCCCATGCTGTGGCCCAGCATGGCCTCGGGCTCCACGCCCCAGGAGGCCCACAGCCGGGCCATGGCGTACTCGATGGTGAAGAGCGCGGGCAGCCCCACCGAGGGCCGCTTCATCCGCTGCTGCGCCTCTTCCTGCTTGCTCGCATCCGGGTACATGGCCGTGCGTGGGTCGAAGCCCAGCCGGGGCCGCAGCAGCTCGGCGCAGCGGTCCACCACCTCGCGGAAGGCGGGCTCGGACTGGTAGAGGCCGCGGCCCATGTCCACGTACTGGGCTCCGCCACCGGCGAAGAGGAAGGCCACCGGGGCCGGCCGCGCTCCCGGGGACAGCGAGAAGGTGCGCTGGGGATCCTTCGTCTCCAGCACGCGCAGGGAATCCTCGCGGTCCGTGCACACCAGGACGCGGCGGTACTCCTGCTCCTTGCGCGCCACCTGGAGCGTGAAGGCCACGTCGGCCAGGTCCTGCTCCGGGTGCGCCTTCAGGTGTGCGGCCAGCGAGGCCGTGAGGGACTCCAGCGCGGAGGGCGTCTTCGCTGACAGCGGGAGGAGCTGCCAGGGGCGCGCGGGGGAGCCGGGGCGCGGCGCGGAGGCCTCCTCGAGGACGACGTGGGCGTTGGTGCCGCCGATGCCGAACGAGCTGACTCCGGCGCGCCGGGGCGTCCCACCCGCGGGCCACGGCTGGAGGGTGGCGTTGACGTAGAAGGGGCTGTTGGCGAAGTCGATGCGCGGGTTGGGCTTCTGGAAGTGCAGGCTGGGCGGCAGCTCCCGGTGCTCCAGGGCCAGCGTCGTCTTGATGAGGCCGGCCACGCCCGCGGCGGCGTCCAGGTGGCCGATGTTCGTCTTCACCGAGCCGAGCCCGCAGAAGCCCTTGCGCTGCGTGCCGGCGCGGAAGGCCTGGGTGAGCGCCTCGGCCTCCACGGGATCTCCGAGCTGGGTGGCGGTGCCGTGGGCCTCCACGTAGGAGATGGAGTCCGGGGACACCTCGGCCACGGCCTGGGCGCGGGCGATGACCTCGGCCTGGCCCTCGATGCCGGGGGCGGTGTAGCCCACCTTCATGGCGCCGTCGTTGTTGATGGCCGAGCCGCGGATGATGGCGTGGACGGTGTTGCCGTCGGCGATCGCGTCCTCCAGGCGCTTGAGGACGACGATGCCCAGGCCGCTGCCGAAGAGGGTGCCCTGGCCCTTCTCGTCGAAGGCGCGGCAGTGCCCGTCCGGCGAGGTGATGCCGCCTTCCTGGTGGTGGTAGCCGGTGCGCTGGGGCACGTGCACGGAGACGCCGCCCGCGAGCGCCACGTCACACTGGAAGCCCAGCAGCGCCTGGCAGGCGAGGTGGGTGGCCACCAGCGAGGTGGAGCAGCCCGTCTGCACGGTGACGGCGGGCCCCTTGGCGCCCAGGTGGTAGGCGACGCGGGTGGCGAGGAAGTCCTTGTCGTTGCCCACCATCACCGGGAAGGTGTCCTCGGCCTGGACCAGGTCCGGCCGGGTGGCGAGGTTGAAGAGCAGGTAGGTGCTGAGGCTGGAGCCGGCGAAGATGCCGGTGGCGCCCGGGTGCCGCGTGGGGTGCTCACCCGCGTGCTCCAGCGCCTTCCACGCGCACTCCAGGAAGAGGCGGTGCTGCGGGTCCATCAGCTCCGCCTCGCGGGGCGAGTAGCCGAAGAAGGCCGCGTCGAAACGGCCCACGTCGTCCAGGACGGGGGCGGCCTTGACGAAGCTCGGGCTGTGCACCGAGGCGGGGTCCACCCCGAGCGCCTTCAGCTCCTCGTCGGAGAAGAAGCGGATGGACTCCACGCCCTCGCGCAGGTTGCGCCAGAAGCCGTCCACATCGGAAGCACCCGGGACGCGCACGGCCATCCCGATGATCGCCACGGCGAGGGTGTCCTCGCCGGCGGGCAGTGTGTCGTTGTCCATGTCTCTCAACCCCGTCCCTTCTGACGCTGGCGCTGGCGCTTGAGGCTCTCCAGCTGCCGTTTCGCCCGATCCTGTGCGGCGTCCACCGTCTCCTGGCCGCCCGTGTCCTCACGCAGGAAGCGCGCGAGGGCACTGACGGTGGGGTGCTCCAGCAGCTTGAGCAGGGGGATGTCCCGGCCGAGCAGCGTGCGCAGCTTCGCGTGCACCTGGACGAGCAGCAGCGAGTGGCCGCCCAGGTCGAAGAAGTTGTCGTGCACACCCACCTGGCCCACCTTGAGGACTTCCTGCCAGACGGTGGCCACCTGCTGCTCCAACTGGCCCTGGGGCGCGACGTACGCGGTGCGCGCGGCGCGGGCCGTCGAGGGCGCGGGCAGTGCCTTGCGGTCCACCTTCCCGTTGGGGGTGAGCGGCAGGGTGGCCAGCTCCACGAAGGCCGAGGGCACCATGTACTCGGGCAGCCGCTGCTGGACGAAGTCGCGCAGCGCTCCGGCCTCCGCGGCCTGTGCCTCGGCCGGCACCACGTACGCCACCAGGCGCACGTCGCCCGGCTCGTCCTCGCGCGCCACCACCACGGCCTGACGCACCGCCGGGTGTGCCTCCAGGGCGGCCTCGATTTCACCGGCCTCGATGCGGAAGCCGCGCACCTTGAGCTGGTGGTCCACGCGGCCGAGGAACTCCACCGTGCCATCCGCGCGCCAACGCGCCCGGTCGCCAGTGCGGTACATGCGCGTCCCCGGCTCGGTGCTGAATGGATCCGGCAGGAAGCGCTCGGCGGACAGCTCGGGCCGCGCCAGGTAGCCGCGCACCACGCCGGCGCCGCTGATGTACAGCTCGCCCGGCACGCCCACGGGCGCCGGTTGCAGGAGCGCGTCCAGCACGTAGAGCTGCGTGCGCAGCAGCGGCGTGCCGATGGGCACCACCGCCGCGTCCGTGGCGCCCACGCGGTGGGTGGAGGACCAGATGGTCGTCTCCGTGGGCCCGTACATGTTGAGCACCTCGCCGCCAGACACCGCCTGCGTCAGCGCCCCGGCCAGCGCGGACGGCAGGGCCTCGCCGCCCACCATCAGACTGTTGAGCAGGCCGAGCGACGCCACCGCCTCCGCGTCCAGCGACAGCGCCCGCGCGAAGGAGGGCGTGCACTGCATGTGGGTGATGCCATGGGCACGCAGCTGCGCGGCCACCGGGGCGCTCGCGCGGCCGCCGCGGCGCTCGTCCCGCTCCACCAGCCGCCGCAGCTCGTCCAGGTGGGGCAGGCTCTCCAGCACCTGGTCCGCGGGGATGCCGAAGTCGATGAGGCAGCCGATCTCATCCACGCCCAGCTCGCGCAGCTGGGCCACCCGCTCGCGCAGGGCCCGCGGCGTGCCGAACAGGCCGCTGGACTCGAAGTACCGCTCGAAGGCGTGCGCCACCAGCCGGTCGAGCTCCGCCTCCTGGAAGCTGGCCGCGTCGATGTCGATGCCCAGCGTGCGTCCCAGCCCGCGCATCAGGTCCAACGAGCTCTTCAGGTACTGGCGGAAGGGGGCGTCCACCCGGGCGCGCACCCGGGCGGCGTCGGTGTCCACGTAGGTGTGGAGCATCAACGTGACATGGCCCTCGCCCGCGTGGCCCGCCTCGCGCCAGGCCTCGCGGTAGATGCCGAGGTTGCGCGCCAGGTCCTCCGGCGTCTGTCCCAGCAGGTGGGTGAGGACGTTGGCCCCCAGCCGGCCCGCGGCGCGGAACGTCTCCGGGTTGCCGGCGGCGGTGAGCCAGAAGGGCAGCTCGCGCTGCACGGGGGTGGGGCGCAGCTTCACCTCCACCGGGGTGCCGGCGCCGCCGTTGAAGCGCAGCGTCTCCCCGCGCCACAGCCGGCGAACCTGCTCCAGTCCCTCGAGCATCAGGTCCTTGCGCTTCTCGTAGCGCTCGGGGGCGAAGACGAAGTCGTTGGCGTGCCAGCCGGAGGCCACGGAGATGCCCACGCGGCCGCGGGAGATGTTGTCCACCAGGGCCCACTCCTCGGCCACGCGCACCGGGTGGTGCAGGGGCAGCACCACGCTGCCGGCGCGGATGCCCACCCGTTCGGTGACGGCGGCGATGGCGGCACCGGCCACCGAGGGGTTGGGGTACAGGCCGCCGAAGGCGTGGAAGTGCCGCTCCGGCGTCCACACCGCGGCGAAGCCGTGGCGGTCCGCGAACTTCGCGCCCTCCAGCAGCAGCCGGTACCTATCACCCCCGGCCTGCTCCGAGTCGTCCGCGAAGTAGAAGAGGCTGAAGTCCAGCGGGCGCGAGCTGGCGTGCGCGCGCGGGCGCGGGGCCTTCATCGTCTCGCCCTGCACCACCACCTTGAAGCCGCGGGTGAGCGTCCACAGCAGCTCCAGCACGGAGATGTCGAAGGAGATGCTGGTGAGCGCCAGCCAGGCACCCGGACGCGGGCCGCCCAGGCGCGTGTCCATGGCGGAGAAGAAGTTGGCCACGGTGCCGTGGGGCACCATGACGCCCTTGGGCCGGCCGGTGGATCCGGAGGTGTAGATGACGTAGGCGAGCCCCTCGGGCCCGGTGCCCGGGGCGGGGGGCGCGTCGCTTCCGGAGGTGAAGGTGCCGGGCTCGTCCACCGCCACCGTCTGGACGTCGCGCGCGGGCAGGGTGCCGGCCAGATGCCGCTGGGTGACGAGCACCTTCGCCCCCGAGTCCTCCAGCATGAAGGCCAGCCGCTCGCGCGGGTAGTCCGGATCCAACGGGACGTAGGCGCCGCCGGCCTTGAGGATGCCGAGCATGCCCACCACCATCTCCACCGAGCGCTCCACGCTCAGGCCCACGCGCGTCTCGGGGCCCACGCCCAGCGAGCGCAGGTGCCAGGCGAGCCGGTTGGCGCGCCGCTCCAGCTCCGCGTAGGTGAGGGACTCGTCCTCGAAAACGGCCGCCACGGCGTCCGGCGTGCGGGCGGCCTGGGCGGAGAACTGCTCGTGGATGCAGGGCGCGGGTGCGCCGGCCGGGGAGTTCTCGTTCCACTCCACCAGCAGACGACGCCGCTCCTCGGAGGACAGCAGGGGCAGCTCGGCCACGCGCCGCTCCGGGGCCTCGAGCACGCCGCGCAGCAGCCGCTCGAAGTGGCCGGCGAGCCGGGCCACGGTGGCCGTGTCGAAGAGATCCACCCGGTACTCCAGCGCGCCGGACAGCCCCTCGGGGCCCTCGGCGAGGGCGAGCTGGAGATCGAACTTCGAGGTGCCCTCCACCGCGCCATCCGGGGTGGGCAGCACGGGCCGCCACGTCATGCCCGGGACACTCAGGTCCGTGGGCGGCAGGCTCTC
This sequence comes from Archangium sp. Cb G35, assembly GCF_001896145.1. Taxonomy (NCBI): domain Bacteria; kingdom Pseudomonadati; phylum Myxococcota; class Myxococcia; order Myxococcales; family Archangiaceae; genus Archangium; species Archangium sp. Cb G35. Next base: position 463,016 of record NZ_MPOI01000013.1, read on the forward strand.
CAACATGAGGCACGTCTGGAAGAGCGGATTGTCCGCGCCGTGGCTGGCACGGGCCGCGCCCACCACCTCCTCGAAGGGCAGGTCCCCGTGGGCGAGCGCCTCGTGGAACGTCTCGCGGGTGCGGGTCAGCAGCTCGCGGAAGGAGGGGGCGCCGGCCACGTCGCAGCGCAGCACGAGGGTGTTGGCGAAGAAGCCCACCACGTCGCGCACCTCGGGCCGCTCACGGTGGGCCACCACGGTGCCCACGCCGAAGTCCTCCTGCCCGCTGTAGCGGTGGAGGAGGCAGGCCCAGGCGGAGGCGAGGGTGACGAAGAGGGTGCAGCCCTCGCGCCGGCCCAGGGCCTTGAGGCCGTCCACCAGCTCGCGCGGCAGGGTGAAGGCGTGCACGGCGCCCTGGAAGGAGGGCTCGCGCGGACGCGGGCGATCCGTGGTGAGCTCCAGCCGAGGCAGGCCGGCCAGCTTCCGCCCCCAATAGGCGCGCTGTCCGTCCAGTTGCGGCCCGAGCTCGCGCTGCCAGTGCGCCCAGTCCGTGTAGCGCAGGGCGGGCGGCGCGAGGGGCGCGGGGGAGGCGCCCGTTCCGGCGCGGTAGAGGGCGGCCAGCTCCCGGGCCAGCACGCCAATGGACCAGCCGTCGGTGATGATGTGGTGCTGCGTCATCAGCAGCACGTGCTCCTCGTCACCGAGCGACACCAGGGTGGCGCGCACGAGCGGTCCACGGGCCAGCTCGAAGGGAGCCCGGGCCTGCTCCAGGCCCACGCGGTGCAGCTCGGCCTGGCGCTCGGCGGCCGGCAGGGAGCGCAGGTCCACACGGGGCACCTGGAGGGACGTGGGCGGCTGGAGGACGAGCTGAGGCTGGCCGTCCACCTCGGGGAAGGTGGCGCGCAGCGCCTCGTGGCGCTCCAGCAGCGCGTCCAGGCTGCGGCGCAGGGCGGCCTCGTCCAGCGGGCCCGACAGCCACAGGCCGAAGTGGACGTTGTAGAGCGGAGTTCCCGGGGCCAGGCGATCCAGGAACCACAGCCGGAGCTGGCCCGAGGAGAGCCGCGGCGCGGTGCCCCGCGGGACGGGCCGCGGCGGCGGGGTGACGGGCGCCGTCGCCGAGGGAGGGACGCCCTTCCAGGCCTCGAGCAGGTGCGCGGCGGTGGCGGACAGGGTGGGGTGCTGCCAGAGGAAGGCGGCGGGCAGGGACATGGCCAGCTCCTTCTCCAGCCTGTCCTGCAGCTCCATCACCATCAGCGAGTCCAGGCCCAGCGCCGCCAGCGACGTGCCGCCCGCGAGCGTGGACGGATCCATGCGCAGCACGCGCGCCACCTCGTCGCGCAGGAAGCGCTCCAGGTGCGGGAGGCGCTCATGCTCCTCGGCGGAGGTCAGCAGCTCCCGGATGGGGAGGGTGGGCGCGGAGGGGGCGGCCGCGGGCTCGCTCGCCACCGAGTCGGCCACCACCTCCAGCTCGCCCGCGAGGTAGCCCTCGCGGCAGGCGCGGCGCTGAATTTTACCGCTGGACGTCTTGGGGATGGTGCGCGCCCGCAGCAGCACCACGGCGTGCAGGTGCACCGCGTGCTCCTCGGACACGGCGCGGCGGATGGCCTCCACCACCGCGGTGGCATCGAGGCCGTCGCGCGCATCCACCTCGGCGGCCAGCACGGGCCGCTCCTCGCCCTGAACGTCCACCGCGAAGGCGGCGCAGCAGCCGGCACGCACGGCGCGGTGGGCGCGCTCGGCGCTCAGCTCCAGGTCCTGCGGGTGCAGGTTGCGGCCGCGCAGGATGATCAGATCCTTCAACCGGCCGGTGACGTACAACTCGCCCTCGGGCGAGAGCATGCCCAGGTCCCCGGTGCGCAGGAACGGGCCCTCACCCGAGGTCAGCTGGCCTCCGAAGGCCCGCTCGGTCTCCTCGGGCCGGCCCCAGTAGCCGCGCGCCACGCTGGGCCCGGAGACCCAGATCTCTCCCTCCTCGTCCGGGCCGCGGACGGTGCGGGTGTCCGGGTCCACGATGAGGACGCGCTGATCCGGCGCGCTCTGGCCCGAGGACACCTGCTGCATGGGCGGGGTTCCCTTGCCGGTGTCCAGGCCGCGGTGGACGAGCGGCTGGCCCTTGGTTCCGCCGGTGACGATGAGGGTGGCCTCGGCCAGGCCGTAGCACGGATAGAAGGCCTCGCGCCGGAAGCCGCTGGGACCGAAGGTCTCGGCGAAGCGCTCCAGCGTCTCGCGGCGCACGGGCTCGGCGCCGTTGAAGGCCAGGTCCCAGCTGCTCAGGTCGAGCCGGGCCTTGTCCTCGGCGGTGGCCTTCCGCGCGCACAGCTCGTAGGCGAAGTTGGGGCCGCCGCTGCACGTGGCGCGGAAGTGGGAGATGGCCTCGAGCCAGCGCATGGGGCGCTGGAGGAAGGCCAGCGGCGACATGAGCGTGCAGGGGAAGCCCATGTAGAGCGGCTGGAGCACCTTCCCGATGAGCCCCATGTCATGGAACATGGGCAGCCAGCCCATGCCCGAGCTCACCGCCGGATCGATGCCGAAGCACCGGGTGATGAGCGCCTCGTTGTGGAGGATGTTGGCGTGGGTGACCATCACCCCCTTGGGGTTGCCAGTCGAGCCCGAGGTGTACTGGAGGAAGGCGAGCAGGCCACCGGACAGCTCGGGCCGCTTCCAGGCGGAGGCGAGCGCCTCGGAGGGCGCGTCGGTGGCCACCCACTCGAGGGCGGCGAGCTCCGGGGCCTGGGGCAGCATGAAGCCGGCCATGTCGAGGATGCCGGAGGTGGTGAGGACGAAGCGCGAGCCGCTGTCCTCGGCGATGGCGCGCAGGCGGGGCAGCGTGCGCTCCAGGCGGGTGGGATCCGGCGGGTAGCTGGGCACGGCGATGACGCCCGCGTAGAGGCAGCCCATGAAGGCCGCGACGAACTCCATGCCGGGCGGGTAGAGCAGCAGGGCACGCTCGCCAGCGGCGCCCTTCGCCTGAAGCTGGGCGGCCACCGCGCGCGCGTGGGTGTCCAGCCGGCGGTAGCTCCACTCCTCGATGGAGCCATCCAGGTCACCTGTTTCCAGGAAGCGGTAGAGCAGCGCGTCTCCCCGCTGCCGGGTCCGCTCCTGGAGGATGTCCACCAGGTTGTCGCAATACTCGGGGAGGGCCTTGTTGCCTCGCTCCATCGCTCGTGTTCCCAATGAAAGGGTGAAAAGGGGGGACGGTCTGGCTCAGAAGGACAGGCCCACCTCGGCGAGCCCGAGGTGGTAGGAGAGCCCCAGTCCGGGAAAATCACTGCCAACGCCCACTCCGAGCTGGAGCAGGGAGACCTGGGCCCAGCCGTGGGTGAAACGCAACGGTGCCACCGTCACGCCCAGCGTCACCGCGGGGCCCCGCACCGGCGTGGGGTGGGAGGGCGTCAGGAACGCCATCCGGTCCCCGAAGAGCGCACCGAGCGTGAGCAGCACGGCGGGGGTGTAGAGGCCGGGACGCTGGAGGCCCGCGCCCACCCGGAGATTCGTCACGGTCCCCGCGATCAGGAGGGAGCTCAGCTCGGCCTGCAGGAAGAATCGCTCGTTCAGCGTGCCGCGGATACCGAAGCCGCCTCCCACGCCGCCCATGGTGCGAGCGTCGGACAGGTACACCGTCGCGCCGGTGGTGAAGTAGACGTGGAGGGGGAGCTCGCGCGCCGGCTGTTCGGCGCGGGCGCCCGCCGGCCACCCCATCAGGCCCACCAGCCCCAGCACCAGCAGGAGGGCGCGGCTGTGCGTGCGGCTCATCGGGGGCCTCCTGCCCAATAGGCGACGGCGGCGAGGGTGCTCTGGACCGCCTTGCGGAACAGCTCGGGGTGCAGCGTCTCGGGCGTGTCCGTGACCTGGTGGTAGTGGCGATTGCGGAACACGGCGGTGTCGGTGACGAAGAGCGCGCGCTCGCCGGCGAGCCACAGGAGCGCGTGATCACTGCGCAGCAGGGGCTCGCTCAGGGGATTGAGCCCGTTGCCGGTGGCGAGCATCGGCACGGTGTGGATGAGCGAGAGCTCCCGGCTGAGCGCGTAGAACTCGGAGGCCATGCGGCTCGAGGAGTCGTTGCCGATGACGGCGAGGAAGTCGGCGCTGCGCGGCGAGGGGAATCCGGGCAGGGTGGCCTGGGAGCCCGGGGTGGTGTCGTAGTAGCCGATGCAGTCGAGCACCAGACTGGCCACCAGCTTCTCCGAGCTGCCCGTCCTGCTGCTCAGGAGCCGGTAGCTGCCGTAGCCCCCTATCTCCTCGAGATCGAAGCCCACGAAGAGGATCGTCCGGTCGAACCGGTACTGGGAGAGGATGCGGGCCAGCTCCAGGATGCCGGCCACTCCGGTGCTGTTGTCATCCGCGCCGCCGTGGAAGGCATCGAAGTGGGCGCCCACCAGCACGACTTCCTCCGGCCGGGTCACTCCCGGCAGCCGGGCGATCACGTTCGAGGTGGGCAGACGCTCGTGAGGGGTGTTCTGCCGCGACACCGTGAGGTCGAGTCCGCGCAGGCGCGACTCCATGAGCTCGCCGCTCTTGAGCCGGGTATGGCTGTGCCAGTGGGGGGCCAGCAGCTCCTGGTTCTTCCACACGGTGTGGTCCAGGGGCGTGTCCGACAGGTGGGCCGCGTGGAGCGCCCGCACGTCGCCCATGAGGCGCTCGCCATCCACCTGCTCCGTCATGGCGCGGAGCTCCTGGAGCTTCGGGTCGGCGAGGACGGAGCTCTCGGTGCAGGAGGTCAGGACGAACAGCAGGGGCAGCCACGCCCACCTGCCGTGAGGGTACATGCTCATAGCTGGATTCCTCCATGGAGCAGACCGAGCTGCAGGCGGACCGCCGAGTTGTGTGGGAAGGAGACGGTGCCCACGTGGAACTCGAGGGCGCTGACGGTGAAGCGCCCGAAGTGGAAGCGCAGGGGGGCCGCGCCGATCGCGAAGTAGAACGGGCTGAGCCGCGACTGCTCCTGGGGGTCCTCACCTTCGGCGGGGATGATGCGGCGGTAGAGCACGGACATTCCGCTCAGTCCCAACTCGGGTCCTACCGAGGGCTCCCAGGGGCCCACGCGGGCCCGGAGCCGCGCCTGGAGGAACACTTCCAGCGGCAGGGTGATGTCCGTGAACTCCGGCAGCGCGGGCTTGCGCGCTACCCGGAGCCCACCTCCCACGAGCACGTGGTTCCATCTCCCCTCCGTGGCCAGCGGAGTGCGGTAGGCCGCCTCCAGGCCGACATAGGGCGAGTTGAGCCGGGCGAAGGACAGCTGGGTGAACAGCACGCCACCCAGCGCCAGCTCGTGTCTGTCCGGTGTCTCGGCTGCTGCCGGTGTTGCCAGGAGGAGACACCAGAGGAGGATTGTTCCAGTGGCAGGTAGGTGCATGTGCTCACTGGTTAACCTACCTATTGTTGACAGTAAACAGATTGACCGTGAACTCCATGGAAAATCCGTTCCCGGGCAGCGCCCTGGCGCGGACTGCGTCACGAGAGTCACAGCGGTGACACGAGCAGGTGCGCCGCCCCGTGGGGCCCCGGGCGCACCTCAGAACTGGAAGTAGACGTACGGGCGCGTCTCGACGGACGTCAGGTGCCGCACGCCCAGGCCCACGAGCACCAGCACCACCGCGCGCACGGGTACGGGCATCCGCACGAACAGGTCTCCAGCCTTGTGGAAGAGGCTCAGCGGCGTCACGTGGCTCACCGCCGCCACCGCCAGCATCGTCCACACCAGCGTGCTCACGTTGGCCAGGCCCAGGCTGCCCTCGAACAGGCGCAGGTACATCTCCCCCGCGTGCGCCAGGCTCGGCGAGCGGAAGACGATGCGCGTGAGCACCACCACGTTGAACGTGGCCACCCAGCCGAGCCCCGCGCGCACCACCGCCATCTTGCCTTCCTTCGGCGGCTTGCCCGTCATCCACCACCACACGCGGATGACACACTCCATGGCGCCGTGCGCGAGGCCCCAGATGGCGAAGCGCCAGTCCGCTCCGTGCCACAGGCCGCCCAGGCCCATCGTGATCATCAGGTTGAGCAGCGCGCGCGGCTTGGAGACGCGGTTGCCACCCAGCGGCCGGTAGAGGTAGTCGCGCAGCCAGTTGGACAGGCTGATGTGCCAACGGGCCCAGAAGTCGAAGAGGTTCGTCGCCAGGTAGGGGCGGTTGAAGTTCTCCGCGAACTTGAAGCCGAAGAGCGCCGCCGTGCCGATGGCGATGTCCGAGTACGCCGAGAAGTCGAAGTAGAGCTCGAAGCTGTAGGCCACCGCCGCGACGAAGCACTCGGCGGACGTATAGGCCTCGGGCGAGGCGAAGACGGGGTCCACCAGGCCCGAGCCCAGCACGTCCGCGATGATGAGCTTCTTGGCCAGGCCCACGGCGATGCGATACAGGCCGCGGCCTCCCTCGTCGGCCGTGAGCGACGGCGTGTCGTCGAAGCGCTCGATGAGGTGCGAGGCGCGGACGATGGGGCCGGCCACCAGGTGGGGGAAGAAGAGCAGGTAGAGCAGGTGCTCGAAGAACGAGTGCTCCTTCTGGATTTCACCCCGGTACTGGTCCACCACGTAGCTGAGGGCCTGGAAGGTGAAGAAGGAGAGGCCCACGGGCAGCAGCAGGCTGAAGGGCTGGGTGCGCACGTGGATGCCCAGCGGACCGAGCAGCGCCACCGCCGTCTCGCGGAACATGTCCGCGTACTTGAAGGTGCACAGCACCCCGAGCGTGCTGACGATGGACAACGTCAACAGCGCCTTGCGCACTCCGGGCGACTGCGAGCGCCGGAAGCCCTTGATGCACAGGTGGTTGATGGCGGTGGCCCCGAGGAAGAGCACCAGGGGCCACGGCGTCCACATCGAATAGAAGTAGACGCTCGCCACCATCAGCACGCCCAGGCGCGGCCACTTGTAGCGGTGCAGCGCCCAGTAGAGGCTGAAGGTGAGGGTGAGGAAGAAGAGGAACTGGAGGCTGTGGAAATACACGTCAGCCGCCCTCCGCGGCGAGCGCTGGCGGCTGGGTCTTGAAGACCTCGTAGGCCGCGAGCAGGTCGGAGAGGAACGAGCCCGCGAGCTTCTCGTAGCCCTCGGGTGTCAGGTGGATGCCGTCCGAGTGGCCCAGGCCCTCGCGCTGCCAGCGCAGCATGCTCCAGTCCCCACCCATGGCGGCCCGGGGGGACCAGTACGCGCAGCCCTGGGCACGCGCCATCTCGGGAAGGGCCGTCACCACGCGGGCCAGGGCGGGCGCTTCCTCCCAGCTGCCGTCAGCGCCCGGCTGCAGCCGGTCCGTGGTGCCGATGACGAGGCACTCGGCGCCGCCCGCGTCCTTGCGCAGCCGGGAGATGAGGGCGCCGTACTCGGTGCGCAGCTTCTCCGCGTCCAGCTCCCTCTGGCCGCTCTCGTTGGTGCCGTACCAGAAGACGAGCAGCTGGGGCTTGCGCGAGGAGAGCTGCGCGGAGAGCGCCTGCGGGTCCATGCCGGCCAGCGTGGAGGCGGTGGAGCCCGGCAGGCCCACCGCGTCATAGGCGATGCCCTTCTGCTCCAGGTCCAGCGCCGCGCCGAGCACGGTGAGCGGGCCACCACCCTGGTTGAGCACTTCAATGTCGTGAGCCGGGCCGGTGACGGGGAAGGAGCGGACGCGCACCGTGGGCGCGGTGAAGGGCTCGGGCGGAGCGGGCTCGGGAGGCATGGCGCTGCCGTCCACCTTCACCTCCATGCGCCCGCTGCCGGGACCGTCCAGCCAGTACAGCGAGAGCCGCGCGGGAGGCGTGGTGGCCGCGGTGCAGCCCTCGCAGAAGCGGATGCGCAGCGAGGCGCCCGGAGCGCCCACCGCCCGGGTGCCACCGAGGCCCCAGGCCTGTCCGGGAGGGGTGGCCTGCAGCGCGTCCTCCACCGTCCACTCGCCCGTCAGCTCGCGCGAGATGCCCGCGGGCTTCAGCCGGTCCGACGGCTTGCCCGCGGAGATGAAGCCGCGCCCGGCGTCGCCGAAACGCTTCGCCAGCGCGTTGCGCATCTCGTCCGTGAAGTAGTGCGAGGCCGTGTGCGAGGCCCCGATCTGGAGGATGCCCAGCCGCGCGTCCTCGCCCTTCTCCAGCTTGCCCAGCCGCCGGAAGGTGGCGGTGAGGGACTTCTCGCCGTTCTGCAGGCCCGAGGGCTCGGCGGCGAGGCGGGGCGGGCTGCTCGCGGCGTAGGCGCGCTGGATGGACAGGTCGAAGAGGTGGCCCAGCAGGTCCGAGCCCCGGGCGCGCGGGTGGATGAGGTCCTCGTTGAGCAGGCCCGCGGACAGCCAGCGGATGGCGGAGCCCTCGCCGCCCATGGCCTCGAGCGCGTCCCAGTAGGCGCAGCCGCCTTCCTTGGCCGCGTCGCGGAAGATGTCCGCCACCATGCGCGAGCCCCGGCGCGGAATCAGCTCTCCGCCCATGGTGCGCACGGCCGCGTCGATGGGAGACCAGACGAGGCACGCGGCATCCGGCACGGACTCGCGCACCAGCTTCACCAGCTGCTCGGCCTCCTGTTTGATTTCCTCGGGCTTCGTCCAGTCGCGCGAGAGGCGGAAGGCCTCGTTGCCGCCGAACATGAGCACCACCAGCGAGGGCTTGCGCTGGCGCATCTGCGCGCGGAAGTAGGGCGGGTGGGTGCGCAGGAACACGCCCGCGTAGGCACCCGGCAGGCCGAGGGTGTCGTACACCACGCCCGGCTCGCCGTTCTCCAGCGAGACGCCGTGCAGCTCCACCTTGCCGCGCGTCTTGAGCGTCAGCGTCTTGGCGCCCTCGGGCAGTTTCACCCGGGCGTTGGCCACCTCGGCCGGAGTCCAGCGCGTCTGCAGGCGCTGCAACTGCTTGCCGTCGACGAGCACCTGCACGGAGCCACCCATCGGCTGGGCCAGGAAGAAGATTTCGGCCGTGCGCGCATCGCCGATGTCGAAGCGCACGTCCTGGGAGCTCTTGGCGCCCGCGGTGAAGGCCACGCCGGTGAAGGGGAGCCGGTCCCGGGGCGGCGAGCGGTCGATGATGCGGATGAACTCCCAGCCCTCGGAGGCCTGGCCGGCGCGCACCCCGCGGCCGGAGCGGGTGGGGCGGTCGATGTAGAGGAAGCCCTTGCCGCCCGAGCCGTGGCGCTCCTGCAACCGCTGGCGCACCACGTCGTTGATGTGGTCCGAGGCGATGAGCGAGTCACCCAGGTGCTCCACGCGCACGGGCTGGGTGCGGCTGCCGTTGCGCAGCGCGCGCAGGGCCTTGAAGAAGGGCTCCAGCCCGCTCTCCTCGCACCCGGAGGCGCCCATGCGGCGGCAGCCCGGGTCGAGGTCCACGTGCTTGGAGCCCATCTTCTCGCGCAGGGCCTCCATGCGCGTGGCCTTGGTGAGCGTGGCGGGGCCCAGGTTCGCCAGCCCCAGCGTGTCGGAGGCGTCGGCGACGACGGGCGGGGGAGCCGGCGTACCGCCATCGGAGCCGGAGGTGGTGTCGGCCTCGACGATCTCTGTCTCCTCTTCCTCCTCGGGAAGCTCGGGCACCTCGGGGGCGGGGCCGGTGTCGGGCTCGACGCCGATGGCCTTGCGCTTGGCGGCGGCGCTGGAGGTGGTGACGAGCGCGATGAGTTGCGGCACCACCGGCCCCTGGGAGAGGCTGGGGATGGGCCGCCACGCCTCGGGGAGCGGGGCGAGCGACAGCCCAACCGCGAGCGCCAGGGTGAGGGCGAGCGTCAAACCGACCGATGTGTGCTTGGACTCCAACGCGCCCGGCATGAGACTGGCTTTTCGGGGCGGGGTCAAAACTCCTGCCGACGTTCGTGGGGCAGCCGGGCGAGCGAGCCCCTGGCGAGCGGCGGGCGAAACGCTATGGTGCGCCGCCCATGACCCTCCATCCCGTCATCATGGCCGGCGGCTCTGGTACCCGCTTCTGGCCCCTGTCGCGCAAGGCGCGTCCCAAGCAGTTCCTTCCCCTGGCTTCGAAGAATCCGCTCATCACCGACACCGCCGTCCGGCTCAAGGGCCTGGCGTCGGTGAAGGACACCCTCATCGTCTGCGGTCCCCTGCACGCGAAGCAGGCGGCGAAGCTGGTGAAGGGCCTGCCCAAGAAGAACCTCCTGGTGGAACCGGTGGCGCGCAACACGGCGCCGGCCATCGCCCTGGCGGCGGTGCAGGTGGCGGCGAAGGACCCGGAGGGCATCCTGGTGGTGTTGCCCTCGGACCACCACGTGGCGGACGTGGCCGGCTTCAAGAAGACCATCGCCGAGGCGGCGCGGGTGGCGGCGAAGGGCCACCTCGTCACGCTGGGCATCAAGCCGAACCGTCCGGAAACGGGCTACGGCTACATCCAGGTGGGCGGCGGGTTGGAGGGGGGTGGCCGCCAGGTGAAGGCCTTCCGTGAGAAGCCGGACACGGAGACGGCGCGGCGCTACGTGGAGTCGGGCGAGTACCTGTGGAACGCGGGCATCTTCGTCTTCCGGGCGGACGTCATCCTGGAGGCCTTCGCGAAGCACATGCCGGAGATGCAGAAGGGGCTGGACGCGCTGCGCAAAGCGGCCGGCAAGCGTACCTTCGCGGCGGTGCTCAAGCGCGTGTTCCCGAAGCTGCCTTCCATCTCCATCGACTACGGGGTGATGGAGAAGGCGAGCAACATCGCGGTGCTGCCGGGAGACTTCGGCTGGAGCGACGTGGGCTCCTTCGCGGCGATCCCCGAGGTGCGGCCCGCGGACGAGCACGGCAACGTCATCTCGGGTGGCGAGGCGGTGGTGGTGGACTGCAAGGGCTGCGTGGTGCTGGCCGACAAGCGTCCGCTGACGGTGGTGGGCCTCACGGACATGGTGGTGGTGGACTCGGGCGACGCGGTGCTGGTGGTGCCCAAGGACAAGAGCCAGGACGTGCGCAAGGTGGTCGAGGCCCTCAAGGCCCGCAAGCGCGAGAAGTACCTGTAGGACGGCCGTGATGCGCGGGAGACGGGACGCACCTGGGTGGAGATGGGCGAGCGTCCTGCTGCTCCTGTTGTTGGCCTGCACGGGGCCTCGCGCCGGGCAGGTTCCGCGCGCTCGTGCGTGGGCCCTGACTTCGGCTCCGGGGCCTGCCATTGGCGGCGACTGGAGCCGCCCGGAGCCGCTGCCCGCATCGCGAGTCCCTTCTCCTGGCTTCCTGAGCCCCGAGGAGGAGGAAGCACGCTGGAAGGCGGTGGAGGAGAAGCTGGAGGAGTACCTGCAGTGGGGAATGCGTCTGATGGAGACGCATGCCACGCACCTGCGGCGCATCGCTCCCGGCCACCTTCTCACCGAGCATCCGCTGCGCGAGAAGTCCCTGGATGCGCTCGTTCGGGCCACACTCGCCTGGGCTTACAGCCATACGCAGGACCCGGACTTCTTGCGGCGAAGCCCCTCGGAAGTCGCGCTCTACCTGCTGGCCAGCCGCTCCGCCCTGGCCACCGCCATCGAGCTGGGCAAGAGGGCTCCTCCTCACCTCGACTACACGCCGCCGCCCGGGGATGTGTACACGGCGGAGGAACTGGTGGTGGAGCTGGCCGTTGGCCTCACGCCCATCCTGGGAGAGGTGACGGACCTGTCGGCGGCCATGTCCGGCTACAGCCTCACCGGGCATCCGCTCAGCAATCCCGAGCGCTTCATCCATCTGCTGGGGGTGTTGCTGCCGTTCGCCAACGGCAAGCTGTTGAAGCAGGGAGGAGAGGCCGCGCTCCAGCGGGTGGCGCTCGTCACGGGGAGGAGCCTGGACGAGGTGCGGGCGCTCTCTCGTGTTGCTTCTCACCTGAACCCCGAGGACGTGAAGGAGATCGAGCGCGTCCTCCAGCGGGCCGCGGACAGGGGCGGAACGCTGACCGACGCGGAGCTGGCCTTCCTCCAGCGGGTGGCTGGGACGCTGGAGCAGCCCCTTCGCATGGCCGCGAATGCGCTGGGGCATGGGCAGGTGTTGCCCGTGCTGGGGATGCGCACGCTTCCGGATGGGACGCGGCTGTTCCCAGGGACGCCCCAGCACATGGCCCAGTGCTGGGTGGACTACCAGTTCCGACACCCGCGCAAATACCGGAGCTTCTCCTCCACCGTGGACCCTGAGTGGGAGCGGCTCTATCGCTCCATTCTCGCGAACAAACAGGCGGGTAACGTCTTCGAGGATGGCATCCTCAAGGCGAAGGGCTACGCGAAGAACACGGCGGTGATGATGCCTCCACCGGGAAAAGGAGCCGTGGGCTTCATCCCGGACTCCGTGCGCGGCAACCCCAGCGAGATGGTGTGGGGCCAGCCCTACGAGTTCATCGAGGCGAAGGGCCGCCAGGAACTGGCCTACACGGGGAATCTCAAGGCCATGATCGAATACGTGACGAAATACGGAGGGCACCTCGAGTTGTGGGGTCGTTCCGCGAAGCACCCCTCGGGGAAGACACATTTGACAGAGCCTCTCCTCTCTATCCTCCAGAAGCTGGAGAGTGGTGGTAAGGCGCGCGTGAAATTTTTCCCTTGAGATCCATTCCATGCCTCGTTTTCGCTATCTCAAGTCGAATATCGACCTTCCGCCGGGCTGCCCGTCGAGTGCGGTGATCCGGGAGTTTCTCCAGCTCGTTTTCGAGAAGTACCAGTGGTTCGTACCCAGGCGGTATGAGCACCTCCCATCGTTTGAGAAGACGCTTGACCCCGACCGCATCGACTACGACGTGCTCATCGCCACCTACGAAGAGCATCAGTCCCTCTGTGTCGCTGCCCAGACGGATAGTGATTTCATCTGCATCTTTCCCGCGACTGATGATTCCCGGCCTTATTGCTACAACGGGAGTATCCTGTGGCGTGCCTCCGCGAAGTTGGCGTCCAAGCCCTCCTGGCGTACCGGTCATGCAGAGCAGGTCGCCGAAATCATGCGCCTCGTGGAGTCCCCTGTGGCGCAGTCCTCCTTGGGCGAGGACGTCGAGCGCAAGACCCGGCGTCTGGTCCCCGACGAGGACGGCTTTGGTTCGACCGCGACATTCACCGTCCGCAACTACAGCGCGGGTCTCTCCGGCCTCTTCTGGCGCAACTTCTTCGGTCCTCCGTTCGTGCGCATGTTCGGCGAACGCCTTGCTTCACTGCCCGAGGACTGCCGTAAGCCGCTCGGTGAGGCACTCGTCCTCGTCCAGCCATACGAACTGCCCTCCGACTCCGGTACCGAGCAGGGAGATGCGCGGGAGCGCGAGCTGATTGAACAGCTCGGGCCCGGGTGCTTCTACGACCACGTGCACCACACGCCTCCCACCCGCCTACCTGCCCTCGAGTCCCTCTCCACAGTCATCCATTGAAATCCGGTCCTGTGGTCCCGTGCCTCGCTCTCCTCTCTCGAGAGTGAGGAGGGACCCCCGTTCTTTCAGGGCCGCGTTTGCAGGAATTACCGGACGACTCCGTCTTTCCAACCGCGCGCCACGGTACTTCCGGCGCTTGTCACGTTGATTGCGTGACGAATCAAGGGTGCATGCAGGTTGCAACACTCCAGGAGGCGCAGCCGTTCAGGCGAGCGCCGCTGGGGGGCGGCGATGGGTTGCAACCACTGCTTCAATGATCATCCAACGACTGTTTCATGCATCCGGCCCGAGGGTCCTCCGAGTGACGGCGAGGCGCTGTCCGGGATGGGCTACGGGCCCCTCGTCCTCGTGCGCAAGTTGGGCACCGGGGCGCTCGGGACCGTGTTCCTCGCAGAACACCCCTCCAGCGGTGCGCACTTCGCGCTGAAGGTGCTTCACCCGCACCTGGCCAGCAATCCCGCGGTGCTCGCCCGCTTCTACGCGGAGGCCCGCTCCGCCCAGCACATCATCCATCCGAACGTGGCCCGGGTGCTCGACGTGCGCCAGGCGCCCAACGGCCACCACTGCCTCCTCATGGAGTACGTCAATGGCACGGCCCTGTCGCAACTGCCGCTGCCGCTGCCCTCCGCCGAGGTCGTGTTCCTCCTCTCGCAGGTGCTCGAGGGCCTGGAGGCCGCGCACGCGTCCGGTGTCGTCCACCGCGACGTCAAGCCGGAGAACCTCATCCTCACCACCGGCCGCGATGGTGAGCGGCGCGTGAAGCTGCTCGACTTCGGCATGTCCGCCACCCTGGCCGCCGCCTTCTCCGAGGAAGAGCTCGCCGCGGGCATGGTCGTGGGCAGCCCGGGCTACCTCGCGCCCGAGCTGTGGGTGCGCGCCGAGCCGGATGGCCGCGCGGACCTGTACGCGCTCGCGGTGCTGGGCTACCGGCTGCTCACCGGACGGTTGCCCTTCGGCGGTGGTGGGCGCATGGGCGAGATGCTCCTCGTCCACAAGCCCACGAAGCCGTTGCCGCCGCACATCCTCGAGTCGCGCGTGCCGCCGGCGCTGTCCGCGGTGTTGATGCAGGCCATGTCCCTGCGTCCGGACGAGCGCTTCACCACCGCCCGCGCCTTCCGCTCCGCCCTGCGCGAGGCCATGCGGCGGCCCGCCTTCGGCTGTCTGGCTCCGCCCGCCTTCCACGTGCGGGTCGAGGACCCCGAGGGCGGGGGGCTTCATCCGGTGTTCGTGAACGACGTGAGCCAGGAGGGGCTGCGCATCGCCTGTGACGGGCCGCTGCCGCGGCTCGGGGCTCGCATCGAGGTGGAGCTCTCGCTCAATGGCTGGGTGCTCGCCTGCGCCTGCGACGTGGTGCGCCTGCTTCCCGCGGAGGAGGCGCGCACCTGGGGCGGCCGCCAGGGCTACATCCTCCAGTTCTCCGCGCCCTCGGACGACGTGCGCCGGCTGATCGCCCAGGCGCTGGCCCCGCCTCCCGCGGAGCCCACGCCGGATCCGGAGCTCGCCCAACTGTTGTCGCGTGCCGCCACGTGCAGCCAGGATCCGTACACCCTGCTGGCCGTCCACCCGCATGCGGACTTCGCCGAGGTGATGCGGCGCGTGGTCCAGGCCGAGCGCCGGCTGGAGCCCTTCTGGCAGCGGCCCCTGCCGGCCGGACAGCGCCAGGCGCTCGCGGCCCTCCGGGAGAAGGTGGACACCGCCCGGAAGACGCTCGGCGAGCCCCTGGCCCGCGCACGCTTCGATGCCTCGCGAGGCAACTTCTACGGCGTAGCCCGCTGCATCGCCGCCGGAGTGCAACTGAATGCCGTGGAGCGTCTGCGCCAGGCCTTCCTCGCGGCTCGTCCGGACGCCGAGTCCCGCGCGCGTGCGATCTTCGATGAGGGAATCCTCCTGGAGGCGCAGAACGTGCTCGATGGCGCATTGGCGCGCTACGCCGAGGCGCTCCGCGTGGATCCGCTCAACGTCTCGCTGCACCGGTACTACCAATCGCTCATCCAGCGCATGCGCATGGAGGCGAGGGAACCGGCGCGTCACTCCGCGTCTCCGTGAGTGCTCTCCAGGGCCTGCGCTCCACCCGCCCTGGGTAGTCCACTTCCCAGGTCCCACCCGCGGGGGGCCCTGATTCCTGTCGCGGACAGGACTTCTGCCCTGGCGCATCACTTGCTCTGGGGTGGAGCGCATGAGAATCGCGCTGCTCACCGGACTTCTCTTCCTTCTGGGCGCCTGTGGCTCGACCGAGCCCTCAACTGACGCGCGCAAGGACCCCACCGGCATCATCGATGATACCGGGCAGCCCGACGCCGGACAGCCCGACGCCGGGGTGCCGGACGCGGGCCGCCCCGATGCGGGCACTCCACCGGATGCGGGAACGCCGGATGCCGGGACTCCACCGGACGCGGGCACTCCGGACGGGGGGAGCCAGACGGGCTCGAGGCCCTCTCCCACGAAGCCCCGGTGGCCGGCGCTGCAGACGTCCATCTCCACCTATGAGCTGACGTTGTCGCAGCGGGACTATGATGCCCTGTGGGCTCGCATTCCGGATCCTCCGTCACAGAAGTTCCAGGTGGAGGGCCGCTTCACCCACGAGGGCCGCGAGTACCCGGCGTTGCTGAGCTTCCGTGGGCGCTCCACGAAGACGGACGCGCGCGTCGTGAAGAAGTCCTGGGACGTGCGTTTCGAGCAGAAGGAGGCGCGCTTCGAGGGGAAGAAGAACATCGAGCTGCTGGCGACGTGGAAGGACGGCGGCTACCTCACCGAGAAGCTCTGGTACGACCTGGCGGCGAGCGTGGGCTTGCGTGTGCCTCGGGCGCGCTACGTCCACGTGACGCTGCACCTCGTCCAGGGCGATGGGCGCGTCATCACGAAGTACGAGGGCGTCTTCACCGAGCTGGAGTCCATCAACAAGGACTTCCTCGAGGCCCACGACTTCGATGACGACGGGGACCTCTACCGCTGCGGCATGCACGACTGCGAGATGCGCCCGCCGCCGCAGGAGCAGTACCAGGAGCGCTGGGACAAGAAGACGAACGAGAAGGAGCCGTGGGACCGGCTGTGGAGCTTCCTCGAGGGCATCAACCGCACGCCGCCGCACCGCTTCGCGGCCTTCGCCCAGGAGCGGCTGGAGCTGGAGGACTACCTCACCTGGCTGGCGCTGGAGACGTTCATCAATAACGACCTGCAGGGCGACTCGCGCAGCTATCTCATCTACGACCGCGAGATGGGGAAGTGGACGTACGTGCCGTGGGACCTGAACAACGCGCTGTCGCTCTACAACCGCACCAACCCCGAGCGCCAGGGAGTGAAGGAGGATCATCCGCTCTTCAGCTTCACCGCCTATGATCCGCACGTGTACGAGCTGGCCGATTTCCGCCGGACCTTCCCGGACATGCAGGACATGAAGCCGGCCTGGAGCACGCTCTCCACGCGCATCTACGATGATCCGGGGTTGCGGGCCCGGTACGTGGAGCGGCTGCGCAAGCTGCTCGACACGTGGTTCACCGAGGAGAACATCGGTCCACGCGTGGACGCCATGCACACGCTGCTCGCTCCGTTCATCGTGCCCGGGCCGGACGGCAAGACGGTGGACCCGTACGTCAGTCCTCCCCACGTCGCGCGCAGCTCCGAACACCTCCACCGTTTCGTGCGTGAGCGCCGCAAGTGGCTGCTCCAGCACATCCATGACATCGAGTCGCTCGGGAGTGGTGCGCTGGTCATCGACCGGGTGGGCCGGGACGCGTCGGGTGCCTTCTGGGTGCAGCTCTACAACCGGGGCTCCGCGCCGGTGTCCGTGGGGGGCCTGTACCTCTCGGGCTTCACGCGGGTGCCCGGACAGTGGACGCTGCCCGCGCTCACCGTCGCGCCTGGACAGGCCGTCACCTTCCGCCAGGGGGCTCCGGGGACGGGGCACCTGGGTGCGACGATGGATCCACAGCGGCCCGAGGTGTCCCTCTTCGCGGAGGATGGGAAGTCGGCCATCGACCTGCTCTGGCTGGCGCCGCTGAATCCGGGCGAGGCCTACGGACGACAGCCTCGCGGCGCCGAGTCCTTCGGCCCTCAATCCGGACCGTAAATCCGTCCGGGGGAAAGCGGTGGCCGGTGTTACCCGGCCGTGGTAGTGGCCTCCACGCCGATGACGGGCGGCTACTCCACATGAGCACCCAGGTCACAGCACATCAGAGGCTCGTCGCATCGAGCCTCAGCCTTCTCCTTGTCTCTTGCAGTGTGACCCGGCCCATGAACCCAGGGCCCGTGGGCCCTGAGGCTCTGGCCAGATACGTACTCGTCATCCAGGAGGCACCTGACGGGCAGGTGACGCATTCCTGGAGGCCAGCATCCAGTTTTGAGCTGCCAGAATACTCGAGTGCGGCGAGCAGCGCTGACCTCGACGGCATGGTCGTGCTCGCGGGCCGACGTGCTGGCAACAGCGTGACGGGCGATAAATGTCAGGCTGTTTATGACAAGTGCTGGGAGTTGTGCATGAGGAGCTCAATTCCCCCAGACTGGGAGCATTACATCGACCAGTACGGCGAGAAGCAGGGGAAGGTCAGATACTGCGGTGACACATGCGCCGCACAGCGGAACGCTTGTTGGGATGAAGCCAAACGCAAGGGAGCAAGCGTTCACAGGTTCGTTTCCATTGATGCCGCCGTCGACTGGGTGAAGCGCCACAGGGCGGAACTTCTGGCCGGTTCCGTTGTCGTCATCGCTGGAGTGGCTTTCGCCGTGGCCTTCTCTGGCGGAAGCGTCATCATCCTCGCGCCCATCCTCCTCGTCGCATCCTCCGATGCTCCCTCGGCGTTTGATTTCGAGGAGTCCATCCCATGATCATCGAATACTTCCCGGGCGACGCGATGCCGCTGCTCGGCAGGTATCAGGAGGACAGTCCGTCCGAGGAGGAGCGCGAGCTCCTCGATGTTGCGAATGGCGCGGTTGCCTTCGTCTACTTCACCGGCCAGCTCTATCGCTTCGACGAATTCCGCACGAGCAGACCCTCCGTCCATCCACCTGCTCCTTTGTTCGTTCAGGTCCTAGAACTCCTCGAACGCATCCGAAGGGAGTCCTCCTCCACCGAGGAGAAGGAGATTCTCCTCGCGGTCATGGATGCACTCTCGTTCATCGAGAGTTCCGGCCAGAAGAAGGGCCTCGAAGAGTATCTTCGTTACTGGGAGGCCGACACCCTCCCGCCCGTCATCGCTGCTTTCAAAACGGATTCCGAAGCGGAGACATGGCTGGACGAGCAACCTGTCCCACCTTATGGCGCCAGGGTGCTGATCGGGAATCAGTACTACTCCGTCAAGCGGAGCCGCGAGCGGAGGGAGCCTGGCTTTCTTCCGATTCCAACCCTTGAGGAGTTCATCGGAAGTCATCTGGAGGAGGGACTGCCCCCACCCGTGGCCGCATTCAATACGAAGGAAGATGCGGAGTCATGGCTCGCGAATACTCCTTTCTCCACCAGGCATGCCTTCATCACCATCGGCGGCAAGTATCACCTGGCGGTGTGTCAGGAACGCGTGAATCATCGAGCCCTCTATCCGCTCAGGTGGGCTGAGCAGTAGCTGCTGGAAGCCGTCAGCGCTCCAGTCCCAGCTGTGTGAAGACGAAGGCGAAGGTGAAGGCCGTCTCACGCAGCTGGTCGTAGCGGCTGGAGGCTCCCGTGTGTCCCGCGGCCATGTCCATCTGGAGGAGCACGGGATGGGAGTCCGTCTTGTGGGCCCGCAGCCGGGCCACCCATTTGGCGGGCCCCCAGTACATCACCTGGCTGTCGTTCAGCGCCGCCATCACCAGAAGCGCCGGGTAGGGCTGTGCCTTCACGTTGGTATAGGGGCAGTACTGCCGGATGTACGCGTAGTCCTCGGGTAGCGTGGGGTTGCCCCACTCCTCGTACTCGGGGACGGTGAGCGGCAGTGACGGGTCGAGCATCGTGGTGAGCACGTCCACGAAGGGTGCGTGCACGAGGGCCACCCGGAAGAGGTCCGGGCGCAGGTTGAGCACGGCCCCCACCAGCAACCCCCCGGCACTGCCGCCCCAGATGGCCAGCCGCTCCTTCGAGGTGTAGCCCCGGGCGATGAGCGCCTCGGCCACCGAGATGAAGTCGGTGAAGGTGTTCATCTTCCGGTGCAGGCGGCCACCGTCGTGCCAGGCCTCGCCCAACTCCCCGCCACCGCGCACGTGGGCGGTGGCCACCACCATTCCCCGGTCGAGCATGGACAGGTCATTGGCGAAGAAGCCCAGGGAGGGCGTGGCTCCGTAGGCGCCGTAGCCCTTGAGGTACATGGGCGCGCTGCCGTTCTTCTTCAAATCCTTGCGGTAGACGAGGCTGACCGGGATGCCCGTGCCGTCCGCCGCCGTCACGTGCAGGCGCTCGGTGGTGTAGCGCGAGGGCTCGTACCCTCCGAGGACCGTCTCCTGCTTGAGGAGCACCCGCTCGCGCGTCGCCATGTCGTAGTCGAAGGTCGAGGCCGGCGTGATGGGGGACTCGTAGCGGAAGCGCAGGCTCCGGGTGTTCCATTCCTCGTTCTGGGCGAACTCCACCTCGTACACCTGCTCGGGCATGGCCACCCGGTGGCGCTCCCCCGAGGCGAGGTCGGTCACCGTCAGGTGCTCCAGGCCTCCCTCGCGCTCGCGGGTGACGAGGTGGCTGGAGAAGACCTCCAACTGTACGACCATCACCGCGTCGCGGTGGGGCAGGAACTCCTTCCAGTTCTCTGGCCCGGGAGCGTCCACCGGGGCGGTGACGAGCCGGTAGTTGGGGGCTCCGGCGTTGGTGCGGATGTAGAAGAGCCCGCCCCGGTGGTCCACGGAGTATTTGTGGCCCTGCTCGCGAGGCGCCACCACGCGTGGCGGGGCATCGGGGGCATGGGCGGGCAGCACCCGCACCTCGCTCGTGTCGCGGCTGCGGCTCAGGATGATGAAGTATTCGCGCGAGCGCGAGCGCCACAGGTACACGTTGAATCGCTCATCGGTGTCCTCGTGGACGAGGGCGTCCCGCTCCTCGCCGAGTACATGGCGCCAGAGCTGGTGGGAGCGCTTCGCGGCATTCTCGGTGGTGTAGAGGAGGGTGCGGTTGTCGGCGGCCCAGGCCACGTCATCGACGTGCTCGCGCCGCTCGGGCAGGAGCGCGCCGGAGCGTAGGTCCTTGATGTAGAGCGTGTAATCACGCGCTCCGCTGGTATCGACGGAGAAGGCCAGCCGCTGGCCATCGTCACTGACCTGGAACTCCTTGAGCTTGAAGTAGCGGTGCCCCTCGGCGATCACGTTGAGATCGAGCAGCACCTCCTCGGGGCTGCCGGGGCTGGCATGCCTGCGGCAGTGGATGGCATAGGACTTTCCCTGCTCGGAGCGCGAGTAATAGAGGTAGCCGTCCTTGGAGTAGGGGACGCTGGCATCCGTCTGCTGGATGCGCCCGAGCATCTCCTGGTAGAGCCGCTCCTGGAGGTCCGCGGTGGGTTGCATGAAGGCCCGGGCATGGGCCGACTCGGCCTCGAGGTGGGCGTGCACCTCGGGGTTGTCCTTCTCGCGCAGCCAGTCGTACTCATCCTGGCGCGTGTCACCGTGCAGGGTGATGGCGTGGGGCTGTTGCCTGGCGACGGGTGGAGCGGGGCGCGGGACTGTCGCGCAGGCGAGTGTGAGCACCAGGGCGAGCGGAACCCAGACGGAGAGCATTCTCGGCATGGTTCGAGTCTGCCAGAAGCTCGGACTTGCTATCTTCGAGTCCCCCTTCATCTTCGGGAGTTCCTCGTGGTCGAGATTGAAACCCTGGTGGCATTCGAGCAGCACCTGTCGGGCGGCAAGAGCCTCGCCAACGTCATCCTTCAAGGGCTGGACCTGACAAAACAGTCACGGGTGCTGCTGGGCGCGGACCTCACGGGCACCGTCTTCCTGGGCTGCCAGCTCGAGACGCAGGCGCTGCAGGCCGTGATTGCCCACGGGGCCATGGTCTTCCCGCCCTTCTCGGGGCTGCCCTACTCGCCCTACCGGGGCGGCCTCTACTCTCCCGAGGAGCTGTACGCCGGTTTCGACCCCACGCATCCCGAGAGCTACGCCGACACACCGGACGCCCGCATCTATGCCCACTGGAACTCGCGCGGCGCGGCCAACTCCCCCTCGCTGCTGGAGACGCTGGCGCAGCGGCTCCACGACCATGCCATCACCGATGCCATGGAGGAGGTGCTCGCGCAGCACAGCCAGGGCCGGCCGCGCAGGGTGGTGGCCATCATGGGCGGCCACTCCATGCTCCGGGGCCAGCCAGACTACCGAGCGGTCGTGGAGCTGGCCCGTGAGCTGGCGCGCCTCGGCTTCTTCCTGGTGAGCGGCGGCGGCCCGGGCGCCATGGAGGCCACGCACGTGGGCGCCTGGTTCGCCCGGCGCACCGACGCCGAGCTGTCCGCCGCCCTCGAGCTCCTCGCCAAGGCCCCGAGCTACAAGGACCGCGAGTGGCTCTCGCGTGCCTTCGAGGTGCGCGCCACCTGGCCCCTCCGGGACGCGGACCGTGTCGTCAGCGAGAGCCTGGGCATTCCCACCTGGCACTACGGCCACGAGCCGCCCAATCCCTTCGCCACGCACATCGCCAAGTACTTCGCCAACAGCGTGCGCGAGGATGGTCTGCTCACCATCGCCAGGGGCGGCGTCGTCTACTCCCCGGGCAGTGCCGGCACCATCCAGGAGATCTTCCAGGACGCCTGCCAGAACCACTACAACACCGTGGGAGTCATCAGCCCGATGATCTTCCTGGGCCAGGACTTCTGGACGCGCACGCGGCCCGTCTACCCGGTCCTGGAGCACCTCGCCCGGGGCCATGACTACGCGCGCTACCTGCTGCTCACCGACTCCCGCGAGCGCATCATCCAGGCCCTCGTGGATTTCGATCGCGAGCAGGAGGCCCGCGAGCGCGCCGGCTAGGGACTTCCCCGTAGGCTGAAGCCATACGGTGCGGGGGGATGTACTCCTACACTGAGTAGGCCATGCGCTGTCGAGCGAGCGACGGCGGGTGGGTCCGTCTTTGGGCGGTTCAGTCGAGGTGTTAAAAACCCGCCGCACCACCATGATGGATATCCCCGGGTACAAGCTCCTCGGCCTCTTCCAGATGACGAGCAGCAGCCTGCTGTTCCAGGCGTTGCGCGAGGCTGACGCGGTACCCGTCATCGTCAAGACTCCGCGCAACGAGCACCTCGGCCCCCGCGAGCGTGCGCGCTACCAGCGTGAGTACGACGTGTTGCAGCGCCTGCGGGGGACGCCCGGGGTGCTCGCCGCCCGGGGCTGTGAGGTGCTCCGGGAGCGGCCGGTGTTGCTGCTGGAGGACGTGGGGGGAAAGGCCCTCTCGGAGCAGCTGGGTCAGCCCCTGGAGCTCTCCGCTTTCTTCTCCATCGCGATTCCCCTGGCCGCCACGCTGGCGGAGATGCACCGCCGCGGCGTCATCCACAAGGACATCAAACCCGCCAACATCCTCCTGTCACCGGGAGGGGAGGTGTGGCTCATCGACTTCGGCCTCGCCTCGTTGCGACAGGTGGAGCACGTGGAGGGCTCCACCGTCTCCCTCGTGGAAGGCACGCTGCCGTACATGTCCCCGGAGCAGTCGGGGCGCATCAACCGGGCGGTGGACTACCGCACGGACTTCTATTCGTTGGGAGTGACGCTCTACCAGCTCCTCACGGGGCGCCTGCCCTTCCGGGGGAAGGATCCCCTGGAGTGGCTCCACGCGCACATCTCCCAGACGCCCGTGTCCCCGAGCCAGTGGGTGTCCACGATTCCGGCCATGCTCTCGGCGGTGGTGCTCAAGCTGCTGGCCAAGGCCGCGGACGAGCGCTACCAGAGCGCCGAGGGACTGAAGGCGGACCTGGAGCGGTGCCAGGAGGCGTTGCGGCGGGGCGTGAGCGAGGACTTCCCGCTCGGCCTCCAGGACTTCCCCGCCCGCTTCCAGCTTCCGCAACAGCTCTACGGCCGCGAAGCGGAGGTGCGGACGCTGCTGGGGGCCTTCGAGAACGTGGTGCGGGATGGACGGCCCGGGTGGGTGCTGGTGCGGGGTTACTCGGGCATCGGCAAGTCCTCCATCGTCCAGGAGCTGCACAGGCCCGTGCTGGAGCGCCGGGGCTTCTTCCTTCGCGGCAAGTTCAACGCGCTGCAACGCGACGTGCCCTACGACACGCTGGCCCAGGCCACGCGGGCGCTCGTGCAGCAGGTGCTGGCGGGCAGTGACGAGGAGGTGGCGGCCTGGCGTCAGCGGTTGGCGGAGGCCTTCGAGGGCAACGGCCAGGTGCTGGTGGACGTGGTGCCCCAGCTGGAGATGGTGGTGGGCAAGCAACCCGCCGCGCCGCAGTTGCCACCCGCCGAGACGCGCAACCGCTTCAACCGCCTCTTCCAGCGCTTCCTCGGGGTGTTCGCCTCCTCGGGGCGGCCGCTGGTGCTCTTCCTGGACGACCTGCAGTGGGCGGACTTCGCCAGCCTCCAACTGCTGAAGTTCCTGGTCACCCACCCGGACACGCCGCCCCTGCTGCTGATTGGCGCATACCGGGACAACGAGGTGGGCCCCTCGCATCCGCTGGCGCTGGTGCTGGAGGAGGCGCGCAAGGAGGGCGCCCGGTTCTCGGACCTTCAGCTGGGGCCGCTCTCGCCCGGGCAGACGCGCCAACTGGTGGCGGATGCCCTGCCCGGCGCGGGCCAGGAGGTGCTCGAGCCGCTGTCGGAGCTCCTCCAGGCCAGGACGGGAGGCAACCCCTTCTTCCTCCTCCAGTTCCTGCAGACGCTCTATCAGGATGGGCTGGTGGAGCGGGTGCCGCGAGGCGGCTGGCTCTGGAACGCGGACGCCGTGCGGGCCATGGCCTACGCGGACAACGTGGTGGACTTCATGGCCGGCCGGTTGCGCAAACTGCCCGCTCCGGTCCAGCGTCTGCTCTGTCTGGCCGCGTGCGTGGGCAACACCTTCCCGCTGGAGATGCTGGCCCTCCTCACCTGGCAGGACGTCTCCGAGGTGGAGCTCGGCCTGGAGCCGGCGCTCCAGGAAGAGCTGGTGATGCAGAGTGGCGCCCAGCACTACCGCTTCCTGCACGATCGCATCCAGCAGGCCGCCTACGCCCTGCTGGCCGAGCCGGAGCGCAAGGCCGTCCACCTGGAGATTGGCAGGCTGCTGTGGGGCCGTCTCCCGCCCGGCGAGCTGCGCGAGCGCCTCTTCGACGTGGTGGGGCAGCTCAACGCGGGCGTGGAGTTGATGGGGGACGAGGAGGAGCGTACCCGGCTGGCGCGGCTCAATGCCGAGGCGGGCTTCCGTGCCCAGTCCTCCTCCGCCCACCGCTCGGCCATCGGCTACTTCGCCATGGCCCTGCGCCTGATGCCCGGGGACCTGTGGGAGACGGCGCCCGAGCTGGCCTTCAAGCTGCGCCTGGGACAGGCCAGCAGCGAGCTGCTGTGCGGCAATGGCCCCGAGGCCCGCCGCATCGTCTCGGAGCTTCGCGCGAGGCCGCTCTCGCACCAGGAGCTGGCGGCGGTCTACCGGCTCGAGAGCAACATCCTCCTCATCTCCAATCAGCCCGAGGCCGCCGCCGTCTGTCTGCTGGAGTGTCTGGAGCGCTTCGGGCTCCGCATCCCCGCGCGGCCCACCTGGGACGAGGTCAACGCCGCCAGGCAGGAGGTGGAGTCGCTGCTGGGCGGCCGCTCCATCGAGGGCCTCGTCGAGCTGCCCCACATGACGGACCCGGAGGTGAAGACGGTGATGGGGCTGCTCGGGGCCCTGTTCGCGCCGGCCTTCTTCACCAGCGAGACGCTCCTGGCCCTGCACCTGTGCCACATGGTGGCGCTGACGCTACGCCATGGCAGCACCGACGAGTCCGCTTCCGCCTATGTCTGGTATGGCTTCGTGACGAGCTGCCTCTTCAAGGACCCCCATCGGGGATATGCCTTTGGCAGGCTGGCGTGTGAGTTCGTCGAGCGCAACGACATCTCCGCCTACCGGGCCCGGGTCCTCTTCACCCAGGGACACGTGAGTCTCTGGGTCCGGCCGCTGCGGGAGGCGAAGGAGCTCTACCAGAAGGCCTTCCAGCAGGCGCTCCTGTCGGGGGACCTGCAGATCGCCGGTTACTGCTGCATCTTCATCGCCTGGCTCCAGCTCTCCATGGGCGCCGAGCTGGCCGAGGTGGAGCGCGAGGCCGTCACGCATGCCGAATTCGCGCGCAGGGCCGGTTTCCGGGACGCGTCGAACATCACCGGGCTGCTCGGGGCCTTCTCGCGGCAGATGCGGGGGCTCACCGAGTCCTTCGGCACCCTGAACGGGGAGGGATTCCAGGAGGAGGAGATCGAGCGCCTGCTGCTCTCCGGCATGGCCCCGCTGAAGTGCTCGTATCCCGTCATCAAGACGCGCTCCCGCTTCATGGCGGGTGCCTACGAGGAGGCGCGCCAGGCGGCGGACAAGGCCCAGGGGCTGCTCTGGGCGGTGCTCGGCCGCATCCAACTGCTGGACCATCACCTCTACAGGGCCCTGACGCTGGCGGCGTGCTGCCGGGACGCCGCGCCGCCGCTGCGGGAGCAATACCTCAAGGACATCCAACAGCACCGGCGGCAATTGGAGGAGTGGGCCACGAGCTGTCCGGAGACGTTCCGGGCGGCCGAGCGGATGGTGGCGGCGGAGCTGCACCGCCTGCACGGCAGACTCGAGCTGGCCCTGCGCGGCTACGAGGAGGCCATCGACGCCGCCCGCGAGCATGGCCTCATCCACGATGTCGCCGTGGCGAGCGAGCTGGCCTCGCGCTTCTGGAAGGATGCGGGAATCTCTCTCATCGCCCTGGCCTATGCCCGCCAGGCGCGCGACGCCTATCTCCAGTGGGGCGCCGAGGGAAAAGTACGGCACCTGGACGAGCAGTGGCCGGACATCTCCCGGCTCGTCCTGAGTGGCCAGGGCACCACCAGCTATGACACGGGCTCCAAGCTGTTGGACGCGCTCAGCCTCGTCAAGGCGCAGCAGGCGCTCTCCAGTGAGATGGACCTGGAGCGGCTGGTGGGCACCCTCATGCGCGTGGCGATGGAGAACGCGGGAGCCCAGCGGGGCGCCCTCCTGCTGCTGCAAGGCGAGACGTTGACGGTGGCGGCGCAGGTGGAGTCCTTCGAGGGCGAGGTGCGCGCGGTGTCCCCGGAGCAGGCTTCCTGGCGGCTGCCCTGGACGTTGATCACCTATGTGCGGCGCACCGGGGAGCATGTGCTCCTCGAGGACGCCTCCCAACCCCACGCCTTTTCCTCCAGCCCGGCCGGCACCTCCAGCCAGGCCGGCTCCGTGCTGTGTCTGCCATTGAATCGGGGGGAGGTGTTCTACGGCGTGCTGTACCTGGAGAACGCCCTCACGGCCGAGGCCTTCAATCCCAGCCGCATCACCTTGTTGCAGCACCTGGCCTCCCAGGCCTCCATCTCCATGGAGAACGCGCGGCTCTACTCCGAGGTGCGGCAGGCCGAGACCGCCCTGCGCCAGGCCAACGAGGAGTTGGAGTCCCGCGTGGAGGAGCGCACGCGCGAGCTGAAGCTGGCCCAGGCGAACCTGGTGGAGACGGCGCGCATGGTGGGCAAGGCCGAGGTCGCCTCCAGCGTGCTGCATGACGTGGGCAACGCCCTGACGAGCCTCGTGGTGGACAGCGATGCCCTGCGCCGCACGGTCGAGGCCTCGCGCATGGGCCGTGTCGAGCAGGTGGTCGGCCTCCTGTCTCAGCACCGCGACGACCTCGCGGGTTTCCTGACGAAGGATCCCCGCGGTCTCCAGCTGTTCACCTACCTCTCCGGCCTCGCGGGCGAGCTGACCCAGGAGCGTGTCTCCCTGCAGCGGGGCATGGAGGATCTGGCGAAGAACGTCGATCGGGTGCGCACCATCATCCAGATGCAGCAGGCCTACGCGAAGGCCACGCTGCTGGTGGAGGAGTGCGACCTGGCCGAGGTGATGGAAGAGGTCCTGCGTCTGCAGGCGGGCGTCCTGCAACAGTGGAGCGTACGGGTGACGAAGGAGCTGGCGCCGCTGCCCAGGATGAAGGTGGACAGGCACCGGCTGCTGCAGATCCTCCTCAACCTCATCAGCAACGCCCGGCAGGCCATGGAGCAGGTGCTCCCGGGGGAACGCCTGCTCCACGTCCGGCTGTATGCGGAAGGGGAGTGGGTGTTCTTCCAGGTCATCGACAATGGCAGGGGCATCGCCCCCGAGGTGCACGGGCGGCTCTTCACCCAGGGGTTCACCACCCGCAAGGAAGGCCATGGCATCGGCTTGCACTCCAGCGCGCTCGCGGCGCAGCTCATGGGCGGCAAGCTGACGCTGGAAAGCGAGGGGCTGGGATTGGGCGCCACCGCCACCTTCAAGTTCCCCTCCACGGGGGCGGACTCCAAGGTCGCGTAGGGGCTTTTCCTCACATGGTTCAAATGTTGAAATAGTGATTCACTGCACGGTGAGGGGGGGCCCGTTCCACGGGTGGGTTGGACCTCCATTCACTCACATTCGTGCAGGTGATCCTGATGGAACGGCATCACGCAACGTATTTCCCAGTGGCTTCCTGGTTTTCCGCCGCGGCCATGGCCGTCTGTCTCTTCACGGCGGGCCTCGCGCATGCGGAGTCCTCGTTCGCCCTCTTCGAGAGTGGACAGGTGCGTCCCCTGGAGCTGTCACCGGACGGAAAGCTGCTCTTCGCCGTCAACACCCCGGACAACCGGCTGGAGATCTTCCGCGTCCATGGCGGTGGCCTGACGCACCGCGCCTCGGTGCCCGTCGGGCTGGAGCCCGTCGCCGTGGCGGCGCGCAGCAACACCGAGGTCTGGGTGGTGAACCACCTCTCGGACAGCGTGAGCGTCGTCGAGCTGAGCGGCAATGGAAACGCCGGGCGCGTCACCCGCACCCTGCTCGTGGGTGACGAGCCGCGAGACATCGTCTTCGCGGGGCCGGGCCGGAGCCGCGCCTTCATCACCACGGCGCACCGTGGCCAGAACGTCCCGTACGATCCCCAGCTCACCACGCCCGGTATCGGCCGTGCCGATGTCTGGGTATTCAACGCGAGCCCGGCCAGCGGCATGCCGAGCACCATCCTGACGCTCTTCAGCGATACGCCCCGCTCGCTGGCGGTGACACCGGATGGCTCGCGCGTCTACGCCGCCGGCTTCCACTCCGGCAACCGGACGACGACGCTCTCCCATATCCTCGTGCCGGATGGGGGTCAGGCGAATGGCGGTCTGCCCGCGCCCAACACCAGCGTGGACGGGCGGCCGCAGCCCGAGGTGGGGCTCATCGTCAAATACAACGGGGCCCACTGGGTGGATGAGCTGGAGCGCATCTGGGACAACTCCGTGCGGTTCTCGCTGCCGGACAAGGATGTCTTCGTCATCGACGCGATGGCCAACCCCCCGGCGCAGCTCCCGGGCCCGTCCGGCTTCTTCGCCGGGGTGGGCACCATCCTCTACAACATGGCCGTCAACCCGGTGAGCGGGAAGGTCTACGTCTCCAACACGGAGGCCTTCAACGAGAAGCGCTTCGAGGGCAATGGCGAATTCTCGGGCCACTCGGTGAAGGGGCGCTTCCACGAGAACCGCATCACCGTGCTGAGCCGCGCCGGCGTCACGCCGCGCCACCTCAACAAGCACATCAACTACGATGCCTGCTGCGCGCCCCTCCCGAACGACGAGAACAAGAAGAGCCTGGCCCTGCCCACGGGAATGGTGGTCTCCGGCGATGGCAGGACGCTCTTCGTCGCCGCGCTGGGCTCCAACAAGGTCGGCATCTTCAACACGGCGGAACTGGAGAACGACACCTTCGTCCCCAACGCTGCCCACCACATCCGGCTCACCGGCGGTGGCCCCACGGGGCTGGTGCTCGATGAGCGCCACGGCCGCTTGTATGTGATGACGCGGTTCGACAACTCCATCTCGGTGGTCGACACCCGCCGTCGCGCGGAGATCGGCCACGTGGGAATGTACAACCCCGAGCCGGCGAGCATCGTGAAGGGGCGGCGCTTCCTGTACGACGCGTCCTTCAGCTCCAGCCACGGTGACTCGTCGTGCGCGACGTGCCACGTCTTCGGTGACTTCGACAGCCTGGCATGGGACCTGGGCAACCCGGACAACGGCGTGGAGACCAACCCCGGCCCCTTCGTGGGCAGCCCCATCATCAACCCCGACTTCCATCCCCTGAAGGGGCCCATGGCCACCCAGAGCCTGCGCGGCATGGCCAACCACGGGCCCATGCACTGGCGCGGCGACCGCACCGGCGGCAACGACGAGCCCAGCGCCCAGCCGGACAGCGGCTCCTTCAACGAAGAGGCCGCATTCAAGAAGTTCAACGGCGCGTTCGAGGATCTGCTCGGGCGCCACGCGCCCATCCCCGAGGCCGACATGCAGGCCTTCACGGACTTCATGCTGCAGGTGATGTATCCGCCCAACCCCGTCCGCGCGCTCGACAATTCCCTGACGCCCGAGCAGCGGGAAGCACGCGGCTTCTTCTTCGACGTGCCCTCCAACATCGTCTTCCACATCACGTGCGAGTCGTGCCACGTCATCAAGCCCGGCGCGAACCCGGGCGCGAAGATTCCCGGCTTCTTCGGAGCGGACGGCCGGAGCGCGTTCCCCTTCGCGGCCCAGGTGCTCAAGGTGCCGCACCTGCGCAACATGTACCAGAAGGTCGGCATGTTCGGCATGCCGCAGACGCCCATCTTCAACCCGGGCGACAACGAGTTCATGGGTGACCAGGTGCGAGGCTTTGGCTTCATCCATGACGGCAGCGTGGACACCATGTTCCGCTTCAACCGCGTCATGGCCTTCACGCAGGGGCCGGACAACGTCACGGGCCTCCCGGCCAACGCCGAGGGTGATGCCATGCGCCGCAAGCTCGAGAGCTTCATGCTCGCCTTCGACAGCAACCTGGCGCCCATCGTGGGCCAGCAGGTGACGCTCACCCGCGCCAACGCCGCGGCGGTGAACCCCCGGTTGAATCTCCTCCTGGCCCGCGCGAACGCGGGGGAGTGCGAGCTGATCGCCAAGACATCGCTGAATCAGCGCGAGCAGGGCTTCTTCTACGCCGGCTCGGGCAGGTTCGTGCCGGACCGGAGGAGGCTCCCGGCGGTGCCGGAGGCGGCGCTGCGGCAGCTGGCGATCCTCGGTGGGCTGGAGCTGACGTACACCTGCACGCCCCCGGGCGCGGGCGAGCGGATGGGCATCGACCGGGACGGGGACGGCTTCCTGGACGGGGACGAGCGGGACGCCGGGAGCGATCCGGCGGACCCGAGGAGCAGGCCGTAGCAGCGCTCGGGCGGGCCGGTTCCTCTCCCCGGCCCTCCTGAAGTCACGAGGGGTTACACGGAGGGTGCACCCGGGCGGGGAGGCCCGCTCCTCCCCGGGCGCCCGGGGAGGGAAGCTTTCAGCGGTGGGCAGGGGCTCCGCTTGAATACCCCCCCGCCCCGGGCTTGTGTATACAGTGCGCCGCCCTCGACCCCGCCTCCCCCTTCGAGGGCATCAGGAAACAGCCTCATGAACGCGCATATCTTCCGCGAGTACGACATCCGTGGCCTGGTGGACAAGGACCTCACCGTCGAGGTGGTGGAACTGCTGGGCAAGGGACTCGGCACCGTGGTGCGGCGCAAGGGTGGTCGCTCCATCGTGGTGGGCCGCGATTGCCGCGAGTCCTCCACACGCTTCCGCGACGCCCTCTGCCGTGGCCTCACCTCCACCGGGTTGAACGTGCTCGACGTGGGCGTGGTGCCCACGCCGCTGACCTACTTCGCCGCCAACACCCTGCCGGTGGACGGCCTGGCGATGATCACCGGCAGCCACAACCCGCCCGAGTACAACGGCTTCAAGATTGGCGCGGGCAAGACGACCTTCCACGGCCCTGAAATCCAGGCGCTGCGCAAGCTCATCGAGGCGCGCGACTTCGAGACGGCCGCCACGCCGGGCGCCGTCAGCCCCTTCGACATCCACACGCCCTACTACCACTTCGTCCGTCAGACGGTGAAGGTGGGCCGCAAGGGGATGAAGATCGTCATCGACGCGGGCAATGGCACCGGTGGCGCCGTGGGCGTGCCGCTCTTCGAGAGCATGGGCTTCGAGGTGGTGCCGCTCTTCTGCGACATGGACGCCACCTTCCCCAACCACCACCCGGATCCCACCGTGGTGGAGAACATGCAGGACCTCATCGCGGCGGTGAAGCGCGAGAAGGCCGAGGTGGGCATCGCCTATGACGGCGACAGCGACCGCATCGGCGTGGTGGATGACCAGGGCAACATCCTCTGGGGCGATCAGATCATGATCCTCTTCAGCCGCTACGTGCTGAAGGAGAGCCCGGGCGCCGCCATCGTCGGCGAGGTGAAGTGCTCGTACACCCTGTACGACGACATCGCGAAGCACGGCGGCAAGCCGGTGATGTGGAAGGCGGGCCACTCGCTCATCAAGGCGAAGATGAAGGAGGAGCACGCGGAGCTGGCCGGCGAGATGAGCGGCCACATCTTCTTCAAGAACCGCTACTTCGGCTTCGACGACGCCATCTATTCCTCGGCGCGCCTGCTGGAGATCCTCACCCACGAGAAGGCGAAGCTGTCCGAGCTGCTCGGGGACGTGCCCAGGACGTTCGCCACGCCCGAGCTGCGCGTGGACACGGTGGAGGAGAAGAAGTTCGAGATCGTCAAGCGCGCCACCGAGACGCTGCGCAAGGCGGGCCACTCGCTGGTGGACGTGGACGGTGTGCGGGTGACCTTCCCGGACGGGTGGGGCCTCATCCGCGCCTCCAACACCCAGCCCATCCTGGTGCTGCGCTTCGAGGCGAAGACGGCCGAGCGGCTGGAGGAGATCCGCCAGCTCATCGAGGGCACGGTGGAGAAGGTGCAGCGCGAGGTCGCCTGAGTTAGAGAGGCCCCCCATGGCGACTCCCCATATCCTGGCCCTGTGCGGCAGCGCGCGCACGGGGGGTTTCAACAAGAAGCTGTTGGACCTGGCGGTAGCGGAAGCCCGCGCGCAGGGCGCCGAGGTCGATGTCGTGGACCCCAAGGTGCTCGCGCAGCTTCCCATCTATGACCAGGATGTGGAGGCGAAGGGCTGGCCGCCGCTGGTGAAGGAACTGAGGGACCGGCTGGCCCGCGCCAACGGGCTGCTCATCGCCAGCCCCGAGTACAACTCCTCCATCCCGGGCGGGTTGAAGAACCTCATCGACTGGGTGTCGCGTCCGCCCGAGCGCCTCTTCACGGAGAAGTGGGCGGCGGTGATGGGGGCGACGCCGGGCGTTTTCGGCACCGCACGCATGCAGCCGCACCTGAGGCAGGTGCTGGCCTCCACGGGTGCGCACGTGCTGCCCACCCAGGTGCACCTGCCGCGGGCCACGGAGGCCTTCAACGCGGACGGGAGTTTCAAGGACGAGGCCCGGCGCAAGGAAGTGGCCGCGCTCGTCTCGTCGCTCGTTTCCAAGCTCAAGGGCTGATTGCCCGACCGGAGGACATGCATGCCCACACTGGGAATCGACCTGGGAGGCACCTTCGCCCGCGCGGCGGTGGTGGATGCGAAGGGCAACATCATCGCCTCCGCCAAGATGGCGCTCGGCGAGCGAAGCCCCTCGGCGGTGGTGGAGTCCATTGCCCACGCCGCCAAGGCCGCGGTGGACGCTGCGGGCATGCCCGTGCAGGGGTGTGGCGTGGGCGCGGCCGGACAGATTCATGGGGAGTCGGGCGTGCTGGCCGTGGCGCCCAACCTCGGCTGGCGCAACGTGCCGCTGGGGGAGCTGCTCCGCACGCGCCTGGGCTACCCCGTCCGGGTGGTGAATGACTTGTCGGCCGCCGCCTGGGGTGAGCTCAACGCCGGAGCGGGCCGCGGCTCGCATGACATGTACACGGTGTTCGTGGGCTCGGGCGTGGGCAGCGCCATCATCGCCGGGAACAAGCTGGTGACCGGCGGCGGCGGTGTGGCCGGCGAGCTGGGCCACATCAAGGTGGTGCCCAACGGGCGGCGGTGTGGCTGCGGCGAGCTGGGCTGCCTGGAGGCGTACGCGGGTGGCCACAACCTCATCGCGCAGACGCGCGAGTTGCTGGCCACGGGCCGCTCGCACGTGCTGATGGAGCTGACGGGCGGAGACCCGGCCCGGGTGACGCCGGTGACGCTGGAGCAGGCGGCGGACGCGGGCGACGCCGAGGCGCGTGAAATCTACGAGCGCGCCAGCCTCATGCTGGCCATCGCCGTCGCCAACCAGGTGACGGTGCTCAACCCGGCGCGGCTCATCCTGGGCGGTGGCGTGTTGACGCACTGCCCCGGCATCCGGCGGCGCGTGGTGGAGGGCGTGCAGGCGTTCGCTTCCACCACCTCGCGCGAGGGGCTGCTCATCTCCGACGCCGAGCTGGGTGACGACAGCGGGCTGATCGGCGCGGCCCTGCTGGCCTGACGTCTCCCGGGGCGTGACTTGAGGGGCGGGCGCGGCTCTGCTACAGCCCGCGCCATGGCCACTTCCCGCCCCTTCCTGCGACTGTCCCTGCTGTCCGCCCTGGTGCTCGTGTCCGCCTGCAAGAAGCAGGAGGCGGCGAAGCCGGAGGGCGCTCCCGGCAATGCTCCGGCCGCCACCGCGCCGAAGGCGAAGACGCTGAAGGTGGGCCTGGTGACGGACGTGGGCGGCCGCGGTGACCACTCCTTCAATGACTCGGCGCTGCGCGGGCTGGAACTGTGGGGCGCGGGCAAGAAGATGGAAGGGGGCAGCTACAAGGACGCCACCCCGGACGAGTTGAAGGAGACGCTCCAGCAGGACCTGGCCACGCGCGGCATCGCCCCGGTGGGTGTCGCTCCGGTGGTGCTGCAGAGCAAGGTTGCCGAGGACTATGAGCCCAACCTCCAGACGCTGGTGGACGAGGGCGTGTCCCTGTCCATCGGCGTGGGCTTCATGCTCGAGAACGCCGTGGAGACGGTGGCGAAGCGCAACCCGGACGCGAAGTTCCTCCTCATCGACAGCCCGCTGGTGTCCGCGGACGGCAAGGTCTACACGCTGCCCAACGTACGCACGGTGATGTACCGCGAGGAGCAGGGCAGCTTCCTGGTGGGCGCGCTGGCGGCCCTGGCCTCCAAGAACGACAAGGTGGGCTTCGTGGGCGGCATGGAGGTGCCCCTCATCAAGAAGTTCGAGGCGGGCTTCCGCGCTGGTGTGGCCGCGGTGAAGCCCCAGGCCACCGTGCTGGTGAACTACACGGGCACCTTCGACAACGTGGCCGCCGGCAAGCAGGTGGGCCAGGACCTCGTCAACAAGGGCGCGGACGTCGTCTACCACGCGGCCGGCTCGGACGGCCTCGGCGTCATCCAGGCGGTGAAGGAGGCGCGCGCCGCCGGCAAGCAGGTGTTCGTCATCGGCGTGGACTCGGACCAGTCGCACCTGGCCCCGGAGGCCGTGCTGACCTCCATGCTCAAGCGCGTGGACCTGGGCGTCTACGAGGCCGTGCGCGACCTGTCCCAGGGCAAGCTGGAGGGCGGTGACGTGACGCTGGGCCTCAAGGAGGGCGGTGTCACCTACGCTCCCGTCCGCGTGGACTTCCCGGGCAAGGCCGAGGCCCTCCAGAAGGTGGAGGAGCTGCGCGCCAAGGTCGTCTCCGGTGAAATCCAGGTGCCCACCCACCCGTCGCAGCTGACGGCCGCTCCGGCGAAGCCGTAACGCGCGCCCGGCGGGAAGCACCAGGCCCCGCTGCCTCCAGGAGGCAACGGGGCCTTGTCATGTCCGGCGGGTGTTTCTTCCCGGCTCAGCGCTCCGGAGTGGGCTGCTGCTGCTGCTGTTGCTGTTGCTGCTCACCGCCTCCGCCGATACCGCGCTCGATGACGATCTCCACCCGGCGGTTGTTCGCGCGGCCCTCGGCGTTCTTGTTGGAGGCGACGGGTTGCTCCTCGCCGCGCCCGTCGGTGCGGACACGCGCGCTGTCCACGCCGCGCTCCACGAGGTAGTCCCTCACCGCTCCCGCGCGCTCGTAGGACAGCTCCTCGTTGAGATCCGTGGGGCCCTGGCTGTCGGTGTGGCCCTCGATGAGGAGCGGGCTCTGCGTCTTCTTCAGCGCCTCGGCCACCTCGTCCAGCCTGCGCTTGGCCGCGGGCAGGAGATCCGCGCTCCCCGAGCGGAAGAGCACGCTGCCGGAGAGGGTGAGCACCAGCCCGCGGGCTTCCTCCTTCACCTGCACCTGCCGGATGTTGCGCAGCTCGCTGGCCACCTGCGCCTGGGCGCGGGCCTCGGCTTCGGCCTGGGCGGCGCGCTGCTCGGCCTGGAGGCGCGCCTGGCGCTCCTGCTCGAGCTGGGCGTTGAGTTGATCCATCTTCGCCTGGGCCTCGTCGAGCCGCGCCTGGCGCTCCTGCTCCTCACGCCGGGCTTGCTCCAGCCGCTGTTGCTCGGCCTGCGCCTGGGCCTCCTGCTGTTGCTGTTGCTTGCGCTGGGCCTGCGCCTGGGCCTCCTGCTGTTGCTGTTGCTGCAGCTGGGCCTGCCGCTGCTCCGCCTCCGTGCGCAGGCGCTGGGCCTCGGCGAGCTCCGCGCGGGCCTTGTCCAGCTCCTGCCGCGTCCTTTCTGCATCCGATGTCTGGGCCATGGCGAGCTGCTGCTCCGCCGCCACACGCTCCTGCTCGGCTACCACGGCCCGGGCTTGCGACTCGGCGATCTGCGCCTTGCGCAGCGCCACATACGCCAGCGTGCGTGTGTTCTCCGAGTCCCGCTCCCGCTCGAAGGAGCGGTTGGCCTCGTTGAGCGCCTCGCGCGCCTCGACGAGGGCATCCGGGCTGTACTGCGCCGCCGGCCCCGTGGAGGCCCGTTGATAGGCATAGCGCGCATCCAGCAGCTCTCGGGGCGTGCTCGCCGCGCACCCCGCGAACACGGCGGCACCCAGCACGCCCCACGTCAGATGTTTCCATCCCCGCATGACCTTCTCCTTACGTGTGGCTGTCACTGCACCGTGCCCTGGAGTTGCTGGACCTGCTGGAGCAACCGATCGGCCTCGGCCCGGGCCGGTGCCTCACGCGCCAGGGCCAGGGCCAGCTCCGCGTCCGCCTCGGCGCGCTTCAGGAAGAGCGCCGCCTTGTCCCGCTCGTTGCGCTCGAGCAGCCGGCGCGCCTCGCTCGCCTGCTCCCGCGCCCACTGCAGGTGCTGCGCCGCATCCGCTACCGACTCGGCCCCCGCTGCCTCCGCCTGGCGGATGGAGACCTCGGAGTCCACCAGTTGCCTGGTGGGCGGTGCCTGCTGCACTCCCGCGCAGCCGGCCAGTCCGAACAGCAGTCCAGCGCTAACGATTGCTCGTCGCATCGCTCGTTGCTCCCTTGTACGGGCCGCGGGCGGATCCAGGACCCGTTGCTTTCACGCAGCCGTCAACGCCTCGGAGATGTGCACTCGGGGACAGGGCAACAAGCACGGGCCTCCGTTCGCTCGTTCGTGTGCCTGGTGGGCGGGAGGGCACGGGGTGGGGCAGGGGGGCGAGGGGAGAGGGGGACAGTAGTGCTCGGCTTTCACGGCCGCCGGGGTGGGTTGTCGCTCCTCGCATCGGCTCCCACGTTCCCGTCCGACGAGGCCGCTGTCCTGGCGGCCTCGTGGAGGGGGGACACACAATGAATGCTTCATTTCTTCCGGGCTCCTGGCGGAGCCCTGTGCTGGCACTCGCGCTCGCCGCTTCCCTGGCACCCGCGGCCAGTTCCGCCCACGATTCGTGCAAGCAACCCAATGCCTATGAGCAACGCAACCTCGTCGCCGACAGGGATGGGTTCGCGGCGAACACCGATCCCAACCTGGTCAACGCGTGGGGCATCGCGTTCAACCCGTTCGGTCTCGTCTGGGTCAACGACAACGGGACCGGCCTCTCCACGCTCTATGACGGCGACGGAGTGCCCAACCCGCTCGTGGTGACCGTCCCGCCTCCTCCGGGAGACACCGGACCGGGCAGGCCCACCGGCATCGTCTTCAATGGCACCGGCCAGTTCGCTGTCACCCAGGGTGACGTCTCGGCTACCAGCTTCTTCATCTTCGCCACCGAGCAGGGCTCCATCACCGCCTGGGCTCCGGCCATCAATCTCACGAACTCCTTCACCGTCGTGGACAACTCCAGCACCGGCGCCAACTACAAGGGCCTCGCCCTCGCGCCCAATGGCACGGGGTTCTTCCTGTACGCGACGGACTTCCGCAACGGGAAGATCGACGTCTTCGACAGCACCTTCGCGCCCGCCACGCTGCCGGGCTCCTTCACGGACCCCTTCATTCCCTCGGGCTTCGCGCCCTTCGGCATCCAGAACATCAATGGCAACCTCTACGTCACCTACGCCAAACAGGACCGGACCCGGGATGAGGAGCTCACCGGCAAGGGGCTGGGTTACGTCAGCATCTTCGATGCCAATGGCCGCTTCGTCCGGCGCCTCATCTCGCGCGGCAAGTTGAACGCTCCCTGGGGTCTGGCGTTGGCTCCGGCCAGCTTCGGCAAGTTCGGCAGCAAGCTCCTGGTGGCCAACTCCGGCGACGGCATCATCAACGTCTATGATCCGCAGACCGGTCACTGCGAGGGCCGGTTGGAGGGGCCCGATGGCAATACGATCAAGATCGATGGTCTGTGGGGACTGGCCTTCGGCAGTGGCGTGGCGAACCAGCCCACCGATACGCTCTTCTTCACCGCGGGTCCCGAGGACGGGGCGCATGGTCTCTACGGGCGCCTCGACGCGGTGCGCGTCAGTTGTGACCGCTTCGCTCCGGAGCCCGAGTCCAACTGAGACGTGCCGCGGCGCGGTATGAACGCGAGGGGCCGCCGGAGAAACGTGCGGCCCCAACCACAGCTACGCCGTCAGCGCGCTCCGGTCGCGGAGCCCGGCGCATCCACCTTCTGAATCGGCTCGACGCGCTACCCGCCGGAAGTGAGCGTCTTGCGCCGGGCAAGCTCCGCTTCGGTCGGCTTGTCCAACGCGAATGACCCGCTCTTCACCTCCCCGGCACGTTCGTACGTCGCGATGACGACGCCCGTGGGGGCGACCGCGGACCTGGTGAGCTTCAGGGCGCCGGGGGCGATGCCGGGCCCGAACAGCCGTTTCCCTCGGCCCAGCAGCACCGGGTAGATGAGGAGACGCAGCTCATCGACGAGCTGATGGGCGAGCAACGTCTGGAGCAGCTCGCTGCTGCCCTGAACGAGCAACACCGGACCCTCCTGCTTCTTGAGCGCGTGCACCGCGTCCGCGACGTCCTTGCCGAGCCACTGCGTGTTCTTCCAGGTGAGCGTCTCGGGAGAGTGGGTGGCCACGTACTTGGTCACGCGGTTGAACGTCTCCGCGACCTGGGCGTTCCCCGCGTCGAAGGTGCTCTTCGTGGGATCGGTCTCGATGTAGGGCCAATGCGCCGCGAAGATGTCGTAGGTGCGCCGGCCGAGAAGAAGGTCGAAGGGCTGTGAAAAGCCTTCGCCGAGCGACGCATCAATGGCGTCATCCCAATACGGCACCACCCAGCCGCCGAACTTGAAGCCACCGGTCGGATCCTCCTCTGGACCACCCGGCGCCTGCATCACGCCATCGAGACTGACGAAAGCTCCGGCCACGACTCTTCGCATGGAATTGCTCCTTCGAAAGGGGTTCAGTCCAGGCTGCGCTGTTTTGCCTCATGGACTGCCTCCGGCCGCCAGAATCATCGGCCGGTCGTTCGAAATCGTCTGGACGCGTTCGCCCCTCGGCCGCCTGCATTTTTTACAGCTCGGACGGCATCCACGGGCTGGCCCGGGCTGTGCGCTGGTCCGGTGGAGAGGTAGCCTGGAGCCTGAGGGTGCATCAGCCGATTGGCGACCGAAGGGGGAAATGATGGGCCGCTATTCCTACGCGTCGACGCGAAAGAGGGAGGCAAAGGAACAAGAGCGACAGAATCAGCTGCGCCTTGCGCGCGAATCCGCGGAGGAGAGCAAGACGCGGATCGAGGAACTGAAGTCGGCGCACAAGGCATGTAGCGCTCCTATCGATTGGCGAGCGCTCGCGGCCAGTCTGCCTCCTGCACCGGTGACCCTCACCCACTGGGCGGAACGCTCAGCCGACCGTCGAACCCGTCTACTCACCCTGTTTGAGGTCCCCTCGGCACAATTGCCGAACATGGGGTCTGCCGTGGCGGAGGATTCAGACCGGTTCCATTCCGCACAACGGGCATTCCAGGAGGAAGCCCTGGAGCAGGCCGATTCCGTTGCATTGGCGCAAGGTATCCTTCAGGGGGACTCTCAAAGTTACCGGCGCGTCCTACGGGAGATTTCCTATCACTCCATGGCACCTCCTGGCGGAATTGCAGTGGATTTCGACATCCACTCGCCCCATCTGGTGGAGGCAAGGATTACGGCCCAGGGTTCGGCCATTCTACCTCCTGAGGTTCAAACATTGACCTCGACCGGCAAGCTGTCGACGAAGGCCATGCCCCGCATCCAATTCGTCGAGCTCTACCAGGACTACGTGTGCTCATTGGTCTTGCGAGTGGCTCGTGAGGTTCATGCGCTCCTGCCGGTGAAGGCAGTCCTCGTGACGGCGTATTCGGCTGACGGGCTCCCGGCGCTTTCCCCCGTACTCTCCACGATCATTCATCGAAAGCAGATGGAGCGTCTACCGTTCGACACCCTCGATCCATCGGATGCGTTGGACGGACTGCAAACTCGAACGAATTTCAAGGCCTCTCGCCGCACCGGCGCATTCCAACCCATCATCGCCTTCACTCCTTCAGACGTTCTCTTCACCGAACCCGCCAGTTCGCTTCAGTCGGTCATCGAAACCGCGAATCGGCTCCTCGAGGAACTCGAGTAGACACCTTCGGAGAGGCTCATCATGGAAATCCTATTGGGATTGATATTCTTCGCATGCGGTTTCGGATTCATCCCGGTCGCGATTTGGGCGTTCGTGCTGCGCGCGCGGTGGCAAAAGACCCAGCGGTCACTATCGGAAGTCGAGCAGGAACTCACGAAGGTGCGGGCCGACTCCCTTGCCGAACGGGAGCGTCTCAGGCAGGAGGTCAGCAAAAGACTCGAGGACGTGGACGCGGAGTTGTCGCGCGAGCGGGGAAACGCGCAGGCCGAAGCAGAGAGGGTACGCGCCCATTTTGAAGAGGAATTCAAAAAGGCGATGGCGACCTTCGAACCACTGTTGAGGTTCCAAGGGCTCGCGAACGCGGAACAGGACACCAAACGAGCTCTCGACGAGGCGATCAAGCTGGCAAGTGCGCTCAAACAGCAAGCCGAGACCTTTTCCGCGGCATCCAGAGCCCGAAGCGAAATCGAACTTCGTGAGGCAAGCAACAAGCTCAAGGAACTGCGGTCAGAAGCGGACTCCATCCTCGGCAAGGCAACCCAGGATGCGCGGAGAATCCTGGACGAAGCTCACAAGGGCGCTGAGCGGATTGCGGGAAATGCATACATTGCCCTGCGAGAGAAGGATGCGTTGGAGCAGGCCATTCGCGCGATCCGCAACGTGATCGACGGCTATGGAGACAAGTACGTCGTTCCGACGCGAAGCCTTCTCGATGAGCTGGCTTCGGACTTCGGCCATCTGGAGGCAGGAGTCAAGTTGAAGTCGGCCCGGGAGCAGTCCCGGCGAATGGTGGAGGAAGGCCACGCCGCGGAGTGTGACTATGCGGAAGCCAAACGGAAGGAGGCCGCAATCCGATTCGTTATAGACGCCTTCAATGGTCGCGTGGATGGAATTCTTTCAAGAACCAGGAGCGACAACTGCGGGACGCTCGAGCAGGAGATTCGGGACGCCTTCGCCTTGGTCAACCTGAACGGAGAGGCATTCCGAAATGCACGAATCCTGGAGGCGTACCTGGCGGCGAGGCTGGAAGAGCTGAGATGGGCGTAAATGCTCGCCGAGCCCCGTGGTCGAGGAGCTTGACGACGAGCGCGGGGCATGAGGGAGCGCTCACCGCGGTGCGACAGCCAGCGCGGCGCCCGGTCAGCTCAAGACAGGTGGGAATGAGTGCCGTGGCGAGTCAGCCCGCAGCGGACTGCGCGAGCTGGTTGGGCAGGGGAATCGCTTCCCCGCGCAGGGCCGCCAGCGCGGCCTCTCGCAGGTAGCGCTTGGGGTCCACCCCGCCC